>CAZNQA010000001.1:0-94476 GCA_964575105.1 uncultured Stakelama sp.
TAGCCTTGCCGGCGCGACGCGGCGTCTGCGTTCGTGGCATCTGCGGGTGTATCGGGAAAGCCGACCCAAGCCTGGTTGTAATCAACGATCAGGCCGACCTTCCGGATCCACAGGGTGCCGATCATCCCGGCCAGACCTGGGACCGGAACCTCGAAGACGGTCGCGTGGACGTCGATCAGTTTGCTCGGACCGACGACAAGGCTCGAGATAGTCGTGGTGCGGAGGCCGAGTTTGTTGACATGGCCCTCGCGGTCGATCCCGACATCGGAGGTCCGATTGGTGACGACCAGGCCGGACGCTTGCGCATTGGCATGGGTCGTCATTACGAAGAAGCTCGCGCCGGAATGGAGCATGAACCGGAACGGATGATCGTTGATCGTGAGATCGAGAAACGGCCTCGTGCCTGATGCGTCGCCGAATGCCATGGGGGCATAGCGGACCGATGCATGAAGCGGCGCCGACAAGAAAGCAGCGGCAATCGCGCCGACTGCGATCCTACGCGCGCGGGGGTTCAGCCGCGATTTCATTTCAGGATATGCATGCATTGTCCGATCCGTTTGATGGGAGGGGGAGGGCTATTCGAGGGCGCGTGCTGTCCAGACGGGTAACGAGTCCGCCCGCTCACGCCTCCCCAGTGTCGCATTCCGCAGCGATCGACACCGCGTGATGGCCGTACCAAGGGTGCTTCACTGCGGTGTACGCGGATTCCATGCGTAACCGGCGCGCGATGTCCCACCGTCGGCATAGCGGCTTGGAGCGACCTCAAGGTTAGGACCGAATGCGCCGGCGCTCGGTTCGATCAACGCACCGCCCAGCACGGTATCCCGGAAGCGCCGAACTTCGTCCTCTCCCTGTTCGGCGCGAAGCCACGCCTCCCAGCGCTGAATCGTAATGGGTTGGCCGGCCCGCCTGCTATCAAACAGCGGGCGCAGCCGCCTCACCAGGGTCTGCTTCCCCCCGGAACGAGCCCGTATCGCCGCATCGAGATTGGCAAAATACATCATGCCTCGACCATAGGACACCTGCCGCAGGTCCTCGCGAGCGAAGGGTGCCCCCTCGATACGGTCCTGCGACCAATCACGCCCCTCGCTGCCATAATAAGCCTTGGCCCAGTTGCTGATTTGCTGACTGCAATCCTTCCACGGTTGCAGCCCGACTTCGCACGGCAAGGTGGAGGTGACGTAGACGTTGAGCCCCTCCGCGAACCAGAGCGATCCACCGCCTTCGAACTGGCCGACCCATTGGTGCCCCATTTCGTGGGCGATGATGTTGAGCGCGTCGACATCGGCCTGGCCCCGCACATAGGTCAAAGAGCCGCTGGTAATGAGGGCGCCACCACCCGCGCTCGCGGCTGTCCCCGTGACGAACGACGGCTGATCGAGGGTCCGGATTAGCAGTTCATAGCGTGGCGCGCCGAGATAGCCGAATTCCTCCGCAAGGGCCTGATAGACCGACCGCGCCGAGATCATGGTAGCGGGTACCGAAAAGGGCGGGGTCCCAAGCGTGTAGGCGTTGAAGCCGTTGGATGCGCGTTCCTGTCCATTCTGAAGGCGGCCGGCCATCAACCACCGGTCAAGAAGCGTTTCCGGTGATCCACGAGTCGTGATCGCTCCCTCGCCCCCGGTCATGACACCGCGCGATCCTGCGACCATGCCAGACAGATCCCATGCCAGGGTGTTGCGGCCGCCTCGGACGCCATCGGGGATGACGATGACGGCGGAGGTGTTGCCGCTGACGCCGAGCGATCCAGCCATGGCGCCATAGGGAGGTCCGCGGGTGTCAGCAGTCTCCAGGGTGAGCTTGTAGCGCAGGCTCGTCGCACCGTTGACCGGGCGTTCGCTGCGCCAGCGCCGTACCTCCGTGCCATCGGGGAGCGTGGTGTCCTGTGCAGTCAGGGCCAGCGGCCCCTTCGCGTCGTGGGCGACGACGTCGGATATTTTCGTGGCGAACGGGATCATGCCGATGAAGCGGAGGGGCACGGTCAGGGACAGACGTCCCGCTTCCCCGCCCGTCGCGATCCGTTCGTCGATCCGGATTGCGACGACCTTCTTTCCTGCGTCCGTCTCTGGGCGAAGGACGACATGGAAGGTTGCCGGGGAAAGTCGCCGCTCGCCCGCATGACCTGCCGCCGGCAGCATCGCCGACAACCCCAGCAGCGTTGCAGCCATCGGAAGACGCCGCCGCGACGCGCTCAAGATCGCAATCATATCATCCTTCCAGATTGGCATGAAGCTGCAGGATCAGACCGGCGTCATCGAACGTGAAACGGAGTATGCCGATCTCATGCCCGAACGTCCCGGTGAAATCGGTGCGCACATGGACGGCACCGGATGCGTCCGTTGCTGCCGACATGAGAGTGGTACACGTCTCGTACCCGACGAAGAACGTCGTTAGATACTTTCGCACACCCGCGTTGCCCTTGAAGATCCTGCCAACGGCTGGATCGTCGATATTGGCGCTGGTGGAGAATAGCGACAGTGCCGCATCGACCGCATAGGCGCTGGTGGCCTCGAAAAGCCGCCCGATGACGGCATGATTGGCATCCCCGCGTGATTGCGGGCTTCCAAAGGCCCCGCTCACAGGCAATATCCCCGCCGACCTCGATGGACTGTCCGTTGACCCACCCCAGATCATCGGACAGCAATGCCGCAATCACGCGCCCGACCTCGTCGGGCTCGCCGACACGACCCAGCGCCGTCTGTTCGGACAGAATGGCTTCGAACTCGGGTGTCAGTCCCCCGCCCAGCTCGGTCCGGATGGCGCAGGGGGAAACCGCGTTCACCCGGATGCGCCGCTCTCCATACTCCTTGGCCTGGTAGCGGGTCAGAACGTCCAGGCCGCCCTTGAAGCTGGCATATGGGGCGACGCCTGCGGTCGCGACCCGAGTCGTGGCGCTGGTCAGGTTCACCACTGCGCTTCCCGGCGTCATCAGCGGCACCAGGGCCTGCGTCAGGAAGAATGGGCCCTTCAGATGCACGGCGTAGAGGCTGTCGAACTGGTCCGGCGTCACCGTATCGATAGGATTGTACAGCCCAAAGCCCGCATTGTTTACGAGGCCGTGGAGGGGCGTGCCGGCCAGGATCGTCGATACCTGCGCCGCAAAGGCGGCGAACGCTGCAACGTCCTCGACGTCCAGGCACAGTGCCTGCGCGCTGCCTCCGTTTGCCTTGATCTCGCGCACAATGGCCTTGGCCGCTTTGGAGCGCTTGTTGTAGGTCAGGAGGACATTCATGCCGCGTTCGGCGCATGCCTTGGCAGTGGCTGCTCCGATGCCGCGGCTGCCGCCGGTAATGACGATGGTTTTCATGTGTGACCTCCGATGTGGGGGCCCTTTTGTCAGATCCGCTTCGGGCGGGCCTTTCGGTTTCTCTTCAATTCTTGCCTATTTCTCCACGGAGGTTGCCGCAGGCAGGCCGGCAGGGTTTTATTACCGACATGCACCAGCAACTGTACCAACTGCGGTCGCTTGCGGCGGACGCGGAGAACCGAAAGACCGAGACCGGCATCCCCAGAGTATTCATGGTGCGGGGGGAGGTGCCCGAACATGCGCTGGCGACCGTCTACGAGCCGATGATCAACCTGATCCTTGCGGGTAGAAAGGCGATGATGGTCGGCAACCGGACGCTGCGGTACGATCCTGCCACCTATTTCGTCATGACGGTCGATCTTCCTGCGATCGGCACCGTCTCCTCCGGGCAGAATGGCGAACCCTATCTCGCGATCAGCCTTACGCTAAATCCGGAAGTCGTCGATGGTCTGCTATCGGACGTGCCCGTCCCATCATCGGCTTCCGTCCCGCGAGCGTTCGAGGTTGCTCCGGTGACACCCGATCTGCTCGATGCCTGGGTGCGCCTGTTTCGACTTCGCCAGAAGCCGGACGAGATTGCTGCCTTGGCACCTGCCTACGAGCGCGAAATCCTGTTTCGTGTTCTGCAGGGGCCGCATGGCGCATTGCTACGAGACGTTGCCACGCCGACGACGATGCTCGCGCGCGTCAATCAGACCATTCGATGGGTGCGCGATCATTATGATCAGCCGCTTCGCGTCGACGCTCTCGCCGCGATGGCGGCAATAAGCACCTCCGCGTTTCACCGCCATTTCAAGGAGGTGACGACACTCAGCCCCTTACAGTTCCAGAAGAAAATGCGGTTGCTGCACGCCCGTCGACTGCTCGCTAACGGAGGGCATAATGCGACGGCGGCAGCTTTTGCCGTCGGCTATGAAAGCGTGACCCAGTTCAGCAGGGAATACGCCAGATTGTTCGGTGCGTCGCCTGCCCGAGACGCTGCACGTATCATTGGCGAGCTGAGAAACTCAAAAGAAGGCTGCCGTTAATCGTCGAAGATCTACGTCTCTTTAGGACATTAAATTGGACGCGGTTCGAACACTCTCGCACACCGGTCGCCAAGGGGGCTTATGTCGGGTCTTGTTGGAAGCGGGCGTTCAGCGATCCAGTCCGGAGTGACGGGTTTGTCCCAAGAACGACCCGCAGCAGTCGACCAACCCAAGACATTTAGCGTCGTGATGTGACCGACCGCTTTTGCTTAAACCCGCCACTCGGCTCGAGGAAACCGGCCGATCGGCAATGCGCCCAATCGGGTTCGTTCGTCCGGGGGGCGGCCAATCATTAGTCTATGATTGGCGGCGGTCGATCTCGCTAGTGCCATAACCAAGCCTCTGGGCGACCCGGAAGACCAGCGGCTCCCACGCGCGGCGCGCGGCGAGATAGCGATCGATGCCATCCGTCTGCGCCACGATTCCGGCGCTCCTCAGCGTGCGTGTGGCGGCGGCATAGTTTTGCCTGTGCCGCCAGGCCTCCGCGTCGCCCACTCGGCCCTCGACCGTCGGAAAGCTACGATCGAGCGTTTTCACGAGCATCAAAGAACCTCGCCGCAACGACGTTACGGCGGCGGAGTCCATAAGCGGGCCGTAGCGCTTTCGATCTAGCGCGGTTTCGATCAGGGCCGTCAGATCCAGAAGAACGAAGGCGAACCGCGATACGGAATACAGCGGCTCTTCGAAGCGGAAGTAAAACAGAAGTGGGTAGAAGTGGTGCGCTTCCTTGGTGGCGGCCACCGAACGGGCCAGGTTGCCGAGTTCGCCGCTGACGCTACTGTCATCATTCCCGGCCATAAGCCGGCCCAGCATAACCGCCGCATCGCCTGTACCATCCGTCATGAGATCGATGGTGAGCGCCAAAGCATTACGCTCGCGAAGCGCCGAGTACACTTGGACGAGGTAGCTCAGGACCAGCGACAGCGCCGATGCGCCGATCAGCGAGTTTAGCAGGAACATAAGACGGGTGGCGGTCGTGTGTGGGGCGTAGTCGCCGCTGCCGACGATCGATAGGCTGTTCCCGCCGACGAGCAGCGCGGTGACAATGTCCCGCGGCGTGTCGCCGCTATTTGGTCGGATCGCACTACCAAGCTCAGGCTGCATGATGAGCGCTGCACCCAGTGTCAGCCCCAGCGCCCAGAACGCAATCAGCAAGATCACGAGCACTGGCCCCGCAAAAGACAGGATCAAGCCTCGACGACGACTGAACAGCCGGGCTATGCCCTTCATGGCTGCCCAAACTAGCCGGTTCCAGCGTGGCGCTAGCAGACCCGTGCCTGCGCGTGCGTAGAGCACGGTCAGGAAGATGTCCGCCAGGAAGAGCAGCATCAGCGCCACCCCGCCCATCTGTTCCAGAGTCATGGCTACGCTCCTGCGGCGCCGGTCAGGGCATGAATACGGCCCGTAGGCAGCCATCCTCTTTGTGCTTGAACATGTGATATCCGGTCGGGCTGTCCTCGAGCGAGAAGCGGTGGGTCGCTAGCGCAGCGGGCGTCAGCTCGCCACGCTGCGCATGTTCGAGCAGGCGCGGCACGTAGGCTTGTCCATGCTGCTGGGCAGTCCGGACAGTGACCCCTTTGTTCATGAGCAATCCAAGCGGGAATTTGTCCATCAGGCCGTAGACGCCAAGAATTACGAGCGTACCGCCTTTGCGGACCGCGAGCATGGCTTGCCGGAGCGCTGCACCGCGATCGGTTTCCATGTAAAGCGCCTGCTTGACCCGATCATAGGCTTGTTGAAGTCCAGTGCCGCCCGCTTCCATCCCGACTGCGTCGATGCATGCGTCGGGACCCCGCCCGCCGGTCAGTTCCTTGAGCGCCTCGATGATGTCGACTTGCGTGTAGTCGAGCGTGATAGCGCCGAACGCCGCGGCCTGAGCGAGCCGCTCAGGAAAGCGATCGATTGCTATCACGCGCTCGGCACCAAGGATCATGGCGCCTTGCTGTGCCATCAGGCCGACACCGCCGCAGCCCCAGACCGCGACCACATCGCCGCGCTGGATGTTGCAGAAGTCCGCCCCCATAAAGCCGGTTGGCGCGGCGTCGGAGATGAACAAGGCTGCCTCATCTGACACGCCGTCAGGCACGGCGAAACAGTCGGTGTTGGCGAACGGCACGCGAACATACTCCGCGTGCGCACCCGCATAGCCACCGAACGCATGCGAGTAGGCGTAAATGCCGGCGGTCGGATACCCGAGGAGCGGCTCCTGCAACTCTGGCTTTGGATGGGTCGTGTCGCAGAGCGAGTAGAGGTCGTGCTGGCAATACCAGCAGCTCCCGCAGGAAATGAAGGAGGGCACGACGACGCGATCGCCTCGTTGAACCTTCGTCACCTCGCGTCCGACATCGACGATCTCGCCCATGAATTCGTGTCCGAGAACGTCGCCGGCTTTCATTGTCGGTATCAGGCCGTCGATGAGGTGAAGGTCCGACCCACACGTGGTCGAGAGGCGGACCTTGAGGATCACGTCGTTGGGGTTGATGATAGCGGGGTCGGTGACAGTCTCGACGCGAAGATCGTTGACGCCGTTCCAGCAAAGTGCGCGCATCTGGTTTGCTCCTAGTGATCGGTGCCGCCGTTGCGGGCGGCCGGCTGGGGATCTGTCGTCGGGATCTCGCCGGTGAGGGCCAACGCGCGGAACTGGTAGAGCGCCTTCAGCACGATCTCGCGAGGAACAATGTGGAACAGCTTGCTGACGGCTTCCCCGACGGCGCCACCGGGCGGATCGAACCGCACGTCGAGGTGAAGCTCGGTTCCGCGTTCTCCGGGTGCCGGCCGAAAGGCCAGCGAGCCCGTGTTGGCCACGTCGGCGCCCTCGAGAGTGGACCAGCGCAGTTCGCTCGTAGCGCTATCATCCATCTCGGTCTGCCACCGATATTCTCCGCCCGCGGGACCGTGAGCCACCCATTCGGCAGTGCGGTTGTCTAATGCCACCACATCCGCGAAGTGTGCCCAGATGCGAGCCTGAGTGTCCGGCCGCAGCCACAACGTGCGGAGTTCCTCGGCAGGTCTGCTGATCGTGACAGCAGCTTTCGCTGCGGCGTCAAGTTGCGTTTCAGATGCTTTGGCGTTCATAGGAAGCCCCATTATGCGACGGCGTAAGAGCGGTTTTTGATGCGGGCGAAGATCATCGCGTTTCGCTGGACCGTTTGAGACGCGATGCGTCAAGGATCTCCGGGCAGCTAGGCGACCAGCGTCGGAAGCCCGTCGGCGACCATGCCTTCTGCGCGGTGGTCCGCCGGGATCTGGAAGTCCTGCCGCGCCAGCCCACGTGACGCCTGCGCTCCGCGGGGAAAGCCACTGCGCTCCGAATAGTTACGGTCGCTGCCCGGCTCGCGGCGATGCGCGGCTTTGACGCCCGCATAAGCCGCGATGTCCAGAAGCGTGATCCCGGCGACCAGCGCAGTGGCGATGGCGGCGTTCCCGCGCTTGGGGTTGTTGCGATGCAGCGCCGTGGCGAGCGTGCCGAGATCCAGCACGTCACCGCCGATCCGCGCAGTAAGGCCGACCGGCTTGTCCACCGACAGGGTGGGTATGGCGCTCGCCAACTCGCGTGCGCCATACGCCCGGATCAATCCCGCCTTGTCGTCGAGCCCGAGCGCGCGCGCGAGGCGGCCGGGCGCCACCAGTTCGGTCACGCCCAGACCAATCGAGAACCAGCCAAGAGCGCGCGCTAGGCGGTCGGCACCAGTAAGCGAGCTTGGGCCCTTATCTTCGATGTGCGGATCACCCTCCGAACGGACGATCCCAGTGATGTTTACGAGGGACATGGATACCTCCTTTTTCCAGCTTTGGATCAGGGCCGGAGCATGACTTTGACGCACCCGTCGGCCTTGTCGCGGAAGGTGCGGTACATCTCGGGACCGTCAGCAAGATCGGCTTTGTGGTGATCACGAAGGAGGGGTCGATCTGATCGTCCTCGATCCGGCGCAGCAGGTCGCCGGTCCAGCGCGGGACGTGTGCCTGCGCCATGCGGAAGGTCATGCCCTTGTTCATCGCCTGCCCCATCGGGATCTTGTCGACCAGACCAAGATAGACACCGATGATCGAGATGACGCCGGCCGGGCGGCAGACGTAGATCATCTCCCGCAACACGTGGGGACGGTCGTTCTCCAGCATCAGCATCTGCTTGGCGCGGTCGAGGATCGTGTCGGGTTGGCCAAAGCTGACATGGCTTTCGGTCCCGACCGCATCGATGCACTTATGCGGGCCCTTGCCGCCCGTCAGCTCGTTGAGCCGCTCGACGACGCTCTCCTCCTCGAAGTTGATCGTGATCGCGCCGGCCGCCGCCGCCATCGACAGCCGCTCAGGCAAGCAATCGATCGCGATCACCTGCTTGGCGCCGAGCAGGATCGCAGAGCGGATCGTCATCTGCCCGACCGGTCCACAGCCCCAGATAGCGACGGTGTCGCCAGGCTGGATGTCCGCCTGGACCGCGGCCTGCCAGCCGGTTGGCAGGATGTCCGACAGGAACAGGAGCTTTTCATCGTCGATGCCGTCGGGCACCTTTACGTGGGTGGTGTCGGCGAACGGCACACGCAAATACTCGGCCTGCCCTCCAGGATAGCCGCCGGTGAGGTGCGTGTAGCCGAACAAGCCAGCGGTCGTATGCCCGAACGCCTTGTCGCCGAGTTCCTTCTTGCGGTTGGTTTGCTCGCACACCGAGAAATTGCCGCGCCGGCACTGCTCGCACTCGCCGCAGACGATCGTGAAGGGAATGACGACGCGGTCGCCTTTCTTGAGCGTGCCTTTCGCCGCACTGCCGACATCCACCACCTCGCCCATGGTCTCATGGCCCATGATGTCGCCGGGCAGCATCGCTGGAATGAGATTGTGAAAGAGGTGAAGATCGGAGCCGCAGATCGCGCAGCTCGTCACCTTGATGATCGCATCGCGGGGATGTTCGATTTCGGGATCGGACACCGTGTCGTAGCGGATGTCCTCCTTACCATGCCAGACCAGAGCTTTCATGCGAGTCTCCTTGGAAGTCCAAGTTTCTCTATGGGATGGACACAGCCCCCAGATATGCGGATGATCCCTACGTAACCTTCCGGGGCGGAAGCGCCGGTCGGCACAGTATGGAGGGCCGTCTGATGTCGGACGTCACGCTACCATCGATGGGATCGGACCAAGACGGCACGGCTTTCGCCGCGATCGCGTCGGCGGTAGTGCGCCAAGCCACGACGTTCGTCGGGCTGTGCGATGCGGAGTTCCGGCCCTTCTTTCTAAATGCCGTTGGTCGCGACATGGTTGGCCTTTCCGCGGATTCGTCACCACTGATTGTATTCCTTTTCGACGGTTGTTGAATCCACATGCAGTTCATCAACGGTCACTGTGAAATTAAGTCGGTGTTCGAAAGCCGATCGTAGAATTGACTGTTGCCTAGGAGACGTCGACCGGACTGCCCGAAGGTTTCGTGCGCCATAGACTCGTCTGGGCAGGGACGGTCGAAACGCGCAACAAATCGCCAGCTCGACCTGATCCGGGAGGGCGTCACCAGGCGGGCATGAACTGTATTGCGGTAGCGGGCGGCCGTCAGTCGCTCGACAGCTGGCGTGGGGCCGCAGGCGTCCGGTCGGTTCCACGGAAGGCAGTGCTCGCATTACAACCACGGTCGTCTCGGCACCGACACACGCACCCTGTCATCGAGGTTTCACACCGCCCCGGTACCGCGGCGCCGTGATGCGGAGATAAGCTCCGGTCGATGGGGCAGAAATCATGAGCATGCCGCAGCGATCGGCACGGTCTGTGCGATTCAGGTCGATTTCGTGAGACAGTCGGCAACGATCGCGGAACGGCGCATTGCCACAGCGGAAGAGGTCGCGTTGCGGCAAGCCTTGCACCGCTTCGTCAGCGGGCGGCTGCGTGACCAGGTGACGGGGGAGGATATCGTCCAGGAGACGTATGTCCGGATGTACGATTATCGTCGTACCCGCCCCGTTGCCGACGCCACCGCCTTTTGTTTCGCCGTCGCGCGGAACCTCGTTCGCGATCACTTCCGCAGTATCCGCACCCAGCCGACGACGTCCGAGCTTATCGAGAGTCTGGCCTGTCCGCTTCCGCTTGCGGAGGAAATGCTCGACTATCGGCAAAGGGTCGGGATCCTGATGCGGGCGCTGAAGGTCATGCCCCCGCTGCGTCGCGAGATATTCCTGCGGCGTCGGCTGGACGGGGTCTCCGGTCCGGTGGTCGCGGAGGACCTCGGCATGAGCGTCGCGGCGGTAGACAAGCATTGCACGCGCGCGCTGGCGGATCTGCGCCGGGCGCTGGAGCGTCGCGGCTTGCCGGGGGGGAGCAGGGCGTGACGCGCAGCGTATCGCAGGCAAAACCTGCACACAGGCACATTCTCGAGGACCCCGCGCTCGGAGAGGCACTTGCGGCGGTGGCAGCGACTGGACGCCTGTCCGACGAAGCGGTCCGCCAGATGCGCCAGACGCGTAGGCGCACGATCGGCACCGGGATCAGCGCCCTGTTGCTCGTGACCCTTGGCGTCGGGTTCTGGCGGGGCGGTGGGCTTCCCCCTGCGACTGCGATCGTCCAGCATATCGAGACGCAGCGGGGCGAACGGCGCGTGGTCCAACTAGCCGACGGCTCGCGCGTAGAGCTGGACGGCGCAACCAGCCTCGATATCCGGATCGACGCCCGCACGCGGTTCGTCGCGCTGCGCCGAGGCGAAGCCTATTTCGACGTCGCACACGAGCGGGAACGGCCATTCGTCGTGCGCGCGGGTGATTCGCGTACGAAAGTGCTCGGAACGGCGTTCTCGATCGATCTCGGCCCGCGTGCGGTGAAACTCGTGGTCTATCGCGGTCGCGTGCGGTTCGGGGAAGACGCCCCCCATGATCACGCGGTGGACGTGCCCGCCGGCTGGCGGTCGAGCTACGCGCACGGCACGGTTGCGGCACCAATGCGGTTCGATCTTACCCAGCAGGAACGCCGTCAGTCCTGGGTCGATACCGACGACATGCAGCTAGGCGAACTCGTCGAACGGCTTAATCGCCGCCGCGGCCCCGTCATTGCGGCACCGCCGCCGAGGCTGGCCAGCCTGCCGTTGTCGGGCCGTTTCAAACTGGACGACGCGGCCGACCTGCTCGGGGCGATCGGCGAGGTCTATGGCTTTGATGTCATCCACGAGGGCGGCGGTTTGCGACTTGTAGCGGTGCGGAACGACGACGCGAAACCGCCATCGAACTGACGCTGCACTGCAACAAAATTCTTTTGTCCAGATTGGGCGGTGCGCCCGTCTTCCCGTCGGTGGCGCATTCGCGCCGAGGGGGGAACATATGACGTATTTCAGGGGGATATCGTTTCTGTCGCTGGCGGTCGCACTGGCGATGCCCGTCGCTGCTCAGGCGCGGCCAGAGACGGTCGCAGGAAACGCGCTGCACTTCGACATCGCGGCATCGGATGTGCGCACCGCGCTTTCACAATTCTCGCGTGTCAGCGGGATGCAGGTGGTCGCCGCGCCAGCCGTCGTCGCCGGGCGTCGCACGAGCGGCGTACGCGGGGCGTTTACCGCGCAGGGGGCGCTCGATCACCTGTTGCGTGGCACGGACCTCGTGGCGGCGATGCGCGGCGGCGTGGTGGTCGTGAAACGCGCGTCCCGTCCGTCCACACCCCGCACGACCACATCGACCGCAGCCTTGGCTTCGGCGTCCGCGCCAGACGCTGGCAATGGCCTTGGCAGTGCGCCCGAGGAGTCCGGGACTGACATCGTCGTCACCGGCTATCGCCAGAGCATTGCGGAGGCGCTGCAACTGAAACGCGCTGCGGTCGGCGCGCAGGATGCGATCGTTGCAACCGACATTGCCGCCTTTCCCGATCTCAACCTTGCCGAAGCACTGCAGCGGATTCCCGGGATCACCATTACCCGCGATACCGGCGAAGGCCGCCAGATCGCGCTGCGCGGGCTCGGCGCCGATTTTACACGCACACAGCTGAACGGCATGGAAGTACTCGGCAACACCGCGTCGGGCATGGACAATCGCGGCAACGTCTCGCGATCGCGCTCGTTCGACTACAGCCTGTTCGCGTCCGAGCTGTTCAACCGCGTCGCGGTGCAGAAATCCTACGCCGCCGAGCAGGACGAGGGCGGCATCGCTGGCACCGTGCAGCTCACCACCGCCAGGCCGTTCGACTATAAGGGCAGCAAGTTCGTCGTCTCGGCCAAGGGGCAGACCAACACCAACACCAGCGGCATCACGCCGCGCCTCGTCGGCCTCGCTTCGGGGCGCTGGGGCGATTTCGGCGCGCTGGTGTCGGCCGCCTACAGCAACATTCGCAGCAACGAATATGGCTATCGCAACTGGGGCTGGGGCCTCACCAAGTATAACGCCGCGAATATCGGCCCCGAGATCGATTCCGCAACGCGCTCAAAGCTGCTGAGCGGCGTGTGGCAGTCCACCGCCCAGTCGCCGTCGAGCTGGTATACCGATCGCAAGCGGCTCGGCGTAACGACGGCATTGCAATATCATCCCGGAAGCGCGTTCAAGCTCGACGTCGACCTGCTGTACGGTCGGCTGTGGGACAAGCGCGACGATTATGCGCTGGCAACGGCTGGGGCGAACCCGCTGACAGGCACCGCGATCGGCGGCACGCAGGTCATCCGATCGGCAGTGATCGACGATACCAACACGCTGCGTGCTGCGGGCTTCACCGGCATCGATCTGCGGTCGGAACATCATGTCGTAAAGAACCATACCGACTTCTACCAGTCGGTCGCCAATGCCAGCTGGGATGTCTCCGAACGGCTGACGATCCACGCGCTTGGCGGGTTCGAGGAATCCGATTTTGCGCAGCCGGTTTTCGACAAGGTGTTCATGGAGGCCAAGAACACCGCATTCAGTTACGACATCCGCCCGACTATTCCGGTCAACAGCTACGGTATCAACCTGATCGATCCCAACAACTGGGCGCTCCAGCGGCTCGACGTGCAGGAGAACAAGGTCACCAGCCGCTACACCAACGGCAAGCTCGACGCCGCCTATCGGCTCAACGACGCGCTGACCCTGAAGTTAGGCGGGGAATACAAGGCCTTCGTCAACAGCGGCTACACCTGGGCCAACAAGGTCTTCCACAATGTCCCCAAGGTCACGCAAATCTCCAACGATCTGAAGCAGACCGTGCCGGTCGACACGTTGCTTCAATATATTGTGGGCGATGTCGACGGCACCTATGCATCGATCGGCGACAAGCGCGATCTGTCCCGCGCGAATCTGCAGGCAGGCAGTGACTATCGCGTCGATGAAAATACCTGGGCCGGGTTCGCGCAGTTCGATCTCGACACACAACTGGCGGGCATGCGGCTGCGCGCGAATGCCGGGTTGCGCTATTATTCGACCGATCTCACCTCGTCGGGCAATCTCGCTACCGGGGCGGGCTTCGTCCCGGTCGTCATCCGGACCAACAGCAACGGCTGGCTGCCCGCTGCCAACCTTGCGCTCGATGTGGTCCGTGACGTCGTCGTCCGGGTCAGCGCCAGCCGCAACGTCAACCGGCCCGGACTGGGCGATCTCGCCGCCGCGGGGTCGATCACCACGCGGCCCAACGGCGGGTCGCTGAGCCTCGGCAATCCGTTCCTCCAGCCCTATAAGGCAAGCTCGGTCGAGGGATCGATCGAATGGTATATGGGGCGGCACGGCTTCGCCTCGATCGGCGCATTCTACAAGAGCATGGACAGCTTCATCACCTCGTCCTCGAAGCAGATTCCCTATGGCGAAACGGGGCTGCCGCTCTCGCTGCTGATCCAGGGACAGGATGCGACCACGCCGTATGACGTGAGCCAGCCGATCAACGGTCCCGGTGCGGACATCAAGGGCGTGGAAGCCGCGTTCCAGCATGACTTCACCTTCCTGCCGGGGGCGCTCAAGAACCTCGGCGTCACCGCCAACGGCACGTGGTTCGACGGGCAGCGGACGGCGTTCTACACCACCGGCGGCGTGACGACCGCACGCGTGCTGCCGCTCGACAACCTGTCGAAATGGGCGTTCAACGCGACGCTCTATTACGAAAATCCGATGTGGGGCGTGCGCGTGTCCGATGCCTATCGCGACCGCTATCTGACCAGCGCTGGCAACGCGCTCGCCAATTCCGGCGGCGGTATCAGGGCGACCAACAACGTCGATTTCCAGGCGCACGTCAATGTCCGCCCGGGCGTCCGCCTCATCGCCGAGGGTATCAACCTGACGAACACCGCGATCCAGCAGTTCGCCAGCATCGATGCCATGCGGACCGAGGTTTATACGACGAGCGGGCGGACCTTCACCTTCGGCGTCAGCGCCGAATTCTAATCGGTCGATCGACGACATGGCGATACCCCCTCTCCGTTTGCGGGGAGGGGGCAGTTTTGGAGTGTGTTATGCGTATTGCCCTTAGTATCGCTGCTTTCACGCTTGCCGCACCTGCTGCGGCGCAGGAGTCGCAACCGCTGCGAATCAACGACATCGCCGTGATCGGCACGCACAACAGCTACAAACTGGCGATGCCTCCGGAAACGATGGCGAAGCTGCGGGCGGCCAACCCGACGATGGCCGACGCGCTCGATTATTCGCACCGACCGCTGGAAGAACAACTCGACGCGGGCGCGCGGCAGTTGGAGATCGACGTCAATTATGATCCGCAGGGCGGACGCTATGCGCGCGGGTCGGCCGATCCCAAACTGCGTCGATCGGGGTTCAAGGTTCTGCATATTGCCGGGATCGACAACAGCTCGAGCTGTGTCCTGTTGACCGACTGCCTGAAGACGATCCGCGGCTGGTCGGACGCACATCCGCGCCACGTGCCGATCCTCCTGATGTTCAACGCCAAGGACGATCAGAATGCCGCGCGCGGCGGGATCGATGCGCTGCCGTTCGACAGCGCCGCATATGATGCGCTCGATGCCGAGATTCGTTCGGTGCTGGCGCCAGGCAGGATCATCACGCCCGATGCGGTGCAGGGCAAATATCCAACGCTGCGCGATGCGGTGCTGGCGGGCAATTGGCCGTTGCTTGAAGCGTCGCGGGGCAAATTCCTGTTCGCGCTCGACGAGCCACCCGCCAAGGTAGCGGTCTATCGCGGTGCACGGAAATCGCTCGAGGGACGCGTGTTCTTCATCAACACCGACGAGCAGTCCCCGGCGGCGGCCTATCTGACGCTCAACGATCCGATCGGCGACGCCGACCGCATCCGCCGCGACGTCGCGGCGGGCTATCTCGTGCGAACGCGCGCCGACGCGAACACGCGCGAGGCGCGTATCAACGACACGCGGCCGCGCGACGCGGCGCTGGCGGGCGGCGCGCAGTTCGTGTCGACCGATTATCTCTGGGCGGATCCGCGGTTCGTTGGCGGGTATCGCGTCGCGCGCGCCGGCGGCATGACGGCGCGCTGCAACCCCGTGCGACGCCCGGCGGGCTGCGGCGATCTGGAGGCGGGCAAGTGAAGCTGGCGGGGATCTCGCTGGCGGCGCTGCTGCTCGTGGCGGCCGACCAACCTGCGTCGGGTTATCTCGATGGTATGCCGGTGCCAAACCTGCTGCGGGTGCTGCCCGCCCCGCCGCGCACCGGCTCCGCCCGCGATGTGGACGACCGCGCAACGTTCCGTGCAACGCGGACGCTGGAGGGAAGTGCGCGATGGGCGCTGGCGAAGGCCGATGTTACCGATGACCGCTTCACGGTATTTTCCTGTGCGCTCGGGATGAAGCTCGACGCCAGCAGCGCGCCCAAACTGGCAACGCTGTTTGCGCGCATGAGCGACGGAGGCATGGTCGGGCAGGCGAAACGCGACTTCGCGGTACGGCGCCCCTATCTCGACCAGCCCGGCGCGATTTGTGAGGCAAGGACCGACCATCTGGCGCGCAACGGCGATTATCCGTCAGGGCATACTGTGACTGGCTGGTCGACGGCGCTCGTGCTGGCGGAGCTCCTGCCGGAGCGGGCCACCGAGATCCTGCGCCGCGGGCGGATCTATGGGGAAAGCCGGTTCATCTGCGGGTCGCACAGCCGCAGCGCAGTAGAAGCGGGGTATATGGCCGGGGGAGCGTTGGTTTCCGCCTGGCACGGCTCGGCGGACTTTCGCGTCGATATGGCAGCCGCGCGCGCCGAACTAACGGCGCTGCATGGTGCGGCGGCGGCACCCGACCCGGATCGCTGTCGCCGGGAGGCGCGGGCGGATTAGGCTGGCCGGGGAATTGGGCGATTCACGGCGAGTTGATCAGGTGGTCGAACCGTGCTGAACGATCATGACGGTGCGATCTCCTCGTTCACGACGGGCAGACCTGATCCGCGCAACGTCGCGACAGGAGCCTTCGGACTCCGCCCGGCAGCGACGTGGAGCTCGCCTGGTCCTCGCATCTGACGCAAGCTGGCGAACGGCAGTTCGTTCTGTCCGCAAGGCGCGGCTTGCGGAACGTTTCAAAGCAGCCGTCACCGGCATAGAAGCCCAATCCGTACAATCAGTTACCGCCTGAAAGCAGGATTGACCTGATGGCTCAACACAGCCATTCGGCTGCAGAATATGGTTAACCGGAGAGGCCTGTCACCATCCGCCGCCTCATCGTCATTCAGGCAATAGGCCATGCGCTCGTATTTCCCGATCGGACGATGATCGGTGGAGTGCCTCCATTGACGTGGTTCCCCTTCCTTGGCCGAGGCCCCGATCGAGGAGGATCGCGTCGCCGGATGCCGTCATGCACCGGACGACACGAAATATTGAAGTATTAGAATGCAGGCAGATGCAATGACGACGCTGAATCCCGTAACCGCCGACACCGTTATCGAGGCGTCGATTACGCCCGCACCCGCTCTCCGGCCCGATGAACCCTATGCGCGGGACGAGCTTCTGCACGAGTTGTTCGACGTGCAATGTCGGCAGGATGGAACCGCGACGGCCTTGCAGCTGATCGGCGCCAGCGAGGAATATGGTCGCAGCACGACGTGGAATTACGACACGCTGGCGCGCCGGAGCCTGGCGTTGGCGCATCGGCTGCGGGCGCAAGGCATCGGGCGCGGGGACCGCGTCGTGCTGTGCCTTCCCCGCGGGCTTGACCAATATATGGCGATTCTCGGTGTGCTGCGGACCGGGGCGGCCTATGTCCCGGTCGACTGGGGATATCCACAGGACCGGATCGACTTCATCGTCGAGGATAGCGGTGCCAAGCTGACGCTGACGGTCGCGAGCCGGGCGGGGAATATCGCCGGTGCCACGCTGGCAATCGATGCGGAGTTGGGGGATCTTGCCGCCGAACCCGTTGCAGCGCTCGACCGCGCGGAAACCGGCGCGACGCCCGACGATCTGGCGTACATCATTTACACGTCGGGCACGACCGGGCGTCCGAAGGGGGTGATGATCACCCACGACAACGCCTGCCACCTCGTCCGCTCGGAAAGCGCGATTCTCGCGCTCGAGCCGCACGACATCGTCTTCGGCGGCTTCAGCCTCGCGTTCGACATGTCGGTCGAGACGATGTGGAGCGCGTTCTTTGTCGGTGCAAAGCTGCTCGTGCCGACCGAGGCGCTGGCGATGAGTGGCCCCGACGTGGCGGTCGCACTCGCCGAGGCTGGCGCGACAATCTGGCATGTCGTGCCATCGTTGATTGCATTGGTCGAGCATCCCGTGCCGACGCTTCGCCTCATCAACATGGGCGGCGAGGCGTGTCCGCCCGATCTCCCGCGACGGCTTGCCCGGCCGGGGTTGCGGCTGCTCAACACCTATGGCCCGACCGAAACCTCGGTTACCGCGACCTGGACCGAAGTCCAGCCCGGACAGCGGATCACGATCGGCAAGCCTTTGCCCGGGTATACCGCGTGGATCGTCGACGAGGCGCTGCAGCCCGTCCCCGCCGGGCAGGAAGGCGAGCTGATCATCGGCGGACCCGGCGTCGGCGTCGGATACGTCAACCGGCCCGATTTGACCGCCGAAAAGTTCACCACGACGCCATTCGACACGGTATCCGGCGGTCCCGAGCGGGTCTATCGCTCGGGTGATCTGGTGCGGCTCGATGCGGCGGGTGACATTGATTTCGTCGGGCGGATCGACACGCAGGTGAAGATTCGCGGGTTCCGGGTCGAACTTGCCGAAATCGAGGCGGTAATCGGGGAAGCGCCGGGCGTCGCGCAGGCGGTTGTCCAACTGTTCAACGATACTGATGGGGCGGAATTCCTCGCCGCGTTCATCGTCGCCCGGACGGGTGAGACGATCGACGTCGCGGACCTCAAGACCCGCGTCGCCGAACGGTTGCCCAATTACATGCGGCCTGCCGCCTATCAGCTGCTCGCCGCGCTTCCGACTCTTCCTGCCTCGGGCAAGGTGGATCGCAAGGCACTGGTCAAGCCCGAGATCTCCATCGATACCGATCGCGCGGTCACGGCGCCGGCGACCCCGCTCGAGGAACAGCTGCACCGTGTCTGGGCGGAAGCGTTCGCGCCGCAGCCGGTATCGGTACTTGATGATCTTTTCGAGGATCTTGGCGGTCATTCGCTCAAGGCGGCACGGCTCGTCTCCGCCGCGCGCAAGGTGCCGGGGTTGCAGGGACTGTCGCTGGAAGACGTCTATGCCGCCCCCACGATCCGTGCGCTTGCGTTGCGGGTCGGCGGCGCGGCGCCGGTGGCGGTGCAACAGGCGGGCAGCTTCGTACGGATCGCAGCGTGGAAACGGCAGCTTTGCGTTGCGGCGCAGACGATTGCGTTGCTGCCGATCTATGCCCTTGCCGGGTTGCAGTGGTTCTCGCCCTATATTGCCTACACCCATCTTGCCGGGCGCATGGACCGGATCAGTGCGCTGGTCCTCAGCGCGGTGTTTTTCACGATCGTGCCGATCGCCTCGATGCTGTTCTCCATCGTCGCCAAATGGGTGATCGTCGGGCGCTTCAAGGCGGGCGATTATCCGCTGTGGGGCAGCTATTATTTCCGCTGGTGGCTCGTTCGACGCATCATTGGCGTCACCGCAACGCCATATCTGGCAGGAACGCCGATGGTTCGCGGCTATTATCGGATGCTCGGCGCGAAAATCGGCAAGCGCGCCTACATCGGGACGGGCATCATCGACACCGCCGACCTGTTCGAGGCGGGCGACGATGCGATCGTCAGCGATCAGGCAATCATCGCGACGAGCTCGGTCGAACGCGGGCTGTTGCGTCTTGGCACCGTGAAGCTCGGTGCGGGTGCTTTCGTCGGGTCGCAGGCAGTGGTCGGGCGCAACGCGGTGCTTGGCGAGGATGCGGTGCTCGACGACATGTCGGCGCTGCCCGGCGAGACCATCGTCCCGCCGCGGCAGCGCTGGACCGGGTCGCCGGCGGCGTTTGCCGGTGACGTACCCGCCCGTCCGATGCGCGGGACGCGCGAAGCGCCCGTGGCGACGCTTGGGCTGTTGATCGGTGCGCTGCTGTTGCCGATTATCGCGATCCTGCCGATCGCGCCCGGGCTGATCGCGCTGATGGAGCTCGACTGGGCAACCGACGGCTACACCTATGTGCTCGTCTCCCCGTTGCTGGCGACCACCTATATCGTGATGATGTGCGTGCTGACGGTCGCCGCGAAGCGCCTGATCCTCGGCAAGGTGGCGGCGGGCACCTATGCGCTCGATAGCGGTTTCTATGTCCGTTACTGGCTGGTGAAGCAGATCAACGACCTGGCGTTGCGACTGCTCCACCCGATCTTCGCGACCTTGTATGTCATCCCCTGGTATCGCGCGCTTGGGGTGAAGGTCGGGCGGCGCGCGGAAATCTCGACTGCGAGCGCGATCGTGCCCGATCTGGTCGAGATCGGGCCGGAGAGCTTCATCGCGGATTCGGTGATCTTCGGCGCGGCGAAGATCGGGCATGGCACGATCGAGCTGGCGCACACGCGGATCGGCCGGCGCAGCTTCATCGGCAATTCGGCACTGTTGCCGAGTGGCGCCCAGATCGGCGACGAGGTGCTGATCGGCGTGCTGTCCAAGCCGCCCGAGGATCCGGCGGACGCGATGGAGAGGGGCAGCACCTGGTTCGGCTCGCCTGCGTTCAAGCTGCCGGTGCGGCAGGTCGCGACGATGTTCGACGAGGGCGCGCGCTTCAATCCCTCGCGCGGGCTGATCGCGACGCGTCTGTCGATCGAGGCGGTTCGGACGACCTTGTCGTTGACCGCATTCCTCGTCTTCTTCAGCCTGTTGCTGTCGGTGGTCGGAGACCTGGACGATCTCGAACGCGGCGGGCTGGTGATCGGACTGGCTTTCCCCTTCCTGTATGTCGGCTTCTGTCTTGCCTGCGGGATGTTCGTTCTGGCGCTCAAGTGGATCGTCGTCGGGCGCTACAAGGTGACGACCGCGCCCTTGTGGAGCGCCTTTGTCTGGCGCACCGAACTGGTCACCGCCACCTACGAGAACCTCGCGGTCGCCAACCTGCTCGAACCGTTGCGCGGGACGCCGTGGATCGGTCTCTATCTCCGGCTGATGGGCGCGAAGGTTGGCAAGCGCTGCTACATCGACACAACCGATCTTACCGAACATGACCTAGTGACGATCGGCGACGATGTCGCGCTCAACGACTTCGCCGGGCTCCAGACTCATTTGTTCGAGGACCGGGTGATGAAGGTCGGGGCGATCCGCATCGGCGACCGCGCGACGATCGGCTCGCTTGCGATCGTACTCTACGATGCCGAAATCGGTGCCGATGCGCAGCTCGGCGATCTGTCGGTGGTGATGAAGGGCGAAACCCTGCCCGACGGTACCAATTGGGAGGGTAGCCCGGCCCGGATCGCGACCGAGGCATGACGCCCTCGTGGCATGACGGGCCGGTATCGGCGTTGCCCGGCGGCGTGGCGCCGATCGTCTGGCGGGTGCCCGACGAGGGGCCGACGGCGCGCCACGCCTTGGCCTGCGCGCTGGTCGCGCGGCGGGCGGAACGACGGATCGCGGATGTTCGGCTCTCGCGCAGCCGCGCGGGGGCACCGCGCGTGGCCAGCCCGGCGGGCTGGTACATCAGCCTGTCGCAGCGCGGCGACTGGTGCCTGATCGGGGTTGCGACCAGACCGATCGCGGTTGATCGGGAAGCGCTCGATACGCAGGTGCCGCTGTGGGACATGCTGAGCAAGACCGAGGCCGAGGCACTGCGGGCGCTCGAGCCGACCGACCAGCCGCGCGCGTGGCTACGACGCTGGACGATCAAGGAGGCGCATGCGAAATTGATCGGCGAGCCGCGCCGTCTCGCGCCGGAAACGATCGAGACCCACCTCATCGACCCGGTCCACGCGCTTGCGACCTGCGAGGGGAGATCGCGCTGCTGGACTCGCGACACCGGGGATGCGTTCGAGACGGTCGCGCTGTGGGACGAGGCCGCATGAGCCGGATCACGGTACGCGACTTTACGCAGGCCGATCGTCCCGCCGTGCTCGCGATCTTCGACAGCAACCTGCCCGAATATTTCGGTGCGGGGGACGGTGCGTGGCTGGAGGAAACGCTCGACGAACCCGACGGACCCGCGCTGATCGTTACCGTCGACAACATCGTGGCAGCGTTCGGCGGCTATGAGGTCTGGGAGCATTACAACAAGGCCTTGCTGTACTGGGGCATGGCGGGGCGGCAGTATCACCGGTGCGGGCTCGGGGGATTGCTGGTGTTCGAGCGGCTCCTTCATGTCGCCCGCCATGCGACCCCTGCGACGCGCTACGTCACGGTCGATACATCGCCGCTGGTTGCGCCCTTCTTCGAGCGTTGCGGCTTCGAGCAGACCGCGGTCTGGCCGGAAGGCTATCGGTCAGGCATGACGATGCACGAGCTTCGTTTCGACCTCGCTCGCACCGCGCTACCGGACTTGATCGATCGACGGGACCTCGCCTTGCAGCGCGCGCTGGACAAGCTCGGGCCGCCGTTGCCGGGCGTGTGATACCGGAATCAATTTTGCCGTTCGCGACGAACGATCGCGTACGACCGCCACGCATGACCACGATCACGGGATCGGAGCGGAACCTTCCGCGAGATCGCGTCGGATCGCACCCGGAGGATCTGCCGGGCCGGAAAGATCGTGGCGCATACAGGCCGTTGCAAAGCAGTCGAGCGCGGCGAGTACGACTCGGGTCGGCGTATGCTCCTTTGCCAGCGTGGCGGCGGTATCGGCCAGTCGCCGGACACTTGCGCGAGCGCTTCGCCGACCGTCACGAAATCGCCGATGGCTGGCCGAATGACGACACGCAGATCGGGCCGGTCCGCGAGGACGCGCAAGAGCGCCGCGGTATCAACCCGCACCAGATGACCGCTGCGCGTCGCCGGGACGATCATTTTGCCGTCATCGGCATCGTCCGGGCCAGACGACCGGCTCGCAAGAAGCAGCGGTATCTGCCGCCGCCGCGCTGCAATGGCCGTCTCGACGATCGCGTCGACCAGCGTGGCAGGGCGCATCTCGCACCCGCCGTGCCCGTTGCCAGCGCGAGCGCCGCCCGCATCCCTTTGCGTGCCTCGCCGCGGACGTCAGCATTCGACGACGTTTACCGCCAGCCCGCCCAGGCTCGTTTCCTTGTATTTCGAGCGCATGTCTTCCCCCGTCTGCCGCATCGTCTCGATGACAGCGTCGAGGCTGACGACGTGCGTGCCGTCGCCGCGCATCGCGAGATACGCGGCGTTGATCGCCTTGACCGCGCCCATCGTGTTGCGTTCGATGCACGGGATCTGCACCAGTCCGCCGATCGGATCGCAGGTCAGGCCGAGATTGTGCTCCATGCCGATCTCGGCGGCGTTCTCGATCTGGCGGTTGCTGCCGCCGAGCACCGCCGCCAGCGCCCCTGCCGCCATCGAACAGGCGACGCCGACCTCGCCCTGGCAGCCCATCTCAGCGGCGGAGATCGACGCCCGCTTCTTGTACAGCATGCCGATCGCCGCTGCGGTGAGCAGGAAGGTCCGCGCCCCTTGCGCGGTCGCCCCCGCGACCAGCGTTTCGTAGAAGCGCAGCACCGCTGGCAGGACGCCCGCCGCGCCGTTGGTCGGGGCGGTCACGACGCGACCCCCTGCGGCATTCTCCTCGTTGACCGCGAGCGCCCACAGGCTGACCCATTCAAACACCTCGGCGGGGTTGCTGCCGGGCTGTTCTCCGGTGAGGTCCGCCGCCAGCGCGCGCGCGCGGCGTCGCACCTTCAGGCCGCCGGGAAGGATGCCATCCTGTGCGATGCCGCGATCGATGCATGCGCTCATTGCGGCACGGACGGCGTCGAGGAACGCGTCGGTTTCCCCGGGGTCGCGCCACGCCTCTTCGTTGGCGCGGACGATGTCGGCGATAGGGAGGCCGGTCGCATCGCCGATCGTCAACAGGTCGGCACCGGAGGAGAAGGGATGGCGGACCGCGATGTTGGTCGCGGCACAGGGCGCGCCCTTCCGCAGGATCGCCCCCCCGCCGATCGAGAAATAGGTCTCGGCGTGGCTGCTGCCGTCGGCGCAGGTTGCGGTGAAGGTCAGGCCGTTGGGATGTTCGGGAAGGAACTTGCGGGGATGGAAGACGACGTCATCCGCGGTGAAGGCGACCGTCGCGATCCCGCCGAGCAGCAGCGATCCGCTTGCCCGGATGTCGGCGAGGATGCGCGGCGCGGCGTCGGGGTCGAGCCGCTCGGGCTCCCAGCCGGCGAGACCGAGGATCGTGGCGGTATCGGTGGCGTGGCCGCGCCCGGTCAGCGCAAGCGAGCCGTACAGGTCGCAGGTCACGCGGACCGGCGCGGCCTCGAGCGCAAGGCTGCGGTGCGCGAAATCGAATGCCGCCCGCATCGGGCCTACCGTATGCGAGCTCGATGGCCCGATCCCGATCGTGAAGAGTTCAGCGACGCTGATCGGACGGTGGATGTCCCGGTCGAGCGGGGTGATGGCCAGGTCGGGAAGCATGCGGTCCTTCTGCCGGTCAGTGCCCGGCCGTGCATGCCCCCTCTGTCCCTTGTGCCTGAGATCGCTATCCCGTCGGCGGACGCGCCAGCCGCGTCACTCTCCAGATGTCGTACGTCGGGTGGTCCTTTTGCCTGAGAGTTTCCGGGGCGGTTGCTCCTTCGGCGCCGGGGTGTTTCCCGGTCTCTCCCACATCGACGCGCCGGGCTATCGGCCATCGGGCCGGTCGTGGTCAAGCGCGATCGCCGGGGTGAAGACATTCTGCACCAACGGGTTGCGAGGACAAAGCAAAGCACTGGTGATCCCGCCCCGCAGACGGCATGCGCCGCGTCGGGGCGGCGCGGACGTCCTTGAGAAAGCGGGGAGGGGCACGTCACGCATCGCGGCGTGACGCAGCCCGCGATCAGAAGCGAAGGCGTGCGCCCGCTGTGAGGCTTTCCTGATGCTCGTCCGTCCCGGTCTGCGAGCCGGCCGAGGCGAAGAGATCGAGCCCGCTTGGCAGACGATAGGCGATGCCGCCCTCGGCGGTTCCGACGGCACGGGTGCGCGGCGCGCCACGGGCGTCGAGTGCCAGCGCGCCCCCCGCATATCCGGCGAGCGTATCGGTCTGCAGTCCTTCGACCTGATACCGCAGGCCGAACGAAACCCAGGGCCGAAACGCTGCGACCGACGCCTCGCTTCGCCCGAACGCCATGCCAGCATCGGCGAAGCCCGCGACATGGCGATCGCGCGCGACGGTCAAGGCGAACGGACTGGCGCTCGTCTCCGTCACGGCGGTGCGGGTGGTGCGCAGATAGGTCACGCCGGCATGGGGGCGCACCGCCCAGCCCGATCGCAGCACATAGTCGTAGCGTACCTGCACATCGCCGGCCCAGCTGTGCAGGTCGTAGCGGCCGGCCGCCGAAGCCGCTCCTGGCAACACGCGCGTGGTGTCGGCCGCGCCGCCGTCGTACAACGCGGTGGCGGTGACGCCAAAGCCGCCTGACGTCGCGAAGCGGCCGTGGACACCCGCGACCGCGCCGTCGGCGCGGGTCTGCGCGCCGAGCGCGGCGATCCGCTGGCGGGAGTTGAGATAGCCCCCGAACGCCCCGACGTTCCACCGGGCACTGCCGACGCCGACGCCGCCCAGAAAGCCATAGCTCCGGTTGGCGGTCGCCGCTGCGCCGCTCGCGGGATCGTCGCCGAGCCGGTGGTTTCCGCCGATCGTCGCGGCGAACGTGTAGGGATGAACGCCGTCGCCGGTCGTCGCGAACGACGGGCCACGCGCGACGTCGGTGAGCGTGAGCGCGGCGTCGGTACCGATCTGCGTTGCCGAGGCATAGGGTTCGGGCGTGATCCGGGCGAACGCCTGTGCGCCGGCCCCGCCATCTGCGGAGACGAGCAGCGGCAGCGCCGCGAACAGTGGGCTGGTGGCGGCTTGCGTCACCAGCGTCGCGTTGGCGTAGGTGATGCTGCGACTGACCTGCGGCGTGAAGCCGCCCGCATCGGCGAACTGGCCGATCAGTTCAAGCCGACCCGCGTCCTGCGTCAGAAAACCGAAGACGCCGTCGGGCTTTACGACGGTGGTGAAGCTGCCGGTGATGCCGCCGCTCGCCACGATCAGGTCGTAGCGCGCGCCGGGCCGCAACGTGCCGATCGGCGCGAATTGCAGGGTTGCGCCGTTTGCGATCACAACTGCGCCGTTGACGACGAGTTTGTCCGAAACGGTCGGGGTCAATTCAAACACGGTCGTGGAGCCGCCGGCGAGCGCGACATTGCCGTTGACCGTCATGGTGCCGGGCGAGGCACCGGGACTGAGCGTCCCGGCGACCGCGAGGTTTCCGTTGACCGTCCCCGCCGACCCGAAGGTCGCACCGGCCCCGACGGTAAAGGTCTGTGCGTTCAGCACCGATCCCGGCAGCCCGACCAGCCGCCCGCCCGTCAGCGTCACGCCGCCGAAGGCTGCGGTGCCCGAGACGGTCGCGAACCCGGCACTCATGCGATAGGCCTGGATGTTGGAGACGGACGAAAAGGCAACCGGCGCCGCGACGCTGCCGCCCGAAACGTCAATGCCGTTCGACCCCGCGCCGCCATCGACCGATCCGCTGAACCCCCCGGCGACGACTAGGCGATTGTCCGCCGGGCCGAAAGTCACCGCGCCCGTCAGGGTCGCGTCGCTGGCGACGGTAAGCCCGCCCGCCGCAGTGACCGCGTCATAGGCAAAATCGCCACCGGCAAGCGTCAGAGTGCCGCCGCCTTCGATGGTCAGTCGCTGGAAGTTCGTCAACCGGCCCGCCGGCAGGGTCTGGTCGCCGGTGACGTCCAGCGTCGCCGCGTTGCGACCGGCACCGCCCGATACGGTGCTCTCCACCGACCCGCCGGCCGAAAGCCGGAAGCTGTCGTTGCCGGCACCGAGGTCGATCGTGCCGGCTAGCTTGCCACCGCGCCCCACCGTCACCGCAGCGTCGCCGCCGGTAAACGACAGCGTCGCTCCGGTGCTGCCGAGCGTACCCGTTACAGTCAGCGCGGTGCCGCCAAGGTCGATGGTATCGAACCCGGTTACAGCGCCCGACAGCACGGTACCGGCGGGGTTGGCAAGACGCAGCGTGTCCGTGCCGAGGCCACCGTCGATTGCCCCGCTGATGACGCTTCCGGTGCGCAGGACGAGCGTATCGTCGCCCGCACCGAACGTGACCCTGCCGTCGATCACCCCCGCGTTGTCGAGCAAGTCGGCACCATCCGCGAAGGCGATGTCACCAATGATCGTTCCGGTGTTGCGGACCGTGTGGGCGGACTCGCCGGACGTTTCGATCGCTACGCTCAGATCGCTTCCCGTAGCGCTGATCGTTCCCGCGTTGACGAGGGTAAGCGCCCCGCCGTAGGCGACGATGCCGAACGCGTTTGGCCCGACTGCGCTGATCTGCCCCGATGCGGTATTGGTGATCGTGCCCGAGAGGGCGGCACCTCCGACGGACATGGCCAGGGCAAAGGAGTCCGGACCGGCGGACCTCGCCGAAATCGTATTGCTGTTGGTGATTGCGTAGGTGATCGGCTGGCTAGGTTCATAGCTCGCCAGATCGATGGCGACCGCCAGCCCGCTACTGTTGCTGGTAGTCGTGGTGCCCTGCGCGGCGATCGTGCCGCTATTGTCGATCCGGATCGCTTGCCCGATCGGCGCCCGTAGGCTGTTCACCTGAAATTCCGCGGTGACGAGGTCGCTCGTGAGCGTGCCGGAGTTGATGAAGGCGAGCGAGAGCGGCGCGGCGGTGGTGCCCGACACGTTCGCGCTCAGGCCGCCACCGATGATCCGGCCGCTATTCGCGATCGACATCGCTTCGTTCGACGCGAGATAGACCGCCGGTACGTTATACCCGGTCGTCCGGGCCGTGATCGTCCCACTGTTGGCGAAGGCAAGCGTCGCGCCGCCGTATAGCGATACCGCCTGGTCAGGGAACGCCCCGCTGCTGGTGATCGAGCCGCTGTTGCTGAACGACCCGACCGCGCCAGACACGCCGCCGCCCACCGAACCGGAATTGGTGAGTGCGGCGAGGACCTGGGTCGGCGGGAAAAGCGAATCAAACGAGAAGGGATAGGATTGCGAAGCGGGCGAACGGGTGGTGAGGGCGCCCGTAATCGTCGCCTGGTTGACGACATTGCCGTTCCCGACGGCGTAAAGCGTGCCGCTGAACGGCGCTGCCGCCGTCGTGGTCACGACGGTCTGCGCGCCGAGCGCCTGGACCAACCGGTCCTCGAAACGGGTGACACCCGTCAGCTCGAGCGCCACCGTACCGCTGACCGCAAGCTGCCGCCCATAGATGTCGCGCCCGCCGCCGCCGTCGATGGCGCCGGATACACCGAGCGTATCAGTGGTTTGCAGAAACAGGTCGGCACCATCGCCGAACAGCAGGTCCCCCGCGATCGTGCCGCCGGCGGCGACATAGGCGCTCCCCGACAGCGATCGCGACGCTGCGCCCGAATAAAGGGGAAAACCGTACCCAAGATCGACGCTGCCGCCGATCGTCCCGGCGTTGGTGAGCGCACCGCCGTACAGACGGACCGCGGTGCCGCCGGTACCGGAGATCGTACCACCCGCCCCGTTGACGATCATGGCAGCGGCGAAGCTTTCGGAGCCGCCGATGGCGATGCCGCCGGTGCTTGCGATCGTCCCCGAATTGATCACGGCGTTCCCGTTGGATGCCCTAACCGCAATCCCGCCGACGCGGATCGTTCCGCTGTTGTCGACCGATCCCGACTCCACTCCGACCGACGTGACGCCACCGGATATCTGGGTGATGCTGCCGGTATTGACGAGGGACGTACTGCGTACGCCGAAGCCCCCGTCGAGCAGGATCGCGCCGGCATTGGTGACCGCGCCGCCGCCGACCGCGGCGATATAGGAGGGTGTGGTGCCGTGATCGGTGACGGTGATCGTGCCGAGATTGGTAAAGCGGTCGTCGTTGCCGAGGCTGACTGCGGTGGCTGCCGAGAAGGTCGCCGCCGGATCGTGCACGATGGCGATGGTGCCCCGACTGACGATCGACAAGGCACTCGATGTCCCGGCGTAACCCGGCTGATCCGACAGGGTCAGGATCGTGGAGATTGCGCTTTGGCCGGTCGCCGTCGCGAAATCGGCAGTGACATCGACCGATCCGCTTCCGGCCAGCTGCAGGGTTTTCGTGACCGTGCCGGGCGCGGTCAACGTGAGGGCGCCGCCGCTCGTCACTTCGAACACCGGCGTGGCGAACGGGCCAACCGGACCGATCGTCGCAGCCTGTGCCCCCGAGACGCGGTAGCGCAGTTGCGCGCCGCTTGCGGCGGTAACCGTGCCGGTGATTCCGGCAAACGCACCCGGCCCGTTGTTGGCGAGATCGGTGAACAGCACGCCGTCGGCACCAAGGACGAGATTGCCGTTGAGCACGCCCGCGCCGGACGAGATATACCGCTGGCTACCGCCAAACGAATAGAGGGAGGACAGGGTGACGGTGCCGTTGATCGTCCCGGCGTTGGAGACGATCTCGTTGAACGAGTTGCCCGAGATCGCCTGTCGGCCATTGCCGATGACGCCACCGGCGCGATTGTACACCGCGCCGTACGGATCGAGCACGACCGCCGTTCCGTTCGCGTTGGTTGCCGTAATGGTCCCGGTGTTGACCAGAAAGCCGGCGGTTTCGACACCGATCGTGGCGCCCTGGATTGTCCCGCTGTTGGTGGAGAGCGTGCCGACATTGCCGCCCAGCACCGCGCCGATGCCACCGCTCGAGCGGATCTGGCCGCTGTTCGTCAGGCCGTTGCCCGAAATGGTGACGCCGGTGCCCACGCTGTCGATCGTACCGCTGTTCGCCGCACTCGCCTGGAACGCGCTGACGCCGACGTTGGCGGAGATAATCGTACCGGCGTTGACGATGGCCGAGAAGCCAGCACTCTGGCTCAGGATCGCGGTCCCGGATGCCGACGTGTTCTGCAGCACGCCCTGGTTGACGAGCCGCTGAATACCGGGCGAATCCACGCCGTTGACCACGAAGACGGAACCGGCCATCGAAATCGTCGCCTGGTTGACGAGTGTCCCGCCACCATAGACCTGCACCGTACCGGGCGGCACGAACCCGGTACCGAGCGTCGTGGTCACCCCGGCGTTCGTCGCGACGCCGAACTGTTGGAACCCGGCAAGCAACGCGATGGGGGTGTTGATCGTCGTATCGCTGGTAACGGCCACCTGCTCGAGATTGGCGCCGCCGCCGGCATCGATCGTACCCGTGATCCCCGTCACCAGTTGCGTGCCGTCGTAGCGGACGACGAGCGTGTCGTCCGCGCTCCCCAGCGTCACCGCGCCGGCGATCCGCCCGGCGGATGAGTCGATCAGGCTTCTCGCATTGCCGCCCGTGACGTTGCCGGTGACGGTACCGCGATTGATCAGCGTGATGGAGCCGCTGCTCGTAATCGCGGTCGTACCGCCGGTTGCGATCGTGCCGCCGGCCTGATTGGTGATGCTCAGGAACGTGGAGGACAAGGCCGCACCCGAGCCGGCGTTGAGGATCGAACCGCTGTTGGTCAGTCCGCTGCCCACGCCCGATGCCGTCGCGACGCTGCTGTTCGAGCGGATCGTGCCGCTGTTGGTCCAGGCACCGGGATTGATCGTGTACGGAACGGCGGTGCCGGCGTTGCCGATGCCGAGCGCCGCGCCGGTGCCGCCGTCGATCAGCCCGGCATTGCTCAGGATTCCGACCGGCCCGACGATGCCGCCGTTGATCACCCCGCTCGCGCGGTTGGTGACGGACGAGAAGGCCGACCAGGCGGTCGTGAAACCGTTCGTGGTCGTGGCGAGGTCGCCGCGCAGCGCGATTCCGCTCGATCCGGTCAGCGTGCCGGCATTGTCGACGCTGATAACGAGTTGGCCATAGCTGTTTCCGGTCGATTGCCCGGTGTCGAGCGCGGTCCCGCCGGCCACGCTTGCACCCGCCGCGGTCGTCAGGGCGAGGCGTATCGTGCTGCCGTTATACGCCGCGACCGGCCCGGTACGGAGCATGATCCCGCTTTGCGCGCCGCCATTCACCTGACCGGTGACGTTGATCGTCTCATGGATCGATGGCGCGATGTTGGGCACTTCGATCGTGATCGCCGCCGCACCGGTGTTCGATACGGTCGCCCCGTTTGCGATCGCCAGTGTCGAGCCGGACGTCACGATGCGGATCCCGTCCGGATCCGCACCCGAGCAGGTCGTCGTCGCATTCGCGACGGTCGGATCCGGCGCGCATTCCGCCAATGCTTTCTCGGGGAGGACGACACAACAGGCGAGCGCACTCGTGCCAAGCGCCAGCGACACGCGGCGACGGCGCATGTTTTGCGTGAATACGGTCATGAATTACCCCCCGGTAAGCGACGTGCCGTCGCCGATCAGGGCAGTACGGTAGGATCCGGTCGCTGTCGAGTGATCCTCCGCCATCTTGTGCCGGGGGTGCTCGAACCTTCAAGTAATTGTTTGGAATGGCAAAGTAGCGTGGGGCGGCGGTCCGCGACCGCGCGATCGAATCCGGCGGAAACGCGGCCGCCGGTTTGTGCAGGTCATCACCACAGGCGATGGTCGAGGGCGCTCCGACGGGTGGCTGACCCGTGATCGGCTAATAGCTCACGGTCAGCAGGATCGTGTCCGCATAGCTGCCCGCGGTCACCCGCTGCCGCGCCCGGATCGACCCGTAGATAGGACGATCGACTGCAGTGCCATCGAACGACACGGTCTGCGAACCGCCTGTGCCGTCCCCCCATGTCATGGCATGCTGGGGATCGACATACAGGTCGTAGACGAGCGGGCTCGAACCGTTGGTCATCGCGTGGTCGACCGCCGAGCGACCGCCGCCGGAGATCGCGACGCTGGCGTTGACCGCCGTGTCGCAGTCGAGGCGAACCGTACCGGTGCCGCGGGTGTCGACTGCGTCGACCGGATCATAGGTCCCGAAATTGACCCCGGACGAGGATAGCGTGCAGCTCGCGGCGACCGCAGGCACGGCCTGCGCGCCGATCAGCACGATGGTCAGCGCGCCGGCGATTGTTCGAGCGACGATCACGACGGCGGTACCACGCAGGTAAAGGGGCCGAGGCGCGGTTGCGCGCCGCCGCCGGATGGGAGCGTCACATCGAAACTGCACGTGGCTTTCTCCATCTGGACCGTCAGCGTGTTGCGGGTGTTCAAGGTTGCGAGGTAGATCTCCCCGCCGGGGGCCGAGACGGTTTCCTCGCCGCTTCCGGTTACGACCACCGAGCCCGTCGGCAACGCCGACCCGTCCGCCAGCACGACGCTCAGCAACGCATCCCGGTTGCCGGCGACCGGGAACACGACGGTGATACCCGACCGTCTCGGTGGCCGGACGGTCTGCCTGTCGGAGCCGACCTGCGCCGTCATGGGCAGGTCGTCCGTCTCGATGCGGATGGGATTATCGTCGAACATGCGCAGGTTCGGCACGATCATCACGCCGTTGCGCCCGGTATGGCCGACCAGTTGATTGTCGGCATAGACGCCGACGTCGGCAAGGTCCCCGACCCGTACCGCAGCGAAGCTCTGGGTGAGCCGACGGGCCGCGAACAGGTTGCCGTCAATCATCCCGACCGACCCCGCTGCAGAGACGCGCGCGCCCCCGCCCTGATCGGTAAGGCTCCCCTCGACGGTATAGGTGCCCGACCCGGTCTGGAGGGCAACCTGTCCGTCCAGCCGGCTGTTTTGGCCTGCCTCGCCGCGGAACCGATATCCGACGCCGTTTCCCGCGGGGAGATTGCGCTGTACCGAGGCGATAGCGGTTTCGTCGCCGTTGCGAACGTTCGCGCCGACGCTGACGCTCGTCCGACGCCCGAGCGGAATCAGTACCGCAAGGTTCAGCGCAGTGTCGGCAACCGCGCCCCAGGTCTTGCTGCCGACCAGATTCAGCGTCGCGAACCGGGATAGCCGGATCGTCGCGTTGACGCTGGCGATCCGCAGGTCGGCCGAGTCGCGGTAGCTGCGGGTGGTGAAGGAACCGCCGACCGAGCCGAAGCGGACCGGCATTCCGGCAAAGGCACCGAGCGAACGCCGGGGGCTCCGGGACGAGCTCCCGTATGTCACGAACGTGTCCGACAGGAGCTCGGCGGTGACGCCGTAGGAGATGCGCGGGGCGTTGCGCTGGATTCCGGCGGTCACCATCGCACCGGCCCCGCGGGACGAATGGCTGGCCGCGGCCCCCACGGTGAACAAGGCGATACCGGGCAGGACGAAGTCGGCTGCCAGGCCGGCCTCCTGCACGGTAGCCATTGCCTCCGCATGGACCTCCCCGGTGAACCGGTCCGATACGCCATAGCGGTAGGTCGCGGCGGCGAAGGCCGGTCCGTACTCAAAACTGCGCGTCCCGAAATCCCGCCGCGCGAACCCGGCTTCGACCGAATAATCGTCGAGACCGGCGCGCAGCAGTTCGGGCGACGTGTAATAGGATTGGCTGATCGTCGTCTGGCGACCGAGCATGTCGCGAACCACCAGGCTCACCTCTCCCGCACCACTGACGACCGGCATGTCGGTAATGGCGAACGGGCCGGGGCTGACCTGCTGGTGGCCCATGAGAACCGAGTTCACGTAAATGTCGGCAACCGACGGGAGCGCCGCCGCCCCGCTGAGCGAGGGCAGCGGCAGCGTCACGAAACCGGGCTGGCTCTCGAAGCTCCTGCCGAATTGAAGGCCGCCGAAGCGAAAAGGCGGCGCGCCGATCCCGCCACGGCCGATGCCGTCGCCGATCCGCAGCGATCGCAACCGGTCGGGGTCGTCGATCGTCCAGCGCGATTCGAGGCGCACCAGATTCGCACCGGTACCCGAGGATCGCGCGATGAAGGTGGTGCTGCCGGACCCGAGCGGCGCGAACAGGCCGACTTCAAAAAGCCCGCTCAGGCTGGTGGTGCCATAGCTGCGGTCGGCCAGAACGTCGTAATTGACGAAGCCCCCCGAGCCGCTGCGGACGATGCGACCAAGCGCGCGGCGTCGGGCCGGCGCCGACGTCGCCGCCAGTCTCGCCGGCGCGATCGTCAACACCAGCGTCTGCGTCGCTTCCTCGACGGTGCAGGCGAGGCCATCGGTACCCATTGCGACATAGGGCTGATGGTTGAGATCGACGATCGTCACCCCGTCCATCCGCACGCCCCAGCGCCGCAACGCATCGGCCGGGACGAATACGGCGTCCCGTCGGCGCAGGACCAGGATATCCTCCCGAGCCACCCCGTTCATCGTCACCGCCAGCCATCCCGCCTGCAGCACGTCCGATGCCGCCGGCTGGACGTCCGCGATCGGTGCTGCAAACATGCGCGAACGGCCTAGCGCTGAACCAGGGTCACCGGCGACCGGGTGACGACGCCATCGCTACCGCGAACCGCGAGCGTCAGCGGCACACCGACGGCAAGCTCGGGATGCTTGCCGACATTCCACCGCTTGCTGCTACCTGGCAGGATCGCGGCGAAATGCGTGGTGAGCGAAACGTCCTTGCGAGCGGTGTCGGCAGCATCGATCCCCACGACAGTCTGGTAGAGCGTGCCGGGGTTCTCGCCCTGCAGGACGATGGTCCCGGTCGCATCCCGCGAGCCCGACCAGCGCAGCGGCGCCGTCGTGCCGCGGGCCGCCATGACGTACAGCGGGAGGTTGAGACGCAGGGCGATCCGGACCTGGCTCTTGCCGCTGGCGGGGGGGAGGATCTCCTCCAGGATCACGCGATACGCGCCCGACAGCGCGCCGGACCGCGGGCCGACGCGCACCAGTTGCGCGCCTGCGGCGGGGATCGTGACGATCGGCGGCGATGCGATCAGGTCGTCGGTCTTGTCGTAGACGTCCTCGCCCTCGCGCTGGGTCCAGCGGAACAGCCGGATCTGGACCGAAACAGGGTTGCCGTCGTTGTTGCGGATCGTGAACGCCGCGTTGTGCCCGCCTGCGGGAACCTCGAGCACGACCGGGTTCACCTGGAACGTACTTGCCTGGGCACCGGAAGCAATCGCCAGCACAGCGCATGCCATGCCAAGGGTGGCCGTGCGGACACGACCACCCCCGCCCGTCGTACCGTTATGGTTACGGATCGACATTCAGTACGTCACAGTGACGCTGATCTGATCCGTATAGGCCCCGGCATGCGCGGCAACCTGGCCCGGCAGGACGCTGGCGTAGATGATCTTGTCCTGCGCGGTGCCGTTGCCGGTGTCGGTGATCGGCGTGGTTCCGGCAGTGCCGTCACCCCACAGGATCGTGCGCGCCGCATCGCTGTAAAGCGCATAATCGAGGACGTCGGTGCCGTTCACCATCCGACGCGTGCCGGGTGTTGCGCCAACGGTCTGGCCAGCGTCTGCCGCAGCGGACCAGCCAGCGCCGTTGGTGCATGTCACCGAGATGGAGCCGGTCTGATCGCGGGCGGCCGTGCTGGTCGTATCGATGTCGCCGAGGTTGATCGGCGTCGTTTCCAGAATACAGTTCTTCGTGACCGTTGCACCAACCGTCATTGCCGTTGCTGTCGTCTCTGCTGACGCCGGAACCGCGGTAACGGCAGCACTCGCAACCGTTGCCAGCATGGCAAGGCGCCGCGAGATTGGGGAAATCTTGGTAGCGGGCATGGGAATCTCCTGATGTTGATCGCTTCGGTGCGGTTTTCTGGGAAAACACCGTGCATACCGCTGTGAAGCAGCGATCCCCGATCAAGAAGACCGGGGGATTACCGCCAGCGCCATTAAGGATATGTCAACTTATCGAGCGAAGGAGTTCTTGCCGTTAAAGGACATATAGTCTGGATCCCGACGATCCTGTTCTTGCCGAAACTATCGTATCGAGGCACATGGTGACGATATTGTGGCGGGTCCGAATGGTGCCGCGCGCTGCGCGCCTTACGCGACCGCAAGGTCTGCGTCGCTGCTTCTTTCGGTCCGGGGGAGGGTGAATGCAAAGGCCGCGCCACCGGCGGCATGCGGCTCCGCCCGGATGTGGCCACCGTTCGATTCGATGATCATCCGGCAGATCGACAGACCCAGCCCGACGCCGTTGGCCTTGGTGGTGGTGAACGGCGCGAAGAGCGCCTCGGGCTTGTTGGCGCCGAATCCCGGACCGTTATCGACGACATGGACCCTGACGAATTCGCCGGCGAGCTCGACCGACACCGAAACGCGCGGGGTGGCGGTGTCCGCCAGCGCCTCGACCGCATTGCGAAACAGGTTCAGGAACACCTGCCGGATCTGAACGCGATCGCCAATGACCTCGAAAGCGCCGAGGTCGCTCGCGATCTCAATCCACACCCTGCCGCCGAGCGTGTCCAGACAGGTCAACGCCCGCGCATCGTTCGCGGCTTCCCACAGGTTCTGGGCCGACAGCCGCCCCTCTCCATGCGAAACGAGATCGTTCAGCCGGTGGACGATCGCGCCGGCATCCGAGGCGCTGGCGGCTGCGGCATCCATCGCCATGAGAATGTCCTCGCGGGAACCCGGGTCGCCCTGCTGAAGCAATCGCCGCGCCCCGCGGACGAAGTTCGTGACCGACGTCAACGGTTGGTTGAGCTCGTGCGACAGCATCGCGAAAGCCGCCGCCGCGCCGGACCTGGAACTGTCCGCCATTTCGGATTGAAGCCGTTCGATCCGCCGTCTCGTCGCCCGCTCCTCGGTCAGATCCGCCAGTGCACCCGTTACCCGAACGGGCCGTCCGTTGGGATCACGCTGGATGAACGCGCGGGCCTGCATGTGGACGTACGAGCCGTCGGCGCGTTGCATCCGGTATTCGCAAACCCAGCGCTCCCCGGGCAGGCATGACCGGAAGGATTGTGAAACCCGGTCGATGTCGTCGGGGTGGACGTGTTGCCGCCACCAGGCTTTGGCAGTGACGTGCACGGCATCGTATCCCAGCGCTGCGGCAAGACCATCGCTGAAGGTCACCGTCCTCGACAGAAGATCGAGGTCCCATATGATATCGCGCGTCGCCAGCGCGGCGGTGCGAAAGCGCGCTTCGCTGATTTGCGCGGCGGTCCGCGCACGGCACAATTCGTCGATGTCGGTCACGAGCCCGCGCCAGCGCAACGCCTCGCCGGGTATCCGGTATTTCTCGGCGGCGCACCGGAACCAGCGGTAGGACCCGTCGGCCATGCGGGCGCGGTGATCGTGGAGAAAGTCCTCCGCATGTGCCGTCGCATACGCCCAGGCGGCTTCCACGGTGCCGCGATCCTCCGGATGGATGTGGTCGAGATATCCCGATCCCAGGGCGTCCGACAGCGGCGCACCCGACCATTCGGCCCACAGCGGATCGATGTAGAGGAGCGCGCCGTCCGCATCCGCGGCGAACGGGAACTGGCGGTTGATCCGCATGGTGAAGCGATAGAGTTCCTCCATCGCGGTGGAGGACGGAAGGTCCCGTTCGGTGTTCTGGTGTTCGGTGTCGCGGGCGCTCATGTCGCCGGACCCTTGCGCGTCCCCGATCCCTGCGGTCCGATCATCCCGCCCAGGCATCCCGGGGATGCAGCGGCAACAGCCCCGCGCGTCGTCCGATCGCCACGGCGTGATGGACGTCCGTCGCCGCGATCCGCTCTTTCAACGCCACGCGGTGCCGGCGAACAAGCGGTTCGGCGATGTCGAACCGGGTGGCCAGCGTGGGCGTGTCCATCCCCGCGATCAACCCGCGCAGGATGAGCGTCTGGTTCGATGTGAGATGCGCGACAAGATCACGCGCGTTCGTCGCGTCGCTCTCGGCACCGAAGGCAAGCACCTGGAACCCGTTTTCGAGCGCCGAAAGCAGTGCGTCCTCCTCGAACGGTTTCTCGAGCAGGGTGTGAGGCCCGATCGTCTCGGCGAGGTCGGTGCGCGACGTGTTGGTGGCCGCCGTCATCAGGATGATCGGCATCCTGCGCTCTCTCGCGTTGAGCCATTGAATGACCTGAACCCCGCTGACCCGTGGCATCAGCCGGTCGATCAGGAGGCACCCGTCGGGAAGGTTCTCGACCTCCGCGAGAAACGCCGCCCCATCGTCGAAGGCGCGACACTTGACGCCGTTCGTCCCGAGCAGAAAGACAGTCGAGTCCCGGACCAACGCGTTGTCGTCGACAAGATATACGGGAGGGGCGGGGCTCTGGCTGAGTAACAAGGCAGTGTCCTTGGCAATGGGGGGGAGCGGGCGCTTTCGTATCGATTGCCCTGCGGGAGCCGGGTCTATCGGTAACGATCATCCTTGGGCACGAAACCGACGGTACGTTGCCAGACACGATGTTTCATGCAATTTGCGCTTCAAAAGGAAGAACGGTGGCATTGTTACGGGTTCTCAGATTATGTTTCGAGTGATCGGATATTGTTAATAAATTTTGTTATACGATATGGGACACGATAATCATTTAATGATATTTCCCAATAGATTCTGCCAACGCCTCCCGTTGGTAAAGGTTGCCTCGGTTATTTTACTTGTGCGATGTTGGTCGTCTTCGGGGATTCAACGTCTGTTCGACCCGGTTCCCGATCGCTCGATAAGACCCATCACCATCGTAGGGCATCGCCGCATCGATGTCGGAGACGCTTGCCATCGGAACGCTGCCCCCAACGATCGTCTATATCGTCGACGATGATACCAAGGTCCGGAGTTCGACCTGGTTCATGTTGTCGGCGGCGGGATTCCAGCCGCGCGCCTTTGCCGGCGGCGCTGATTTTCTCGAGGCGCTGCCTGACCTTCCGCTGGGCGCGGTGTTGCTCGATCTGCAGATGCCCGATGTCGGCGGGTTTGACGTCCTCCAGGCGATCTCTTGCAACGATACCGCGTTCCCCGTGATCGTCGTGACGGGGTTTGGCGGCGTCATCGGTGCGGTTCGCGCGATGAAGCTGGGAGCGGTCGATTTCATCGAGAAACCTTACGTCGAGGACACGTTGATCGCGCTTATCGAAACCGCGGTCGTCACGTCGCGCGGCGCGGACGAAGCAAAGAAGCGCTGCCGAACGGCACAGCGAAAGCTGGAGACGTTGACGCCGCGTGAGCGCGAGGTCCTGGAACTGATGGTTGCCGGGTTGCCCAACAAGCTGATCGCGTACCGCCTCCAGATCAGCAATCGTACGGTCGAGATGCACCGCGCCAGCCTGATGGATCGACTGGGGGAATCGAGCTTCTCCGCTGCGATCCGGCTCGCGATCACCGCCGGGATCGATCCGATGCTGACAGAGCCGGTCTAGCGGTACGCCCCAAAGTTAACAAAGCGTGCCGGCGCTTGCTGAATATTCCACAGCTGTTCGACTTCTGCCTGCTTTCGGATGAAGGCTGGAGGGAGAAACGATATGCAGGACACGTTCGAGACGGCGACCGCGGGGGTGCCCCCGATGAATTTTGCACCCGGGTCGGCGTCCGACCGTAGAGACAGCCAACGCCTGCGCACGGTCTATCGCGTCGCGCGTGTCCACGTTGCCGGCCAATATGGCCTGGCGCGGGTGCACAACATCTCCAATCAGGGGCTGATGCTGTCCACAAGGCTTCATGTCGGGCTGGGCAGCGACATGGCCGTCGATCTGTCGGAGACCTGCTCGCTGAGCGGGCGTGTCGCCTGGCATGATTCGGAGCGATGCGGGGTAACGTTGTCTGTAAAGATCGACAGCTCCGCACTGTTGCGCCGTCTGTATGACGAACGGCAGCAGACGAATGCGCGGGAGCTTCGACTGCCGTTCGAAAGACGCGTCGTGGTGACGAGCGACCTCGGCGTTCAGATCGCGCGGGCTCGCGACATTTCGCAGCGCGGCATCAAGCTCGTCCACGATGGGCAATTCAGTCCCGGGCTGCACGTCACGGTCCAGATCTCCCCGGGCATTGAGCGGCGCGGAGTCGTGCGCTGGTCCCGTGACGGGATCGCCGGATGTTCCCTGAGCGACTATCTCAGCGCGGAGGATCTCGGGGCGATCTAGCCACCGTCCTCTCTGCGAATGTGGTCGCCACGATCGGAGGGGCTAGGGGCGAGTCCGTCGCGCGGTCAGCACCTTCACCGGTGCCACCGGCACTTCCCCCTTGAACGCGCCGTGTTGCGTCGCCGTCGGCGAAACGGGTGCGTCCATGATGCCGACGATCACCTCCATCCCCTCGACGACACGCCCGAACGCGGCATAGCCGAGATTGTCAGCAGGCTGCCCCTGCCCGGCGTCGAGCGCATGGGTCTGGTCTCCGACGCTGATCGTGAATTCGGCGCGACCCGTACCCGGCGCGAGGCGGGCGAGCGAAATCTCGCCATTGGTGTGGTGGAGGCCGGTGCGCGTCGTTGGTTCATGCGCGATCGGCGGGAGGAGGCGTTTGGGATCGCTGTTGGCACCGAACTGCACGAAGCCGAAGTGATCGGCGACCTTTACCGCGCGGTAGAATTCGGTGCCGTCGAGCTTCTTCTGGTCGACGTACTTGAGGAAATTGCCTGCGGAAATCGGTGCCTTCGCCGCCTCCACCTCGACCACGATCCGTCCCGCGCTCGTCTCCAGCACGACACGCGGCAGCGCCGGAGTCGGCGTGGCGACCGCGATCGGGGGCGCGGCCGGACCCTGCGCGGACACCGGGACTGCGAACGCCAGCAGCAGGACGGACAAACGGGTCTTCATTGCATTCCTCCAACGGGATATCGTCGTAGCGTCTGGCGGATGCTGCCGGGTCGGGCCGCCTCGCCCGCGGCGTTCACCGGATGCGCGATCGTGCCCTTGCCGGTGCCGAGCGAGATCGTCGTGACATTGCGCACCCGCACGTCGGGCGTATCCGGCACCTCGACCGCGCTGGCGAGGACGATCGACGGATCCGCGGTGAAATTCGCATAGACGCCCATCCCGACCGCTTCGTGATGCCGGACATGATCCGCGACCTTGTACGCCGCCCAGCCACGGTCCGAATCCGCGCGCCATGCCGCCTGGCTCGGCGGATCGTAGGGCAGTTCGTTCTGGTAGAAGAAGGTCCGTCCCCGCTCGCCGTTCCACACGGTCTGCCAGCCCTGGAAATGTTCGACGAACAGTCCATAGCAGGTCACCCCGTCGCCATTGACGACCAGGCCGTGCTCGCCCCTGCTCTCGGTCCAGCCGACATGGACCTTGCCGTGCTCGCGGTCGCCATGATCCGCCCGCCAGATCCACAGATGGTCTCCGATGACGTTGTGGCTGTTGATTTCGAGGCACGTCCCGACGTTGCCGATGGCAGCCCCGCCGACGCGGAAGAAGACGTCGGCGAGAAGCGTCGGATCGGCCCGGTGATCGCGAGCGGCACCGCGCGGACCGACCTCCACGAGCACGGGGGAGGGGCGGGGTCCCGCGTCGATCAGGAGACCGGCGACGGACACGCCCGGTACGTCGGCGATCGTCAGCGCCGCATTCCCGTCCACGCTGAGCAACGTCGCCAGACCGATCCCGAGGACCACCGTGCCGGGGCGACTGACGCGGATCGGTTCGCGCAGGCGATAGATACCCGGTGTCAACAGCAGGTGACGGCCATCCGCGAGCGCGCGGTTAATCACGTCGATCGACGTGGTGGGATGGGCGATCAGGAAGGTCTCCAGCGGGAGGTCGCGCCCGGCCTGCTTCTCCCGCCAGGAGACATCGCTCGCGTCCCGCCGCAATCCGGGCACGAAGACCCCCCATACGCCATCCGGTCGCACACGAAGGAAGGGTTTCTCGCGGATTACCGGCACCGTCGGCAGGGTGGTATAGGGTGGCTCGGGGAAGCTTTCCGGGGGTGCTCCCGCGACGCCCATGAACATCATGTTCCAGTTGGAACCTTGCCACCCGCCGATCCGCGAGGTGCGGGTGAACCATTGCTGCTGGGTCCCGGAGCGGACGGTGCCTTCGATCAGGCAATCGGCCATGAACCCGCCGCTAGACCAGCCGCCGTCGTCGAGCGCGAGGTCCCCGGCAAGATGGACCCGCCGATAGGGCGCAGCCTGCGATACCGCCCAGCGATCCGCCCGATCGGGTGGTCGGACCGCCATGTTCTCGACCGACCGCCAGAAGTTCACCAGCGCCATGCCCTTCGCCCAATCCGCCTCGGCATGGACGTGGCCGGCGACGGTCACCGCATCGGGCGTCAGGCCGAGGCCGGCGACCTGCGTGAAGAAGCCGACGTTGATGTCGAGCCGGTGCGTGCCCGGCTTCAGCAGCACGGCGTAGCGGCGATCGGTAAAGTGCGCGCGTTCCTGCTGTGCGAACCAGCCGTCGATGCGGCGCTGCGCATCGCGCGCGCCGGGGTCGACGATCAGCACGTTCGGTCCAAGATCCGGATTTTGCGGCACCTTTCGGCTTCGCGCGGCGACCGTATCGGCACCGATGGCCGCGATGCCCGCCAGCACGCTGCGCCGCGTCGTCTCTCCCGTCACCCGATGTCCTTTTCCTGCAGGATCTTAGCGTGGTCGTACGCTAGCGTATTCCGCGCCGCCTTGGCTACCGCCGGGAACCGCTGATTTTCGATGGTTTCGCGCGCAACCCGGTCCTAGAGCGGGTCAGCGCCGGATCGCCCGAGATCGATCGGCCAGGGATGAGGTGACCCATTGACAATCGTCGTGACCCTGCTCGCGCAGGCGGTGAGCCTGGCGGCAACCAATTATACCGTGGACGTCGCGATGCGGGCCCCCGCGGCGCGCCCCGAATGGGCGGATGAGTTCACGCGCTCGATCGACCGGACGCGCTGGCGCTTCGACACCGATCGCAACCGGCAGGGCTGGCCCAACCACGAACGGCAATACTATGCCGACCGTCGCCAGAACGCCCGGATCGAGGATGGCGCGCTGGTGATCGAGGCGCGGCACGAGGCGTTGCGCTCTGCACCGGACTGGGGCGGGCAGGGGTATAGTTCCGCCAAGCTCGTCAGCCGCGCTTCGCTTGGCTACGGCTTCTACGAGGTCCGCGCAAAGCTGCCCTGTGGCCGCGGGAGCTGGCCCGCGGTCTGGCTCTTGCCGCAGAATGGTACGTGGCCCGACATGGGTGAGATTGACCTGATGGAGATGGTCGGCTGGCAGCCCAACGTCGTGCATGCGACGCTCCACAGCGGTGCGTTCAACCATAAGCTCGGGACGCAGCGCGGCGCGGAAATCCGTCTGGCGAGCGCGTGTACCGCCTATCATCGCTACCAACTCGACTGGCAGCCGCATGCGATCACGATCGGCGTCGACGGGCACGGCTATATGCGCGTTACCGACGACCAGCCGGGGAGACATGCTGCCTGGCCGTTCACCGTACCGTATCAGATGATCCTCAACCTGGCGGTAGGCGGGGACTGGGGTGGCGCGAAGGGGATCGACGATACCGCGCTGCCGCAGCGCCTGTCGGTCGATTACGTCCGCTACTGGCGCAAATCGTGACCAAACCGTCGTTCACCGTCCACCATGTCGGACGCGAAGCACAACCGGTCGTCGTGATTGACGACTTTGCCCCCGATCCCGATACGCTGCGCTCGGCGGCGCTGGGCACGACCTTCGGTCCGGCGGTGCAGCATTATCCGGGTTTGCGCTCGGCCTTGCCGGAGACCTACGTACCCACGCAACTCGCGGTCCTCGCGCAGGTGCTGGGGCCACTATTGGGTCGCGCGGGTAGGGTCGACGTGCTCGATGCGAGTTTCTCGATCGTGACGACTCCGCCCGAAGCGCTCGATATTCGCCAGCGCATCCCGCATTGCGATGCGTTCGGGCCGGAGCGGATCGCGCTGGTACATTACCTTGCGCCCGAAGGCGGGGACGGGACCGCCTTCTTCCGGCACCGCTCGACCGGATTCGAGACGATCGACGCGGAACGCGCGCCGATCTTCTTCGGTCAGCTTGATGCCGAGTTCCGCTACAGTGGCCTACCGCCCGCGCGTTATGTCACGGGCGATACGTCGCTGTTCGAGCGCACCCTTGCGGTCGAGGCGCGTTACAACCGTGCGCTCGTCTATCCGAGCTATCTGCTTCACAGCGGCGCGATCGCCCCGGACGCGGTGCTGTCGAGCGATCCGGCGCTGGGGCGGCTGACGGTGACGGCGTTCCTGTCGGTCGGGTGAAACCTCCTTGTCCCGCCGGTCCATCTTGCGGCACCCCGGACGCGAGCGGGGTTACGCAGGATGGGACCGGCGGGACCGGTATTCAGGGCTTCATCGTTGCCGCCGTGACCGTCGCGGTCGATATCAGACCGCGATCCCGCGCATCGTGCGCAAGCGCGACACGGTAACGGCCGCCCGCCACACGCCAGCCCGGCAAGCTCGTGTCATACTCCGCGAGAATGCGTGGCTCCGCCGTCAGCGTGACGCGGGTCGTTTCGCCGGGCTTGAGCATCACCCGCCGGAACGCGGCAAGCCGCATCGGAACGGTAGCCCCGTCGCGATTGACGTACATCTGCGGCACGTCGGCCCCTGCGACCCGCCCGGTGTTGACCACGTCGAAGCTGATGCTGAGCGTGGCACCGCCCTTCACCACGGGGTTGCGATAGGCGAACTGCGAATAGCTCAGGCCGTAGCCGAACGGGAACAGCGGCTTGGCTCTGGTCTTCTCGTACCAGCGATACCCGACGTCAGCGCCCTCGACATAGTCGACCGGGAAGCTTGCCAGCTGATGCTCGCTCGCATGCCCCGGATCCGCGGCAGCCTGCGCGTCGGCGGCACTCAACCTGTCGAGCCCGACGGGCGCGGCGCGGGGTGCCTGGCTTGCGCTGGCGGGGAAGGTGATCGGCAGGCGGCCCGACGGATTGACCCGCCCGGTCAGGATATTGGCGATCGCCGGCCCGCCGCGCTGGCCCGGATACCAGGCCTGCACGACCGCGGGCACTGCCGACAGCCACGGCATCAGCACCGGGCCGCCCGTTTCCATCACCGCGATCGTCTTCGGCTGCGCTGTCGCCACCGCGGCGATCAGATCGTCCTGCCGATCGGGCAGCGCCAGATCGGGGACGTCCTGCGCCTCGGTCGTCCACTGCGTCGCGAAGACGATCGCGACGTCGGCGGCTTTGGCAGCCGCGGCAGCGGCGGCCGGATCGCGACCATCGATCCAGGTTACCTGCGCCTGCGGCATCGCCGCGCGGATCGCGAGCAGCGGGGAGGAGGCATGCCACGTCACCCGTGCGAACGACGACGCGGCACCGCTGGTGAGCGGGATCTCGACCGGTGCGCCGCCGACCGAGCGCACCTGGCTCGATCCGCCGCCCGACAGGACGCCGACATCCGCCCGGCCGCCGATGAGCACGACGCGCTTCGCCGTGCGCGCGAGCGGCAGGAGGTTGCCGTCATTCTTGAGCAGGACGATCCCGGCTTCGGCGGCGCGCTGCGCGACTTCGGCATGGGCTTCGTACGGGATCGGCTGCGCCACGCTGGGGGCAGTATCATAGGCGCCGGTCTCGATCAGGCCGGTCAGATAGCGCGTCACCATGTCGTCGAGCCGCGCCATCGGCACGCGGCCTGCGGCGATATCGGCCTTGAGCGCGTCGGCGAAGTATATGGCGTGATCGAGTTCCTGCCCCGATTCCTGGTCGAGCCCCGCGTTCGCCGCCTTGGCGGTCGAATGGACCGCGCCCCAGTCGCTCATCACCCAGCCGCGATAGCCCCAGTCGCGCTTGAGCACGTCGGTGAGGAGATGCTTGTTCTCGCACGCCCAGTCGCCGTTGACCTTGTTGTACGCGCACATCACCGAGCCGGGCTTGCCCGTCTCGATCGCGATCTGGAACGCGAGCAGATCGCTCATCCGCAGCGCCGCCTCGCCGATCCGTGCGTCGACCACGGTCCGCCCGGTCTCCTGCGCGTTGAGTGCCAGATGCTTGACCGTCGAGACGATCCGATTCGACTGGACGCCGGCGATATGCGCCCCCGCCAGGGTGCCCGCAAGCAGCGGATCCTCGCCGAGATATTCAAAATTACGACCGTTCCACGGGTCGCGCGTCAGATTGACTCCACCCGCAAGCAGGACATTGAACCGTTTTGCGCGTGCTTCCGCGCCGATCATCGCTCCGCCGGCGCGCGCGATTGCGGGATCGAACGTCGCGGCGGTCGCAAGGCTCGACGGCAAGGCGGTCGCGACATCGCTCTTGCGCTGTTCGACCTGATTGGCGACGCCAAGCGATGCATCGCTCTCGCGGACCAGCGGGACACCCAGATGCGGGATGCCGTCGATATGGCCGGCGGAGGGAATCAGTTCGTTGGGGGTCTTGCCCTTGGCCATCGGCGGGAACAGCCCGTGGACGAGCGCGATCTTCTCATCGAGCGTCATTCGCGCGACGATCGCGGCGGCACGTGCGCGGGCATCCTGAACCAAAGCCTGCGGTTTCGAGTCGCGTGCCATTACTGGGTAAATCGCATCCGCGGCACACAGCAGCGAGGCTCCCAGCAGCCAGACGTGAAACTTCATTGCCATCCCGATATGCTCCCCTGGTCTAGCGGTCATGCGCTTGCCCGGGGTCTCCTCGCCGGGTGGTGCTGCCGCTGGTGTTGCGCGTAAACAGCATATTCCGAGAACGTTCACAACCGGGCGATTCCGGTGTGTTGTCCGCTTGACAATCGCTTCGTCGCGGATCAGGTGAACGTTCTCAAGCAAGAGGGCGCAGGGGTTACAGCGCCACGTTTACAGGGAGGATGACGATGGGGGGCTTTAGCACCCGTTTGGCTACGCGACTCGCACTTGGTGGGTCGATGCTTGCGCTCGCGAGCTATCCGATGATGGCTTCGGCGCAGGATACCTCCTCGACGATGGGCAACACAGGGCCCTCGACGATCCAGGACCAGCCAAGCACACCCGCGACCACGCAGAGCACCGCAGTGGCGGACGGCACCGCGGTCGCAGACGGGACCCAGCCTCCCGGCGATATCGTCGTCACCGGCATTCGCGCCAGTCTCCGCAACTCGATCAACCTGAAGCGCGACGCGCAGGGCATCGTCGATGCGATCTCGGCGGAAGACATCGGCAAGTTCCCCGACACCAACCTGGCGGAATCGCTTCAGCGCATCACCGGCGTGTCGATCGACCGGTCGAACGGCGAAGGCCAGTTCGTCACGGTGCGCGGCTTCGGCCCGGAATATAACCTCGTCACGCTCAACGGCCGCCAGCTCGCGACGTCGACGATCGGCGACGGCAACGGCGCGCCGGTCTCGCGCTCGTTCGATTTCGCCAATCTGGCGTCCGAGGGCGTCGCGGCGCTCGAGGTCTACAAGTCGGGCCGTGCAAGCATTCCGTCGGGCGGGATCGGCTCGACCATCAACATCCGGACTCCGCGTCCGTTCGACAAGCCCGGGATCCGTGGCTCGTTGTCGGCGCGTGGCGTCGTCGACACCTCGCAGAACGGCGGCAAGGACGTTACGCCCGAAGTATCGGGCATCTTCTCCGACACGTTCGCGGACGACCGGATCGGCGTGCTGATCCTCGGATCGTTCCAGGAGCGTCATTTCAGCGCAAACTCGGCGAATATCGGTTTCCGCGACGGGTATCTCGGCGCGGAGAACAACTGGGGTTCGCTCGCGCAGCCGGGCGACCCGCGCTATGCCAACATTACCAACCGCCCCGGCGCGACCGACGTCTATCAGGTGCCGCAGAACGGCGGCTATGACGTCGTCAATGGCACGCGTCAGCGCATCAACGGGCAGGCAGTCCTGCAGTTCAAGCCGACCGACACGCTGACCGCGACGTTCGATTACACCTACTCGCGCAACACGGTCGACATCCGCGATAACAGCGTCGGCATCTGGTATAACCACAACGACACGTCGAGCTCGTGGACGAACGGTCCGGTCGCAGGGCCGGTGTTCTACACCGAGCGGTTCCAGGCGGCGGAGACCAAGGATCTCGCCTATTCCGCCTCGCAGACCTCGGCGCGCAGCGAGAACAAGGCGATCGGCGGCAATCTGACGTGGAAGGGCCCGGGTGGCGTCACCGTCGTGCTCGACGTCAACCATTCGACCGCGGAGTCGAAGCCGAACAGCCCGTATGGCAACAGCAACTCGGTCGGTACCGCGGTGTTCGGCGTCCAGAACCAGACGATCAACTTCGACAACCAGCTTCCGGTCATCTCGTACAACATGTTCGGGGGCATCGATCCGCTCAACGCCGCCAACATCGTCCCGACCGGCAATGCGTTCCGCAATTCCTATTTCCGCGACGAGATCAACCAGATCCAGCTGAAGGGGCATTACGAGCACGATAACGGTCTGCTCGACAGCCTCGACTGGGGTGTCCAGTACACCCAGAACAAGGTGCGCTCGGCCTATAGCGTGCTTCAGAACGACACGTGGGGCGGGGCCGGCGGCGACAGTGCCGCGCAGCGTGCGGCGGCGGCGGCGTTGCTGCCGGACAATTTGTTTAACCTCGTCAGCATTCCAGACAAATTCTCGGGAATCAGTGGCTCGAACGCGGCGAACATCGTCAAGTCGTTCTATTCGTTCAACCTGCCGAGCGTGGTCACCTTGCTCGACCAGGCGTACAAGATCTGTGGCGGTAACGGGCAGTGCCTGCTCCCGTACACCACGGACTCGCGCGTCACCGAAAAGACGATCGCCCCGTATCTGCAGGTCAACGGCAAGTTCGAGGTGATGTCGGTTCCCGGGCACATCATCGGCGGCGTGCGGTACGAGACGACCGATGTCAGCGCCTCGGCGCTGGTGCCGACCCCGTCGGGCGCGCGGCAGAACTCGCAGAACGAGTTCAACATCCTGTTCTCCGGCAGCGGGTTCACGCGGTTCAAGGGCAGCTACCAAAACTGGTTGCCGTCGGTCGATTTCGACATCGAGCCAACCAGCACGGTCAAGCTGCGCGCCTCGTACAGCCACACGATCACGCGCGCGGATTACGGCAGCCTCCAGGGCGGTCGCCGGCTCGATACGCTGTTCCGCGTTGGCGGCGGCACCGGGTCGGTCGGCAATCCCAACCTGATCCCATACAAATCGAAGAACATCGATCTGTCGGCGGAATGGTATTACAGCAAGGAGAGCTACATCTCGGTCGGCTATTTCCACAAGAATGTGTCGAACTACATCAGCAGCACCGTCGTGAACCAGACGATCACCGGGGTCACCTCGCCGACGACGACCTTCAACGGGGTAACGCAGAACGGGCCACGCTATCAGGCGGCGCTCAACGCCCTTGGCACCAACGCGACCTTCGCACAGATCCGTGACTATATCGGCGCTAATTATCCGGGCGGCGTGGTCAACGGGACGATCGTCGCGCAGGCCAATGATCCGCTGGCCAACTTCGTCGTGCAGACGCCGTTCAACAGCGATCAGACGGCAAACGTCAACGGCTTCGAATTCGCCATCCAGCACTCTTTCTGGCACACCGGCTTTGGCACGATCCTCAACTACACGATTGTCAACGGCAACCGGAACTACAACAACCGGCTGCCGTCGAGCGTGTCGCAGTTCGCGATCACCGGTCTGTCGGACAGTGCCAACGCGGTGCTGTTCTACGACAAGAACGGCCTGCAGGCGCGCGCCGCGTACAACTGGCGCAAGGGGTATCTGTCCGGAACGGGCGTCAACCCGTTCTACGTCAATACCTATGGCCAGCTTGACGTCAGCGCGAGCTATGCGCTGACCAAGAACATCTCGGTGTTCGTCGAGGGGATCAACGTGAACAGTGAGGATCGCAGCGGTCATCTCCGGTCCGAACGCAACATCAACTTCGTCACCAAGCAGGATCCCCGCTACTCGGCGGGTGCGCGGATCTCGTTCTAAAGCCTGGGAAGACCATCCACGCCCGGCGTGGGTGGTCTTTTCCTCCGGCTGAGGGCACAAGGCTATCGAACAGGGCTTGGGTACGGGCCACGCAACAGGACGGGCCACAGTGGATACGGCCATCACGAAGATCGTCATCGTCGGCGGCGGGACCGCGGGCTGGCTTGCCGCCTGCCGGATCGCCGCCGCGGCGCACCCCGCCGCCGCCGATCCGATTACCGTCACACTCGTCGAATCCCCCGATGTCCCGACGATCGGCGTTGGCGAAGGCACTTGGCCGACGATGCGCGCCACGCTGGAGCGGATCGGGATCGGCGAGGCCGAATTCCTTCTCTCCTGCGATGCCTCGTTCAAGCACGGCTCGCGCTTCCGCGGCTGGGCGAACGGTGCGCCCGGCGACGTCTATTTCCACCCTTTCACGCCCCCGGTCGAGGCTGATCCCCGCACGCTCGTCGCCGCATGGCAGGCGGAGGCTGCGGGCGAGCCGTTCGCCGATGCCGTCACGCCGCAGCCGCACGTCGCCCGACAGTGTCTCGCGCCCCGCCAGCGGGCGATGCCCGATTTCGCCGGGGCGCTGAACTACGGCTATCATCTCGATGCGGGCAAGCTCGCCGCGCTGCTCCAGCGGCACGCGACCGAAAAGCTCGGCGTGCGGCACCTGCGCGACCATGTGATCGGCTCCGATCGGGCCGATGACGGCACCATCACCGCCGTCCGCACGCGCCACAATGGCGCGGTCGCGGGCGACCTGTTCCTCGATTGCTCGGGGCATGCGGCGCTGCTCGTCGGCGACGTGCCGTTCATCGACCGGAGCGACGTGCTGTTCAACGACCGCGCGCTCGCGGTGCAGGTGCCGGTCGCGCCCGACAGCCCGATCGCCGCGCAGACTGACGCGACCGCGCATGCGGCGGGGTGGATCTGGGACATTGGTTTGCCGACCCGGCGCGGGGTCGGTTGCGTCTATTCCTCCGCGCATATGAGCGACGACGAAGCGCTGGCGACGCTGGCGGCGTATCTCGGCACGCCCGAGCCGATCGCTCCGCGCCGATTGCGGTTCCGTTCGGGGCACCGCGCGCAATTCTGGACGGGCAACTGCCTTGCGATCGGGTTGTCGGCGGGGTTCCTCGAGCCGCTCGAGGCGTCGGCGATTGTGACGGTCGAGCTGTCGCTCGATGCGCTGCTCGACGACTGGCCGACGCGCGCGACGATGCCTTTGACCGCGTCACGGTTCAACACACTGTTCCGCTATCGCTGGGACCGGATCGTCGAGTTCCTCAAGCTGCATTACGTGCTCAGCCGCCGAGAGGGGCGCTACTGGCGGGATCACCGCGATCCCGCGTCGATCCCGCCGCGGCTCGCCGAACTGCTCGCGCTGTGGCAGCATCGCCCGCCGTTGCGTACCGACCTGCCGATGGTGGACGAAATGTTCCCCGCCGCGAGCTATCACTATATCCTGTACGGCATGGGGGCGTCCCCGCCCGCCACGGGGCCGCTGCGCGAGGGCGCGCTGCCGTCGCTTGCGCCGGTCGCGCAGCGTACGCGGAGCATGGTGGCTGCGCTGCCGCCGATACGGGCCTATCTCGAAGCGTGCCGGGCGGCGCGCCAACCGATCGCTATGGAGCAGTTTTCCTGATGGCCAACCACGTCCTTCTCACCAGCGAGGAGCATCGCACGCTGCGGATCGATCCGTCGCGTGGTGCGGATTTTGGCGATGCGGTGATGTCGTGCCTGATCGTGCCGACCGAGTTCCGCCGCGTCCAGAACGACTATCCGATCCTGTTCCGCCTGACGCCGCAGCGCGATCGCTTCCAGGCGCTGGCGATGTTCGGGTTTGAACCCGGCGAGAACCTGTTCCTCGACGGTACGCGCTGGGATGCGCGCTATCGCCCGCTCGCGCTCGAGATCCAGCCGTTCCTGATAGGCCACCCCGCGACGCCGGGCGGCGACAAGCAGATCCATCTCGACCTCGACAGCCCCCGCGTCGCGACCGGCGGGGAGGGGGTGCGCGTGTTCGACGACGTCGGCCGTCCGACGCCGTATCTCGAGACGGTCGCCGAGCAGCTCGGCGAGCTGGACCTTGGCTGGCAGGCGACCGACGGTTTCTTCGCCGCGCTCAATCGGCATGAGTTGCTCGAGCCGCTGACGCTGGAGATCACGCTCGACGACGGCACGACCAACCGGCTGGTCGGCTATCACGGGATCGCCGAGGAGCGCCTCCAGCAACTCGACGCGGCGGCGCTGGGGGAGCTTCAGGCCGAGGGGCACCTGATGCCGGTGTTCATGGCGGTGGCGTCGCTCTCCAACGTCGCCGAGCTGATCGCGCGCAAGAGCCGTCGGGAACCCGCGCGTGGCTGAGGCGGATCGCGGCATCTTCGCGGATCTGGCGACGGTGCCCGAGGTGCGTGTCGCGGATGCCGCCGAGCTCGATGCGCGGCTGCGCGCTGCCGACGCGCCGTTCGTCGTGCGCGGGCTGGTGAAGGACTGGCCGCTGGTCGAGGCGGGGCGCCGCTCCTCGCGCGATGCGCGTGCCTATCTGCTGCGGCACCACCGCGACATGGCGTTCACCGTCGCGGTCGGCGAACAGGGCGCGGACGGCCGGTTGTTCTACGATGCGGCGATGGCGATGAACTTCCGGACGCTGCGCGCCAAGCTGCCCGACATCTTCCAGCGGATCGACTCGATCGAGGGGCGCGCGGGGGCTCCGCCGGTCTATCTCGCATCGATCGACATGCACCAGTTCTTTGACGGCTTGTACGAGGCGAACCACGTCGACCTCGGCGACCGGACGTGCCTTGCGAGCATCTGGATCGGCACGAAGACGCGGATCGCCGCACATAACGATTTGCCCAACAACCTGGCGTGCGTGGCGGCGGGGCGGCGACGCTTCACGCTGTTCCCGCGCGAACAGTTCCGCAACCTGCACCTGGGGCCGATCGACAATACGCCCGCGGGGCGTGCGATCAGCATGGTCGACTTCCACGCGCCCGATGCACAACTCCACCCGCGCTTCCCCGATGCGCTGGCGCACGCGCAGGTCGCCGAACTCGAGGCGGGCGACGCCTTGTATATTCCGGCGATGTGGTGGCACCATGTCGAGGGGCTCGCCGACTTCAACGTGCTGGTGAATTACTGGTGGCGCGAGACGCCGCGCTGGATGGGTTCGCCGCAGGATGCGCTCAACCATGCGTTGCTCGCGATCCGCGACCTGCCGGCGGACCAGAAGCAGCACTGGCGCGACCTGTTCGACTATTACGTCTTCGACAATGGCGACGACGTGACCGCGCACATCCCCGCGGAGGGCCGCAGCGTGCTCGCCCCGCTCACCCCGGAAAGCGCCGACCGCATCCGCGCCTTCCTGCTCAGGAACCTCAGCCAATGATTGCCAGCCCGCGCCGTATCGTCGTTGCCGGGGGCGGCACCGCGGGGTGGATGGCGGCCGCCGCGATCGCGCGGACGATGGGCCGCACTGCCGAGGTCACGCTGATCGAGTCCGACGCGATCGGAACGGTCGGGGTCGGCGAATCGACGATCCCGCCGCTCGTCACCTACAACCGGTTGCTCGGCATCGGCGAAGCCGATTTCATGCGCGCGACGCAGGCGACCTTCAAGCTCGGCATCCTGTTCGATGGCTGGAAGGATGGCACCGACCGCTACTTCCACTCGTTCGGGATTACCGGACAGGATCATTGGTCCGCGGGCTTCCAGCATTTCTGGATGAACGGCCGCGAGCGCGGGCACGATGCGTCCTACGACGCCTATTGTCTCGAGCTTGCCGCGGCGATGGAAGGCAAGTTCGCGCATCTGCCCGACGATCGCATGAACTATGCGTACCAGCTCGATTCCTCGCTTTACGCGAAGTTCCTGCGGCGGATGGCCGAAGCCGACGGCACGCGCCGGATCGAGGGCCGCATCGCGCGCGTCGCGCTCGACGGCGAGAGCGGGGACGTTGCCGCGCTGCATCTTGAGTCGGGCGCCGTGGTCGAGGGCGACCTGTTCCTCGACTGCACTGGGTTTCGCGCGCTGCTGATCGAGCAGGCGCTGCACGCCGGGTACGACGACTGGAGCCACTGGCTGCCGTGCGATTCCGCGATTGCAGTGCAGACCGAAAGTGTCGGCCCGCCCGCGCCCTATACGCGCGCGATGGCGCATGATGCGGGCTGGCAGTGGCGCATCCCGCTGCAGCATCGCACCGGCAACGGCATCGTCTACTGCAGCCGTTATCTCGACCGCGACGCTGCGCTGGAACGGCTGCTCGGCAACGTCGAGGGGACCGTGCTGACCGAGCCGAACACCATCCGCTTCGTCACCGGCGCGCGGCGGCGGCAGTGGCACCGCAATGTCGTCGCGATCGGCCTGTCGGGTGGCTTCATGGAGCCGCTCGAATCGACCAGCATCCACCTGATCCAGCGCGCAATCCTGCGGCTGATCCGGATGATGCCGGCGGGCGCAATATCGCCGCGCGACATCGCCGAGTTCAACGACCAGCAGTTCGCGGACATGGAGCAGATCCGGGATTTCCTGATCCTCCACTACAAGGCGACCGACCGGCGCGATTCACCCTTCTGGCGCCAATGCGCCGCGATGGAGGTGCCAGAGAGCCTTGCGCAGAAGATCGCGCTGTTCCGCGAGACGGGCCGCGTGTTCCGCCGCAACGAAGAGCTGTTTGCCGAAAACAGCTGGGTACAGGTGATGATGGGGCAGGGCATCATGCCCGCCACCTATCACCCGATCGCGTCCAAGCTGCGCGACGAGGAACTCGCTAAGTTCCTGTCGAACCTGCGCGACAATGTCACGCGCACGGTAGCGGGGCTGCCGGGGCATACCGAGTATGTCGCGCATTATTGCGGCGGTTGAGGGCTGTGGCACGCAAGCGGCAGGCCGTCACGATCAAGCACGTCGCAGCGGATGCGGGCGTGTCGCTGCAGACGGTCAGCCGGGTCGTCAACAAGGAGAGCGGTGTCCGGCCCGAGATGGCCGCGCGGGTCCAGGAAGCGATCGACCGGCTCGGGTATGTGCCCTCGATCGCGGCGCAACGGATGGGCGGCTCGCGTTCGTATCTCATCGTCGCGCTGAACGATCGGGAGCGGACGATCGCCGATTGGCGCGCGCGCGAAGGGACTGACTGGGTCGATCAGATGCTGTTGGGCGGGATGCTGACCTGCGCGACCTACGGCTACCGGATGATCGTCGAACTGGTCGACACGCACAGCGACCATATCGAGCGCGAACTGATGGGGGCGATTGCCGCGTTGCAGCCCGACGGCGTGATCCTGACCCCGCCGCATTCGGAGAATCCGCTCATCATCGACCTGCTGGAATCACACGGCATCAGCTTCGCACGGATCGGTTCGCGCCGCGCCGGACCGGGGTTCGCGCTGACGATGGACGATGAGCGCGCGGCCTCGAGTGCGACCGAGCATCTCGTGTCACTCGGGCACAAGCGGATCGGCTTCATCGCGGGACCGGCCGAATATCAGTTGAGCGCGTGGCGCGCCGAGGGTTGGCGCACCGCAATGGCGGCGGCGGCGCTCGAGGACGATCTGCTGGCACTCGGTGATTTCAGCTATGTCTCGGGGCAGGCGGCTGCGGTCGCGCTCCTCGACGCGGCGGAACCGGCAACCGCGATCATCGCCAGCAACGACCAGATGGCGCTTGCCGTGCTCGAGGTGTGTCGAGACCGCAAACTCGCGGTACCGCGCGACGTGTCGGTGATCAGTTTCGACAACACGCCGATCGTTCGCTTCGCCCATCCGCCGCTGACCGCGATCGACCAGCCGATCGCCGATCTGGCGGCACGCGCGGTCGAACTCATCATCGGCGAACTCGCCGGTCGAGATGCGCCGCAGCAGCCGATCATCGTGCCCGCGCTGCTGGATGTGCGCCGATCGACGGCGCGGCGGCGGTAGCGGTGGCCCGTCCCTCCGGTCAGCCGGGCCCGTGGCTGCCGGTGCTCGGCGCGCTCGCCTATGCCGGAGGGGTCGTCGCCTATTTGCCCCTCCTGACGTTGCTGTTGCCGCTTCGGGTCGAGCAGATCGCCGGGGAAGCGCGGCTTGGCGTGCTCGCCACAGCGATGATCGCAGGGGCGGCGATGGCCAGCGTCGCCGGTATCCTGTTCGGCTGGCTGAGCGACCGAACGCTCGAGCGGGGGCCGGGACGCCGGGTCTGGATTGCGGCAGGCCTCGTTGCGACAATCGTCTCCTACGCCGGAATCGCCAGTGCGCGGACGCCGGTGATGCTCGTCCTCGCGGTCATGGTGTTTCAGGTTGCGCTCAATGTCGCCTTGGCCCCGCTGGTGGCGCTTCTGGCGGAAGAGATCCCGGACCGGCAGAATGGCCTGATGAGCGGTTTGCTGGCGGGTGCGCCGCCGATCGGCGCGGCGATCGGTCCGCTGCTGACGGGATGCACCGGACCCGGACTGGGGCTCCGCCTGGCGCTTATCGCGGGTGTCGTGGCGGCCTGCATCGTCCCGCTGCTGGCAACGGCGACGGCGACCGTTGCGCCGGCGCCGATCGACGATCAGCCAAGGGCAAGCGCGTCGCCCGATTTCATCCTCGCATGGGTCTCGCGCCTGCTGCTTCAGATCGCGGGCAACGTGCTGTTTGCCTATCTGCTCTTCTTCATGGAGCAATTCCCGGTACCGACCGGGCGCGGCACCGCAACCACGCAGGTGAGTACGCTGATCCTGGTCGCGAACATCGTGCCGCTACCCGTGGCGCTTCTGGTCGGGCGCTGGTCGGACAGGATCGGACGGCGCAAGCCCTTCCTGGTCGTGGCCGCGATGCTTGATGCGGCCGGCCTCCTCGTCATGGCGAGCGCCAGCGAATGGACCGTCGCGGCGGCGGGGTTCCTCCTCTATTCGACGGGCTGGCTCGTCTTCCTCACCCTGCAGATCGGTTTCGTCATGCAGTTGCTCCCCAATCCGACACGGCGGGGGCGGGATCTCGGGCTTCTCAACCTCGCCAATACCGTCCCGGTGCTGATCGGGCCGGCGCTGGCCTGGTGGCTGGCGACGCCGCGCGCCTTCGGCATGCTGTTCGTCACGCTCGCCGGCTTGTCGCTTGCCGGGGGATTGGCGATGCTGGGCGTGAAGGGTCGGCGGTGACGCAGGACGCAAGCGGTTCAGCTCCGCCGCAGGCGCGCGCGCGACAGCCGTCGGTCCTCCAGCGAATAGTATAGCCACACCTCGCCGTCCCGACTGGTGACCGATGCGGCGAACGCAATGTCGCTCGCGGTCCGGTCGGGCACCGGCGGCGGGGTGATCAGCGGCTCGATGCAGCGATCCACCACTCGCGAGAGGGTGCGGTCGAACGCGACCCAGCCGATCCGCCAGCGGGCGTCGTGCGTCGCGCCGTTGTAGAACATTACCGGCATCTCGGGATCGTCGAGCAGCATCGGGCCGGTCGAGAGGTGCCAGTTGTCCCAACCATTCTCGCGCGGCATGAACGGCGTCGGCTGCTCGTCCCACGGCCCGTCGACGTTTGCACCGATCGCCAGACCGATTCGGCTCGCCCCGTCGCTGGCATATTCATAGAACAGGCTCCAGCGACCGTCCTTCTCGCGATCGATCGTCGCTTCCTTGGTGTTGCCGAGCGACTTGGTCGACGCCAGCGCAACCCCGGCTTTCACCAGCTTTTCGAGGCTCGGGCCGGTGGCGTAGAACATCTCGCCATGCGCCATGTCCGCCTCGACGCCGGTATAATAGACGACGTAGCTGCCGTCCGGCATCTTGACGACGGTAGGGTCCTCCACCCCGCCCGAGTCCTTCTCGCCCGCAGCACCGGGGAGGATCGACGGCTGGTCGAGCATGTCGAAATGGATGCCGTCGTCGCTCCATCCGCCCCAGATGATTCCGGTATCGGTCATCGGTTCGCCCGGCCGCGTTACCGCGCGCACCATGATCCCGAACCGACCGTCCGGCTCCAGCCAGACGAACGGGCTCATCAGATCGCGCGCCATCAGCGGCGCGGGGCCCATCAGGTGGATATCCTCGAGCGCGTGGACGTTGAAGTCGACCAGGCCGGAGGAGGGATAGACCAGCACCTTGCGGTCGCCGGTCACGCTGTCGGCGGGGAGCTTCGAGCGGATGACGGGAATGCCGGGCGCGATGTCCGACTGGCTGGTGGCGGCCGCCGCCGACGTCCGCGCAGGGGATACGGCGTCGGTCATGCGCCGAGCGCCTGCATCAGCGAGAGGCCACCGTCGATCACGATCCGCGCGCCGGTGATATAGGTCGCCTTGTCCGACGCGAGGAAGACGGCGAGATCGCCGACTTCCTCCGGTCGTCCAGCCCGGTTCAACGGAATATTCTGCTCGAGCGTCCTGCGGTAGGTCGGGTCGTCGCTTGCCCGTTCGTTCATCGGCGTCAGAATCATGCCGGGTTCGATCGCGTTGACGCGAATGCCGTTGGGCGCTTCCTCGATCGCGAGCGTCTCGATCAGGTTGGTCAGCCCGCCCTTGGCGGCGCAATAATCCGCGCCGCCCGAGCGGACCGCATAGGCATGGATCGAGGAGATATGGATGATCGCGCCGGGTGCATTCGCTGGTCGATCCCGGACGAAGCGGCGCGACGTCAGGAAGGCGCCGGTAAGATCGGTATCGAGCATCCGCTGCCATTGCGCGATCGTCATCTGCCGGACCGGGACGCCCGCCATGTTGATCCCGGCGGAATTGACGAGCACGCGGGCAAGACCGAATGTCCGTTCGGCAGCCGCAAACGCGCGCTCCACCGACGCCTCGTCACCAACGTCGCACTGGACCGCGATCGCATCCCCGCCGGCGGCCTTGACCCTTGCGACGGTGTCGCTGCCGTCGTTGCGGGCATCATGGAACAGCACCACGACCTTGTCGCCCTGCGCCCCGAACGCAATCGCGCAGGCTGCGCCGATCCCGCTTTCAGCGCCGCTCACCACAACGCATCGACCGTCCGCCATTCCTGAATCCTCTCGCTTCGTCACCCGTGGTATCACCGCAGAATCGGTCGCGAGCAATTCTCAAATTTGTCATGTTTCAATCGGATAGCGCCGCTCAACACGATGCCTGCGACGTTCGCGCGGGCCCGTTCCCTAGCGCGCCGAGGCCAGCCGGAGCGTTCCCTCGTCGTGGATCGTGGTCAGCCCGACATAATCGCGGATGGCGGGATATTCGGTCTCGACGGGGTGCGAATGCGTTGCCGTGATCACGACCACGGGTGCCCCGGCGGCCCGACCCGCCTCGATCCCGGCGGGGGCATCCTCGAAAACCGCGCACCGGGTGACGTCCTTGCCCAGCCGTCGCGCGGCCTCGATGTAGCAATCGGGCGCGGGCTTGCCGACCGCAATATCCTCGGCGGTGATGAACAGCGGTGGCGCGGTCAGCCCGGCGGCGGCGAGCCGCGCTTCGGCGAGCTGGCGGGTGGCCGAGGTCACGATCGCCCAGCCGTCGTCCGGCAGGCTGCCGACGAATTCGACCGCACCCGCGATCGCGCGAACGCCGTCGAGGTCGGTCATTTCCTCGCGAACGATCCACGCGGCTTCTTCGCGCGGGTCGATCCCCGGGATGGTGAGCCGGGTGATCGTTTCGAGCGTCTGCACCCCGTGGATCGTCGGGAGGATCTTGACCGGATCGAGCCCATGCCGGCGAAGCCAGCGCGACCACACCCGCTCGGCGGATTCGATCGAGGTCAGCAGCGTCCCGTCCATGTCGAACAGAAAGGCCTGGAACGCGTGGTCCGGATAGGGCGATCGGGGTGCTGAAGACTGTTCGGGCATGGCGTGCGCGTTCGGACATGACGCCGAAAAACGCAATGGCCCGCAGCATCATCCGGACGCCACCGGGATCGGATTATCGTGCGGGGACCGTTTGCGGGACCGCGGTTTCGACCCAGCCGCCCGCAGTGGCGACGTACAGACGCGCGACGTTGAGGAACTGCCGAGTCCGCGCGACGACAAGCGCATTGCTCGACCGCTGATACAGTCGCTCGGTCTCGAGCACCTGGAGAATGCCGGAGTTCCCGACCTGGAAACTGCGGCGTGAGAGCCTGCGCGAATGATCCGCGACCGATACCGATTCATTCTGGTTGGCGACCGAACGCGCGTCGCTCTGGATTGCGGAGAGCAGGTCGGCGACTTGCTGAAAGGCGTCGAGGACGGTCTGTTGGTAGGTCGCATCGCTTGCGCGCGCGCGGTTGATCGCCGCGGCGCGCTGCGCCTTCAGCGTCCCGCCGTGGAAGATCGGCGCGGTTAGTCCGGCGAAGATGTCATAGCCCCGGAACGCGTTCCTGACGAGATCGCCGATCGCCGGCGCGCCCTGCGTCACGGTCGCGCCGAGCGTGATGTCGGGATACAGCCGCGCGGTCGCGACGCCGATCCCCGCCGCGGCGGCGTGCAGGTTCGCCTCCGCCTGAAGGATGTCGGGGCGGCGATGGACGAGTTCGGAGGGGAGCGCGACCGGGACCTGCGTCGGCAGGGTCAATCGGGCAAGGTCGAACTCGGTCGCGCCCAGCGCGCTCGGCGCGACGCCGACGAGCGTCGCGAGCAGATGCCGCGCTTCCGCGAGCTGCTGCTCGAGCTGCGGGATGTCGCCGCGATCCGCAGCATATTGGCTTTGCGCGTTGAGCACTTCGACCAGCGTGCCTTCGCCCCCCGCGCGGCGTTTCTGCGTCAGGTCGACGTTGCGCAGATCGTCCGCGAGCAAGGCGTTGGCGGTGGCGACCTGCGCGCGGATCGCGGCGACGGTCAGCACCTGGGCGACGACCTGCCCCGCGATCGCGAGATGCGCTGCTTCGGTCTGGCGTTGTTGCGCCTCGACCTGCGCCGCACTCTGTTCGACCTGGCGGCGCAGCCCGCCGAACAGGTCGAGATCGTAGCTGATCCCGCCGCCGACCGAATAGAGGTGGAATTCGGGGTTTCCGGCGGGCGCGAGCGGGTTGCCACCCGAAAAGCCGAATGCGGCGAGATTGACCTGCTGTTGCTCGACCCGCGCGTTCGCGTCGATCTGCGGCAGCCGCCGCCCGGCGACCGCGCGAAGCTCGTCCTGTGCTGCCGCAAGGGTTGCGTTGCTCGCGGCAAGGCTCTGGTTGTTCGCGATCGCGCGGTCGACCAGCGCATCGAGGTCGGGCGATCCGAACGCGGTCCACCAGCGCTGGGTCGGCCCCGCGCCGAGCGCGATCCCCGGAGCGCCCGCGGGGGCGGCCTGTTCGCGCGCGGGCAGATAGGCGTCGGTTGCGGGTGCCCTGGGGCGCGCGAAGTCCGGGCCGACGGTGCAGCCGGCCAGTGCGGTTGCCGCGAGCAGCGGGAGCGTGAAGCGTAAGCGCATGCGGATCAGTCCATGTGGATGGTGGGCCCGGCCGCTGCACCCTTGCGCGGGCCGCGCATCACGAGCAGCAGCGGGATCACCGCGAGGGTCAGTACGAAAAGCATCCAGAACGCGTCGATGTACGACACCATCGAGGCCTGGCGGGTGATCTGCGCGTTCATCGCCGCGACCGCGCTCGGCAGGTCGAAATCGAACCCGCCGGGGAGCGCGGGATTGTCGGGGCGGATGCCTTCGGTCAGCCGGGCGTGGACGGTCGCCGAATTGCGGATCGTCATCGCTTGGAGCACCGAGATGCCGACCGCGGACCCGATGTTGCGCGTCAGCGTGAACATCGCCGCGCCTTCGTTGCGATATTTGGGGTCGAGCGTCGCAAACGCGATCGTCGTCAAGGGCACGAACACCAGCCCGGTGCCAAGCCCCTGGATGAAGCCTGAAATGATGACCAGACGCTCGTTCATCCCGAGCGAGAAGCCCGACATCATGTGGAGCGAATAGGCCGCCAGCCCGAAGCCGATGAAGATCAGCAGCCGGGCATCGACCCGCTTGATCACCCGCCCGACGATGATCATCGAGATGAGCGTCCCGATTCCGCGCGGCGCGGTGACCAGCCCGGTCAGCACCACCGGATACCCCATCAGCGTCTCGAGCATCGTCGGCAACAGCGCCAGCACGCCGAACAAAACGGTGCCGAGGAAGAAGCCGAATATCGAGCCCGTCAGGAAGTTACGATCCTTGAACATGCCGATGTCGATGAACGGCGCACGCGCGGTCAGCGTCTGGACGACGAACAGATAGCCGAAGAACAGCGCCATCGCCCCCTCGATGCAGATCTCGAGCGAGCTGAACCAGTCCTTGGTCTGCCCGCGATCGAGCATCAGCTGGAACGAGCCCAGCGCGAGCGCGAGCATCGCGAACCCGAAGATGTCGAGCCGGGGCCTCGCCGAATCCTTGGTCTCGGTCAGGAACCCCGACAGGCCGATGAAGGCGAGGATGCCGATCGGCAGGTTGATGTAGAATACCCAGCGCCACGACAGATTGTCGGTCAGCCAGCCGCCGAGTGCCGGCCCGATGATCGGTCCCAGGATCGCGCCCATGCCCCATACCGCCATTGCCGGGCCGTGGCGCTCGGGCGGGTTGATATCGAGCAGGATCGCCTGGCTCATCGGCACCAGCGCAGCGCCGAACACGCCCTGCAGCAGCCGGAATCCGACCAGCTCGCCGAGGCTGTTGGCAAGCCCGCACAGCCCCGAGACGACGGTGAACCCAACGATCGACCACAGCATCAGCCGCTTGCGCCCGAACCGTCCGGCGAGCCAGCCGGTCAGCGGCGTCATGATCGCGGCGGCGACGATGTAGGATGTCAGGACCCAGGTGATCTCCTCGCTCGATGCCGACACGCTTCCCTGGATATGCGGGAGCGCGACGTTGGCGATCGTGCTGTCGAGCGAGTTCATCACCGTCGCCGCCATCACCGCGGCGGTGATGATGTTGCGGGTCGCGGGATCGGGGTAAGCGCCGGTCATCGTGCCTGCGTCGCGCCGCCGAACAAGTGGCGCGTGTAGCCGGTGTCGACCTTCACCTCGACGCTGAGGCCCGCGTGGAGCGGGAGACCGCGCGGCAGCCGATCGATGCTGAACTCGATCGGCAGGCGCTGGACGACCTTGACCCAGTTGCCGGTGGCGTTCTCGGGCGGGAGCAGCGCGAAGCTGTTGCCCGTGCCGGGGCTGAAGCTCGCGACGCGGCCGGTCAGCTCGAGATCGGGGAAGGCATCGACCCGGAACGTCGCGCGCTGGCCGATCCGCATGTGGTTGAGCTGGTCTTCCTTGAAATTCCCCTCGACCCACAACCGCGTGCTGGCGAGCGTGAAGACCGGCTTCGCGGCGCTGACGTAGCTGCCGACCTGGAGCTGGTCGACCTTGGTGACGATCCCGTCCTGCGCGGCGCGCACGACGGTATAGCCCAGGTTGAGCTTCGCGCGCTCGAGCGCAGCCTGCGCGCGGCGCACCGCGGGCTGGCGATCGGTCGGCGCGGTCACGCTCCCGGTCAGCGTCGCCGCGACGCTCGCATTCTGCTGGACCGACGTCTGGATCTGCTGGCGCGCGGTCTGCGCCGCGAGCACCGCTTGGTCATACTGGTTCTGCGACGAGATTCCCTCGGCAAGCAGCGCCTTCTGGCGTTTCGCCTCGCGCTCCGCATAGGCCAGCCGGTCGCGCCCGGTCTGCAGTGCGGCTTCGCCTTCGCGATAGTTGGCGCGCAGCGACCCGACCTGTGCCTGCGCGGTCGCGAGTTCCGCGACCGCCTCGTCGACGGCGGCCTGATAGGGGGCGGGATCGATCCGGAACAGGATGTCCCCCGATCGGACGCGCTGGTTGTTGCGCACCGCGACCGCCACGACCGGGCCGCTCACGTTTGCGCTGACCGAGACCAGGCCGGACTGGATGTAGCCGTTGTCGGTCGCCTCGAAGCGCCCGCCGCTCAGATAGAAGTACACTCCGAGGATCACCGCGACGACCGGTGCCAGCAGGAGCAGCGGCGTCCGCAGATTACGCCGACGGCGCGGCTGCCGGTCGACCGCGTGGACCTGGGGTGCGGGATTCTCGATCGGGGGCGACGTCTCGACGCTGGGATAATCCGTCGCGCGGCCGGGGGTATCTTCCAAGCTCATGTTCCTTGCTCACCGAAAGCAGCGGGGTCGCAGACGTTGCGAGTCGAGCGGATCCTGATCGAGCGCTCGAAAGATCTCCTGCTACCGAATATAGATCGTGTGCAAGCGAATAGTACGCAAGCGTACGACCAGCTTGCGCAACGTCATTCTTTGACGGATATGCCGGGTTCGGTACCGATGCGGCGCGCCGGCAGTAAGCGGAAGGACGGGTTATGGTCACGACGAATGACACCGGCTCTACCCCGCTCGCGAACCGCAGGTTTGCGACACAGGTCGCATTGATCACCAAGCTGCTCCGCAAGCGTTTCGACCAGCGCGCGCGCAGCATGTCGCTCGCCGACGGCAAGCCTCTGACTCGCGCGCAGTGGCGTGTCCTTGCTGCGGTCTATGTCCGTGAGGGGGCGACGCAGCGAGAAATCGCCGAGATGCTCGAACTCGGCACGGTGACGACCGGGCAGACGATCGATCGGCTCGAGGCGGCGCAATGGGTCGAGCGTCGGCCGGATCAGGCCGACCGTCGCGTCAACCGGCTCTATCTGATGCCGCAGGCGATGCCGACGCTCGAACGCCTCGGGCTGCTCGACGACCGGGTGGACCAGGCCGCGATGGCGGGCATTTCCGCCGCGGACATGGAACAGCTGACGACCTTGCTCGAAACGATCATCGCAAATCTGCTCTCGGCGGCAGACGAGACCGAGCAGCAATGACGATCCTGACCGGCAAGACCGCGCTCGTCACCGGGGCCAGCGGTGGCCTTGGCCGCGAGATCGCCCGGGCCTTCGCTGAGGCAGGTGCCCATGTCCTGCTGCAGGGGCGCAGCGAGGATCGCCTGCGCGCTGCCGCCCGTACCATCGCCGAAAGCGGCGGGTCGGCGGACTATATCGTTGCCGAGCTCGATCGCGACGACGCGGCGGCGACCTTGCTCGAAGGGCGCGCCGGCATCGACATCCTGGTCAACAACGCGGGCGCGCGCGACCGCCGCCCTCTTGCCGACCTGACCCGGGCCGATGTGCGGCGGCTGCTCGAGACCAATCTCGTCGCCCCGTTCGATCTCGCCCGGGGTGTCGCCGCGCGGATGCCGAGCGGCGGCCGCGTCATCAATATCACCTCGATTGCCGGGCAGATCGCACGCTCGGGAGACGCCGCCTATACGATGGCGAAAGGCGGTCTCGATTCGCTCACCCGCGCCCTCGCGGCCGAGCTCGGGTCGCGCCAGATCACGGTGAACGCGGTCGCGCCGGGCTTCTTTGCGACCGAGGCGAACCAGCCGATGGTCGCCGACCCCGCGATCGCCGATCATCTCGCCCGGCGTACCGCGCTCGGTCGCTGGGGCCGTCCCGGGGAAATCGCGGGGGCTGTCCTGTTCTTCGCGTCCCCCGCGTCTTCCTACGTCACCGGGCAGGTGCTCGCGGTCGACGGCGGCTATCTCGCGCATTTCTGATGCAGGGATCCGGCGGCATCAATCGCCCGGTCTCGATTCCTGCCGTGGGAAGCGCAGCGTAACCCGCAGCCCCGGATGCGTGTTGACGACATCGAGCGTCGCACCCAGCCGCAGCGCGGCGGAGCGGACGATCGCGAGGCCGAGCCCGCTGCCTTCCTGCCCGGCACTCGTCGCAAGCCGCACGAAACGTTCGCCGACCCGCGCAAGATCCGGCTCCGCCAGACCGGGGCCATCGTCGAGCACCGTCACCACGATCGCGTCCGGCGCCGCCGCGAGCGTGATCGCCGCGATGCCGCCCGCGTGATTGTAGCGAATCGCATTGTCGAGCAGGTTCGACAGGATCTCGACCAGCAGCGTCCGGTACCCTGCGATCACGACCGGCGCGTCGGGGGCGTCGAGCTGGACGTCGACCTCCGCGTCGATCGCCTGGGCGATCCGTCGGCTGATCACCGCGACCGCCACCTCGCGCAGGTCGACCTGTTCGGTCGGCGGCGCGGTCCCGCTCTCCTCGGCACGGGCGAGCGCGAGCAATTGCGTGACGAGCCGTTCGAGTCGGTCCGCGGCGTCGGCGATCTCGCCGAGTGCTTCCGGGCTGCCGCGCCGCGCAAGCGCGACCTGGACCTTGAGCACTGCGAGCGGCGTTCGCATCTGGTGCGACGCGTCGGCGGTGAAGCGCCGGACCCCAGCCGTCGCCGAATCGAGCCGCGCGAGCAAATGATCGAACGCATCCGCGAGTGGCCCCAGTTCGGTCGGGAGCGGCCCGGTGGCGAGCGGCGACAGGTCCGGCGTGGCACGTGTGTCGCGCGACGCGATCGCCCCGCGGAGCCGCGCGAGCGGCCGAAGGCTCCACGACAGCGCCGGGCGAGTCAGCAGCACCGCGACCCCCACCAGCACCAGTTCCCCGACCAGCAACGCGATCATCAACCGGCGCTGCAACGCGGCGCGTCCGTCGAGCGTCTCCGCGACCTGGACGATCACCGGCTCGGCGATCCGCGGCAAGGCCCGGCGCACCTCGGCGATCCGGATGTCCTGGTCCTTGTACCGCGCGAAGCGAAAGCGCGGCGTATCCACCGGAAGGCTCGCCAGCGCCGGGGCGGGCAGATCGACATAGCCGGTGAGCAGTCGCCCGCCGACCGCGACGCGGTAATAGACATTGTCGCGCTCGCTGTTCTCGAGCATCCCGAACGCCGCGGCGGGAAGATCGAGCGTCACGTCGCCACGCTCGACCTCGACCGTCTCCGCGATCGCGCCGAGCGCGCCGCCCAGGACGCGGTCGTTGGTGCGGCGAACGACGTCCGCGATCAGCGTGGCACCCGCCAGCCCGAGCAGTACCGCAATCCCCAGCAGCGGCGCGAGCATCGCCGCGAGCAGCCGGGTGCGCAACGCAACCGCGCGGGGCCGCGCGTTACCCGGCATCGAGCAGATAGCCGACCCCGCGGACGGTGCGGATCGTCGGCCCGTCGGGCGCGAGCTTGCCACGCAGCCGCGTGATGTTGACCTCGATCGCATTGGGGCCGACCGGCTCGTCGAACCCGAACACCTCCGCGTGCAGTGTCTCGCGCGGGACAATCTGCCCCGCGCGCGTCGCGAGCGCGTCGAGCACCGCCCATTCGCGCCGCCGGAGATCGAGCAGCCGCGCGCCGACATGCGCCTCGCTGGTCGAGCGGTTGAGCGCGAGCGTGCCGACGATCAGCGCCGGCGTCGGGTCGCCGCCGCGCCGCCGCCCGAGCGCGCGGATCCGCGCCTCCAGTTCCTCGGGCGCGAAGGGTTTGCGCAGATAATCGTCCGCGCCGAGATCGAGCCCGCGGACCCGGTCGTCGAGCGCATCGCGCGCGGTCAGCATCAGCACCGGCACGCGCTCGCCGCGGTTCCGCAGCGCCTGCAACACCGCGAAACCATCGAGCCCGGGCAGGCCGACGTCGAGGATCACCAGCGCATACGGCTCGTCCGCGCATACCATCAGCGCATCCTCACCGGTCGCGACATGGTCGATCGCATGCCCCGCCGCGCGAAGCAGCGTCGCGATGCTGCGCGCGAGTGCGGCATCGTCCTCGACGATCAGGATCCGCATCGAGCCCGACCGTGAAAGGTGGGTGACAGGTTGACCGCGTACCGCATGTTCAACGGCTTACCCGAACGTAGAGGCGGGAAGCGAGAGGAGCTTGATGATGCGGACGATCTTTCTGCTGATGGTGACGATCGGCGTTGCCGCGCCCGCCACGGCGCAGCGCCCGGCGGGGTATCCGCGCTCCTATGACGCGCTGATCGCCGAGGCACGGGTCGAGCGCGGCGTGCGGGTCTATGGCAATGCGGATACGGCCGCGATGGCATCGCTCGTCGCGGCGTTCCGGCGCGCCTATCCGGGCGTGGCGGTCGCCTATGTCGAACTCGAATCGCGCGACCTGTATCGCCGCGTCGTCACCGAGACGCGGGCGCGGCGTCCCTCCGCGGATCTCGTCTGGTCCTCGGCAATGGACCTGCAGGCCAAACTCATCAACGACGGGTTCGCACAAGGCTATCAGAGTCCCGAAAAGCCTGCCCTGCCGCAACGGTCGGTGTGGAAGAACATGGGCTACGGCGTCACCGCCGAGCCGGTCGGCTTCGTCTACAACAAACGCCTGATCCAGCCCGCCGCGGTGCCGCGCACGCACGAGGCGTTCGAGCGGCTGCTGCGAAACCGGCGCTCCGCGCTGACCGGGCGGGTCGCCACCTACGATCCCGCGCAGTCGAACGTCGGCTATCTCTACCTGACCGAGGATTATGCGACGACGCGCGACACGCGCACGCTCGTCCAGGCGATTGCGGCGACGCGACCGATGCTGTCGCGCACCACCGAGCCGATGCTCGATGCGGTCGCCAGCGGGCGCGCGGCGATCGCCTATAACGTCGTCGGGCCCTATGCTTTGGCGCGCGCGCGCCGCGATCCGCAGCTCGGGGTGGTATTCCCGCGCGACTATACGATCGTCGCCTCGCGGGTTGCGTTTGTCGCGCGCGACGCGCGGCACCCCGCCGCCGCCAAGCTGTTCCTCGATTTTCTCCTGTCGCGCTCCGGGCAGACACTGCTCGCGCGGCAGGAGTTGTTCCCGGTGCGCGGCGATGTTCCCGCGCCACACCTTGCCGCCGAGCAGGCGCGCCCGATCCGGGTCGGCCCGCAGCTCCTCGTCAATCTCGATTCGATCAAGCGTCGGCACTTCCTTGCCGACTGGACCGCCATTCTCGTCGAAGGACCAACCGCGAAATGACCCTGTTGCAAACCGGATGCGCGCTCGCTGCGCTCGTCATCGCCACGCCCGCGCTCGCGCAGACGCCAGGTCAGGAGGAGCTCACCGCACTCGTCCGAGCGCAAGCGAGCGAGATCGCGACGCTCAAGGCGCGGCTCGACCGGCTCGAGTCCAACCAGGCGATCGCGACGCAGGCCACGCCGCTGCCCCCTGCGGTCGCCGCAACCCCGCCGGTCCAGCTCGCGCAGGCGACGCCGCCGGTGCGCCGCCCGATCATCACCGCGCCATATGCCGCGCAGCTCGTCCCGCCCGGCCCCGCCGAGCGCGACGTGGCGCGCGCACGGGAAGCCAATGCGGCGGGCGTCACGACCGAATGGGGTTCGGGGCTGCCGGTATTCCATTCGGCGGACGGGCTGTACACGTTCAAGCCGCGCGGGCGGATCCTGACCGACGTCAGTTCCTCCTTCGGCTCGCGCTACGACGGCCGCAACATCACCACCACCGGGATGCGCGCGCTTCGGCTCGGGATCGAGGGCGGGGTAGGGACTCACTTCTTCTACCAGTTCGAGACCGATTTCAGCGAGAACGAAGTCGATATCGTCACCGCTTTCCTCGGTTGGCGCAACCGCATCAGGCCCGGGCTCGACTATGACGTGCGCGCGGGGCATCTGTTCAACGATCGCGCGTTCGAGGGTTCGACCGGCTCGGATTCGACCCCGTTCATGGAACGCAGCACCGTCTCCACCGCGATCATCCCGCAGCGTGGCTTCTACGGCATCGGCATCATGCCGCGGCTGTTCTGGAAGACCGGCCACGCCTCGGTGACCGTCACCGGCGACCGCGTCGACGGCAATCAGGCGGTGAGCGACAGCCGCACCGTGCTCGCGCGTGCGCACTGGAACCCGGTCAAGAGCGATACCGGCGTGCTGCATCTCGGGCTGTGGGGGTTCGACGAAAGCCTGTCGAGCGCGGCGACGACGCTGACGCGCAACACCGTGATCGGCGGGCGCTTCAACGGCGCGTTGCGGGTTGGGTCGGGGCCGCTCCTCGGCGGCACGGGCACGACCGGTTATGGCGCGGAACTCGGCGGCTATCTCGGCCCGGTGTGGGTGATGGGCGAGGCGGGGCAGCGCAACGCGCGGCTCAACGCGGGGCGGCCGGATTTCGTCAGCAAGGCGTGGAGCCTGTCGGGCGGCTGGTTCCTGACCGGCGACCTCCCGCCGTACAACCCCCGGCTTGGCAGCTTCGGCCAGCCGCGTGTGCTGAAACCGCTGTTCGAGGGCGGCCCCGGCGCGATCGAGCTGACCGCCCGCTACGAGAACCTCGATTACACCGACCTCGTCACCGGCGGGCGCGGCTGGGCGGCGACGATCGGGGCGAACTGGTATCTCAACAGCTTCACCCGGATCCAGCTCAACGCGATCCACTGGAACACCGACAATCGCAACGGCGCCTACACCGGGGAGGACGACGGCCAGACCGTCACCACCCGCGTCGCCGTCACCTTCTGATCGCCTAGAGGACAATATCGATGGATTTAGCGCTTCTCGGCTTCCTGATGGTGGCCACCTTCATGACGCTCATCATGACCAAGCGGATGACCCCGCTGGTCGCGCTGATCGTCGTGCCGACCGCATTCGCCTTGCTCGCCGGCTTTGCCGGCGGGGTCGGCGACATGATGATCGACGGGATCAAGAACCTCGCACCGACCGGCGTGATGCTGCTGTTCGCGATCCTGTTCTTCTCGATCATGACCGACACCGGGCTGTTCGACCCGCTGGTCAACCGGCTGCTGCGGGTGGTGCACGGCGATCCGCTGCTGATTCTGGTCGGCTCGGTCGTGCTGTGCGCGCTGGTCAGCCTCGATGGCGACGGGTCGACGACGTACATCATCACCATCTCGGCGCTGCTGCCGTTGTACAAACGCTATGACATGAGCCGGCTGTACCTGTGCTGCCTGCTGATGAGCACCAGCGGCATCATGAACCTGACCCCGTGGGGCGGGCCGACCGCGCGCGCCGCGAGCGCGCTCAAGCTCGATCCCGCGACGCTGTTCCTGCCGCTGATCCCGGGAATGATCGCAGGGCTCGCGTTCCTGATCGGGCTGGCGATCTTCTTCGGCCGCAAGGAGCGTCGCCGGATCGGCGAGGTCAAGGGCACCGGCCCGGTCACGTTCACCGGCATGGCGGTCTCGCAATTCCCCGAGGCGCGCCGCCCGAAGCTGCGCTGGTTCAACGCGCTGCTGACGATCGCGCTGCTCGCCGGGCTGGTCTCGGGCATCCTCCCGCTGTCGGTAATGATGATGCTGGCGTTCGCGATCGCGATGATCGTCAATTACCCACAGATCGCCGAGCAGAAGGAGCGGATCGCCGCGCATGCCGGCAACGTCCTGTCGGTGGTGTCGCTGATCTTCGCCGCGGGCATCTTCACCGGCATCCTCTCGGGCACCGGGATGGTCGAGGCGATGAGCAAGGAAGTCGTCGCGATGATCCCGCCCGCGCTCGGGCCGTATATGGCGCCGATCACCGCGGCGCTCAGCCTGCCGTTCACCTTCTTCATCTCGAACGACGCCTTCTATTTCGGGATGCTCCCGATCCTGGCCGAGGCGGGGAGCCATTACGGCGTTTCGCCGATGGCAATCGCGCGCGCGTCGCTGATGGGACAGCCGGTGCATCTGCTCAGCCCGCTCGTCCCCTCGACCTATCTGCTCGTCAGCCTGGCGGGGATCGACCTTGCTGACCACCAGCGGTTCTCGCTGGTGCCCGCCGCGCTGGTCTGCGCGGTGATGACGGTGGTCGGCATGGTGGTGCTCGCCTTCCCGCTGATCGGGTCGCTCACGTGAGCGACCTCTGGCAGCATATCGTCACCGATTTCGCCAACATCGGCTCGCCCGCCGCGCTCGCCGCGTTTGCGCAGGTGGTGATGATCGACATCATGCTCGCTGCCGACAATGCGATCGTCGTCGGCGCGCTTGCGGCGGGGCTTTCTGCCGCGATGCGGCGCAACGTGATCCTGATCGGGGTCGCCGCGGCGCTCGTCCTGCGGATCGTGTTCGCGCTGATCGTGACCCAGTTGCTCCAAGTCGTCGGGCTGGTCTTCGCGGGCGGGCTGCTGCTGGTGTGGGTGGCGTGGAAGATGTGGCGCGAGTTGCGCGCGGACGACGGCGGGACCGACACCGACGAGATCGCCGCCAGGGCCCCGCGCAAATTCTGGGCAGCGGCGTGGGCGGTAGCGGTCGCCGACGTGTCGATGAGCCTCGACAACGTCCTCGCGGTGGCTGGCGCGGCGCGGGATCATCCGGGGATCCTCGCGATCGGGCTGATCCTGTCGGTCGCGCTGATGGGGCTCGCCGCGAACGTGCTCGCGCGCGTGATCGAGCGGTATCGCTGGCTCGCCTATGTCGGGCTGCTCGTGATCGTCTACGTCGCGGGCAAGATGATCTGGGAGGGGCTGACCGACCCGACGCGCGGCGTACTCGGGTTGTTCGGATGAGCGACGCGGCGCGGGTCGTGCTGCGCTTCGCCGCGGCGATCGCGATCGGCGCAGGCGGTGGCGCTGCGTTCGCCGCGATCGGCGCGCCACTGCCCTGGGTGCTCGGGTCGATGGGCGCGTGCGCGCTCGCCAGCATCGCGCGCCTCTCGATCGCGGCGGGCGCGGCGACACGGCGGCCGATGGCGGCGGTGATCGGGGTGGTGCTCGGCAGCTCGTTCCATCCCGGCCTGTTCGCGCTGGTCGTCGACTGGTGGTTGCCGCTGCTGGTCTTGCCGCTGTTCCTCACGATCGCCGCGATCCTGTGCGCGACGTGGTTCCGCAAGGTCGCCAAGTTCGACCCCGCGACCGCCTATTTCGCGGGAATGCCCGGCGGCCTCGCCGAAATGGTGCTGATGGGGAGCGAACGCGGCGCCGACGAGCGTACCGTCGGGCTGATCCACGCCGCGCGCATTTTCCTTGTCGTGTTCGTGCTGCCGTTCGTCATCCGCCAGTTTCATGCGCCCGCCGTGGTCGCCGCGGCCGGCTTCACCAGCCCGTCGCCCTGGCCCGATCTGCCGTTGCTGCTGTGGGGCGGCGGAAGCATGATCGCGGGGCTGGTGCTCGGGCGCGCGCTGCGGTTGCCGGCATGGCATCTGATGGGCCCGCTCGCGGTCAGCGGCGTGCTCCATGCGACCGGCATCACCGATTTCCGCGTGCCGGTCTGGTTGCTCGCCGCCGCGCAGGTCGGACTCGGCGCGACGATCGGGTGTCGCTTTGCCGGGCTCGGACTGCGCGCGTTCCTCGGCATCCTCGCGCTAGCGGCGGGGTCGAGCGTGATCCTGCTGTCGCTGACTTTCGGCTTCGCGCTCGTGCTGGGCCGGGTCACCGGGCTCGACGTGACCTTGCTCGCGCTCGCCTATTCACCGGGCGGGCTTGCCGAGATGAGCATGGTGGCGCTCAGCCTCGGGCTCGAATCGGGCGTCGTCGTCCTCCACCACGTCACGCGCGTGCTGCTCGTCCTGATCGGCGCCCCGCTTGGCTTTCGCACAACCCGACAGGAGACAAGACCATGATCCGCAAGCAGACCCCGCTCGTCCTGTTGCCAGCGATGGGGTGCGACGGGCAGCTCTGGGCACGGCAGGTGGTCGATCTCGCGACGCTGGCGCATCCCGAACTGGGGGATCTGACCGCGGACGACACGCTGTCCGCGATGGCTGCGCGCGTGCTCGCCCACGCCCCGCCGCGGTTCGCGGTCGCGGGCGTCAGCCTCGGTGGCTATGTCGCGCTCGAAATGATCCGCCAGGCGCCTGAACGGATCGAGCGTGTCGCGCTGTTCGCGACTCGCGCCACCATGCAGATGCGCCCGCGCACCGTGACCGAGCAGGGTCTGCTCGCGATCGCGCCGCATGCCGATCCGCTGCTCACGCCGATCCTGACCGGGCCGGTGCAGGCGATGGCGGAGCGCGTCGGCAGCGCAGTGTTCGAGCGGCAGCAGCGCGCGCTGCTCGAACGCCCCGATATCGATCCGGCGATCGCGGCGGTCGGCGTCCCGACGCTGGTCGCGGTCGGCGATCGTGACCGGATCTGCCTGCCCGACGACGCGCAGGCGCTGGCAGACCGGATCCCGGGTGCCCACTTCCATATCCTGCGCAATTGCGGACATCTCGCGCCGATGGAGCGGCCCGGCGAGGTGACGATGCTGCTGCGCGACTGGCTACGCGCGGGACGATCGCGCTAGGCCGCGCTTCCGTTACGGCGCGAGCGCGATCAGTTCGGCCAGACCGTTCGTCCCGGTCTTGGCGACGATCGCGGCGCCAGCACCGCGAGGTCGGGATCGATCGGGCCGACGAGCAGCGCGACCCGCGCCGATTTCGCCTCCGGCGCCGCCAGACCCAGCACGGTTTCGATCAGCGCGCTGACCGGAAGAACGGACGGTTCGTCGACCGCCCGTCCACCGAACCGGCGCAACCACCGGACGAGGACGGACAAGGCTTCGGCCTTGCGATCGATCAGACTGGCGCTGGTCGCGATCTCCTCCCCGGCACCGGCTGTGATGTCCGCGAGATGCCGCGCCTCGATCGCCAGCGTCGACGGGGGCTGGCTGATCTCGTGGATCACCGCGACCGACATCGCGCGCAGCGTCTTCAACCGTTCGGCCTGGAACAGCATCCGGTCCCGCCGCGCGATGTCGACTCGCGCGCGGGCCTCGGCTTCGGCGAAGCTGCCCGCCAGATACCCCACCACCACGACGGCTGCGAGGGTCAGGTGAAGCGCCAGCCGCTCGTCGATCGGCATGACCCCGCTGGTGTGCGGCAATACCACGAGCGCGACCAGGACGATCGCCCCCCACGCCGCCGCGCGCCCGAAGCGCAGTCCGATCCAGGCGGTCCCGAGCAGGACCGGAGTCGCCGGAAGCCCCAGCCCGATGCTCGCAAGCGCGATGACCATCCCGAGCGACATCGCAAGCACCGCAACCGCCTCGATCGTGTGCCCGAGCGCAGGGCGCTGGAACGACGCCCGCCGGGCCAGGATATCCTCCAGCCACAGCAGCGGCGGGGCCAGCAGCAGCACGCCAAGCAGATCGCCCACCGCAAAGGCGGTCAACGAGGCGATGATCTGGCGCAGACCGTCGACGTGCGTCAGCCCGGGCTGGAGGAACGCCGAGGGCAGGGCGGACAAGGCCGCGGTGATCGGGGCGAGGACGGCGGCGAGGCCGAACGGCATCGGCGGCGTGGCCAGACTGGTCTGGCCACGTTCGGTCGCCCAGCGCACGACCGCGACGGTGATCCCGTACGCGAACACCGGCCGCGACACGCCGACGATCTGGGTTGGCCAGTCCCCAGCGGGTTGCACGACCCCGTTGAAGATCTGAATCACGACCTCGATCACGGCGACCGGAATGGTCAGTCGCGCGCCCCCGCGCCAGAGCAAGGCGAGGCGAAGCCCCGCCGCCGGAAACCAGAGCGAGTAATAGCTGCTCCCGCCCCACAAGGCGGCGGCGCGGTGTGCGAGCAGGAAACCGCCCGCATAGCCGAGCAGGACCAGCCACTCGCGGCCAGTCGGGGGTGTCGGTATCAGACGGATCGGTATTGCCCGAAAGGCGCATTTGTCCCCATGCAGCGCGCTCATGGCGGATTGAAGCGGTTGGCCCAAGCCGGGAAATTCCCGGAACGGTTCAGGCGGCGAGCGCGGATTGATCGGCCAGCAACGTCAGCAGCTGCGGTAGCGGAAGCGGACGGCTGATATAATAGCCCTGGATCACGTCGCAGTCGCACGTCTTGAGGAAGTCGAGACACGCGCGATCCTCGACGCCCTCGGCGACGACTTTGAGGCCAAGGTCGTGCGCGAGTTCGATCGTCGAGCGCACGAGCACGCCATCCGCGCGGTTGACATGCGCATGCTGGACGAAGCTGCGGTCGATCTTCAGCTCGTTGAGCGGCAACTGCTTGAGATACGTCAGCGTCGACTGTCCGGTCCCGTAATCGTCCATCGACAGCGCGATCCCGAGGTCGCGATACCGTTTGAGCGCGGCGATCGCGCTGGTCGGGTCGGACATGGCGGCGGATTCGGTGACCTCGAACACCAGCGCGGTCGTCGGGACGTCGGACGTATCCAGGATACGCTCGACCTCCGCGTTGAACGCTGCATCCGACAGCAGGTTGGCAGAGATATTGACGGCAGCGGTCACCGCGCCGTGGTCGGTGCGCCACCCCGACAGGTCGCGCACCACGGTCCGCAACACATGCAGCGTCAGCGGTGCGATCCGGTTGGTCTTCTCGGCAAGCGGGATGAACAGGTCGGGGCCGATGAAACCGCGCGTGTCGTGCCGCCAGCGGACCAGCGCCTCGGTGCTGGTGATCCGCCCCGCGCGCACATCGTATTTCGGCTGGTAGAAGACTTCGATCCCGCCGTGCACGAGGGCGGCGTCGAGTTCGCCCATCAGCGAGATCGAGCGTTCGAGACCGCCGTCGTCGGCCACGCTGCGGCGCCAGAAGCTCCCGCCCTGCAAGGCATGCTCGGCGGCAAGCGCCGCATCCGCCAGAACGCGTTCGAGCCCCGTCGCAGTCCCGCCGGTCTCGCCCGTCGCCACTCCCAGCGCGACCGCGACATCGACCTTGCGGCCCGCCACCTCGACCGCCTGCAGCAGGATCGCGCGCAGCCCGTCGAGCGTGTCGTCGACCGGTTCGTCCTGCGGCAGCAGGAAGGCGAGCTGGCGGTCGGCTGCGCGATAGACCCGGCTCCCGCTCGCCACCAGCGCAAGGCGGTCCGCGACCCGCAGCAGGACATCCGCCGAGGGGCGCGACCCGAGGACCGCGACGAGGCTGTCGTAATTGACGAGCTGGACGACCACGAGCGTGCACGTGGCGGCGGTCTGTGATTGCGTGATCAGCGACAGGCCGTTGGGCAGGCCGGTCGCCGCGTCGATCAGGCGCTGGGTGCGGAATCGCCCGGCCACTTCGCGCATCCCGCAGGCGCATCCGGCAAAGGCGATCATGCCGAGCGCGGTGGCGAGCGGATAGGTCACCAGCAGCGCATGCTGCGCCAGCAGCGCCGCGCCGAACACGAGGATCAGCGCGCCCGCAACCGCCGGGAACAGCGCGACGCCCCGCATCCGCACGATTCCCGCCACGATTGCGCAGGCGAGCAGGAACGGCACCGCCGCACCGCCGTCGATCGGCACGCCGTTCAGCAGCGTCTCGGCAGCCATCGCCTGCACCACCACGCCGGGGATGACGCCCCATGACGGGGTGGCATAGCGATCGCCCATCTCCACCGCGGTCGCCCCGATCAGGACCGCCCGGCCGCGGACTCGCGCGGGGTCGAACGTACCGTCGCGCACGTCGACGAAGCTGAGGCGGGGGATGGTGGCGGGGTCGATCGACATGTCGATCGGAAAGCCGATATCCGCCGTCCCCGAACGTTGCGCGATATAGGCGGACAGCGAGGGGCGCGGCACGCCCGCCGTAATGGTGCCGAACGGCATCGCGCGGACCTGTCCGTCGCTGTCCGGCTGAATGCTGACCGACGCGAGCGCGACCGGCGGGCGGAACATCGGGAGCGGCAACGCATCGATCGTGCGCTGGTCGGTCGAATTGGCGCTCTGGCCGAAGGTCGGCAACGCGACCAGCCCGGACGCTCGTTTCAGCGCGGCGGCAAAGGCAGTGTCGCCCGCCAAGTCCGACGACGAGGAGAAATCCACGTCGAACACGATCGCGGTCGCCCCCGCCCGGCGCAGGCGGTCGACCACCTTGGCATAATGCGCGCGCGACCACGGCCACCGCTTGATCGCGCGGGCACTTTGCGCGTCCATCTCGACCACAACGACCTTGCCGCTCGCGCCATGCGGGACCAGCGCGAACCGCGCGGCGCTTAGCGTCCGGTCGATCGCGGTGCCGATCGGGAGGACCGCCAGCAGCAGGCCGACGAGCGCGGCCATGCCGACGATCACCCAGCTTGACAGCCGCTGGTCGAAGACCGCCCCCGGTCGCGCCGCGACCCGCATCAGAACACCCGCGACAGGCGGAAGGAGAGGCGTGGATCGCGGTTCCGCGTATCGAACCGATCCTCGTTCAGCGGCACGGCGACTTCGAGCATCCCGCTCAACCGACCGCGTCCAAGGCGCACGCCCGCTGCGGTAGAGAACAGCGCGCCACCCCCGGGACCGTTACGCAGATTCCCGACGTATCCGCCGTCGAGCGAGGCATAAAGCTGTACCCGGTCGACGATTTTCGGCGCAAACCGCCCGAGATCGAAGCGCAGTTCGCCCGAACCGAGGATGCCGTTGTCGCCGGTCCGTTCGGCATAGTCGTAGCTGCGCCCGAAGCCCGGACCGCCGACCCCGATCTCCATCGTCGCGAGCAACGGGCGCGAGGCGATCTGCGCCTCCGAGGCAAGCGCGACGCTGACCCGGCGTGACAGGGGTGCGACCCATTCGGCGGCGTAGCTCAACACGACGAACCGCGCATCGCCATCGTCGCGCGAGATCCGTGGGTCGCCCTCATGCGACACGCCCGGCAGCGGAAGGCCGTCGGTGATCCGCACCCCGCCGCGCAGGATCCCGGACCCCGCACGCATCGTCCCGGTCAGCGCGCCGGTCAGCGTCGCGATCGAATCGTCGCGCAGGGGGAAACCGAGCAGGCTCTGGCGGCTGCGCAGCCCGCGGATTTCCACCGTTGCCCACAAGCTGCGCTCGCGTGAGCGCAGGATCGGCCGGGAGTAGAACAGGCTCGCGTCGAACGTCTTGCCCGTCACATCGAGCGGCGCCAGCGCGGCACCGGGGTTGGCGAGACCGTAGGACGCGGAGGCCGACAGCGTCGCCCCGTGCGAATCGACCGCCGCGGTATAGCGTCCGCGGACGAACACGAATTCGGACGGGTTGATCGGCGTGTTCGCCACGAGCAGGCTCGCTTCGTCCCCCGACTGGAACAGGCCGCGTGCATTGGCGATCGCGGTCGCGCGGATCGGCCCGACTTCCTTGCTCCCCCGGTTGTCGATCTGCGCGTAGCCGTTCAGCCGGTCCTCGACGATCGTCACCAGCAGGATGCCGAACCCGTCCTGCCGGAGGTATTTGCTCTCCTTGATCGTGATCCCCGGGATGTCGCCGACGAGCAGGATCGCGCGTTCGAGCTCCGCGCGACGGACCGGGTGCCCGGTGACGAGCGCCTGCGTAAGCATCCGATCGGCCAGCGCATTGGGGTGGCCGATCACGCGCACCGCGGACAGCGTACCCGCGTCGAGCCGCACCCGCAGCATACCGTCGGCCATCGCTTGCGGTTCGATCCACGCGCTTGCGAACGGATAGCCCGCCTGCCGCGCGACATCGGCGACCGCGCGGGACAGCGTCTTCAGATCGTTGCCGGAAAGATTGCGTCCGAGATACGGGACCAACACGCCGCCGAAGCGGTCGCGCGCGATCTCGTCCGCGCCCTGGACCACGATGGCTTGCGCGATTCGCGGGGCGGCGCGCGTCTCGGGTTGCTCGGTCCTCGGCCCGGGCGCGACGACGGGGTCGGTGGCGGGACGGGGCGAAGCGGGGTGGGGCAAGCTGCGCGACAGGATCGAGGGATCGGCGCGATTGAGCTGATCCTGCGCCTGCGTGGCGCTCCACGGACACACTATGGCCGCCCCGCCAACCAGCACACTTCTCCCCACACGCATCCGAACATCTCCAGCCTTTCCGGGTTGGTTAGGTCGCAAGCCTTTGCAAAAGGTTAGTTTCTTCAATGGCTAACGGGAAATTCACTGCGAACTTGAACTTTTTGCAGAGGGAGCCCGCGCTACCCGGACATCCTGGATGAAGGGTACTGGGATGCGGAAACGGTTGATCGCGATCATGGCTGCGGGGTGTTCCTCGACGGCGATGGCCACTGAGTCCGGCTGGACGGTGAGCGAGACGAGCGGCCCGGTGCAGATCGCTCATGGCGGGCTCAGCAAGGTCGCCACGCGCGGTCTCGGGGTCGCGGCGGGCGACACCGTCACGACCGGCCCGGGCGGGCGCGCCGTGCTGGTGCGCGGGTCCGAATATATGATGGTCGCCGCCGCCTCGCGGCTGCGTCTGCCGTCGGAGGTTCAGGCGACGGGCTTTACGCAGGTGGTTCAGGAAGTCGGCAATGTCGTCTTCATGATCAAGAAGAAGATCACGCCGCATTTCGAGGTGAAGACGCCGTATCTCGCCGCCGTGGTCAAGGGCACGACGTTCTCGGTTGGGGTTACCGACAAGGGCGCGTCGGTCCAGGTGCTCGAAGGCGCGGTCGACGTCGCGACCGGCGACGGCGGCGCGCACGACCTGCTCAACCCGGGCTCGGTCGCGGTCGTGGGCGCGCAGGACCTGTACCGGATGCGGGTCGAGACCAATGGCGTGACCAGGGTCGTCGCATCACCCGCGGCCCCGGCCGCCGATCCGACGCCGGCACCTGCCGCATCCGCCGCCGCATCCGCCGCCGCATCCGAGAGCGCATCCCCGGCGGTCGCGGCGGCGCCGGAAGCACCGCTTCCGGTCGCGACGCCGGTCGTGGTGGCTGCGCCCGTCATCGAGGCGGCGATCTATGAAGCGCCGGTCTCGCTTGCGTCGGTGACGAACGGGCTGGTCAGCGGCACCACCGGCGGCGGGGCGGACATTGCCGAACTCGCCAGCATGACCCGCACGGTTACCGAAGCGTCCGCATCCGCCGTCAAGGCGGTCGACTCCGCCAACGCCGCGATCGCCGCCGGCGCCGTTGCAACTGCTGCCGCAACTGCCGCCGCGAGTGCCGCCACCACCGTCGCGGCGGAGGCGGCAACCAGCCAGTCGCAGGCGGCGGATACGGCCGCGCAGACCAGAATGGCGGCGGATCAGGCGGCCCGGATGGCCGCGCTCGCCGCGCAGCAGGCAGCGGAAGCAACCGCCAGGGCCAATAGCGACAAGGCGAGCAGCGAAGCTGCCGCCGCTGCCGCCAGGGCGACCGCGGAGGCCACCGCCCAATCGGCTGCGGCTGCCGCCGCGGCGGCGGCGAAGGCCCAGAGCGATATCGCCGCCACCGCCGCCGCACAGGCGGCCGCCCAGATGGCGGCTGACCAGGCGGCGAAGGTCGCGGCGCAGGCGGCGCTCGATGCTGCCAACGCCGGCGGCGATGCCTCGGCCCAGGCGGCCGCGCAAAAGGCGGCGGCGGACGCGGCCAGAGCCTCGGACGATGTCGCGAAAGCCAATGTCGCCGCGGCCCAGGCGGCGGCGGACAAGGCGGCCAAGGATGCGATGAAGGAGGCATCCGATCAGGCGGCTGCCAAGGCGGCGCGAGAGGCCGCGAAAGCCGCGAGCGAGGCCGCACGGGCCGCTGCTGACCAGACCGCGAAACAGGCCGACGACGCCGCCAAGGCAGCCGAGAAGGCCGCCAAGGAAGCGGCCAAGCAGCAGGACGACGCGGCGAAGGCCGCCGCCAAGGCCGCCGATGACTCCGCCAAGGCGGCAGCTGCCGCGGCTGCCGCGGCCAAAGCTGCGGCGTCGGCCAGCAACGGCAACAGCGGCAACAATGGCAGCAGCAGTACCAGCAACAGCAGTTCGCAAAACGCGGTGAGCGGGATCGTCCAGACGGCGCTGGGCCTGCTCAACGGAGTGCTCAAAGGCAAATAACGGGAGAGGCGTACCTGCTATTCGCGGCGCATGAAGATCCACAGTCCGCCAGCGCTGGCGGACTGGATCCGGACCGTCAGCTCGCGGTCGCGATCCTCGAAATCCCCGACATGGCTGAACTCGAGATCGAGCGTACCGGCGGTTCGGGCGCGTTCGATCCGTCCCCGGAAGTCGGGATTGTCCATACACGGCGCGATCCGGCTGAAGAAGTCGATCCCGATCCGCACGCGATCGCCCGAGCCCGACAGGCGGCGTTCCGCCGCGCTGTAGTAAGCGACGACGCCATCGTCATCGAGCCGGATCGCCCCGAACGGCAGGCTGTCGACCGCCGCGTCGGAAAGTGCTTCGACCGCGCGCGCCAGGTGCGGGGTGTCGAATTCGGGAAGATCACTGGCGACCGGCATGCGCATCCCCCCGCGGGCTTTGCTCGATCACCACCGCGCCGACGATCCGGTCCACCACGCCGCCCTGCGTGGAGAAGGGCAGCAGCAGCCGTTCGAAGATCTCGGTTCGCCCTTCGCCGAGATCGATCCTGGCATATTCGTAGGATGGTCGCCCACTGATCGCACAGCGCCGATACGCCGCTTCCCGCGCGCCGAAGCTGTCGTCGCCGCTCACCGCGAGTACGCTCGCCGAGGCATCGCCCGATACCGCCCGGCGAAGCGTATCGTCCATCACCGTGAAGGTGAAGGCGATCGGCACGCGGCCGAGGTCGATCTCGGCAACGATGATCCGGTGCGGTTCGCTGCATTGCGCGATGTCGAACGCAGCGATCGACGGGACGCGCGCGCCACGACGGATATCGCTCCAATGGTCGAACAGCGCGCGCGCACACGCCGACTTGAGCCGCTTCCCCAGCCGCTCGATCCGGTCCGTGTCCGACGCCGCGTGGTTTCGGACCGCCAGCCTGCGTCGCAGGGCATACTGCAGGGTGGCGGGGGTGAACGGTTTCTGGATGACGGTTTCCCCCGCCAGGTCGCACGGCTCGGTCATGCCCGTCATGAACACGCACGGCATTTCCGGCAACAGCGCCCGCACGTGCGCGACCAGCGCGATCCCGTTCATCCCCGGCATGTCGACATCGGTGACGAGCACGTCGATCCCGCGCGTGCGGACGAGCCCCAGCGCGGTTTCCCCGTCGGGGGCGGTCAGGACATCGAACCCCGCATCGCCCAGGCCCTCGGCGAGGATCGTCGTCAGGCCGGCATCGTCGTCGACCAGCAGCACGGTCTCGAACGCACGGCCGATCCCGGCATCGCCATCGCCGTCCTCGGCGGGCGGCGGCGAGTCCGCATGGCCGAACGCCCGGGGCAGAAAGATCGAGAAGGTGCTGCCCTGTCCCAACCGGCTTTCGATGCGGATCGCGCCCTGCGCCTGCTCGACGAAGCGCTGGACCATCGCGAGACCGAGCCCGGTCCCCTTGCCCGGGCCCTTGGTGGTAAAGAACGGTTCGGTGATCCGCTGAAGCGTCGCGCGGTCCATTCCAGGCCCGTCATCGGCAACGTCGATCACGACCGCGTCACGCCCCGCGAGTTCGGCGGGATGATCGGGCGACGCCGCGGGCTGGTTGCGCAGCGCGATTCGCAACGTCCCGCGCCCCCGCATCGCGTCACTCGCGTTGTTCGCAAGGTTGAGCAATGTGGATTGCAACTGCGCGACATCCGCGAGGACCGGCCATATGTCGTCGCTGCACGCGATCGCGACCTCGACGCCGGCGCCGACGCCGTGCGCGATGAGCGTGGACATCTCGGCGATCGTCGACGCCAGCTCGATCGGCTCGGGAACGACGTCCTGCATCCGCGTGAACGCCATGAGCTGCCGGATGAGCGCCGCGCCGCGTTCGGCCGCGCGTTGCCCGATCGTCGCGAGATGCCGGACCCGGTCGTCCTCGGTATGATGCTGGATGACGGTGAAACCGCCGATGACCGCGCCGAGGATATTGTTGAAGTCGTGCGCGATCCCGGAGGTCAGCTGGCCGACCGCCTCGAGCTTCTGGCTTTGCAGGTGCGCCGTCTGCATCGCTTCGCGGCGTTTGGCCTCGACCGCAAGCCGTTCGGTCGCGCGGTGCAGCGCGATCGTCCGGGCGCGGACCTGCTGTTCGAGGCTTTTCGCCAGATCCCGCAGTCGCGCCTGTTCCGCCCGGATAGGCGTGATGTCGCGCATCACCGATACGAAGCCCGCCACGTTCCCCTGTTCGTCGCGCGTCGCAAAGGTGGAGCGCAGAACGTCGATGATGCGATCGTCCTGCAGGTTGACCAATTGCATCTCGCCTTTCCACACCCCCTGCGCCCGCGCGGTCGGGACGATCTCCGCATCGACGCGCCAGCGTTGCTGCGGCACGACATAATCGGACAGCCGCATCGGAAAGACATCGGCATCCGCGATCCCGATCAGGCGCCGTCCGGCGGGGTTGAGATAGGTGAGTTCGCCGTTCGCATCGCACAGCGCGATCAGATCGCCGGTATGTTCCGCCATCTGGAGCAGGGCGGCGTTGCCCTGCGGCACGATCGCGATCGTATCGGCACGCCGCCCGCACAATCCCGGCCCCTCGGGCGGTATCGCGATGCCGTCGATCTCGTCCATAGCCCCCCGCCGTACACCGATCCGAACGCGGTCGAGCATACACGGCGCAGGACCGGAACGGGCCTATTTTCGGGGGAATTCCGCCAAACTGATTACGCCGAAGCGATCATGGCGCGGCGGCGAAACGGCCTAGATCGCGCTCAGGACATAGGCATCATGTCGGACGCGCTTTATCGCATATAACGCCGAATCTGCGCGACATAGCGCCGCGCTGAAACCCTCCACCACCTGGTCGTCGTCGGGGTTCGGCATCATCGCCTCGCCGACGCTGGCATTGATCGGGACGACCGTGTCGACCCATTGCATCGTCTGGTTGAGCGCGCGTTCGACCCGCTGCGCGACCATCGCGACTCGCTCGACGGTCGAATCCGGCAGCAGCGCGACGAACTCGTCGCCGCCCAGCCGCGCGAGATGATCGGTCGGGCGAACCGAATTGCGCAGCCGTTCGGCGACCTCGACCAGCACCGCATCGCCGACGAGATGGCCGTAACTGTCGTTGACCGCCTTGAACCGGTCGAGATCGATCGCGAGCACGCCGATCGGCAGGCCACGCTTCGCCTGCGAAAGCCGGCGGTCGAGCCCACGGCGGTTGAGCAGTCCGGTCAGCGGATCGGTCTCGGCGGCGATCACCGCATTCATCTTCTGCTCGTGCTCCTCGGAAATATCGATCGACACGCCGACGATCCGGCGCGGCAGGCCGTCGTCCCCGCGCAGCAATCGCCGGTCGCACCGCATCCACCGCTTGCCCGCGATCGTCTGCAATTCATATTCGACCGACGTCTCGTCGACGGTCCCGTCGAGCAGCGCCTGGACCGAGGCGGCTTCGCGCGTCTGCGGGAGGATGCGGCTGGCATAATCGTCGAGATCGAGCGATTCGCCCAGGTCGCTGCCGACGACGAAGCGCAGGAACGACGGCGCCATCTCGAACCGCCGGGTCGCGATGTCGATATGCCAGAATCCCCCACGCACCGCTTCCATCGCCAGCGTCAGTCGGGCGTTGAGTTCCTGTTGCTCGCGTTCGGCACGGCGGATTTCGGTGACGTCCTCGATCTGCGCGATGAACCGCACCGGCGTCCCGGCGGCGTCGCGGACCGCGGACATGGCGAGGGTCGCATGGACGATGTCGCCACCGGGGCGGACATAGCGTTTGTCCATCCGGTACCCGTTGCGTTCGCCCGCCACCAGTTCGCGAAACAGCCGATCGTCCGCTGCAATATCGTCGGGGTGGGTGATCGTCCGGAAATCCACGCCCGCAAGCGCCTCGGTCGAAACCCCGAGCATCCTGGCGAACGCCTCGTTCGCACGCTCGAGCCGTCCCGCCGGATTGGTGAGCGCCATGCCGATCAACGCGTGGTGGAACGCATCGTCGAACATGCCTTGCGTCTCGGCGATCCGCGCCTCTAGATCGTGGCGGACGCTGATATCGGTGACCAGTACGACGATCCCGCAAACCACGCCCGCCGCGTCGCGGTCTGGCACATAGCTGCCCTGGACGCGGCGTGCGGATTCATTCTCGAACAGCGTGTATTCGTAAGTGACTCGCTCGCCGTTCAGCGCTTCGGTCAGCCGCGGCAGGACCGCGGGGTAATTCGCCTCGCCGACGATCTCGCGACACGACCGCCCGACGATATCGCCCAGGTCGATCCCGCGCCAGGCGGCATAGGTCGCGTTCGCATACAGATACTTGAGGTCGCGGTCGAAATAGGCGACCAGTCCGGGGAGCATGTCGAGCAACCTTGCCGCGGTTGGCATCGCGGGGTCGGACAGGCTTGGTACGGCGATACGAGGCTCAGTCATCGCGCCCCTTAGAACGATTCAGGTTAACCGATAGTTCTCAGTGGTATAACCAAACCCTCTGCTACATTTCGCGGGGAAGCAAGTGGCATCGGTGTGGGGTTGAAGCCGAGCGTCAGTCGTTCGGGCGGGTCGGCTCGACGGTCGCGCCGACCAGTTCGAGCCGCTGCGGCACCGTGCCGATGTCGATCCCCTCGTCGCGGAACCGCTTGAGCAGCGTCATCAGCACCGCGCTGCGTGCGCTATAGGCGGCGCGCGGGTGGACGACATGGCCGAAGCAGTTGAACTCGATCCGCCCTGCGGTGATCGCGTCGATGAACACCGCGGGTGCGGGGTCGCTCAGCACCGCATCCTCGCCCGCGAACGCTTCCTGTACCATCGCCCGCACCGCCTGCGCATCGCTGTCGAGCGGGACCGAGAATTTGATCTGGATCCGCCCGAGCGGGTTGGACAGCGTCTTGTTGAGCACCGATTTGGTGATCAGCTCGGAATTGGGGACGATCAGCGTCGAATGGTCGGGCAGCTCGATCTCGGTCGAGCGCACGCTGATCCGCTTGACGTCGCCCTCGTCGGTCCCGACGCGGATCAGGTCGCCGATCTTGATCGGGCGTTCCGCGAGCAGGATCAGGCCCGAGACGAAATTCTGCGTGATCGCCTGCAAGCCGAAACCGATCCCGACCGACAGCGCGGACAAGAGCAGCGCGACCCGCTCGACCCCGATCCCGAGCGACGCCAGCGCCCAGATGAACGCGACCGCGATCCCGACATAGCGCGCCACGAGGCTGACCGAATTGCGCCCGCTGCCATCGAGATCGGTGATCGGCAGATAGCGTTTCTCGAGCCACCCCATGAACCCGCGCACCAGCGCGAGCCCGACGAACAGCACGACGACCCCGCGCAAAATCCCCGCGGGCGAGATCGAGACCCCGCCGAATTCGACCCCCTGCGCGAGCATTCCGAGCCGCCCGAACACCGTGCCGAACCCCGCCCCGCCGCCGAACGGATTGACCAGCAGGCTGAGCGCGACGAGCACCAAAGCGACCCGCAGCACCGCGGACAGCAGCACCCCGATCTGGTCGACCACGCTCGGCCGTACCCCGAGCGCGCGGGTGAGCGTGATCCCGATCCGGCTCTGGCGGACGAACAGGCTCGTCGCGACATCGTCGACCGCCGCCATCAGCAAATACAGCGTGGTGCCGACGATCGTCACCCACGCGATGAACTGCGCGATGAACAAAGCGAGCGCGACATAGCCGAGCGACAGCGCAACCAGCGCGACCGCGACCAGCACCCACGCGACCAGCGCGCCGAACCCGATCCCCGCGCTGGTCTTGGCGTTCTCGATCTCCTCGGTTTCGGCGCGTCTGGCGCGCAACCGGCCAAGCACGACGAGGAACACCCCGATCAGCAACAGATGAAGCAACGCGCGGAGCGCCTGCGTCGCGATCACCACCGGCTGGCTCGCGCCGATCGCGGTGTCGAACGCGCCGACCATGATGCTCGCGAACGCCAGCCCCGCGAGCACCCACGACAGCGGGCGGAGCGCGGAGGCGGTGTCGTCGTCGATCGGCGCGACCCGCCACGATGCGCCGTTGCGCATCAGCAGCGCGCCGCTCACCGCCGCGGTATAGGCGCAGAACCCCGACGCCATCACGAACGCATCGAGCATCCCGCTCCACCGGTCGGGGAGCAGCCCGGACCAGCGCAACCCCTGGACCAGCGCGACCGCGGCGAGCAGCGGCGCGAGCGTGCCCACGATCACGCGCCACAGCGCATTGGCCGAACGGCGGACACGATGCCCCGGCGCGCCCTCGACCAGCAGCCGCTGCCCGAACTGGCGCGCACGGACTCGCACCGGGATCAGCAATACGAGCGCGAGGATCGCACCGAGCAGCAGCGGCCACGGCAGCAACCCGCGCCACTGCGACCGGATCTGGCGGAGCCCCTGCGTCAGGAACAGCTCGGTCCGCCGCAGGTCGCGCGGCAACGCCTGGACGATCGCGCGCCAGAAGTCCGGGGTGAGCGGGGAGGCGACCTTGGCCGAAATCCGCTCGTTGAACTGCTGCGCGCGGCTGCGGTCCATTTCGTCGATCAGCTGCTCGGCCTCGACCTTGGCGAGTCCGCCGCGCTTGATTGCCGCATCGATCTGCGTGCGCTGCTGCCCCAGCGCCTTGCGTTGCGTCGCGATCTCGGGCGGCTCCGCCATGCCGGGCGTGACCGCGCCGAGCCCCGCGATCCGCGCGTCGAGCAAGGTCTCCTGCTGTTGCAACTGGTCGGTCGCGTCGGCGGCGGACTGTTGCGCGGCGAGCGCGCGGTCGCGCAGCACCTTCTGCCGATCCGCGTCGACGCGGTCGTCGAGCAGCCCGTCGACCGCGCGCAATTCGGTTTCGGCACTGCCCAGCTGCCGCGACAGCGACGCGACCGAGGGCGTCTGCGCCAGCGCGGCGGTGCCGGTCAGGAGCAGCAGGAATGCGGCGATCAGGCGCAGCAGGGATGTCGGAAAGGGCATTGCGTTGCGTCGTATCAGGGGCGGCGCGCTTGCGCCACCGCGGCGCGTGGCGCAAGCGCGCGGTGAGACTGCAACGGCATGGGAAAGCAGCAATGGCAGAAACACAGGCGTGGGACGGCGACGCAGTCCGCAACTGGCTCGAACGCCGCGTCGCCGCCGCGCGGTCCGATCAGGTCACCGCCGAGCGCGGCGGGCGCGACCGGCAGGACGATTGCGACAAGGCCGCCGCCGAGGAAATGGTCTGCGCGTTCTTCAAGACCAAGGCGTCGATCCGCGTGCAGGCCGATTTCCTCGAAGACCTCAAGACGTTCATCGCGCGCGACGAGTATCTCTGGTCCGGCGTCTACAACGACGCGAAGTTCGACCGCCATGTCCGCACCTACGCCCGCAAGCTGGTGAAGATGGCGAAGGGCAACACCGGCTTCGACAACGTCGCGCATTACCAGCAATAGCCGCACGCCGGATTCCGCTTTGAAACCCCGCCGTTCCCGCCTAAGGCGCGCACTCCCCGGGGGGCCGCTGATGCGCGGCTGAGAGGTGGGCAACAGCCCACGACCCGCTGAACCTGATCCGGCTGACCCCGGCGTAGGGAGGGTTGGCGGCTGTCTCCGTTGTCCCCCCATGTGGAGTGACGACGAACGATGGCGTATCCGTTTCCCCGCTTCCTGCTGCTCTCGGCAGCGGTCGTCGCGACTCCCGCGCTCGCCGAAGACGCCCCCGAGCGCGCGCCCGCCGACATCGTCGTCACCGGTCGCGCCGATCCCGCGGGGCTGCTTCCCGACCAGGACACCCCCAAGCAGCAAAGCGCCATCGCCGCCGCGTTCATCGCCAAGCAGGCGCCGACGCTCAACGCGTTCCAGCTCGTCGCTCTGCTCCCCGGCGCGAACGTCGCCTCGACTGATCCGTACGGCCTCTCCGCAACCTCGAGCCTGACGCTGCGCGGGCTCGGGCAGGACGAGATCGGCGTGCTGATGGAAGGCGCGCCACAGAACGACATCGGCTATTATTACGCCTATCCCTCGCAATTCGCGGATACCGAGAACCTCAAGCAGATCACGCTCGCGCAAGGCGCGGTCGATCTCGATTCCCCGACGATCGGCGGCGCGGCGGGGCTGCTGTCGCTCTCGCTCGACGACCCCAAGACCGCCCCGCAGGCGCAGCTCGACCTGTCGCTCGGTTCGTACAATGCGCGGCGCGGCTTCGCCCGGCTCGATACGGGCACGATCGGCACGACCGGGCTGCGCGCGTTCGTCTCCTATTCGCAGATCCAGGCGGACAATTGGCGCGGCGCGGGGTTCGACAAGCGGCGGCATGTCGATGCCAAGCTGCTGAACGAATGGGGCAAGGGCAATCGCGCCAGCCTCGCGGTGTCGTATAACGAGACCAACGCCTCGACCTACCCGAGCCCGACGCTCGCCGAGTTCCGTGAAAACGGCCGCAACTTCAACTACGACCGCGATTATACCCCCGGGAACACCAATTACTGGCGGCTGTACCGCGCGCCGTTCCGCAACGTCTATCTCGCCGCGCCCGTCCACCTGACGCTAACGGACGCGCTCGCGCTCGACACCACCAGCTATCTCCAGTTCGGCTACGGCAACTCGCCCTACGGAACGCAGCTTTCGACGACCGGCAATTTCCTCGGCACCGAGGCGCTCGCGGACCCGATCGCGCTGCCCGGCGCGGTCGATGGCGTTGCGACCGTGCTCGGCAACTATACCGGCCACCAGTTCCGCGTCGGCAACGTCAGCAAGCTGACACTCAGCGCAGGCGCGCATACGCTCAGCGCCGGGCTGTGGTTCGATTACGGCACCGACCGCGTCCTCCAGACCTACACCTCGGTCGACGCGGACGGCGAACCGGTCGACCGCTGGGGCTATCGCGCCAAGGCGATCCGCACCGCCGATGGCCGGCTGCTCGCGTATGAGAACCAGCGCACGGTCACCGTGACCAAGGGCTTCTTCCTCGCCGACAGCATCGCGCTCACCCCGCGGCTGACGGTCGATGCCGGGTTCAAGGGCGTGAACGTGCTGCGCAGCGGTCGCAACAATCTTCCCGGGCCGCAAAGCGCGGTGCGCTACGACACGTTTGCGGCGCTTCCGCGCGCGGCGGTGCATTACCGGCTCGACGACCGGCAGCAACTCTTCGCCAACGTCACCACCAACTTCCGCGCCCCCACCGAATTCACGCTGTACAACAGCTATTTCGGCGGCGAGGTCTCGTCCGCCGGGACGAACGCGCTGCGCAACGAATATTCGGTCTCGCAGGAAGTCGGCTATCGCTTCATCGGCGCAACGCTGTCCGCCTCGGTGACGGGGTTCCATTACCACTTCCGCAACCGCCAGCTCGCGACCGTGATCGACAACGGCGGCGCGCTGGTCAATGCGACGATCAACGCCGGCGGGCAGACCAGCTACGGGGTCGACGCGGAACTGAGCTATCGCCCCGCGCCCGGGGTCGGGCTGTATGTCTCGGGCGAATATCTCCACGCCCGGTTGAGCGACGATCTCCCGAGCGGCGCGGACTTCCTCCCCACGCGCGGCAAGCACGCGGTGTCGAGCCCGAGCTTCCAGTTCGGCGCGGGCGGGACGTATGACGACGGCCGCCTGTTCGGCACCGGCGCGCTCAAGTTCCTCGGGCCACAATATGCGACCTTCATGAACGACGAGCGGATCAAGGGCTTCGCCACGCTCGACCTGTCGGTCGGGGTGCATCTCGCGGACTGGCTCGACGGCAAGCGCACCGACCTGCGGCTCAACGCGATCAACGTCACCGATCCCCGCGTCCTGTCGGGTGTCCAGTCGGTCAGCACCAACGCGCGCGACACGATCGGACGCAACGGCACGCTGATCGCGGGCAGTGCGCCGTCTTATTACGTCGGCGGCGGCGCGGCGCTGATCGCCACCGTGTCGCGGGTGTTCTGAGCCGATGGCGTCGTCGCCCGCGCATCTCGTCCACGGCATGGGGACCGACCTCGAAGCCCCCACCTGGCCCGCGATCACGCCCGTGGAAGCGCAGGCCGCGCTCGCGCATTTTTCCGCGGCGGGGGAGATGATCGCGCTCGACTGGCATTCGCCCCGGCCCTTCTCCGCGGCGACGCTGGTGCGGACGACGCGCGGCGCGTTCTTCCTCAAGCGGCATCATCACCGGCTGCGCTCGCTCGACGGGCTGGCGGAGGAACATGCCTTCATCGCGCACCTCGCGGACGCGGGGCTCCCGGTAGCGAAGGTGCTGCCGAGCGCGACCGGGCAAGGCGCGGTCGCGCTCGGCGAATGGTGCTACGAACTCCACCGCCGCGCGCCCGGCGACGACCTGTATCGTGACCGGCTGTCGTGGACGCCGTTCCTGTCCGTCGCGCACGCTCATGCAGCCGGGGTCGCGCTCGCCCGGTTGCATGACGCAGCTGCGGGTTTCGCCGCCCCCGCGCGCCGCGTGCAGCCGCTGGTTGCGAGCTTCACGATCCTCCCCGCGCCCGATCCGCTCGCGGCAACGCGCGCCTATGTCGCCGCGCGTCCGGCGCTGGCCGCGTTCCTAGAAGGCCACGCGTGGCAGGACGACCTCGCGCGACTGTTCGCGCAACTGGGGCAGGGGCTTTCCGAGGGCCTCGCCGATCAACCCGCCCTGTGGACGCATAACGACTGGCATCCCTCCAACCTGCTGTGGGCCAGCGACGGCACCGTCGCGACGACCTTCGACTTCGGCCTCGCCGACCGCACCTGCGCGCTCCACGATCTCGCGACCGCGCTCGAGCGGACCGCGATCGCGTGGCTCGACCTCGGGCACGGCGCGGACGCTGCGCTCGCCAGCGCGGACACGGCGCGCGCGCTGCTCGCGGGCTACGCCACCGTCCGTCCGCTTGGAGCGGAGGATGTGGAGACGGTGGCGCGACTGCTCCCGCTCGTCCACGTCGAGTTCGCGCTGTCCGAGATCGACTATTTCAACGGCGTGCTCGGCAACGCCAGTGATGCCAAGCTCGCGTGGGACGGCTATCTCCTCGGCCATGCACAATGGTTCCTGTCGCACGCCGGACAGGCCTTCCTCCGCGCGATCCGGATGCCCGCAGGCGCATGACCCCGCTCGAAATCGTCGCGGTCGCGATCAGCTTCGCCGGGATCTGGCTGACCGCATCACGCCGGATGCTGTGCTGGCCGGTCAACCTGCTGGCGTGCGCGCTCTACTTCAAGCTGTTCCTCGACGTGCGGCTCTACGCCGACATGGTGTTGCAGGCGGTGTTCGGCGTCGCGATCGTCTACGGCTGGGTCGCCTGGGCGCGCGGGCAGGACGGCGAAGGAACGGTGATCGTCGAACCGCTCCGCCCCCGCGCCGCGCTCCTCGGACTCGCGGCGGGTGCCGCCGGTGCGCTGCTGATCGGCTGGTTCACCAGCCATTATACCGATGCCGCGCTGCCGTGGATCGACGCCGCGCTCAGCAGTTTCAGCCTCGTCGCGCAGCTGTGGACCGCGCGGCGCCACCGCGAGAGCTGGCTGCTGTGGATCGTGGTCGACATGTTTTACGTCGGCATGTTCGTCTTCAAGGGCTTGCTCCCCACCGCCGGGCTCTATGCCGCGATGGTCGTGCTCGCGGCGATCGGCTACCGCCGCTGGCGCGCGGCGCGGAACCTGAACTTGGCCTGACCAAACAAGAAGTTTGCGATCAATCGTCCTGCTCGCGATAGGCTATATCGGTCGCAGCCGGTAATCGGCGCGGCTTCACGGAAGAACGGCGTGCGTGTCAGGCCCGTCGAAGGGGGCTCTCATGCGTACATCTCGATCCATGCTGTTGCGCATGGCCGTCAGCCCGGCAATGCTCGTCGTGCCGTTCACCACTGCCTCGGCGCAGACCGCCCCTCCAGTCGCGACCCCGCTCGCGACCCCGGAGGACACACCCGCGCCGGACGACGCCGCCTCGACCGACGGCGGCGAGATCGTCGTCACCGCGCGCCGCCGCGCCGAACGGCTCCAGACCACCCCCGTCTCCGCGACCGTGCTCAGCGGCGCGAACCTGCTGCAGCAGAACGTCCGCAGCTTCCAGGATCTGCGCGGCGCGGTGTCGAACCTCGAACTCGTGCCGCTGCTCTCGGGGGGCACGAGCTTCACGATCCGCGGGATCGGGCAGACCTTCAACCAGGTCAATTCGGATACCAAGGCGGGCTTCTACGTCGACGACATGTATGTCAGCCGGCTCGAAGGCAACGATCTCTATTTCTACGACATCGCCTCGCTCCAGGTGCTCAAGGGCCCGCAGGGCACGCTGTTCGGCAAGAACACCACTGCGGGCGCGGTGCTGCTCACCACGCAGCGCCCGACCAGCGAGCTCGGCGGCTACGCACGGCTCCGTGTCGGCTCGTACAACCGCATCGATTCGGAAGGCGCGCTCAACCTGCCGATCGCGGACGGGATCGACAGCCGCTTCAGCTTCCGCACGCAGAATGTCGACGGCTATATCAAGCACGTGCTCGACGACGGGCGCGCGGGCGACATCAACAACCGCTCGGGCCGCGGCCAGCTCCGCTTCAAGCGCGACCGGCTGACGGTCGACCTGCTCGGCGAATATAACTGGTCGCAGACCGACGGCGGCGCGACGATCCCGCTCGGCTGCCAGCCGTCGGCGGGGTACATCCAGAATTACGACGCGCTCCACCGCGTGCCCTATTGCACGTCCTATCCGGTGCTCGGGAAGGACTATCTCGTCTATGGCGGCGCGACGCTGACCGCACCGACCAGCGCGCTCGTCACCGATCGTGCGGTCGGCGGGGACGCGGGCAAGGGCATCGCGCGTTATGTCGGGCAGCGGCCGTTCAACACCACCGACGCGACCACGCTCAACAGCCGGATCGCTTACGAACTGACCGACGACCTGACGCTCCATTCGGTCAGCGCCTATCGCCGCTCGCGCGCGACCTTCTACACGCCGGTCAGCGACACGCCGAACGACATCTATGCCGAATATGACGACACTGGCACCAAGCAGTTCACGCAGGAACTCTCGCTCGGCGGCACCGCGCTCGACCAGCGGCTGACCTTCCTCGCGGGGGCCTATTACTTCAACCAGAAGACCAGCTTCCTTCAGGACACCGGCCCCGACTGGATCGATCCGCTCGGCTATGTCTACGACGCATCGCTCAAATACGAGAGCTATGCCGCGTTCGCGCAGGCGTCGTTCAAGGTGACCCCCAGGCTCGAGCTCACGCTCGGCGGCCGCTACACCCACGATACCAAGACCGGCGGAAGCTACGTCTTCTTTGCGGACAATGGCGCGACCTTCCTGTCCAACGGCGTGCCGACCAAATGCGCCTATTTCACCGGCGACTTCCTCGGCGGCGTCACCAAGTGCGCGGGCGCGCCGTTCACGGCGCGCGAGACGCACAGCTGGGACGGGTTCGACCCCAAGGTGCAGATCTCCTACCGGCTGAGCGACAGCCTGTTCACCTATGCCACCGCCGCGCACGGCTACAACGCAGGCGGGTTCAACCAGCAGCTCGGGTCGCAGCCCGCGAACGGGCGTTTCCCCTCGTCCTACGATCCCGAAAAGCTGTGGTCGTACGAAGCCGGGGTCAAGGCCGAGCTGTTCGACCGCCGCGCGATCGTCAACCTGTCGGGCTTCTACCAGAAATACACCGACATCCAGTCGGGTGTGAACGTGTTCGTCGGCAACATCTCGACCCGGCAGGTGCAGAGCGCGGCGTCCGCGCACGAGGCAGGGTTCGAGGGCGAGTTCATCCTCCGCCCGACCCGCGACCTGACGCTGCGCGGCAACGTCGCCTATCTGACGCAGGGGTATGATTCGGTCCGCCCCAATGCGGTGACGCTGACGCTCGACACCCCGGTCAATTCCGCGCCCGACTATACGTTCAGCGCGGCGGCGTCGTATGACTTCCACGTCCTGCGCAGCGGGCTGCTGACCCCGAGCCTCGACGTGCGCGGCGTCGGCGCGAAGCCCGCGTGCCAGTCGGGCGCGGACTATGTCTGCGCGCTCCCGGCCTATGCGCTGGTCGGCTTCCGCGTCGATTTCGTACCGAGCGCGGAAAGCCGGCTCAAGGTCGGCGTCTATGGCACCAACGTGCTCGACAAGACGATCCAGCTCGCGCGCACCGGCTATTTCGGCGACTTCGGGATCGATCGCTATACGCCGGGCCGCCCGCAGGAGTTCGGCGTCGAGGCGGCGTTTAC
>CAZNQA010000001.1:94576-122019 GCA_964575105.1 uncultured Stakelama sp.
TCGATCGCTATACGCCGGGCCGCCCGCAGGAGTTCGGCGTCGAGGCGGCGTTTACGTTCTGAGGGCGAACGGCGGCGGTGGACGTTGAGAGTGTCCGTACAGCCGTAATCAGCTCACCGTCGCACGCCCTCGTCGAAACGCCACGCGCTGTGCGGGGCCGCGACGCGCGCCTCCTCGCCCCCGCGCTGCAGCAACGCGACATAGGCGAGCAGCATCTCCTCGGGATCGCTCGCCCGCGCGAGGCGGTTGCTCGGGTTGGCGACATCGGTCGCGTCCGCCGGCACGAAACAGCTCCCCCATGTATCCGCCAGCGCGAGCACCCGGTCGATCTGCGCGGTGGGATCGCTCACCACCACCGAGGGGAAGGGCAACGCATAACGCGGCCCGGTCCGGAACGTCGCGGCGGCGGCGAGATGCGCGAGGTCGACCGACAGCGGCGAATCGAACACCGCACCGCGCACCGCTTTCAGGTAACTGCGCGGCGACAATTGCGCCCACCACGATACCGCAAGACACGCCAGCCCGTGCGCGAGGATCACCACCGGGGTCGTCCGGTTGGCAAACGCCGCGTCGAGTTGCAGCGCCCATTGCCCGTTGTGGTATTTGGACAGATCGAGATCGATCTGCTCGAGCGCGCTCTGGCGTGGCCGGTCGCCCTTGACGCTAACGACAATCGCAGGCGGCGACGTGGCCGACCCGTTGGCAAATGCGTCCATGACTGCTCTCCCGTCAGCGAGGCGCGGTCACGATCGGCGTTATGGCGTACCGATTCGGACGACGCCCCCTGATGCCGAAGCTATTCCTACGCCGACGGTCGGCAATACCGCTGCGCCGAAAGGATGCGCGCTTGCGCCGGACCGAATTGGACGCCGGTGCGGGACAGGATCGGTTCATCCCCGACCCCGACCCCGACCCCGCCCGGCCCGTCACCGAAGCGCGGGATACCCCGCCGCCACCGCGTCGCTTTCGAGCGCGCGGACACGGTCGTAGCGATCCGCCCCGCCCGGGAGCACGTCGGCAAGGAACAGCGCGGCGCGGACGTCAGCCAACGCAGGATCGCCGACCGCCTCGGCCAGCGCGATCCGCAGCGCAGCGACGGTCGCGCCGTCGGTCGACCGCGCGGTAACGAACGGTAACGTCGGGGAGGGCGCGGTGTTCGCGAGGATGCGAAGCCCCGCGATCGCCTCGGGTTCGTAACGGCAAAGCGCGGCGAAGCTGACCGCATCGATCGCCGCGATATCCGCGCGCCCGGCGCGAACCGCGTCGACGCTGCCGCGATGCGCCCCGGTCTCGATCACCGCCCCGAAAAACCGCCCGTCGCGCGCCAGCGGCGCAACCGTCGCGCGGAACAGATTGTACCCGCTGTTGGAGCCCGGCGCATTGATCGCCGCACGGCGTCCGCGAAAGCCCTCGAGCGTCGCCGCCGGATCGTCACCCCGCACCACGATGTGGCTGACATGCTCGCCCCCGGCGCACCCCGGCGCGTCATACACCGGCACGCCGATCACGCGCAGCGCAAGCTCCGGATCGCTGACCAGCGGATAGCCGCAGGTCTGCGCGAACAGCAGGTCGGGCGCGCGCCACACCGCCTCGACGGACAGCGACCGCGCCAGCCGCCCGGGCGCACGAACCCCACGCGCGTCTAGCCGCCGCGCAATCTCGTGCCACAGCCGGTCGTTCGCGGCGTGCTGCGCGGGGTGATCGTACATGCCGAGCGAAGCGACCCCGCAACTCATCGCGCGTCTCCAGGACGGACCAGCACGTCGTGCCGCCGCAGCGCGAACAGCCGGACCACCGCGCAAGAGCGGGCGTCCGTCGCACACGCCTGTGTGGGACAGGCTTCTTCCCCCGCCGACCAACCGCGTCGAAGCGAGATACATCGTCGGCCAGCCGCCGCGCGCGGCGCGCGATACCGGTCCGCACCCCGGCTCTCAGCGCGCACGATGCCCGCTCAGCTCCGCCCCCGCATCGCGCGCGAACCGGCAGTTCCAGATCGTCGCCGAGGCCGACACCGCCGTCACCACGCAGAACGCGAGCGTAAACGCCCCCAGCGCAGGCGTCGTCGTCCCCGTGCCCAGCATCCCGACATGCAGCGACGCCGCGCCGACGCAGATCCCGAGCGACAGCATCAATTGCTGGAAGGTCGCATAGAAGCTCGTCGCGCTGCTCATCCGCGACGACGGGATCTCGTCATAGGCGATCGTGTTGTACGCCGAGAACTGGAACGACATGAAGAATCCCGACAGCATCAGCACCCCGAAGATCGCGGGGATCGGCCAGTCGGGGCGGAACAGCCCGCACACCGCATAGCCCGCACTCGCGCCGATCCCGCCCACGATCAGGCTGTTGCGGAACCCGAAGCGGCGCAGCACGCGCGGTGCGAGCCCCTTCATCGCGAGCGACCCGATCGCGCCCGCGACCGTGATCGCGCCGCTTGCCGCCGCGGTCATCCCGAAGCCGAGCTGGAGCATCATCGGCAACAGGAACGGCTGCGCCCCCTGCGTGATCCGCGTCAGCGACCCGCCGATCACCGACAGCCGGAAGGACGCGATCCGCATCAGCGACAGGTCGAGGATCGGATCTCTCCGGCGCTTGGCATGGCGGATATACAGCGCCCCCGAAACCAGCCCGACCACAATCAGCGCGGCCGCCTGCGCGAACTCGCCGGTCCGGCTGGTCATCTCGAACCCGAACAACAGGCAGCCGAGCGACACGCCCGACAGCAGGAACCCCGGCACGTCGAACCGCGCGGGGTTCGCCTCGCGCACCTCGCCGATATAGCGCGTCACCAGCACCACGCCGAGCAGTCCGATCGGCACGTTGAGGTAGAAGATCCAGCGCCAGTCGAGATAGGTGACGATCGCGCCGCCGACCGGCGGCCCGAGGATCGGCCCGATCAGCGCAGGCATGATCAGCCACGACATCGCCTGGACCATATCCTCCTTGGCGACGCTGCGGAGCAGCACCAGCCGCCCGATCGGGATCATCATCGCGCCGCCGAGCCCCTGCAGGAACCGCGCGCCCATCATGAACGGCAGGCTCGTCGCGAACCCGCACAGCACCGACCCGCCGACGAAGATCAGAATCGCCGCGCGGAAGATCGTCCGCGACCCGAACCGGTCCGCGATCCGTCCGCTCGCCGGAATGAAGATCGCGAGCGCGAGGAGATAAGACGTGAGTGCCGACCCCATGCTCGTCGCGGGCACGCCGAAGTCGCGCGCCATTGTTGGCAACGCGGTCGCGAGCACGGTCGAGTCCATCTGCTCCATGAACAGCGCGCACGCGATGATCAGCGCCGTGACGCGGTAATTGCGCGGGGTATGCGGGAGCGTCCCCGGCTCCTTCGCGACCTGCGTGATCCTCCCCGCGGCGGGCAGGATGCCGTCGCGGATTTCGCTGTTGATCGACGCGAGCCCGCGACGGCGCAACCTCACTTCGGTTTCCTGGATACGGCGGGGAGGGGACGAACGGAGGGAAAAACCACAGACATTACCATGCTAGGTAGGGGCGACCCCGTATGCTGCAATGCAAAAACCGCAGCGCGCCCGATCAACGTGGTCGCGTATCGAGCAGCACGGCGGTCTGTAGAACCGCCAGATGAGTCAGTCCCTGCGGCAGATTGCCGAGGAAGGCCCCCGACGCCGGATCGACCATCTCGGTATACAGCCCGACCCCGCGATCGAGCCGCTGGATCGCCTCGCCGAACGTCGCCTCGGCGGCATCCCATTGCCCGAGCGCGGCGCGGGCCGCGACCATCCAGAACGTGACCGCGAGGAAACACCCTTCCTCGCGCGCGGCGCCCGAATAGCGGTAATGGAACCCTCCCACCCCCAGCTCGGCGTCGACCGCGTCGAGCGTCCGCGTCAGCCGGTCCTTGCCATCGAACCCGAACGGGGCCGCCAGCGCGATCGCCGCGTCGAGCCGTTCGCTGCCCGGATAGATGACATAGGCCCCGCGCGCTTCCGACCAGCAATGCTGCTCGATCCACGCAGCGATCCGGTCGCGCTCGCGCGCCCAGCGGTCGCGCCCGGTGGTCGGCAGATGCCCCGCGTCCGCCAGTTCGACCGCGCGTTGCAGCGCCTGCCAGCAACTGATCTTCGAGGTCGTGTAATGCTGCTGCTCGGGAAGCTCCCAGATCCCGGCATCCTTCTGCCGCCAGCAATCCGCGCATTGATGCGCGAGCCGCACCAGCGTCTCCGCGCTGGTCCCGTCGAGGATGTGGCCACACGCGACGAACTCGCCCGCGGTCTCGAAGATGTCCCCGTAAATGCCGTGCTGGTGCTGCTCCCCCGCCAGGTTGCCTGTCACCACCGGGAGCGATCCGCGATACCCCGGCACCGCGATTTCCTCGACCGGATCGACCGGATCGCCGCCGACGGTGTAGCAGACCCGCGGCACGTCATAGCCGAGCCGCTCGAGCAGCCAGGTGAACCCCGCCTTCGCCTCGGCGGTCGCGCCGATCCGCAGGAACGCCTTGATCGTATAGCCCGCGTCGCGGATCCACGCGAAGCGATAGTCCCAGTTCTTGTCCCCGCCGATCCGTTCGGGAAGCGAGGTCGTCGCCGCCGCGACGATCGCGCCGCTGGGCGAGTAAAGCAGCAGCTTGAGCGCAAGCGCGCTGCGCAACACGAGGTCGCGATGCGGCCCGTCATGCTGCAGCCGTTCGGTCCACGCACGCCATTCGGCGTCGGACAGGTCGATCCGCGCATCGATCTCGGCGATCTCGGGAACGATCAGCGGCTCGTCCGATCCCGCGACGATCGCGACGGTCGCGCGCTCGCCGGCGCCGACCGTAACCGACGCGGCGATCCCGCCATCCTCGCGCTCTTTTATGGCGACGGTGTCGCTGGCGAGGAACAGCCCGAGCACGCTCCCGACATGGAACACGTCATGCTTGCCGGTCCGCGAGAAATACGGGCTGACCGTATCCGCACGCCGCCCGAAGCGCAGGTCGATCGCGAATTGTATGCGCCCCTCGATCCCCTCGATCCGCCGCGCCAGTTCCGCCCACGGCAGCCGCCCCGCGGTCCCGCTGTTGAGCGACTCGACGAGGACGGCCTGTCCGCTCGCGGTGGTGAAGATCGTTTCGAGCACGTTGCTCGCCGCACGATACCGCCGCTCGACCGTGAAGGGTGCGGTCGGCGCGATCGCGAACCGGCCACCGTTCTCGCCGTCGAGCAACCGGTCGAACAGCGGCGGTGAATCGATATTGGGGACGCACCACCAGTCGATCGACCCGTCGGACCCGCACAAGGCAACCGCCCGCCCGTCGCCGAGCGCGCCATAATCTTCGAGCGGCAGCGCGCCGCTATCGTCCCTCTTGGGGGTAAACTGTTGAATTTGTGACAAAACCGCATGGCTCCAGCGGGGCGGGGTGCCGCCTCCATCCAGCAAACTCGCGATCCGCCGCAAAAGTCCCCGAAAATGTTTTGCGGGAGCCGCATCGCCTCCGGCGCGTTCGGCAGCGGTATCCTTTCCCCGGAGTTTTCTATGAGCATCGCATCCGCCCTCGGGCTGACCAAGAAGGTTCGCTACGCCGTCGTCGGCGCAGGCGACATCACCCAGTCCGCGCTGATGCCGGGCATTGCGCACACCGGCAATTCCGAGCTGACCGCGATCGTCACCGGCGATCCCGAGAAGGCCAAGGCGCTCGCCAAGCATTACGGCGTCAAGCACACCTATTCCTACGAGCAGTTCGACCAGCTCCTCGCCTCGGGCGAGATCGACGCGGTCTATCTCGGCACCCCCAACTGGCGTCACGCCGAATTCGCGATCCCCGCGCTGAAGGCGGGCATCCACGTGCTCAGCGAAAAGCCGCTCGAAATCTCGGTCGAGCAGGCCGAGACGATCCGTGCGGCGGCAGATGCCTCGACCGCCAAGCTGATGGTCGCCTACCGGTTGCATTTCGAGCCCGGCACGCTCGACGCGATCGACCGGATCCGCAAGGGCGAGCTCGGCGAGTTGATCACCTTCACCTCCTGTTTCACCCAGAAGGTCGACCCCGCCAACCACCGCGCGCAGAACGGCGTCGAGGCCGGCCCGCTGTTCGACATGGCGCCGTATCCGATCAACGCGATCCGCTATCTGTTCGGCGCGGAGCCGCTCGCGGTCGAAGCCGCGATCGGCACGCGGCAGGCCGGCAATGGCCTTGGCGACTTCGACGACACCGTCGCGGTCACGCTCCGCATGCCCGGCGACCGGCTCGCACAGTTTACGGTGTCCTATTTCGCCAACAGCGTCGATAGTCTGATCATCGCCGGAACCAAGGGGAGCATCCACATGAGCCCCGCTTACGGATTCGGGGAAGGAAGCGTCCAGAACCGACGCACGGGCGACGAAAAGCAGCAGCAAACCTTCAAGACGACCGACCAGTTCGGTGGTGAATTGCGCTATTTCTCGGACTGCATCCTCAATGATCGCGACCCCGAGCCCGACGCCGAGGAAGGCATCGCCGACCTCCGCGTGATCGAGGGAATCGTCCGCGCGCTCAAGAGCGGCCAGCGCGAGGACCTCCCCCCGTTCCAGCGCACCCGGCGGATCGATCCCGACTCGCAGGTGCAGACGCTGGGTGCGGTGTCAGCCCCCAAGAACGTCAACGCCAAGAGTCCCACGGGCGAGTAAACCACTTTTATTCCGCGCATATCGGGCAGTGTGTCCGGTCTGCGCGGTCTAGTTGACGGTCGCTTAACTTTCCCGCTGTACGTGTGTTGTTGAAGGGGAGTTTTGTGGCTGTATCGACTGCGTTCGACGATATCGAGATTGGCACGCTCGTCGCGCTTCCCGAGGCGGAGCGCGACGCGCTGCCCTACGGCGTCACCGGCCTCGACTCGGAAGGGCTGGTCGTCGTCTACAGCGCCGCCGAGGCCCGGATGGCGGGGCTGGACCGCGATACCGTCATCGGCCAGCCGTACTTCGAGTCGGTCGCGCAATGCATGAACAATTTCATGGTTGCGCAACGCTTTGAGGACGAGACCGAACTCGACGAAACGCTCCCCTACGTCCTGACGCTGCGGATGCGCCCCACCCGCGTGCGGCTCCGACTGCTCGCCACCAGCAGCGAACCGCTGAACTACATTCTAATCGAACGGTAACGCGGGGATGAGCGAGGATCTGGCGCGCGATCACGAGCAGTTGCTCGAGTTCCTCTATGCCTGCCCGATCGGGCTGGTCGAATTCGATCCGACCGGAGCGATCCTGATGATCAACCCGAACGCGATGAAGCATCTGCTGCCGCTGGCGGGCCCGCGCGATCCGGGTAACCTGTTCGCAATGTTGCAGGAATGTGCGCCCGAACTGCGCAATCTGTACGACGATTTCGCCAAGGACCGCGGGACGATCTGCGATGGGCACCGGATCGCGGTCGACATCGGTGTCGGGCGGCGCGGCACCGATCCCAAAGTGCTCGCCTGCACGCTCGTCAAGCTCGCGCCCGACCGCGCGATCGCCACTTTCTCGGATATTACCGTCCAGGTCGGGCAGGAACGGCGGCTGCGGCAGACCGAGACGTGGTTTGGCTCCTTGATCAGCGGAATCAATGATTACGCGGTGCTTTCGATCACCGCCGACGGCACGATCGACGGGGTCAACGACGCCTTCACCCGGCAAAGCGGGCGGCCGACCGAGGATGTCGCGGGGCAACCGGTCGACCGGATCCTCAAGGTCGACACGGCCGCCGGCTCGCCGAGCCTGTGCGACCAGTTGCGACTGGCCGAGCGGGACGGCTGGTATCTCGACGAAAGCTGGCAGCAGCGTACGACCGGTGAACGCTACTGGTGCCAGCGGCTGTTCGCGGCGCGGCCCGAGGGGGATGGCGTCTGCCAGCCGAAGGGCTTTTTCGTGGTCCTGCGCGATGTTGCGCGCGACGAATCCGACACCTCCGACCTGCGCCGGCTGCTGTTGTTCGATCATCTGACCGGCGCCGCCAACCGGACGCATTTCCTCCAGATGTTCGAACGCGAACAGCGGCGCTGGCAGGCCAACCGACAGCCCTTGTCGCTGATCCTGCTCGACGTCGATTTCTTCAAGGCGGTCAACGATCTCCACGGGCACCCGACCGGGGACGTGGTGCTCAAGCAATTGTCGCAAGTCTGCAGCGCGATGCTGCGCCCGTCGGACCTGTTCGCGCGGCTGGGCGGGGAGGAATTCGCGGTGCTGCTGCCCGATACCGCGCTGGACGAAGCGGTCGCGATGGCCGACCGGCTTCGCGCGGCGGTGGCGGCAATGGTCATCGCGACCTCTGACGGGCCGCTGCGGATTACTGCGAGCTTCGGTTGCGCGACCGCGACCGAAGCCTGCGCGAGCGTCGATGGCATGATCGGGCTGGCGGACGGTCACCTCTATGCCGCCAAACATGCCGGCCGGAACCGCGTCCACGCGCGGGCCTCGATCCCGGACGCCGCATGACCAGTGCGATCCCCCGGGAGGCGTTGCGCCGGATCGTCGCCAGCCTCGTCACGGCAGAGACGAGCCGGAAGCGCGGGGAGGCGAGCCGGGCCGTTCCCGACGATCCGGCGGGCTGGGCGGATGATCGGCAATGGTCGGTCGGGTCGATCCCGCTCGATTCGCTGGAAACCGTCAACGCCGGTGCCGCGCTCTACGAAATGTTCGGGCTCGAGGCGCTCCGGCACGACCCGACGCGGGGACCACCCGCTACGGTCGGCGAATGGCTCGACGATATCGCACGCGTCCAGCACGCCGAGGATGCCTGCCTGACGGTGATGACATCCGGGTCGACCGGGCGGCCGAGACCCTGCGTCCACGCGATCCGCGATCTTCAGGCCGAGGCGGCGCATTTCGGCGCGATGCTGCCGGACGTGCGGCGTGTCGTCGCGCTTGTCCCGGCGCATCACATCTACGGATTGGTCTGGACCGCGCTGCTCCCGGCGGCGCTGGATGTTCCGGTGGTCGCCGCAACCGCGATGACGCTGCCGCGGCTCGACGCCGGAGACCTGATCGTCGCGGTGCCCGACCATTGGCGCGCGCTCGCACGCGCGCGCAAGTCCTGGCCCGCCGGAATTATCGGTATCAGCGCCGGCGCGCCGCTCGAGGATCTTCTGGCGGAAACCTTGCTCGATGCGGGGCTTGGTCGGCTACTCGACGTCTATGGTACGTCCGAGACAGGAGCCGTCGCGATCCGCGACCTGCCCGATCCGGCACATACGCTGCTTACGCGCTGGCGGTTCGCCGCGACCGCTACGGACGACGGGCCCCTACTGACCGACCGCCACGGCACCGAGGTCGTCGTGCCGGATCGCCTCGCGCGCGTTGACGACACGCGCTTTACCGTCATTGGCCGCCGTGACGGCGCGGTGCAGGTGGGCGGCGTCAATGTCTGGCCTGAACAGGTCGAGATCGTCCTGCGGCGGTGTCCGGGCGTCGCCGACGTCAGTGTCCGACTCGGTGACCAGCACCGTCTCAAGGCGTTCGTCGTTCCCGCCAATCCTGAAGACCAGGATGCCTTGCTTGACCGACTGACCCAATATGTCCGGCGTTTTCTGCTTCCCGAACAGCGACCTACGTCTTACGCCCTGGGACCTGACCTGCCGCGCACCGCGTTGGGCAAGCCGTGTGACTGGACGTGAGCTTCATGCAACCGATCCGCGCCGAGGCCGCGTCTGTCGCGGCACCTGCCAGATGCGGTGGCTGCCGCGACGGAACCCTGTTGCCGTTCGACTTCACGATGGCGTTCCAGCCGATCGTCGATGTCGCGGCGGAACGGATCTGGGGCTATGAGGCGCTCGTCCGCGGCGTGGAAGGCGAGGGGGCGGCGTTCGTGCTCGACCAGGTCCAGCCCGCACATGTCTACGGTTTCGATCAGGCGTGCCGGATCAAGGCGGTCGAGCTTGCCGGCGCGCTATTTCCTGCGGATCCAGACGTCAGGCTGTCGATCAACTTCATGCCCAACGCGGTCTACGAGCCGAACGCCTGTATCCGCGCGACGCTGACCGCGGCGAAACGGGTCGGGTTCGATCCGGGCAGGCTGATGTTTGAATTCACCGAGAATGAGAAGATGCGCGACATCGGTCATCTCCGCGGTATCATCGCGGCGTATCAGGCGCAGGGCTTCACCACCGCGATCGATGATTTCGGCGCTGGCTACGCCGGGCTTGGCCTACTGACCGAATTGCGGCCGGATGTGCTCAAGATCGACATGGCGCTGGTCCGCGGGATCGACCGCTCGCCGACCAAGCGCGCGATCGTGCGCGCGATCGTCGCGCTGGCGGCGGAGATCGGCATCGTCCCGCTCGCCGAGGGGATCGAGACCGCCGACGAACTCGCGGCAATCCGGTCACTCGGGATCACGTTGTGCCAGGGCTTTCTGCTCGGCCGCCCAAAGCTGGCGCTGCCCACGGCCTGACTCGCCGCCCAAAGAAATCCTTCTTTTGCCGCAAGCAGGTGTTTGCCGACGCGATGGGGCGCAGGTTGCATTGGGGGCGCGGCTTTTGCAGGAGACAGCGTGGCGGATCTGGCTTTGCTTTATGAACATCCGGCGTGGTTCGCGCCGTTGTTCGACACGCTCGGGAAGCGTGGAATAGACTATGTCGCGGTGCGCCCCGACGGGCATTTCGACCCGGCGGACCGGACCGCCCCGGCGCGCGTCGTGTTCAACCGGATCGCGATGTCGAGCTTCTTGCGCAGCGACGAGCATCCGATCTTCCACGGCATCGCGCTGCTCGACCACTGGCGCCGCGCGGGCGCGCGGATCGTCAACGGGCCCGAAGTGCTCGCGATCGACTCCTCCAAGGCACGGCAATTGTCGCTGATCGCCGGGCTCGGGCTCGCGATCCCTGCGACACGCGTGGTGCACCGTGCCGCCGACGTCGAGGCCGCCGCCGCGACGATCGGTTTCCCGTTGGTGGTGAAGGCCAATATCGGCGGATCGGGCGCGGGGATCGTCCGCTACGACACGATGGACGAGCTGCGCGCCGCGGTTGCCGACACCGCGCTCCCGACCAGCGTCGACGGCGTGTTGCTCGTGCAGGATTATGTCCCCGCGCGGAACGGCACCGTCACCCGGATCGAAACGCTCGACCGCGCCTATCTCTACGCGCTCGACATTGCGGGCGGGGGCACGTTCGACCTGTGCCCGGCGGACGCGTGCCAGGTTCCGGGCGCGCCGATCCCGATGGTGTCGACCGACCCCGGCCCCGAACTGCGCGCCGCTGCCGAGGCGATCGCGACCGCGGCGGGGCTCGACGTCGGCGGGGTCGAGGTGATGATCGACGACCGCGACGGCGTGCCGCGCTTCTACGACATCAACGCCTTGTCCAATTTCGTCGCGAAACCGCTCGACGTGCTCGGCTGGGATCCGCACGACCGGCTGGTCGATTACCTCGAGACCGTAATCGCGGAGGCCCGCTGATGCGCTATGGATATTGGACGCCGGTGTTCGGCGGCTGGCTGCGCAACGTCGCCGACGAGGGGATGGAGGCGAGCTGGGATTATACGAAGCGGCTGACCCAGCGCGCCGAGCAGATCGGCTATGACCTCACGCTGATCGCCGAGCTCAACCTCAACGACATCAAGGGTGTCGAGCAGCCCGCGCTCGACGCCTGGTCGACCGCCGCCGCGCTGGCGGCGGTGACCGAGACGATCGAGCTGATGGTCGCGGTGCGCCCTAACTTTCATCACCCCGCCCTGTTCGCCAAGGCGGCGGCCAATATCGACCGGATCGCGGGCGGGCGGCTTGCGCTCAACGTGGTGTCGTCGTGGTGGGCGGACGAGGCCAAGCAATATGGCCTGCAGTTCGACGAGCATGACGATCGCTATGCACGCACCGCCGAATGGCTCGACGTCGTCGACGGCCTGTGGACCGAGGAACGGTTCAGCTTCTCCGGGCAATTCTACCGCACCGAGAATGCGATCTGCGCGCCCAAGCCCGCCAAACGCCCGACCGTCTATGCCGGCGGCGAAAGCGAAAAGGCCAAGACGCTGATCGCGCGGCAGTGCGACGCCTATGTGATGCACGGCGACCCGGTCGACGCGATCGCGCCCAAGATCGCGGACATGGCCGCGCGCCGCCAAGCCGCCGGGGGCGTGCCGATGCAGTACGGCATGGCGGCCTATGCGATCGTGCGCGACAGCGAGGCCGAGGCGCAGCGCGAGCTCGAGCGGATCACGACCGTGACCGAACTGCCCGCAGGTTATGCCAATTTCGACCAGTGGCTGTCGGGGACGCAGCTCGAGCGCGACCTCAAGATCCAGGAATATTCGGTGTCGAACCGTGGGTTGCGACCGCATCTGGTCGGCACCCCCGAGCAGCTTCGCCAGCGCATTGCCGATTACGAAGGAGTCGGGCTCGACCTGTTGTTGCTCCAGATGAGCCCGCAGGCCGAGGAAATGGAGCGGTTCGCGGCGCAGGTGATCGGGCCGGTGACCAACACGCCGTGATTGATCTGATCGACATCGCCAAGCGTTTCGACGCCAGTGCCACGCCCGCTCTCGACGGCGTCTCGCTGTCGATCGCGCGCGGTGAGGTGTTCGGCGTGATCGGGCCATCGGGGGCAGGCAAGTCGACTTTGATCCGGCTGATCAACGTGCTCGAACGCTCGAGCGCGGGGCGGGTCGAGGTCGACGGGGTCGATGTCGCGGCACTTCTGCCGAAGGACTTGCGCGCCTTGCGGCGGCGGATCGGGATGATCTTCCAGAACTTCGGCCTGCTGTCGTCGCGGACGGTGGCGGACAATGTCGCCTTCCCGCTCAAGCTCGCGGGCGTTCCCGCCGCCGAGCGCAAGACGCGCGTCGCCGAATTGCTCGACCGCGTCGGGCTTGCCGACCATGCCGCGAAATATCCCGCGCAATTGTCGGGCGGGCAGAAACAGCGCGTCGGCATCGCGCGCGCGCTCGCGACCGGACCCGACATCCTGCTGTCCGACGAAGCGACCAGCGCGCTCGACCCCGAGGCGACGCGCAGTGTGCTCGCGCTGCTGCGGCAGCTCAACCAGGAGCTCGGGCTGACGATCGTGCTGATCACGCACGAGATGGACGTGGTGCGCGCGGTGTGTGACCGCGTCGCGGTGCTCGAACAGGGGCGCGTGGTCGAGAGCGGGCGTGTCGACACCGTGTTCGCCGAGGCGCGCCACGCCGCGACGCAGCGGATGCTCGCGGGGTTGCACGCATGACCGGCTGGTTTTCCAACGTCAACTGGCCGGATATCGCCGCTGCCTGTCGCGATACGCTGGTGATGCTCGGCGCGTCGCTTGCGCTGACGGTGGTGCTTGGGCTGCCGCTCGGCGTGCTGCTGTACGTGACCGGCAAGCGCCAGATCGGCGCGAACCGGGCGCTCAACGGTGTGCTCGGGGTGGTCATCAACGTGTTGCGCTCGCTGCCGTTCATTATCCTGCTGATCGTGATGATCCCGCTGACGGTCGCGCTCGTGGGGACGTCGCTCGGTGTCGTCGGCGCGATCCTCCCGCTGGTTGTCGGCGCGGCGCCATTCTACGCGCGGCTGGTCGAGGGCGCGCTCCGCGAAGTCGACCGGACCACGATCGAGGCGACGCAGGCGATGGGCGCGACCCCGCTCCAGATCGTTACCGGCACGCTGATCCCCGAGGCGCTCCCAGGTCTTATCTCTGGCGCGACCGTCACCGCGGTGGCGCTGGTGTCGTTCACCGCGATGGCGGGCGTGGTCGGCGCGGGCGGTCTTGGCGACCTCGCGATCCGCTTCGGCTACCAGCGCTTCCAGACCGACGTGATGATCGTTACGGTTGGGTTGCTCGTGGTGCTCGTCCAGGCGATCCAGTTCGCGGGCGACAGGCTCGCGCAGTCGGTGACACGGCGCTAGAAACACCGACACACCCTCAACCGTTCGTTTCGAGCGTAGTCGAGAAACCCGGCACCACCTCAGGTTTCTCGACTTCGCTCGAACCGAACGGGGGGAGCCGCCAACTTTCAGATCAGGAACCCCGCATGAACCGCCACCTGTTGCTCGCCGCCCTGCCGATCCTCGCGATCGCCGCCTGCTCGCCCGGCGGCTCGAAGACCGACGGCACCACGCTGACCGTCGCGGCGACGGCGGTCCCGCATGCGGAGATCCTCGAATCGGTCAAGCCCGCGCTCGCCAAGCAGGGCGTCGATCTTCAGATCCGCGTCTTCAACGATTACGTCCAGCCCAACCTGCAGGTCGACCAGAAGCAGATCGACGTGAACTATTTCGAGACCAAGCCGTATCTCGACACCTTCAACGCCGCGCGCGGCACACACCTCGTGACATATGCGGGCATCCACGTCGAACCGCTCGGGGGTTATTCGCGCAAGTACAAGACGATCGCCGCGCTCCCGGTCGGTGCAACGGTTGCGATCCCGAACGAGCCGAGCAACGGCGGGCGTGCCTTGTTGCTGCTCCAGAAGGCCGGGCTGATCCGGCTCAGGAACCCCGCCGACCCGCTCGCGACGCTCTCCGATATCGCGAGCAATCCGAAGAAGCTTCAGTTCAAGGAGCTCGAGGCGGCGACGCTCCCGCGCGTGCTCGACCAGGTCGATTTTGCGATGATCAACACCAATTATGCGCTCGACGCCAAGCTCAACCCGGTGCGCGACGCGCTGGTGATCGAGGACGCCAAGTCGCCCTACGTCAACTTCCTCGTCGGCCGCGCCGGGGGCGAGAAGGACCCGCGCGTCGTCAAGCTGATCGCGGCGCTGCGCAGCCCGGCGACCCGCGCGTTCATCACCGAGCATTACAAGGGCGCGGTGCTCCCGGCGTTCTGAGGTCACCGCACCACTTCCCCCCACCCGTTACGGCGTCTCCTCTGCAGTCGCCATCGCTGCGCGCGCGGCGAGGATATAGGCCGAGGTCGTGCTGACGGTATATTCGTTCTCGAACCACAGGAACGGCCAGTCGACCTTCGCCTCGGGGAAGTCGGGTTTTACGATCAGCACGCCCGGCACCATCCCGCCCGGGATGAAGCTGTAATCTGCGCGGTTGTGCCCATAGCCGATCAGCTTGGACGCGGTCCCCACGGTCGACACCAGCGACAGGTTGTTCGCCGGATGCCGCCCGAGCACATAGTCGATCGCATCGAGCGTATAGCCGGTCCCGATCAGCTCGGGGAACGCCTTGTGCATCAGGTACATCGTCGTCCCGAAGCTGACGACCTGGTTTGACCCGGCCCAGGTGCCGTCCGCGATCGGCACGCCGAACGGGTTCTTCGCCATGTCGCGGTCGACCTTCGCCTTGGTCGCCTGCACCAGCGGGACGAGTTGCGCGCGATAGGACGCGTCCATCAGCGGGATCGCGCGCACCGCTGCGCTGCCGACCCACTCGAAATGCCGCTGGATGACCGGCATCAGCGCACGCAGCCGATCGGCGTACAGCTTGTCACCGTTGGTCGTGAGCAACAGCTCAACCGTCGCGACGACATTCGCATTCTCGGCCGAACGCGGCGACGACGAGTCATCGCGCCCGTCGCCGCCCGCGGTGATGCCCTGCTGCTTGCTCCACAGCGCCTTGGCCGCCGCGAGTGCTTCCGCCGCCATCGCCGGGTCGCTCGCGCGCAATGCCCGGCTCGATCCCGCGAGCGCGCCTGCGACCGTCAGGTTGTTCGCCGGGAAATCGGTGGTGAACGCCCAGCGGTCATCCTGCGCGCCCGATGCGCCGCCCTTGCGTTCGGTCGCCCCGAGTTTGGGATCGTAGAGCAGCCCATCGGTCTGCGACCCCGAATCCCCGAGATGCGCATATTGCCGCAACGCCGGATCGATGATCCCGACGATCGCATGGCCGAACACCTTATATTGCGCGAGCAACTGGAGCGTACCGTGGCGGATCTGCTGGACCGCATCCTCCACCCCGTCGGGCTTGCGGATCTCGACCGCGCGCGCGGTTTCGTCGATGCTCGTCTCGTCCCAGTCGAGCCCGAACAGCTCGCGCGCCCACACCAGATCGCGCACGACCGAGGCGTTCTCGGGGGTTTGGATATCGTAGTCGCCCGCATCCTGCCACCCGCCGACCGCGAGCCCGGGGATATGCTCGCCCGCCTTGAACGGGGAGTCGAGCTTCGCGCCCATCTTGTAGCCGTCGAAATGCACATGGTTGGCGGGTGCCTGCCGCGCGTCGTCGAGATGCGACGGCGCCGACCAGACGCGATATTGCTCGCGGATCCCGACATGGTCCATCTGCTCGGCCATGAAGGTGTCGAGCGAGGTCTGCCAGATTCGGCTGTACGCGTCGCCCGCGATCCGGAACGGGTTGGTCGTCTGGCCCGCGTAAGAAATGGCGTAAACGCCCGGCTCGCGCACGCTCGAGAAATCGAACGCGGCATAATCGTAGCGCGTCCAGCGCCCGCGCGGCTGGGTCTTCGCGCGCAGCACGGGCTCTTGGCGGCCATCGGCAGCGAGGCGGACGAGCGTCGCTTCGGCAGGCGCCTTGAAGTTGGGGTCGAGTTCGATCAGCGCGACCTTCCGGCGCCCCGGCGTATAGCCCGCCTGGTTGAACGAGACGACCGGCGTGCGGACCCAGTCCTTGATAACGTTCGGGCGGACATGCCAGACGATCGCATTCTCCTTCGCACCGGCCGGGATCTCGGAGCGGACCACGAACCATCCGTTCTGCGCGCGATTACGCGCGTCGTAGAGCGCGATCGGCGCGGTGTCGGAGGTGATGCTGACGCGCGTCATCGCGTCCTCGGGCGAGAGCGTGATCGCCTTGCCGCCCGACGCGAGCGGAAGCGGATCGCCCGACCCGTCCTTCGCCATCGGCCCGGTCGGATGCCGCGGGAACAGCCCCGGCGCGGCGTCCATCAGATAGGTCTTGCCGAAATAGGCGGTGGGGAGAAAATCGAGGTTGAACCCCGCCTTGCCCGCAAGGCTCGCAGGCAGCGGCTGGTCGAGATCGACCGCAATCCGGAAACCGCCGGTCTCGGCGGTGACCTTGACGCTATAGGCGAGATTGACCGTCTTATAGTCGGACCGCACGACGATCTGGTTGGGCTCGCTCCCGCGCGTCCGGCTGATGAAGGCGGGGACGGGGGCCCATTGCTCGGGTGTCTTGTCGAGCCGGACCGCGCCATCGGTTGCGATCCGGTCGCCGTGAAGGACGATCTGGATCCCGGCGTTCTTCTCGTCGAAGAAGATCGGGCTGAACTTGTTCTGGTCGACGATGACCGACAGGCCCTGCGTCTCCAGCGTCTCGTTCGGGGTGACGACAAGGTCGCGCTCCTTTGACTGGGCGAAAACGGCGGCCGGACCGGCGATCACGGCGGCAGAGGCAAGCAACGCGACACTCATTCGCTTCAACATGGGCACTTCCTTGCTTCGGGCATTGGATGGACATGGCGGTGCGATCAGGCCGCGCGCCGCCCTGTCAGGATGATCGGAAATGGATCGGACTGGCGGCAATCAGCCAGCGCGCTTCAGATCGCCGTGCATGTCGAGCCAGCGCGCGAACGAGTCGAACCAGCCGGTGCTCGTCGTCGTCTTGGGATACATGCCGAAGCCGTGCCCGCCCTGCTCGAACAGATGGAATTCGACCGGGCGCTTCGCGGTCCGCCATGAATCGATCAGTCCGTATCCCGCATTGCCGAATAACGGGTCGTCCGCCGCCAGCGCGACGAACAACGGCGGCGCATTCGCAGGCACCGTCACCGCCGACAGCGGCCCGTAGATGTCGCCGAGGAACGCCGGCTTCGCATCGCTCCCCGACAGCGCCGTCGCCATCGTCAGCATCGCGCCCGCCGAGAAACCGACCATCCCGATCCGGTCGGGGTCGACATGCCATTCGCCCGCGCGCTTGCGGATCAGCGCGAAGGCGGCACGGGAATCGGCAAGTTGCGGCGCGAGCCGTGCCATCATCTGCTCGGGCGTAGGGCGCGGTGGCCGCGGACCCGCGCCGGGGGCAGGCGGGCCGGACGATTGCGCGAACGCCGCGAGATCCTGCGGGGTCTGGTTGAGCCGGTATTTCAGCACGAACGCCGCGACGCCCCTGGCGGCAAGCGCTTTCGCGACGTCCCAGCCCTCATTTTCCATCGACAGCGTCTGGAACCCGCCCCCGGGCGCGACGACCACGGCAGCGCCGGTCGCCTTCGCCGGATCGGGAAGGAACGGCGTAAGCGTCGCGACGACGACGTTGCGCGCGAACACGCTGCCATATTGACTGTGCCACGCCTCGGGCGCCTTGGCGTCGGGGAGCGTGCCGGTGCCGAGCGGGATCGCGGTGGGCTGCGCGGGGATGGCGATCGCGCTCATCCGGTCGCTCTGCGCCTGCACCGGGGCCGCGAACGCGACCGCCGCAAGCAACCCGTATCGGGCGAAACCCTTGCGAATCGACGTCGCGAACCCGCCCGACGTCTCGCTGCGCACCGCATGAACCATGATCGCTCTCCCAAGCTCTTTTGGAGAGCCTATCGTTAGCGCTACCATCACGCAATAGTCCGACTAAGGAATACGCTCCGAGGTTAAGAACCTTTCCCCATGCTGGCGTGCGATGACCTCGAACTGCGCAAGACTTGCGCCGGGACCGGCCACCCGCCACTTTGCCTGCATGATGAAAAGCGTGATTCTGTCAGTCTTTGCACTGTCCTGCCTGGCGTCTTCCGCGGTGCTGCCGGCACAATCGGTCGCTCCCGGCCGCTGGGCGGTCAAATCGACCGCAGTCGATCTCGACATTCCGGGCGCCCCCAAATTCCTGCTGCGGATGGCGAAGGGGCGCTCGAGGACCGAGGAGAAATGCCTGACCCCCGATCAGGCGCAGACGGGAATCGCGGCGGTGCTCGCGCCCGATCCCAAGGCGCAATGCCATGTCGACAGCCTGCAGGTCGCGGGCGGGCGGTATACTCAGACGCTCAGTTGCCCGCAGAAGAAAGGCCCGCCGCTCAAGATCGTCCGCGACGGGACGTATCAGGCGAGCGGGTTCGCCGGGCAGGCGCAGATGCAGGGGATGACCCCCAAGGGCGCGATGCGGATCCGGCTCGCCCAGCAGGCGACTCATGTCGCCGGATCGTGTCGCGGCTGAAAGCGGCGGATCGCCTGCGCGCACGCTGCGTTGAACGGTCCGATTGCGAGGAACCCGATGCCCCATGCCAGCAATATCGTCGAGTGCTCCGGGCCGGACAGCCCCTATGCGTTCGAGAATGTTCCGCTCCAGCCGCGCAACGGCGCGCTCGATGCGAAATGCCCGATCTGCCACGGCTTCGGTCAGTGGAACACGCAGATCGATCTGGTGAGCTTCCGCTGCATCCGCGCGATCTGCGACGAATGTCACGGCGCGGGCTGGATCGAGACCGGGACCGATCCCGTCGCACTCCCCGATATCGTCATGGCACCCGAAGGCTATCCCAAGTGGGTCGTCCGCTACGTCGGGCAAGCCGGCGCGCCGACCGCGGGGCGTGACGGATAACTGTAAGGAGTGGCTCCGAAACCGGGCTCGCGCGTTACAATGCGGACAAGGAGAGCATGATGTCCGACGATCGCAGCCATACCGAGTCCCAGCCCGATTCGCTTCCCCAGACCGATCCCGCCGATAGCGCGATCGAGCAGATCATCCCGCCCGAACAGCCGCCGATGGACGACGCAGCGGGCGGCCCGCAGGTCGATGTCGAGCAGGATGACATGGACGATGTCTCGGTCGACGATCTGTCGGTGCAGGGCGGCGAATAACCGCCGTCATTCGGGCGAACCGAGACGCGCGAACCAGTCGGCATAAGGCGTGTTGCGCGCCATGTGCCGGTTGAGATCGGGCGCCTCGTCCGTCCACCAGACGGGACCGCGTTCGCCGAGCGCCTGCTTGGCCTGATCGACATCGGCATGCGCGCTCGCCTCGGCCGCCTGATCACTCGATCGTTTCGCCACGCCGACCGCGCGACGCGCTGTCATCAGGTCCTTCACCAGCGCGGCACGCTCATCCTCGGCCAGCGCCGGATTTGCCATCCGCCACAATCGACCGCGCACCACGAGATACCGTCCGTCCGGAGTGACCGGATGCCCGCCCGCAAGACGGGCCGCCGCCGCCGTCATGCGCCGCGCTCTGTGACGAACCGTTCCGCAGCCGCGCACGCTGCCCGCCACCGCTGCTGGTCCTCGACCGCGTCAGCCAGCGCACGATGCGCGGGTGTTTCGTTCCGGGCGCGCAAATCCTCGAGCGCGATCAGGTCCGCGACCGCAATCGACAGGTCACTCGCCGGTACCACTTGCGCGAGGATCGCGGACACGCTGTCGCTGCGCGCGTCGTCGCTGTCGCGCAGGCGCAGGCTATGGCGATCGATCCCGGCGGCGCGAAGCAGGGCGCTCAGCCATTTGCCGTCCCACGACGGCGCGGTCGCCCGCAAATCGTGTCCGCCGAGTTCGGCGAGCATCCGCGCCGCCACTGCGTCGTGCGGCATCCCTTGAGCGAGCAGCGTCTCGCGCGGGATGTGATGGATCGCCTCGGCGGCGTCGTCCCAGTCGGTCCATTCGGGCGCGGGCCGGATCAGATGGCTTTCGGATCGTCCGTCCTCGAACACCCAGGCGACCTCGATCGGATAGCTTTTCTTGGCGAGCGAAGAGGCTTCAAAATCGAGGAATACCAGCATCGTCGTTCAACGCCCCAGGCGCGCAAACGCCGCAAAAGCGAAAGGCCGCCCCTTGCGGGACGGCCTTTCCATTGTCGTGCCTGAAGCGGCGGCTCAAACGAGCGCGACCTCGATGTTGGAGGCCAGACCCGTGAAACGTGCCGCGAGCGGCATTTGACAATGAGACATTCGACCACCTCCTTTCAGTTGTTGACAGTAACCAGGATGTAAGGCCGGGGGGCCGCGGTTCAAGGGCTAAAGTTGCGTGATTTCGTAGGTTTAGCGTGTTCTTCGACGGTGCCGGGCGGGCCTGCCGCTGCCACCCCGCCACTACCCCCCGTGCGACATCCGGCCCGTATCGCTGCCACCCGCCGTCGCGCGGCGATCCAGCAGCGCGCGGGTCACGCCGTTGGTCCAGCCGAAACCGTCCTGCACCGGATATTCGCCGCCGCCGCCCGCACCGCCGGTATCGACGTTGTATTTCTCGACCAGTCGCCCGGTGCTCGCGAACACGCCCGAGACCGTCGCTACCCAGCGCGTCGCGATGCTGTCGGCAAGCGCAGGCGCGCCGTAGCGATCGAGCCCGGACACCGCGATCCACTGGAGCGGCGCCCAGCCGTTGGGCTCGTCCCATTGCTGCCCGGTCGCGACGGTGGTGGTGGCGAGCCCCCCCTTGCGCAGAAGCCGCGCGGACACCGTCGCGGCGACCTGTCGGGCCTGGTCGGGCCGTGCGGCCCCGACGAACAACGGCATCAGCGTCGCCGCGGTCAACTGCCCGGTGCGCCGTCCGCTGCGCCAGTCGAGATCCTCATAGGCCCCGGCCTCCGGGTCCCACAGGTGCGTGGCGATCGCGCGCGCGCGGCGGTCGGCCTGTTGCGTGATCTCGCGCACGCACGCGCTATCCCGCGTCCGCGTACAGCCGGCGGCAATCGCCCGTTCCATCCCGTACATCAGGCTGTTGAGATCGACCGGCGCGAGCGCGGTCGTGCGGATCGTCGCGAAGCTGCGGCCGTCGGCGAACCAGCGCGAGCTGAAATCCCACCCGCTTTCCGCCGCGGCGCGAATGTCGCGGTACACTTCGGGGGCAGGCCGCCCGGTGGTCGCGGCGAGCGCGACGTCCTCGACATAGGATTCCTCGCGCGGGGTCTCGCGCGCATCCCAGTAGCGGTTGAGGATCGTGCCATCTGCGAGCCGTACGACATGCTGCGTCGCGGTCCCCGGCTTGAGCGTCGCCGCGCCCGCCATCCAGTAACGATGCTCGGTCCGCAACGCCGCGAGGTACCGCGCATAGGCCGCGGGCTGGTCGTCCGACAGCAGCCCGACCATCAGATACAGGAACGGCGGCTGCGAGCGCGACAGATAATAGCTGCGGCTGCCGTTGGGGACATGCCCGTAGCGTTTCAGCATGTCGGCGAAAGTATCGACCATCGCGGTCGCATCCGCGCGATGCCCGTCGCGGACCAGCCCGAGCATCGTGAAATAGCTGTCCCAGTAATAGATCTCGCGGAACCGTCCGCCCGGGACGACATGGCGATACGGCAGCGCAAGCGCCGAGCCATAAGCGGGCGGCACCAGCGGCGCGCGCGTGAGATGCGGCCACAGCGCCGCGATATGCTCGCGCAGCGGCAGGCGCGGGATGTTGACCGCATCGGGAGCGGCGGGGAGGGTGAACTCGCGCAGCACGAATTCCCGCAACGCCGCAGCGTCGGCCGGGCGCTCGGTGCGATAGGCCGCCATGATCGCGGCGGGGGCACGGCGGGGAACCGCGTCGGTGAAGGTCTTGCTGTCGGGGAACAACCGCAGCGTCTGGACCCGGACGAACAGCTCCCCGAACAGATCCGCAGGCGACGGGGCCATGCGCGCCGATCCGGGCAAAGCCGCGGGCTGGCGCGCGACGAGCGTGGTCGGGGCAATCAGCGCGGCGGCGAGGGCGAAGAGGCTGGGGATCAAACGGCGCATCGGGTTCCTGTCACACGGGCGATACTGGACGAACGGTCGTACTGCGCGCACCCCTTTTTGGCCAAGCCTTTGCGGGGACCGGATGGTCCCTGGCGCGACGCGACCGCCAAAAAGCTGTTCAGGACGGGGCGTTTCAGTAGAGGAGATGCCGTGGGCGTGACCGCCAGGAGAGGATAAACGATGGAAACGTCGAGCATTTCACGACGTGCTTTGGTGCTGGGTACGGGGGCGGTGACGGCATGGGCGGCAAGCCCCGCGCGCGCCTTGCTCGCGGCGGCGGACCGGGCGGGCGCTTCGCCTGCAATCGAGGCGCTGCTCGCGCGGATGACCGTCGCGGAAAAGGCGGGCCAGTTGACGCTCAACGCCGCGACCTGGGCCAGCGGTGCCGCGAATGCGCTCAACCCGGTCACCGCGGGGGCGAGCTTCGAAGTGCAACTGGCGGAGGTCCGCGACGGCCATCTGACCGGCGTGTTTAACGGCCACGGCGCGGACATGGCGCAGCGGATGCAGACCGTCGCGATGCGGGAGTCGCGCCTCAAGATCCCGCTGATCTTCGCCGCCGACGTCATCCACGGCTTCCGCACCGTCTTCCCCGTACCGCTTGCGGAAGCAGGCAGTTTTGACCCCGGCCTCGCCGAGAGCACCGCGCGCGCCGCGGCGGTCGAGGCGTCGGCGGCGGGGATCGACTGGACCTTCGCACCGATGGTCGACATCGCGCGCGACCAGCGCTGGGGGCGCGGGGTCGAGGGGGCGGGCGAGGATGTGCTGCTCGGGCGGATGATGGCGGCGGCGCGGGTCCGCGGGTTCCAGGGCACCCGCGGTCTGGCCGCGGACGATGCGGTGATGGCGTGCGCCAAGCATTTTGCGGCTTACGGCGCCGCGGAGGCCGGGCTCGATTACAACAGCGTCGACGTGTCCGAGCGGACCTTGCGCGACGTCTATTTCCCGCCGTTCCAGGCGGCGTTCGCGGCGGGTGCGCTGTCGACGATGGCGTCGTTCAACGAGATTTCGGGCGTCCCGGCGACCGCCAACCCGTGGCTGCTCGACACCGTGTTGCGCAAGGAATGGGGGTTCGGCGGGCTGGTCGTGTCGGATTATACCGGCGACGAGGAACTGATCGCGCACGGTTTCGCCGCCGATGCGCGCGAGGCGACGCGGCTCGCGTTCATGGCGGGGGTCGACATGAGCATGCAGAGCAATTTCTACCGCGATCATCTCCCCGCGCTGGTCGCATCGGGGGCGGTGCCGATGGCGCGGCTCGACCAGGCGGTGCGCCGCGTGCTCCACGTCAAGCAGGCGCTCGGCCTGTTCGACGATCCCTTCCGCCGGATCGACCCGACGCGCGAACGCACGCGCGTCCAGACCAAGGCGCATCAGGCGCTCGCGCGCGATGCCGGGCGGCGCTCGATCGTGCTGCTCAAAAATGACGGCGACCTGCTGCCCTTGCCGCGCGCGGGCAAGCGGATCGCGCTGATCGGGCCATTCGCGCAGGGGCAGGAGGATCTGGTCGGGCCGTGGACCGTCTACGGCTCGGACGCCGAGGCGGTCGATCTGCTGACCGGGGTGCGCGCGGTCGTCGCGGACGCCGGCATGGTAACCGCCACCGCCGGATCCGGGGTCGAGCAGGAAATCCCGGGCGGGATCGACGCTGCGGTCGCGGCGGCGCGCGCGGCGGATGTCGTCGTGCTCGCGATCGGCGAGGGGCAGTCCATGTCGGGGGAGGCGCAGTCGCGCGCGGCGATCGTCATCCCCGCGCCGCAGCTTGCGCTCGCGGCGGCGGTCGCGGCGACCGGCAAGCCGATCGTCGTCGCGCTCCGCAACGGGCGCGCACTGGAAGTGTCGGGCGCGGTGCTCGATGCCCCCGCGATCCTCGTGACGTGGTTCCTCGGCTCGCAGTCGGGGCCGGCGATCGCCGACATCCTGTTCGGGCTGGCCGCACCGTCCGCGCGCCTGCCGGTCAGCTTCCCGTTCGCAACCGGGCAGGAACCCTATCATTACGCCCATAAATCGACCGGACGGCCAAACCCAGCCGGCCCGCCGCGCGACTTCAAGGCGCGCTACCGCGAGACGCTCAACGCCGCGCGGTTCGCATTCGGCCACGGCCTGACCTACGGGCGGATCGCGTACAGCGACCTGCAACTGGGCACCGCGAAACTTGCCTGGGACGGCGATCTCGCCGTCCGCGCGACGATCACCAACAGCGGCACCCGCGCCGCAGACGAGGTGGTCCAGCTCTACGTCCACGACGTCGCCGCGAGCATCACCCGCCCGGTGCGCGAACTGAAGGCGTTCCGCCGAGTCCACGTCGCGCCGGGCGCGCGGGTGGAGGTGGTCTTCACGCTCCGGCGTAGCGACCTGCTGTTCGTCGGCACCGCGCTCAAACCGACGGTCGAGCCGGGGGCGTTCCGGCTCTGGATCGCGCCCTCGGCGGAGGCGGAGGGGGTCAGCGGGACGTTCGAGCTGGTCGCGGCCTGACGCGCGGCGGTGCGGGGCGCGAGCTTATTCGCCCGCGCCGCGCGGAGACCGGAGCCACTCCCCCTCTGGCGAGTTGTTGCGAAATGGAAACAACGCCTCTCCCGCGCGAAGCCGCGCTGATCGTCAACGCGGCATCGCGCAAGGGGCAGGATCTGTTCGAGATCGCGTGCCAGAAGCTCAAGGCCGCCGGGGTGACGCTCCGCGAGGCGCATGCGGTCAAGGACCCCGACGCGATGGACGAAACGATGCGCGCCGCGGTCGCCAGCGGGGTGCCGATGGTGATCGTCGGCGGCGGCGACGGGTCGCTGTCGGGCGTGGTCGGGCAACTGGTGGGGAAGGGCTGCGTCTTCGCGGTCCTCCCGCTCGGCACCGCGAACAGCTTCGCGCGCTCGCTCGGGCTCCCGCTCGACCTCGACGGCGCGATCGACGTGATCGCCAACGGCAAGCGGCGGCGGGTCGACCTCGGGATGATCGACGACAGCTATTTCGTCAACGGCGCGTCGATCGGCCTGTCGACGATGATCGGCGAGACCGTCCCGCACAAGCTCAAGCGTTACGCCGGGCGAGTCGGTTATCTGTTGTGGGCGATCAAATGCTCGGTCCCGTTCCGCGCGTTCCGGCTCGAGCTCGACGATGGCACCCGCAAGCAGACGATGTGGGCGACCGAGCTGCGCATTCTCAACGGCTGGCACCACGGCGGCGTCGCACTGTCGGACGACGCCGACGTCGCGTCGAACGAGCTGCTGCTCCAGGCGGTAGTCGGGCAAAGCAAACTCGTCCTCGCGCGCGACTGGTACGCCAAGTTCTTCAAGCTCCGCGACAAGAATGCGTGCAGCCGCGATTTCCACGGCCAGTGCTTCACGATCACGACCAAGCCGCCGCTACGCATCTCGGTCGACGGCGAAGTGCTCGCGTGCACGCCGGTGACCGCGCGCGTCGCCCCCGATGCGATCGAGGTCGCGGTCCCGGCGGACGCCGCTCAGTAGCGGAAGTTCGCCTGCAGCAGCACCTCGCGTCCGCGTGCCACGACGCCGCGCTGCTCGCCCTGAGTCAGCGGGATGCTCGTCCCGCCGGTACGGTCGCCCGCGAAGAGCAGATAGTATTTGTTGGTCAGGTTGCGCCCGATCATTGACACCTGCCAGCGCCCGTCCGCCGGGCCGAAGCGCGCGCTCGCGTTGAACCGCCAGAACTGATCGATATACTCGATGCTTGGCCCATAGCCGGGCGGGTCGGACAACACGTCGTTCTCGAGGAATACCGACAGATCGATGATCGCGCGCGGCATCGTTCAGAACTCGACCCGGTCGCCGCCCTTGAGCCCCGGCATCGCGCGCGCCTCGGCGGGGGAGGCGGGCTCGTGCCCCATCTCGTGCAGGATGCGGACGATCTTGGACACCTGCTGTGCGTTCGACGTTGCCGCGACCCTGCGCTCGATGAACAGGCTGTCCTCCAGCCCGACGCGACATGCCCGCCGAGCAGCGCGGCCTGAGTCAGGAACGGCATCTGGTGTTTCCCCGCCGCAAGCACCGACCATTGATAGCTGTCGCGCCCGAACAACCGGTCCGCGGTCGCCTTCATGAACATCAGGTTCTCGAGATCCGGACCGATCCCGCCGAGGATCCTGAAAATCATCTGGAGGAAGAACGGCGGCTCGACGATCCCTGCATCGATGAAATGCGCGAGATTGTAGAGGTGGCCGACGTCGTAGCATTCATGCTCGAACTTCGTGCCGTTCTCGCGCATCATCGTGATGATCCGCTCGATGTCGCGGAACGTGTTGCAAAAGATATAGTCGTCCGAGTCGAGGACATAGTCCTTTTCCCAGCCGTGCTTTCACTGCGTGATCCGCTTGCCCGCACCGTGGAACGCAAAGTTGATGCTCCCCATGTTGAGCGAGCACATCTCGGGTTTGAACCGCACCGCGGCGGCAAGCCGGTCGTCGAGCGGCATCGTCGCCGAACCACCGTGGTGAGGTTGACGTCTTCAACCGGCTCGGGTTCGAGCGCGCGAGCATTGCCGCGGTCGCGGAGGAGATGGGCGTCGACCGCGAATCGCTCTATTATTATATTTCGTCGAAGGAGGAATTGTTCGACGAGGTCGTCCGCACCGTGGTCGAGCGCAATTGCGCGATCGCCAAGCAGATCGAGACCAGCGACCTGTCCCCGCGGCGCAAGCTGCGCGACCTGATCACGACCCTGATGACCTCCTACGGCGATCATTATCCGCTGTTCTACATCTATATCCGCGAGGATCTCAGCCATGTCAGCGATGCGCGTTCGGCCTGGTCGAACGACATGCGCGACATCAACCGCCGCACCACGCAAAGCATGATCGCGATCATCGAGCAGGGCTATGCCGACAAGAGCCTGCGCAACGTCGGTTCGCCAAGAATCGTGGCTTATGGCATTTTCGGAATAATCGGCTGGACTCACTGCTGGTTCCGCCCCGACAGCAGCGATGTCAGCGCGGAGGAAATCGGTAGGACCTATGCCGACATGATCCTCGCGGGGCTGGAGGATCCGTACCGGTAAG
>CAZNQA010000001.1:122119-149489 GCA_964575105.1 uncultured Stakelama sp.
GGTAGGACCTATGCCGACATGATCCTCGCGGGGCTGGAGGATCCGTACCGGTAAGGGAGCATTGCCCCTGGCCGCATTTGTCCTCCGCGTTGCTTTCAGGCGGAGTGGGAAAACCTTGCGCTGCCCAAGGTTTCTCGACTCCGACCGAACGAATAGCAGGGGATGGGCGCTTCAGGATGACCCGCCTTATAGCGGGAGCGCCACCGCCTTGCTGGTCGTGAAACGCGCCGAGCGTACCGGCACAGCGGTATCCGGCTGCCCCGCCCCGACGCTGACGCGATACTGACCCGCCATCACCTCGCGCACGCCATCCGCGCGTACTGCGCTCAGGTCGCGCGGCGACAGGTCGAACGTCACGGTCTCCCGCGCACCGGGGGCGAGCGTGATCCGCTTGTACCCGCGCAAGGCAATACGCGGCGCGCCGGCGACGTCGGGGAAGGACAGGTACAGCTGCACGACCTCGTCACCCGCGCGCTTGCCGGTGTTGCTGACGTCGGTGGTGACGCGCAATCCCTGTTCCGCGCCGCCCGCCGCCGGGGTCAACACCAGCGAGGTATAAGCAAAGCTCGTGTAACTCAGCCCGTATCCGAAGGGATAGACCGGCTTGCCCGTGAAATAGCGATAGGTCCGCCCGGTCATCGCATAATCGTCGAACGGCGGCAGGTCGGCGACGCTGCGGTAGAAGGTCAGCGGCAGGCGGCCGCCCGGATTGGTCTTTCCCGTCAGCACGTTCGCGACCGCGAGCCCGCCCGATTGCCCCGGATACCAGGCTTCGACGACAGCGGCGGCATTGTCCTTCGCCCAGGCCAGGTTGATCGGACTGCCGTTCATCGCGACAACGATCACCGGCTTGCCGGTCGCCTTGGCGCGTTCGAGCATCGCCATCTGTTCGGCTGGCAGGTCGAGCGAGGTCTTGTCGCCGCCCTGAAAGCCGGGGATGTCGGTGCCGGTTTCCTCAGCCTCTAGATCAGACGTCAGCCCGACCACCGCGACGAGCACGTCGGCCTGCGCCGCGGCGGCACCGAGCGCCGTGTCAGGCTGCGCCGAGACGAGCTTCCACACCATATCGGTATTGCCGAACCCGCGCGCGGTGGAGACGACGCGGAGCGGATAGCGTTTACCCTTTTCAAGCGTGACGGTCTTGAGCGTCGGCAATGGACCGCGATGATCCGCCCCGACATCGAGGAAGGTCTTGCCGTCGAGCTCGAGCAGCCCGCTTCCGCCGAGCCCGAGCCGATAGCTGCCGGTCTCGGGCGGAACGAGGAAACCGGTCCATTCGGTGCGGTGATAGTCGTTGACGCTCGGCAGCGTCAGCCCGCGTGCCGCGACATCCGCCTCGCGCTGCGAGACGACAGGCCGGGTTTGATATATGAGCGCAGCAATCGCCGCGCGATCGGTACCTTGCGGGAAGGGCAGGCGCGGGGGCGTCACCGGGTTGAAATAGCGGGCGAGCAGTCCGGGCTTGCCGTCGGGCGACAGCAACGCGCTGGTCGGCACGCGGTCGCCATCGGTGATCGATTCGCCAAACGGCACCAGCGTCACCGATCCGGCACCGGCTGCACGGCGGAGCCCCTCGACGATCGAAACGGGGGGTGCCGACTGGGTCGAGGAGTAATTGCCGCGCAGCACGCGCGTCGCATCGCCAAGCGGCCCGATCACCGCGATCCGCGCCCCCGGGCGGAGCGGCAGCACGCTGTCGTTCTTGAGTAAAACGAGGCTCTTTTCCGCCGCTTGCAGCGCAAGCGCCATATGATCGGGCGATAGGATCGCGCGCACCGGAACCACGGCGGGCGCGCCGGTGATGCCGGGAAGGTCGCCGTTGCGCAACCGCGCCGAGAACAGCCGCACCAGCGAACGGTCGATGTCGCCCTGCGAGATCATGTCGCGCCGCAACGCATCGGCGAACCGCTCGGGCAGGCCGCCCATGTCGCCGATCGTCTGGGTGTGGCATTCGTTGTCGGTGCCCGCCTTCATCGCTGCGGCGATCGCGGTGCCCTGGTCGGGGGCGTATTTGTGCCCGTCCGCAATGTCCTTCACCGCGTCGCAATCCGACACGACATAGCCCGTAAACCCCCACGCGCCGCGCAGGTGATCCTTGAGCAACAGATCGTTGGCGCAGGCGGGCTGGCCGTCGATGCGGTTGTACGCGCACATTATCGAGCCCGCACGCCCCTCGACGATCGCGGCGCGAAAGGCGGGGAGGTAAGTGTCTTCCAGATCGTGCGGCGAGACATAGACGTTGGCACCGTGGCGCGTGGATTCGGGGCCGCTGTGGACTGCGAAGTGCTTGGGTGTCGCTACGACGTTGGGCAAATCGGGGTTGGGCCCCTGCATCCCGGTGACGAACGCCACCCCCATGCGCGCCGCGAGATACGGGTCCTCGCCATAGGTCTCCTGCCCGCGGCCCCAGCGCGGATCGCGGAAGATGTTGATATTGGGCGACCAGGTGTCGAGCCCCGTCCCGATCCGGCCGAGCTTGCCGGTCTGCCGCCCCATCGTGTGCAGCGCGCGGACCTCGGTGCTGATCGCGCCCGCGACCTGATGGACGAGCGGGGCGTCGAAGCTTGCGGCAAGCCCGATCGGCTCGGGGAAGTTGGTCGTCGGCACCGGACCGAGCGCGCCGTGGAGCGATTCGGTCCACCAGTTGTAGGCGGGGATGTTGAGCCGGGGGATCGCCGGCGCGACGTTGAGCAATTGCGGCAACTTCTCCGCGGTCGTCATCTTTGCGACGATTGCATGCGCCATCCGATCCGCTTGCACACGCGCGGGCGTCGGCTGCATTCCCGTTGCGGGAGGCGCGTCCTGCGCCTGTGCGGCCATCGCGGCAATCCCGGCCCCGACCAGTAGAAAAGTGCGCGCAGCGCGCGAGACGGTCGTTGCCATAGATGTACCCCTGGTCGAAGGAAAAGATCAGATCGTCGGCAACCCGCGCTCGACGATCTTGCGGATCAGGTCGCGGTGCCGCGGCAAGCCGTGCCGCATCCGCTCGGTCTGTGTCGCTGCCTCGCGGCGCGCCTGCTCGGCGATCCGCCGGTCCCCCGCGATCGCATCATGCGCGACCTCGGTATGGAAGCCCATGCCGTAGAGGACATATTGGTAACTCGCGGCGGGGAAGACTTCCTCGACCCGGTCGAACTCGTCGTGGAACCACGGCGGCTGGTAGCGCCACAGCGTCATCAGGTCCTGCAGCCGGTCGGGGATCGTCTCGGGCCGGACATTGTCACGCCAGAAATCGCTGTCGATGCGCTTGGTCAGGACATAATGCAGCTTGAGGAAATCGATGATCCGCCCCCAGCGATAGTGCGTCGTCGCATTGAAGCGCGCGGCGAGGATGTCCATCACCTCGCGGCACACCGGCATCTGCTCGGCGACCAGCTTGGCGGACAGTTCGATCAGCACGATTGCCGATGCCTCGAGCGGTTCGAGGAACCCCGCCGCCAGCCCGATCGCGACGCAATTGTTCTTCCAGAAGGTCTCGCGGTGCCCCGCACGGATCGCGAGCTTGCGCACCGGCAGATCCTTCCCCGCCGGGCCGAGATAGGCGCGCAGTTCCTGCTCGGCGGCATCGTCCGAGATGTGGCTGTTCGAAAAGACATGCCCGACCCCGCGCCGCGTCGGCAGGCCGATATCCCAGATCCATCCCGAGGATTGCGCGGTCGAAATGGTATGCGACGCGATCGGACCGTCCGGGTCCTCGTGCGGCAATTGCACCGCGAGCGCGGTGTCGCAGAACAGCGTGTCGGCGCAACTCTTGAACGGGACGCCGAGCGTCTTGCCGATCAGGAGCGCGGCAAAGCCGGTGCAGTCGATGAACAGGTCGCCGGGGATCTCACCCGCCTGTTCAGTAACGACGCTGAGGATGTCGCCATTCTCAGCCTGCGTCGCGTGCTGCACGTCGGCAAGGACATGACGGACGCCAAGCTTCCCGCAGCAATGCCGCTGGAGGAAGCCCGCGAACTTGCCCGCGTCGAGATGATAGGCGTAATTCGCGACCGCCTCATATTCGGGCGTCGCAATCGTCTTGGGAGCGAGCCCGTCGTCGCACAGCAGGCCCTGCGGCGACACCATGTCGCAAAAGCTCTGGCCCTTGGGGTCCGCGATCCAATGTTCGGCAAGGTTTACGCGGGTAAAGCCCTGGGGCAGCATCAACGGATGGTAATAGCCCTCGTCGGGCTCGCCAGTAGTCCAGCGGGCGAAGCGTGCACCTTGTTTGAACGAGGCGTTGCATTCGCGAAAGAAATCGCTTTCCGACACGCCCATTTTGGAGAGCGTCGAGCGCAGCGTCGGCCAGGTGCCCTCACCGACCCCGATGATCGGGGTGTTGGGGGATTCGACCAGCGTTACCGTGAAACCGGCGTGCATCCGCCCCTGATGGCGCGCCGCGATGATCCCCGCGGTCAGCCACCCGGCTGTTCCGCCGCCGACGATGACGATGTTGGAAACGGTCTGCATAGCTCCCGGATATCAAAAAACGGGGGGTGTCGCTACGACACCCCCCAGGGGAGGAACCTCAGAAGCGGTAGCGCGCCCCGGCGACGAAGCGGCGGCCGTAATCGTACACGTCGAGCAGCTGGTTCGCGAAGCGGCCATGCGTGCTCTGCTGGTTGTTGTTGACGTTGATCGCCTCGCCGAACACGCTGAAGTGCTTGTTGATATCGTAGCTGGTCGACAGATCGACCTGGAGGCTCGAATTGACGAAGGTCGGCTCAGCCCCGAAGTTGCTGGTGTTCTGGTTCTGGCCGAACTGAAGCAAATACTTGTCGCGCCAGTTGACCGCGGTGCGGAACTGGAAGCCCTTCTTGTCGTAGAACGCCACCAGGTTCGCGGAGTTGGCGAGGCCGGTGACGGCGAAGCCGGTCTGCGAGATGTTGGTCGGATCATACGGCTTGTTGGTGCCGACGAAGGTCGCGTTGGCGTTGAAGCCGAAGCCCGAATTGCCGAATACCTGCTGCCACGCGAGCTCGACACCGCGGACCGTTGCGTCCGGCCCGTTGACCTGCTGCGAGACCGCGAAGTTGGCGAGCTGCCCCGTCGTCGGATCGACCACGCCGTTGATCGCCTGCCGAGTCACGCCGCCGACGATGAAGTTGCTGACGTTTTTCAGGAAGAAATCGACCGAGAGGTACGAGTTGCGCTGGTAATACCATTCCGCCGCGACGTCGAAATTGTCCGCGAGATACGGCTTGAGGTTCGGGTTGCCGCCGCTGCCGGTCAGGGCACCGATGCGCTGACCCGCGCCGACTGCCAGCACCGGGTTGAGGTTGCTGAGGCCCGGCCGCGTCAGCGTGCGCGATGCATCGAAGCGCACCTGCAGCTTGTCGGTGATCTCCAGCTTCGTATCGATCGACGGCAGCAGGTACGAATAGTTGCTGCGCGCGCTGATCGGCGAAATCGCGCCGAACGCGACGTTGAGCAGCGTCGGATCCGCGGTGCTGGTCGTGATCAAGGTGGGCAGGCGACCCTGGCCGACCGAGGTCAGATGCGTATTCTCGTTGCGAACGCCCGCCGCGAAGTGGAACGGCATCCCCGCCAGTTCGGTCTTGAACGCGACGTTCATGTACAGCGACCAGGTTTTTTCCGTGATCTGCTGGACGCTGTTTGGATCGACCTGCTGGTCGAACGCCCCGGTGAATCCGTTCAAGCCGTCGGTGCCGTTGGTCGGGTAGTTGAAGCCCGGGATCCGCGTCGCCTGCGGGTTGCCGAGGCCGCTCAGATAGTTCTGATAGGCGATCGGGCTAAACACGATCAGCGAAGACGGCAGCGTTCCCTTGAAGCCCGGGATGAAGTTGCTGCCGAGATTGACGGTCCCCTGGTACAGGCTGGAAGGAAGCGGGGAGATGCCCGAACCCTGACCCGACGGACCGCCGTAACCGGCATAGGCCTGCCAGAAGTTGTTCGTGAACGTGCTCTTGTTGCTTAGGTTGAACTTGTCTTCGTAATATTGCCCGCCGAACTTGATGGTCAGGTCATCCTGCTTCCACGTCGCGGTAAGGCGGCCCTGCTTGAGCTCGTCGGTGTTGTTCTGCGTCTGGTTGACGACGACGTGCGAGCCGATGATCCCCTGGCTGAGGTAATTGGCGGCATTGCCCTGAGGCCCGACCTGAGTCAGCGACGGGAAGCTGTTCGTGCTGTTTCCGACGATGGAAACGCCCGCGCTGTTCGACTGCGCGCCGCCATAGCCGATGTCGCCGTTCTGGCTGCCGATCGTGTCCCCGTCGGGGTTCAGCCAGCTCTTTGCCCAGGCAACGTCGCCGTTGACCGAGAAGTTGTCGGAGACGTCCCATTTGACGTTGCCGCCAAGCTGGTTGGTCTGGATCACCTGCGTGTTGATCGCGGCGGTGAAATCGGTCGGGGAGCCGTTCGGCTGGCTGAAGTTGACCGCGGTGCCGTTGCCGTCGAGCGTGACGTTACGCAGCGAGCCCTGGTTGAACCAGACGCCGAGTGCTGGAACGTTGGTGACGATTTCCTGCCGCGAGAAATTGTCGTCGACCGTGACCATGATCGAATCGGACGGATGCCATTGCAGCGCGATCCGGCCGTCGACGCGCTCGTCCTTGGTGCTTTCTTGGCTGATCACATATTGCTGCGGGAACCAGCCGGTGATGTTCTGGCGGTTGGCGGGGTTGGCGAACGCCGCGGCGGTCATGTCGCTGGTCGGCGCGCAGGTCGCGCTGGTCGATCCGGCAAGCTGGCACGGCGCGTAATTGCCACCTGCCCAGCCCGAAACCGACACGCGGTTGCTGGTCGTGTCGCGGCGCGTGTAGATCACGTCGGCGAGCACGCCGAGCGTATCGTTGGCGAAGGTGTTGCTGACGAGCAGGCCGCCGGTCGGGACGACCTTGCCCGAACGGTCCTGGATCGAGCCCGACGCGCTTGTCGCGACGCGGAAGCCCGGGTGGTCGAACGGCTTGGGGAACTCGATGTTGACGGTCGCGCCGATCGAGTTGGACGACAGCGTGACGTCCGGCGTCTTGAGCACGCTCAATTGGCCGATGAAATCCGAACCGACGGTCGAGAAGTCGATCTGTCGGCTGGCCGGCGCGCCGCCACCGGGGGATGCGGCGGACGATGCGATCCGGCGGCCGTCATACAGCGTGGTGTTGAAATCGCCGCCAAAGCCGCGAACGGTGATGCCGGTCGGCTCGCCGCGGTTGCCCGAGCGCTGGATCGACACGCCCGGAAGGCGCTGGAGCGATGCCGCGACGTTCGAATCCGGGAACTTGCCGATGTCTTCGGACGAGATCGCGTCGACCACGCCCGAGGCGTTGCGCTTGATGTCGAGGTTGCGCTGTAGCGAGCCACGGAGCCCGGTGACGATGATGTCCTCGCCAGCGGTGTCGCCGGGGGCGGCGGCGGTATTGGACTTGGCCGCGTCGGGCGCGGAGGCCTCGTCCTGCGGGGTGCCGGCTTCGCTTGCGGTCAGCGTCGCGTTGGGGGCGGGAACCGCAGGTTGGACCGGTCCGGGTCGATCGGTCTGAGCATTTTGCGCGCTGGTCTGTGCAACGGCGGGCGCGCTCAGCGATAGCGCGACGAGACTGGTTGCCCCGGCAAGCAGCAGCCTGCGGTGCTTTCGCCGTACATGCACGGATTCCGCGTGTTGGATCAAATGCATCGTAATCCCCTCCTTGACGGGACGTTTCTTATTCTCGTTCCAAAGCTGCCTTGCGTGACCGTCATGCTGACCTAATTGGTATCGTTACCACAAAAGCGATGCAAGCTATTTGTCGGTGTAATACGAATTTCGTAAGCTTGGGATTGGCGGGGCGGTCGCCGGACGTATATTTCCGGGGTGTAGCCGTCGGCAATCCGGGGCAGGGCGGGGAGTGCGATTGGATGACAACAATGGAAATTCTGAACGTTCACGCCCACAACGTCTTGCAAGCAGGACGTGCCGAGTCGCGTGACAGACATTTCGTGCAGGTCATCGTCAGCGAGTTCGAGTCCGTCGCCGCCCATTTCCCGATTCTGTTCTGCAAGAATGCCGAGACCGGAGCGTTTTACGCGGGCGCAATGCTCGGACTGAAACCCGGCGAAAACCTCGTTGCCGGATCGGCCGATCGCGATCAGGCGACTCGCTTGCTCGATGTCGTGCGGGAGGGGTTCTATGTCGCGGACGAGAATATCGCGATCGATCCGGCGCATCCGCGCTTCGTCACTGGCATGGGCGAGCCGCTGTTCGAGAGCGACGGCGCGCCCGCGCCGGTCCTGCGCGGTATCCAGCGTGCGCTGGGCCAGCTTCATGCGGGGGTGCCGCAGACCGAACAGTTCCTTGCGCGGCTGCTCGCGCTCAAACTGGTCGAGGCGATCGACCTTTCTTTCAATTTCGACGATGGCGAACAGCTTGTGGTCGAGGGCCTTTATACGATCAGCCGGGATACGCTCGCGGACCTTGACGACGCGACGGTGCTGGACCTGTTCCGGAGCGGCGACCTTTCGCGGATCCAGGCGGTGATCCTGTCGGTCCAGCACATCAAGCGGCTCGCGCGGTTGCGCAACGACCGGATCGGATGACATGACAGGGCCCGGCGAACCCCTTGTGAACCAGCCAATGCCGCGCGATCCGGAGGCGTTCGTTGGCGACGTTGCCGCGCGGTGCCAGCCGGTCGTGCTGCGCGGTCTGTGCGTGGACTGGCCAGTGACCCGCGCGCACGACGGATCGCGCGCGGCCCTGTTGGAATATCTCGCGCGCTTCGATGCCGGGCAAAGTGCCGAGGCGTTCATCGGCGACCCCGCGATCGCCGGGCGGTACGATTATGGCAAGAATCTGGCGGGGTTCAATTTTGCGCGCGAGATGATGACGCTGGGCGCGGCACTCGACCGCATCGCCGAAGCCGCCGCGACCCCGGGGTCCGCCTCCATGTATCTCGGTTCGTTGCCGACTGACGCATATCTCCCCGGCTTCGCGTTCGAAAACACGCTCCCGATCCTCCCGCCGACGGTACGCCCGCGGATCTGGGTCGGCACCGCATCGTCGGTTGCCTGCCACTACGACACGTTCGACAATCTCGCCTGCGTGGTGGCGGGGACGCGGCGATTCACGCTGTATCCGCCTGATGCGATCGCGAACCTTTATGTCGGGCCGATCGACCATACGATGGCGGGCCAGCCCGTCAGCCTCGCCGCCGGCGCCGCGCCGGACGACCCGCGCTATCCCGACTTCGCCGCCGCGCGCGGGCGTGCGCTGGTGTTCGACCTGGTGGCGGGGGATGTCCTGTATGTGCCCAAGCTGTGGTGGCATTCGGTCGAGGCGACCGCGCCGTTCAACCTGCTGGTCAATTACTGGTGGGACGCTTTCGCAAGCGGACCGGATGCGCCTTTTACGACGATGCTGCTCGCGATGATCGCAATCGCCGAGCGCCCCGACGCCGAACGCGCGGCGTGGCGGGCGTTCTTCGACCATTATGTGTTCCGCCCCGAAGGGCATCCGCTCGCGCATCTGCCCGAGGCGCAGCACGGCATCCTCGGACCGTTGCGGGCCGGGAATTACGGGCGGATCCGCGCGGCGGTGATGAAGCTCCTGCGCGGCGGCTGACGCTAGCCCGCCATCGCGCTTTGCGTATCCTCGAGCGCGAGTCCGACCAGGCGGCGCATCGCGGCGCTGGCACCGGTCGCATCGGCAGCCGCGATCGCTTCATAGACCAGCACGTGATCGGGAATCGGGTTGCGTGGCAGTGCGCGCAGGCGTTGCTTGAACTGCGTCGTCCAGCTCACCGCCGCGCCGATCGATGCGCTCAGCACGATCAGCGCGTCGTTGCGTGTCGCGCGCAGGATCGCGTCGTGGAACTGGCGGTCTGCGGTGCGGCCCGGCTCGGTCGCGAGCGAATGGCGACGCATCGCGGCGAGCGCTTCCTTCATCTGCTTGAGATCGCCGCGATCCCGCGAGACCGCGGCGATTCCGGCGGCGGCGGGCTCGATGATCAGTCGCAATTCAAACAGGCTGCGCACGAGTTGCGGATCAGGCTCGCCGGCAAAGGCCCAGGCGAGCACGTCGGGATCGAGCAGGTTCCAGCGGTCGCGCGGGAGCACGCGGGTGCCGGTCTTCGGGCGGCTTTCGACCAGGCCCTTGGCGGTCAGCACCTGAATCCCCTCGCGGTACGCACTGCGCGAGACGTCGAGCGATTCCGCGAACACGACTTCGCTCGACAACGTCTCGCCCGGCGCGAACTCGCCCGACAGGATCGCCACGCCAAGCTTGTGCGCGATCGCGCCCCGCAGCCGTCGGCCCTTGCCGCGCGGGGTACGGATCGGTGCCACGGGATCGGCGGGTGCGTCAGCGACAGGCGCCGCGGCGGGGGGCTTGTCCATCTTCACGACCGACAACGTAGCAGTCCCGCGCCGCAACGGAAACGGGAACTCGCATTCCCTGGAGCCCGCAGCGGAACACACTGTCCGATCGAACGAAAAGGCGGCGGGGGCTCGTTTGCCTGCACCGTTCCGGGCTGCCGCATTCATACACGCTGATCCAGATCAGGGTGTGACCTCAAAAGCTTGCACACGTTGTATTTCTATCCCTATCGCATGTTCAACCATGCCGGACCGAAAGGCGACGATGAGCAAGACAGTCATGCTGATCGAAGACAACATGTTGCATCGCAAGCTGTTCGCAGCGTGGCTTGAAACCGGTGGGCATCGTCCTGTTCTGATCACCGACGAACGTTTCGCTTACGTCGAAGCGGTCGCGCAACAACCTGACGTCATCATTACCGACATCCGCCTGCCTTACGTCGACGGTCGCGAGATCATTCGTCAGCTGAAAGCCAGTCCGCTGACGAAGCATATTCCCGTTCTGGCGATGACTGTCCTCAGCGGCCGGCAGGACGAGCAGTCGTGTCGCGCCGCGGGGGCGGATGTCTTTTGTACCAAGACGATCAGGATGGCGGCGTTCATCCAGCAGGTCGATGCGATCGTATGTTGATGGGGCTGCGGCAGTAAGGCGAGGAGAGCGTTGCGTGAGGAACGAGGGTGACGTCTGGCCGGACCCGGCACTCGAACGAAACCGCCAGGCTGCGGTCGACGGCGTTCGGCGTACCACCAGCGAGCGCGAGGGCGAATTACAACGAATTGTCGAGCGTGCCGCGGCGGTTGCGGGGACGCCGATGGCAAGCGTTTCGCTGATCGATCGCGAGCGCCAGTGGCTGGCGGCGCGGCTCGGGGTCGCGTTCAAGGAGACACCGCGGTCGGCATCGATCTGCAGCCGGGTCATCCTGCGTCCGGGCGAACCGCTGGTCATCCTCGATGCGCAGCGCGATGAACGATATGCCGCGATCCCGTCGGTCGTCGACGCACCCTATGTCCGCTTCTACACCGGAATTCCGCTAGTAAATCGCGCGGGTTACGCGCTGGGCGCGCTATGTGTCGTCGACACGGTCCCGCGCCACGAGCCCCCGGACCTGATGACGCTCGCGCGACTGGCGCGGGAGGCCGAACGGATCATCACGGGGCATTGAGAAAGAGCGGGGTCCTGGCAGGACTTTGCCAGAACTGCTGATTTGGTGTCTATGAACAACAAAAATTCCGCACTATTCCGGGAATGTCACGAGATATCCACATTGCGGCGGTAGAACCGGGCATCTGCACTCCCGCTTTCCTCCGCCGAGTATGCCCGCAATGTTGATCGACCGGCGCAGCTTCCTTAATGGCGCCTCCAGCCTTGCCGGGGTGGCCAGCATCCCCGCCACACGCGAGCTGCGGGCGCCGCAGGGGTCGATCGCGGACGTCGAGCATGTCGTGATCCTGATGCAGGAGAACCGCTCTTTCGACCATTATTTCGGGACCTTGCGCGGGGTGCGCGGGTTCGGCGATCCGCGTCCGGTGACGCTGCCGAGCGGCAGGCCGGTGTGGGCGCAGCGCCGCGCGGACCGCGATGGCGGGCAGATCGCCTGGCCGTTCCGACTCGACTATACCGCTACAAACGCACGCTGTTTTACCGGGCTCGACCATAGCTGGAAGGACAGCCAGAACCGCTGGCGCAACTGGGACGTGTGGGCGGAGCAGAAGGGCGCGCTGACGATGGCGCATCTTACGCGGGCGGATATCCCGTATTATCATGCGCTTGCCGATGCGTTCACGATCTGTGACGGCTATCATTGCTCGCTGCAGGGGCCGACCGGGCCAAACCGCCTCTACCACTTTACCGGAACCAACGGGCTAAGTGTTGGGCAGGAGGGCGTTTATTGCGTCACCAATGGCGGCGCAGACGACAATCCGTGCGCCGACATGGCGCGCGACGACCCCAAGTTCACCGGGCTCCCGTGGCGTACCTATGCCGGGCGGCTGGAAGAGGCGGGAGTGTCGTGGCGGGTGTATCAGGAATATGCCAATTACTCGGATAACCCTTTGGGATATTTCACGGAATTCCGCAACCTCGACCGCACCTCGTCGCGCTATCGAAGGGGCCGTGCGATGGTCGACTGGATCGACGGAAAACCGCCGGCCAACCCCGAAAAGACGCGCGCCGAGCATCTGATCGCCGCGTTTGTCGCGGATGTCGCGGCGGATCGGCTGCCGGCGGTGTCGTGGATCGTCCCGATGATGGAAATGAGCGAGCACCCCGACGCGCCGGTGCCGTATGGCGAAGTGCTCGTCAGCCGCATCGTCGCCGCGCTCGCCGCCAATCCGGTGGTGTGGGCGAAGACCGTTTTCATCGTCAATTACGACGAGAATGACGGCTTTTTCGACCATATTCCTGCAGCTATGCCGGCAATTAACGACAGTTACGGTGCAACTAACGTCGATGTGCGCAGCGAAACCTACCAGGGCGAGCCGGTCGGGCTCGGTCCGCGCGTTCCAATGACGGTGATCTCGCCGTGGACGCGTGGGGGGTGGGTCAACTCGCAATTGTTCGACCATACATCGGTACTCCGCTTCCTCGAAAAAAGGTTCGGCGTGGTCGAATTGAATATTTCTCCGTGGCGGCGTTCGGTGTGCGGCGACCTGACCTCGATCTTCGATTTCGGCGTGACCCCCGCCGCGCGCGCGGATGTCAGCTGGGCGGCGACACTGCCGTCGGTTGCCGATTATGTCCGCGAGACGCAGGAGCTGTGCCGCACCGCGCCGCCGCCCAGGATCGCGACGTCGACCAGCGTACCGCAGCAGGAGCCCGGCACCCGCCCGGCACGCGCGCTGCCGTATCGCTTCACGGTCGAGCCGCGCTGGAGCAAGACCGGGCTGACGCTGCGGTTCGTCAACAGCGGCGCGGATGGCGTGGTGTTCGGGGTGCAGGACGAACTGCGCTATCCGGGGTGGCGCTATTTCACCGTCGCGGCGAGATCGACGCTCGAGGAGACCTGGCCGGTCTCGGCGGACGACGGCTTTGCGCTGGTGGTGCGCGGGGCGAACGGGTTCTTTCGCGACTATCGCGGGGGATCCAGCGCGGGGCGGATCGAGACCGCGCTCGTCCCGGCGGCGAAGGGCGTGCCCGCACGGCTGACCGTCCACAACCGATCGCATATCGCGCAGGCGATCACGTGCCGGTGCGCGCATGGCGGGACCGTCCAGCATCTGACGATCGCGCCGAACGGCACGGGTGCGCTCCCGCTTCCGGTCGCACCCGAGCATCGCTGGTACGATCTACTCGTCACCGCTGACCACGGCGCGCGGCAGCGGCTCGCGGGGCATGTCGAGACCGGCGCGCCCGATATCAGTGAACCCGCACCCCGCTTCCCGCATCCCGCCTGATCGCAGCATCACGCCACTGTCATAATCCTGGTGCTTGGAGGGCGGAGCGCGCCACGATGGCGACTGGAGGAGCAGCATGGCGCGGGGTGGTTCGCTCGACACGGGACATCCGATCCGCGATCGCCGCTTCCTCGCGCTTGCGATGCTCGAGTTCTGGGAACGCTTCGCGATGGCGGGGATCAAGTCGCTGCTCGTCCTCATCCTCGCGGACCAGATCTTCGCGCACGATCTGGCCCCCGCGCTTGGCGCCCCCACGGTGCGCAACGCGTTCGAGCGGTGGTTCGGGCCGCTGTCGAGCGTCGGGCTCGCATCGCAGGTCTATGGCTATGCGGGGGCGCTGCTCTATCTCGCGGTGCCGCTCGGGGGGCTGATCGGTGATCTGTTCGCGCGCCGTCGGCGGGTCATCTATGGCGCTGCCGGAGCGATGCTCGCGGGGTTGGTGCTGATGATCGGGGTCGCGACCTTCCTGCCCGGGCTGGCGCTGTTCATGCTCGCTACGGGGACGCTCAAGGGCAATCTGTCCGCACAGGTCGGGCAGCTGTTCCACGACGAGGGCGAGCGGCAACGCGGCTATGCGGTGTATCTCGGTTTCCTCAACGCAGGCGTGATCTGCGGGCCATTGGTGTGCGGCGGGGTCGCGGCGGTGTTCGGCTGGTCTTGTGCGATCGGCGCGGCGGCGCTGGCGATTTCGATCGGCACGCTCGGCTATGCCGCGAGCGCCGGGCGGAGCGCGGACGTCGTTGCGCCGGATCGCGCGCCGTCGATCCGCAGCGGGGAGGGCAGCGGGCTTCGCGGGATCGCGATCCTCGTTTCGGCAATCCTCAGCGTCTATTTCTGCTGGGCGGCGTATGAGCAGCTCGGCGACATCTTCCTGATCTGGGCGCGCGCGCGGATCGAGCTGCGCGTCGCGGGGTGGACGATGCCGGTCGCGTGGTTCGTCTCGCTCGACGGGCTGTTCACGCTGCTGCTGATCGTCGCGGTGCAGGCGGCGCTGGGGCGGGCGGCGCGACGCGGCAACGCCCCGGCGGCGCAGGAGATGATCCTCGCGGGCGGGCTCGCCTGTGCGGCGGGTTACGGCGTGCTTGCGCTGGCGAGCCGCTATGCGGGGCCCGAGCTGCTGTCGATCGGCTGGGGGCTGCTGTATCTGCTGCTGATCGATCTCGCGGTCGTGCTGGTCTGGCCGAGCGGGCTCAGCCTGATCGCTGCCAATGCGCCGCCGCGTTTCGTCGGCTTCTGGATGGGGGTGTTCTATCTCCACGGCTTTTTCGCGAGCCTGTGGGTCGGGATCAGCGGAAGCACCTACGGGCGGATCAGCGATTCGGGCTTCTGGCTGCTCCAGGCCGGAATGGCGGGGGTGAGCGTCGCGCTCGCGCTCGTCGCGATCCTGCTGCGCCGACGACGTGGCGCGCCGCTTCAGGCGATCACCACCTCGGCGTGAGCGAAGGCGCGCGCGAAGGGTTCCTCGAGCGGTTTTTCGGTGACGAGGATATCGACGTCGGCGCATTGCGCGGTCTGCAGCAAGGCGTAGCGCCCGAACTTGGACGAATCGACCCCGAGCATCACCTGCTTGGCGGTGGCATAGGCGATCCGGCTCATTTCCGCCTCGCCCGGGTGGAAGTCCATCAACCCGCGATCGAGGCTGATCCCGCCGACCGACAGGATCGCGAGATGCGGGGTGAAGCCGCGCACGAACGCCTGCGCCTGATGATCCGAAAAGGCGCGATAGTCATAATCCATCTGCCCGCCCGCAAGGAACAGCCGGTTGCCGTTGATCGCGCCGAGATCGCCCGCGACCTGGAGGGAATTGGTGATGATCGTCAGCCCGCGCCGCTCGACGAGTTGCCGCGCGATGAAACAGCTCGTCGTGCCCGAATCGATGAACACGATCGCGCCATCGGTGACGAGCTCCGCCGCGGCGCGCGCGATCCGCAGTTTGGCGTCGGCGTTCTCCTCCATCCGCTGGTTGAGCGGCCCCTCGAACGTGAGCGCGGCAAGCCGCGCGCCGCCATGTTCGCGGATGACGACGCCCTGCTCCTCGAGCGTGCGCAATTCGCGCCGGATCGTCTCGTCCGACACATCGAGCTCGGCGGCGAGGCCGAGCACCGACAATGTCCGGCCGCTGCGCAGCCGCGACACGATCTCGCGCTGGCGTACTGAACGCTTTTGGATGGTGCCCTCCCCCTGGTGAACCCTGTAAACACATGTGTCAGTGCGGCGCAGCATTCTGTCAACAACACTGTCCTGCACGAAACGGGGGCGGCGTGCGCCACCCCCGTCGTTTGCCGTCAGAACCCGAGGCGGAACTGCAACCGGGCGTAGCGCGGCGATTGATAGGCGACCGGCTTGCGATAGTTGGAATTGGGTGAATCATCGCTCAACTGCCCGAATTCGTTGAACGAAGTGACCGCCTTGCTGTTCAGCACGTTGAACACGTCGAGCCGGATCGAGGCATCGAACTGTTTGGGCAGCGGGAGATGGACGACCGCGCTGACGTCGACTTGCGCGCGCCAGTCGCCGTTGAACGCGCTGCCGCGCGGGACCAGCGTGTCGTTACAATAATAGCTGTAGCCGTGATAGCTGTTGGCATAGGCGTCGACGCTTGCGGGGACCGTGCCGATGCAGCTGTAATTCTGCGGCGACTGGACCAGCAGGTTGCTACCGAGATCGAGGAACTCGAACGGGCGGTAGCTGCCATAGGCCTTGAACGTGTGCCGCCGGTCGCTCGGCAGATTGCCGTACGATCCGTTGACGAAGCCGGGCGAGTCGAAGTCCGAGGTGCGGTTGAGCGAAAGCTGGCCATTCTCGGAGCGGACGCCCCCCTCGTAATTCCCCTTGTTGATCGCCCAGGTGTAATTGGCCGACAGGCTCCACACGCTGTCGAAGCTGCGGTCGAAGGTCAGCGTCACCGCGTTATAATTGCGGCTCGGGTTGGGGTAGAGCAGGTCGCCCGCCTTGAGCGTGGCGACCGGGGTGGTGCCGTCGGGGAGCGCGTTGATCTGGACGGTGACGTCCTTGCCCGGATTGGCGATGACGAAATGCCGCCCGCCGGGATACGCCTTGAGGCACGCCGCCGCGGTGAAGCCCTTCGCCGCGCAATAGACGCGCTCGCCCGCATCGACCGAGACGTCGTCGATCACGTTGGTCAGCTCGCGGTGCGTGAAATAGGCACCGACGCGGATATGATCGCTGACCTGCTGGCTCCCGCCGAAGATGAACTCCTGGTCCGACTGTGCCGAGAGGTTGTCCGCGATCGCGCCTGCCGGATCGGATGGCGTGCCGTTGGCGGATACTTCGCAATTGGCGGTCTTGGTGTCGGGGCAGGCCATGAAGTTGGTGCCGCCGAGGATCGCCGCGCCCGTCGCGGGAACGCTGCCGGTGCCGCTCAGCCCGTTGAGGAGGTTGTAGCGTGTGTAGGTGACGAGCTGGCCCGCGACGTTGAGGTTGATGTCGCCCGCGAGCGGCAGGTAATATTTGCCGTAATAGCCGTAGACCTTGGTCTTGCCGTCCCCGAACACGTCATAGGATGCGCCGAGCCGCGGGGCCCATTGGTCGCCGGACTTGTAGAAGGATTCGCCGTTGACGCCCTGGTTGCTGAACCGGTCGTCACGGACGCCGAGCTGGAGCTTGAGTCGATCGCTGAGCAGCGACCATTCGTCCTGCAGGTAGAGCGCCTGGTTGCGGACCGTGCCGATGCCGTTCTGCGAATAGACGCGGGTCGTGTAATAATCGGTGCCGACCGGGATGCCGAGCCGCGCCGCCGATGCCGCATTGGCGCGGAAGATCTTGTAGAAGCCGCCGCCGATCGTCTCATAGGTCTGCGTCTGGGTGTCTTCCTCGTGATCGTAGCCGACCCGGATATGATGCGACCCGAGCAACTGGACCTGGACGTCCGCGTCGAAGCGATAGAATTCGCGCTTGTTGTCGGTGCGGCTGTACGCGTCGGTGACCTTGTTGAGGCCGATGTCGATCCCGGCGTCGTTGGTGCGATAATCGAGCACGCGCGGGTTGGAGATGTCGAGCGGGATGTTGCCCGAGCGGAGCTTGTTGACGCCGTACGCGCCCGAGACGGTCAGCCATTTGGTCAACGTGCCGGTGTAGCGCCCGACGTAGTTGACCCCGCCCGCGCGTGCATCGGTGCCGCCGGTCTGCGCGCCGTACGTATTGGTGGTGCGGTTGTAGTCATAGCTGCGGGTGTGCGTGTCGTTGGTCGTGTCGAAATAGGTGAATTCAAAGTGATGCGCGCCGGTGATGTAGCCGTCGAGCTTGCCGCCCCAGAACGGGCTGGTGTTGGTGACGCCGGTGGCATTGTCCTGGTTGGACGCGGGCGTCTTCGAGCGGATGTCGCGGAGGTTGTAGAGGCCGTAGAAGAACAGGTGATCCTTGAAGATCGGGCCGCTTGCCTGGAACACCAGTTCCTGCCGGCTTGCGGTCGCGTGGCGATAGTCGGTATTGTAGGTCGCAGGCGATGAATCGCGCAGGTCGCCCGGCTCCCATGTGCCGGTGACGCTCGCGTGATAGGTGTTCGAGCCCGACTTGGTGGTGGCGACGACATAGCCGCCGGTCGCGCGGCCGAATTCGGCGGGGGCGCCGCCGGTCTTGACCTCGACGGTCTGGTAGAAATCGAACGGGACTTCGGTCGGTTGCTGGCCGGAGACGAAATCGGTGACGTTGAGGCCGTTGATGTAGAATGCGTTCTCGGTGAAGGACGCGCCCGAGATCGACACCTGATTGGCAAAGCCGCCGTTCGCGCCGGATGCGCCCTGAACGGTGCCGGGGGTGAGCAGCATCACGTCGCGGAGCGTGCGGCCGACGGGGACGCGGGTCTGGAGCGAGGCGATGTCGATCACCGCGCCGGTCGTCGTGTCCTGGAAATCGGCGACGCGCTGGCGGCGGCCGGTGACGACGATATCGGTCGCGGTGTCAGCAGTTGCCGCTGGGGCGAGCTTGAAGCTGTTCGCGCCGCCGGTGCCGCGGGTCAGCGCGACCGCTTTCTCGGTATAGGGCGCGAAGCCGGGGGCGGTGACGGTGAAGTCGTAATTGCCCGGCGCGAGCTGCGCGATCGTATAAGCGCCCGATTCGTTGGTCGTGGCGGAGCGGCTGATCCCGCGATCCGATGCGGTGATGCTGACCTCGGCGTTGGCGATCGGCGCGCCGGCGTCCGTGGTCACGCGGCCCGAGGCGGCGATGTTGGTGTAATCCTGCGCCTGCACCGGCGCGGCGGACAGAATGGCGACCGGGATCGCCGTCCCGAGCAAGAGCAGCGCGCGCACGACGACGGCACGCGAGAAACGCGTTGAGCAAGTCACTGATGATTCCCCCTGTGATCGATAGAGTCGGCGCCGACTGGCCCCCGCTCCCCGCGGTTCCTCTACGCAGGCCCTGTGGATTTTTTGTGACTATTTGAGAGAAATTCCACAAACCCATTCGATGGGGGAAAATCTCCTCCGCACGGCAGGGTGATGGCCTCCGGACATCGCACCGGGTCACACTATAGAATAGTAATACGTCGGTTTGACTGTTCCCGGTGCGGGAGGGCGCTGGCGTTATTCATCATCCAATCGTATATCGGCGCAACCGGGGGGTTCAGATATTCATGCCGTTTTCGACGTCGCTAACAATTGCGGTTGTCATTGCCAGTACGGGTCGCCCCCGGGAGCTTGCGCAGTGGAGGAAGCAACTGCTTGATCAGACACGTCAGCCGGATGCCGTCTATATCGTCGTTGCGAGCGACGACGATCTTCCGCCGCAGCATGAGCTGCCCGACGATGCGTGCGTCGTGATGAGCCCGCGGGGATTGACCACGCAGCGGAACCACGGGATCGAACAGACGATCGACACTTTCGATATCATCGTCTTCTTCGACGACGACTATCTCGCGTCGTGCCGTGCGATCGAGAATATCGTCGCGTTGTTCCAGAACAACGCCGATTTGATCGCTGCGTCCGGGCACCTCATCCTCGACGGGATCGGCGGGCAGGGGCATGACTATGCGACCGCGCTCGCCGCGGTGACCGCCTATGACGCTGCCAAGCCGCCACCGATCTGGATCCGGGCGCACCATTCGGGCCTTTACGGATGCAACATGGCGTATCGTTCGCGCGCGATCGGGGACACTCGCTTCGACGAGCGGCTTCCGCTGTACGGCTGGCTCGAGGACGTCGACTTCGGATCGCGCCTGATCGGGCGTGGCATGGTCGCCTTCACCAACGCGTTCGCGGGCGTGCACCAGGGGATCAAGAACGGGCGGACGAGCGGTGTGCGGCTGGGCTATTCGCAGATCGCCAACCCGATCTATCTGTACCGCAAGGGCACGCTGCGGCTCGGCACCGCGCTGCGCCGCATGACGAACAATGTCGGGATGAACGTCACGCGGACGCTGTACCCCGAACCGTGGATCGATCGGGCCGGGCGGTTGCGCGGCAACGGGCTGGCCTTTCTCGACCTGCTGCGCGGCGCGCTCGACCCCGGCAGGATCCTCGACCTCTGATCCTCAGCCGGGGGCGCGTAGCCGGGCGATAGCGTCGAACACCTGCTCATACTGGCGGGCGGCGCGTTCCCAGGAGAAGCGTTGCGGTGGCCGCTGGTGCGCATCGTGGCGCGCAAGGGGGCGCTGGCGACGATGCGGCCGAGGCATTCCGCAAGCTCCGCAAGATCGTCCGGGCGGAACGACACGCCCCCCATGCCGCCGGTTTCGCCGGTGCCGGGGCTGTCGGCGAACAGGACGGGACAGCCATAGCGTTGCGCCTCCACCAGCGGCAGGCAGAACCCTTCGTAGAAGGACGGGACGACAAGGCAGAGCGCGGATTCGTACAAGGCCGCGAGCGCCGAATCCGCGATGCCGCTGTGGCGGATCAACCGCGCGGACATGCCCTCGTCGGCCATGATGCCGGACAGCAGCCCGTGCCGGTCGCTCCCGACATGGACCAGCATGAGACCGGGATCGGTCCGCGCGATGCTTTCGACCGGTTTGTCCGCAGGATCTGCCCGACGCGTCCTATTTCGGGGCACCCATGCGGCGATGCGGGCGCGCGGTGGTCTGGCCGGGGGTGACCGGGCGCGCGCCGGTCCAGCGGGACAGCGCCGAGTCCAGGCGCCGCTGGACATGATCCAGCGCATAGTTCCGCCGGGCATGCGCCCGCCCGCGCGCGCCCATGTCCGCCCGAAGCGCAGGGTCGCGCATGACGGACTCGATCGCTTCGGCCAGCGCGCGCGGGTCGCCGGGCGGGATCAGGAGTCCGGCCCCGCTGCCTGCGACGATCTCGCTCGCCCCACCGCCGTGAGTCGCGATGACGGGAACGCCCGCCATCATCCCCTCGACGATCACGCGACCAAAGGGTTCGGGCTCGGTCGAACAGTGCAGCACGAGGTCCATCGCGCCCATCAGACGGACGATATCCTGGCGGAATCCGCAGAAATGGACGCGTTCCGCAACCCCGAGCAGCGCCGCGTGGTGCCGCAGCGCGGCGTCCTGCGCCTCCTCCCCGAACAGCGGGCCGCCGACCACCAGCAGATGCGCGTCGACGTTCCCCGTCAAGGCGGCGATTGCGACGGCCTGTCCCTTCCAGCCGCAGATCCGGCCGAACACGCCATAAACAGGTGCCGCGCCAAGCCCGAATTCAGCCGCGACCGATGCGCGTGCGTCCTGCCGCGACATCCGATCGAACGGTGCCGGATCGATGCCGTTGGGAATGACGCAGACCGGGCAACGCCCGCCGACCACGCGATAGGCGTCGGCAGTCGCGTCGGAATTGGCGATCACGAGATGCGCGGCGCGGTTGGTCAGCGCGATCACGACGCGACGGTTGGCGATGCTGAAGTCCGGCGCGGTCATGATGTCGTGGAGGTGCCACACCATCGGCCGCCGCGCGATCAGCGCGGCGAGCGCGGTCAGCACCGCGGCCTTTTGGGAATTGGCGTAGGTGATCTTCACGGTCCGCATCCGGCGCGCGATCGCGATGGCCGTGGTGGCGATCGTTCTGGCGGTGCGCAGGCCCCGCAGCACGCCGGTCGTCCGCGCCAGCGCGACCACCCCGGCGGCACCGTCGAGCACCGAGACCTTTACACCAACTTGCTGTAACGCCTTGAGTAACGGACCGTTCGTGAAAAGCAGAACGGTACAGCGGTTTCCAAGCTGGCGCGCATGGCCAAGCAGCGAGAGTTCCGCGCCGCCCATCTCGGCAGCGTGATTGACGAACAGGACGTCGACGTCCGGGGTATCCTTTGTGACATCATGCCTGGAATGCATTCGTCTACTGGCCCGTGCACGTGCCGTCCGGATAAGGACGAAGGAATAGATGCCGGGCCTATATCATGATTTACCGGAGGCGCGCGGATCGATTTCGCGCGCCGTCCGGCATCAGCTGCGCTGCGTCTGCCAGCCACCCCCCAGCGCACGGAAGAGATCGACCTGCGCGCCTGCGATCCGCGCATCCGCCGCGGCGAGCTCGGCGTCGCTGTCGGCGAAGGTGCGTTCGGCGTCGAGCACTTCGAGGAAGTCGATCGTCCCCTCACGCTGGCGGGCGCGGGTGATTCGCGCGGCGGTCGCGGCATTGTCGCGCGCGGATTGCAATTGCGTGCGGCGGTCGAGTTCGCGCGCATAGGTCGAGAGCGCGGTCTCGGTTTCCTCGAGCGCGGTCAGCACGCTGCCGTCGAAGGTCGCGAGCGCGCCGCGCGTCTCGGCCTGCGCGCCCGCGATCCGCGCGCGCGCGGCAGACTGGTTGAGCGTCCAGTTGAGCAACGGGCCGACGAGCCAGCGGACCGGGCCGCCGGTGAAGATGTCGCCCACCGTGAGCGCGGTCGAGCCGATCGACCCGCCGAGCGAGATCTGCGGGTAGAGTTGTGAGGTCTGCACGCCGATCCGCGCGGTGGCGGCGGCGAGGCGGCGTTCGGCGGCGCGGACATCGGGGCGGCGTGCTAGCAGCGCCGCGCCGTCGCCGACCGGGATCGGCTGGTCGATCCGCGGGGTGGTGGTGCGCGCGCCGGCGGCGGCGGGGAGGTCCTGCGGGGTGCGTCCGGTGAGCGTGGCGAGGCGGAACAGCGCGGCTTGCCGTTCGGCTTCGATCTGCGGGACGAGTGCGGCGCGCTGATCGCGGAGTGCGGCGATGCGGACCTGGTCGAGCCTGGTCGCGCGGCCTGCGTCGACTCGCTTGCCGGTGAGCGTGGTCGACTTGTCGAGCAGGTCGACGATGCGGCGCGCGACGCCGAGCCGTTCGGCGGAGGAGGCTGCATCGACATAGGCGCGCGTCGTTGCAGCGACGATAGAGACGCGCACCGCATCGGCATCCGCCTGCGCCGCGCCGACATCGCCGCGCGCGGCCTCGATGTTGCGACGGACTCGGCCCGACAGGTCGACTTCGTAGCTGACGTCGAGGCCGACGTCATAGGTGGCGCGCTCGCGGTCGAAGCCGGGGAGGTTCTGGAGTTGCGAGCTGCGCGCGTAATTGCCGCTCGCACCCGCGTTGATCTGCGGCTCACGGTCGGTCTTGGTGCCGCGCAGCGAGGCGCGCGCGGTGTCGAGCCGGGCGACCGCGACGCGCAGGTCGGTGTTCGCCGCGAGCGCATCCGCGACGAGGCCGTCGAGGACCGGGTCGCGGTACATCCGCCACCAATTCTGGTCGGCGGGGGCGGTGACCGTCGCGGCGCTGGTCGAGACGAACGGCGCGGCGGCGGTCGGCGGGGACGGGGGGGCGACATAGTTGGGGCCGGCGGCGCAGGCGGAGAGCGCGAGTGCGGAGAGGCCGGTGAGCAGGAGGGTTTTCATGTGCGGTCCTATTCGGCTGGCTGGAGCGCGTGCGGCGCTACCGGCCCATATGGCGTGACGGCTGCTGGGGTGGGGCGGCGGCGTTCGAACCGCTGCGCCAGCGCGCGCGCGACGACGTAGAAGGTCGGGGTGAACAGCAAGCCGAAGCCGGTCACGCCGATCATCCCGAAGAACACCGCGGTGCCGAGCGCCTGGCGCAACTCGGCGCCAGCGCCGTCGGCGATCACCAGCGGCACCGCGCCGAGGATGAACGCGAAGCTCGTCATCAGGATCGGGCGCAGCCGGTCGGTCGCGGCACGCACCGCCGCCTCGATCGGGGTGAGGCCATCCTCTTCCTCGGCCTGCTTGGCGAACTCGACCACGAGGATCGCGTTCTTGGCCGCCAGCGCGATCAGCACGACGAGGCCGATCTGCGTGAGGACGTTATTGTCCATCCCGCGCAGGTTCACGCCGGTCATCGCCGCGAGCAGACACATCGGCACGATCAGGATGATCGCGAGCGGCAGCGTCAGGCTCTCATATTGCGCGGCAAGCACGAGGAAGACGAACACCACCGCCATGCCGAAGACGAGCGCGGCGGTGCTCCCCGCGGACTTCTGCTGATAGGCGATCCCGGTCCATTCATGCGCATAGCCGGTCGGCAATGCGGTATCCGCGAGCTTCTCCATCGCGACCAGCGACTGGCCCGAGGACGAGCCCTTGGCGGTGTCGCCATCCACCTCGACCGCGGGGAACAGATTGTAGCGCACGACGCGATACGGCCCGGTCTTGTCGCGGAAGGTCGAGACCGACCCGATCGGCACCATCTGCCCGGTGTTCGAGCGGGTCTTGAGGTTGGCGATGTCGGCGGTGGTGTTGCGGAACGGCGCGTCGGCCTGCGCGGTGACGCGGTAGGTGCGCCCGAGCAGGTTGAAGTCGTTGACGAACGCCGAGCCGAGATAGACCTGCAACGCCTCGAACACGCGCTCCGGCGGCACGCCGAGCATGTTCGCCTTGGTGCGGTCGACGTCCGCGAAGATGCGCGGGGTGGCGGTGTCGAAGAAGGTGTAGACTTGCGCGAGGCCCTTGGTCTGGTTGGCCTTGCCGATCAAATCATAGGCGGTCTTGCCCATCTCCTGATAGCCGTGCCCCTGCTGGTCCTGGACCATCAGGCGATAGCCACCCGCCGACCCGATCCCCTGGATCAGCGGTGGGGGGACGATCAGCAGGCGCGCCTCGTTGATGTCGGCGGTCGCCTTCTGCGCCTCGGCCATGATCCCGGCGAAGGTGACGCCGAGTTTCTTGCGTTCCGCGAAGCTCTTGAGCGGGATGTAGGCGGCCGCACTATTGGGCGCGAGTGTCTGCGACGGGCCGTCGAAGCCCGCGAGCATCACCGCGCCCTTGACGCCGGCGAGCGGGAGGATGCGCTTGGCGACCTTCTGCATCACCGCATCGGTGCGCTCGACCGAGGAGCCGGGCGGCAGCTGGATCACGGTCAGGAAATAGCCCTGGTCCTGTGCGGGGACGAACCCTGCGGGCGTGACGGTGAAGACGAAGGCGGTGAGCGCGATGAGGCCGCCATAGACCAGCATCATCTTGCGCGGTGCGCTGACGAGCCGGAAGGTGAGGCGACCATAAGCGGTGCTCATCCGCTCGAACCCGCGGTTGAAGCCGTCGCCGGCACGCCGGACGAGCCGGGTCAGGCGACCGCCCGAATGCGCATCGGTGTGCGGCTTGAGCAGCATCGCCGCGAGCGCTGGCGACAGCGTCAGCGAGAGCAGCAGCGAGATGATCGTCGCGGTCGAGATCGTCACCGCGAACTGGCGGTAGAAGGCGCCCGACAGGCCAGTGAGGAATACGGTCGGGATGAACACCGCGCACAACACCAGCACGATCGCGACGAGCGCGCCCGACACTTCGTCCATCGACTTGCGCGCCGCCTCGAGCGGGGAGAGCCCGGCCTCGAGGTTGCGCTCGACATTCTCGACCACGACGATCGCGTCATCGACGACGATCCCGATCGCGAGCACCAGCCCGAACAGCGACAGATTGTTGAGCGAATAGCCCACCGCCGCGAGTACCGCGAAGGTACCGATCAGCGAGACCGGGATCGCGACGATCGGGATGATCGCCGCGCGCCATTTCTGCAAGAAAACGAGGATGACGAGCACGACCAGCACCATCGCCTCGATCAGCGTGTGCTTCACCGCGTCGATCGACTGGGCGATGAACTCGGTCGGGTTGTAGATGACCTTATAGGCGAGCCCCTTGGGGAATTTCTTCGACATCGTCTCCATCTCGGCGGACACCGCCTGCGCGGCGGCGAGCGCGTTCGAGCCGGGGCGTTGGAAGACCGCGGCGATGACGGTGGGCTTGCCGCTGAGATAGGTGTTCGCGCCATAATCCTGCGCGCCGAGCTCGACCCGCGCGACGTCGGACACCTTGACCTGGCGGCCGTCGGTGTCGGTGCGGATCACCACGTCGGCGAACTGCTTGGGGTCGGTCAGGCGGCCCTGTGTCTCGACGTTGAGCTGGAAGGCGTTGCCGGTGGCATAAGGCGGCTGGCCGAGTGTGCCCGCTGCGACCTGGACGTTCTGCGCGCGCAAAGCGGCGACGATTTCGCCTGCGGTCAGGTCCAGTGCGGCGGCGCGGCCGGGATCGATCCAGACGCGCATCGAATAATCGCGCGCGCCGAACAGTTGCACGTCGCCGACGCCGTCGATCCGGCTGAGGCGGTCGCGGACCTGCGTCAGCGCGTAATTGGAGATGTAGCCGCGATCGAGCGAGCCGTCGGGCGAGACGAGGTTGACGACCATCAGGAAGTCCGGCGACGTCTTGCGTGTCACCACACCGAGGCGCTGGACGTCTTCGGGCAGGCGCGGGACGGCGACCGCGACGCGGTTCTGGACGAGCACCTGGGCTGCATCCAGGTTGGTGCCGATCTTGAAGGTGACGGTGATCGTCACCTTGCCGTCGCCGGTCGATTGCGACGACTGGTACAACATGTTGTCGACGCCGTTGATTTCCTGCTCGATCGGCGCGGCGACGGTCTCCGCGACCGTCTCGGCGGATGCGCCCGGATAGACCGCGCTGACGGTGACGGTGGGGGGCACGATGTCGGGATATTGCGACACGGGCAGCCCCATGTACGCGATCAGCCCGACGATGGTGATGACCACCGCGATGACCCCGGCGAAGATCGGCCGGGTGATGAAGAAGCGCGAGAAGCGCATGATGCGAGGTCCTATTCCGCGGGCACACTCCCTCCTTCCCCGGCGGAGGCCGGGGTCCAGGAGTGGAACGGCAGTGATTGGAGCCGAGAGTGCGTCCCGACTGGGCCCCGGCCTGCGCCGGGGAAGAAGGCGGCTATCTGGTCAGTGTCGCTTCGCCTGCGATCGGCTGCGCCATCGGTGCGGACGTATCCGCCGACACCGCGATTTTGCCGAGCGTCGGCGCCACCTTGGCCCCGGGCATCGCCATCTGCGTACCCTTGATAATGATCCGGTCCTGCGGGCCGACGCCCGAGCGGATCACCCGCATCCCGTCGACCACCGCGCCGAGCACCACCGGCTTGGCAGTGACGACGTTGTTCCGGTCGACCGTCAGCAGCACCTTGCGCGCCTGATCGGTCTGCACCGCATCGTCGGGGACGAGCAAAGCAGGTTTGGTCCCGGCACTCGCAAGCCGCATGTTGCCGAACATCCCCGGCGTCAGGAACAGCCCCGGATTGGGCAATACCGCACGCCCGCGGATCGTCCCCGAATGCGTGTCGAGGCCGTTGTCGGTGAAATCGAGCTTGCCCTTCCAGCGATGCGCGGTCTCGTCCTGCAACTGGATCTCGACCGCGGGAGCAGTCGCACCCGGCTGGCGCGCGCGCTGGGTCTTGAGGTAGAGCGCCTCTGACCCGTCGAAGGTGAAGTAGATCGGGTCGAGCGCGTTGATCGTGGTGAGCAC
>CAZNQA010000001.1:149589-207957 GCA_964575105.1 uncultured Stakelama sp.
CTCGCTTCGTTGGCGCGGGCTTCGGCAAGCGCGGCGGCGAAGGGGCGCGCATCGATCGTGAACAGCAGCTGCCCCGGGCGGACGACGTCGCCGTCATGGAAATGGACGCCGGTCACTTCCCCCGCGACGCGCGGGCGGACCTCGACCGAGCGGCTCGGCGCGAAACGGCCGACATAATCGTCCCACTCGCTGACCTGACGGACCAGCGGCGCGGCGACCGTGACCGCGGCGGGGGGCGGTGCGGCGGCGACCGCGTCGGAATGGTCGAACAGCTTGACGCCGACGACCCCGGCGATTGCGATCGGCACGAGGATCAGCCCGCGCTTCTGCCACCGCGTCCAGCCCGTCCGCGTTCGCTCGGGGGCGTGCTGCGCGGTATCGATCGGGGATTGCATGTTCATACGGAGACTCTCCGGCTGGTCTGGCCGACGCGCATCCCAGTGACGCTGGTGACGAGCGTCTCCATCTGCGCTTCGGAGAAGCCATTTTCGTGGAAGTTGCTGATCTCGGTCACCGGCAGCGCAAAGCCGCGATGGCGCGCATAGACCGCGGCACGGCGCAGCGCCTCCAGCCTGGGGTCGGCGAGTCGGGATGCGGTGCCGCGTCCGAACAGGCCGCCGAGTGCGCGCGAGACCCGGCTCGGGGTCCGCAGGCTGCCCAGCGTATCGCGCTGCGACAGCGCGATGACGCTCCATTCGAGCGCGGAGAAGCTCGCGGGTGCGGCGGTGGCAGTCTGGACGGGGGCGGTCTGGGCGGTCGTGGTCTGGGTGCGGCTGCAGACGGGTGCGGCGAACGGGCTGGTGATGTCGTAATAAGCCATTGGAAATTCCCCCTTTGGGTTTTGCCGATGAAGCGGACGAGCGAAAGCGCTCGCGGACGGGCAATCGTCAGCGGGGCGCCGGTCGATGGGCGTGCGATCTCGCCTGCGGACACGCGCTGCGCGCCGCCGTGCGGACCTGAAAAATTGGATGACGCGCGCGCGGATTTCAGCGCGCGGGGTTCAGGTGGTGGTCTGGATCATGGGCGGAAACCCCCTTGGGCGACGCCGGGACCGCATCGGAACCGGCTTCAGTACCAGTCGGTATATAAAGGGGCGGTGCAGCGCGTCAACTGCATTCTATACCGTATCGAATATTTATCGCCAGCGGATTCGGCGCGGCGATTCTACGGCCTTATTTCGTCGGCCATACCAGCATGCTGGTCGCGACGAGTTCGCTGAGCTCGGCGCAGGTCGCCCCCGATCCGCCCTGCAGCGCGATCCCCTGCAGGATCGCGAACAGGAAGCGCATCAGCGCCGCCGGGGTCATCCCCTCGGGGAGCTCGCCCGCCGCCTGCGCCTGCTCGAACCGGCGAATCAGCGCGGCCTCGGACGAGGCGCGGCGCTTGACGACCTCGGCCTTGATCGGCTCGGCCTCCGCGCCGCACGTGGCGGTACTGATGACGCCGAGGCAGCCCTTGGGGTCGCAAGTGCTCATCTGCATCTGCAGCGCGCCCGTCAAAAGCCGTTCAGCGACGCCGCGCGCGGTGGGGGCCTCCAGCGCGGAGGTCATATAGGCGAGCTTCTCGCGCTCGTAGAGATCGAGCGCCTTGTGGAACAACGCTTCCTTATTGCCGAACGCGGCGTACAGGCTCGGCTTGGTGATCCCCATCGCGCTGGTCAGCTCGGCCATCGACGCGGCCTCATAGCCATTGCGCCAGAATACGAGCAGCGCCTTGCCAAGCGCTTCGTCGACATCGAACTCGCGGGGCCGGCCTTTCTGGGCGGGGAGGGAACACACGCTATTCATACCGAGCGGTATATAGGCATTCGCGATCAAACGTCCAGCGGGGGGCTGTTCGGTTGCGGCAGCGACGCGAACCGCACATAGTCGGGTAGAAACAGGGGGGATAGCATATGCGGATCATACCGAACCGGATTTTGGGCGGCATCGTTCTTGCCGCGATGGCGGCATATGGTGGGCCGCTCGCCGCACAAACCGCGCCGTCGACCATCACCGCCACACCGGTCGTGGCGAGCTGCCTTCCGCAGAGCTTCTACGCGCAGGTGCAGTATCAGTCGGTCGAAGTGCTCCCGGACGGGCGCGTGACCTTCCGCCTGTGCGCACCCGAAGCGCGCGATGTTCGGGTGACGAGTTCCGACCTTCCCGGCATCGTTCCCGCGGGTGGCCCGCCGGGGACCCCGAACGGGCTCGCGATGGTCAGGGACGCCGCTGGCCTGTGGAGCGTCACCACCGCGAGCGCGGTCGCGCCCGATACCTATCGCTTCAACTTCCGCGTCGACGGCGCGCGGGTGCCCGATCCGCGCGGGACGCATTTCTCGGAGGAGCGCACCGGCACCAACAGCGTGTTCGAGGTGCCGGGTGCGGCGGGCGCGTTCCAGACCTTCCGGCGGGACGTGCCACATGGCGCGGTCGCGACGATCCATTACTGGTCGAAGGCGATCGGCGGCGAGCGCCGCGCGCATGTCTATACCCCGCCCGGGTATGAGAAGGGGCGCGGTAGCTATCCGGTGCTGTATCTGGTCCACGGCGCGGGCGACAGCGACGACAGCTGGACCTCGGTCGGTCACGCCAATTTCATCCTCGACAATCTGATCGCGAGCGGGCGCGCCAAGCCGATGATCGTCGTGATGCCGTTCGGCCATACGCCCGATCGCCCGCAGCCCAATCTGCTGGTCAACACCGATTTCGGCAACGACCTGCTCGGCGACCTGATCCCGCTGGTCGACTCGACCTACCGGACGATCGCCAAGCCCGACTCGCGCGCGATGGCGGGGCTGTCGATGGGCGGCGCGCATACGATCCGTTTCGGGCTGACACATCCCGAGCTGTTCCACTGGACCGGGGTGTTCAGCATGGGGCTGGGGGTCAACGGCGATTTGCAGCAGGTGACGGACTACGAAACCGCCAACGCCGCCGCGCTCGACCGCGACGCACGCGAGATGCGGCTGGTCTATTATGCGATCGGGAAAGACGATTTCCTGTACGGCACCTCCGCGCCAACGCGCGCGTTGCTCGCGCGGCATAAGGTGAAGGTGACGTATAACGAGAGCGCGGGCGGGCATACGTGGATCAACTGGCGGCGCTATCTCGAGGATTTCGCGCCGAAGCTGTTCCGGTGAGGTGGGGAGGCGCCGCGGGCGGCGTATAATACCGTCACCCCGGCGAAGGCGATACCTCTGCGAAACCTTCGGTGTTCTACCGCGAAGGCGGGAGTCCAGGAGTCGCGAGAACTGCAAGTCGTTGTTCTGCTTCGCTCTGGATTCCCGCCTTCGCGGGAAACAGCAAATCACTGGTCGGTAAACCGACTTTTGCAGAGGTCTCGAAGGCCGGGGCCGTGTCGTTATCCGGGCGTGGCGTGAGGGCTGGGCGCGGTATCGCCGGTCTTGCCCGCTGACGTGGCGGCCCCAGCCTTCGCCGGGGTGACGGGGGCGCGGCAGCCCGCTCTCCCCTGACCTTATCAATCCCGCCCTACAACAGCTTGTCGAGCGTGATCGGCAGATCGCGCACCCGCCGCCCGGTCGCGTTGAAGATCGCGTTCGCGACCGCGGCCCCCACCCCGGTGATGCCGATCTCGCCGATTCCGTGCGCGCCCATCGGGGTGTGCGGGTCGGCGATGTCGGTCCAGATCACGTCGATCTCGGGAATGTCGAGGTGCACCGGCACGTGATATTCGGCGAGGCTCGGGTTCATGATCCGCCCGTTGCGTTCGTCGAATTGCGTTTCCTCCATCAGCGCGAGGCCGAGCCCCATGATGATTCCGCCGCGGAACTGGCTGCGCGCGGTCTTGGGGTTGAGGATCCGCCCGGTGTCGAACGACCCGAGGAAGCGGCTGACCCGCGTCTCGCCAGTCACCGCGTTGACTCGGACTTCGCAGAACATCGCGCCGTGCGAATGCATCGACCAGTGCATCAGCTCGAGCGGCTGCGACCCCTGTTCCGTGACCGTCACCGAGTCGCGCTGCGCGCGTTCGAGGATCGAGACGTAGCTTTCGCGCTTCGTAGGATCGTCGACCCGGGCGAGTCCGCCGTCCTCGCTCCCGATCTGGTCGACGGAGAGCCCGGCCAGCGGGGAGTCGTTCCCCGCAAGCTTGAGCAGCTCGGCGACGAGCGCATTGTGCGCGGCGATCACCGCGGCACCGATCGCGGCGGTCTGCTGCGATCCGCCCGCGAGGATCGCGCCGGGGATGATCGAATCGCCGTAGCGGACCTCGACATTGTCCATCGGCAGCCCGAGCCGTTGCGCGGCGACCATCGCGGTGGTGGTCGACGTGCCCATCCCCATCTCATGCGCCGCGACCTCGATCAGCGCGGTCCCGTCGCGGTTGAGCGTGATCCGCGCGGCACCGCCGGGCATCCGGTAATAAGGATAGGTCGCGGTCGCGCAGCCCATCCCGACGAGCCATTCGCCATCGCGGTGCGATTTGGGGACCGGGTTGCGCTTCGCCCAGCCGAACCGCTCCGCGCCCGCATGCCATGCCTCGACGATGTGGCGCGAGGAGAAGGGCAGGCCCGAGGTCGGGTCCTGCTCGGGTTCGTTGCGCAAGCGCAGGTCGATTGGGTCGATCCCGAGCTCGATCGCGAGTTCGTCGATTGCGGATTCGAGCGCGAAGGTGCCGACCGCCTCGCCCGGCGCGCGCATGAAGGTGTTGGCGAGCATGTTCATCGTGACGGTCTCGACCGACAGCTTGAAGCTGTCCGCCGCATAGGCACCGCGCGTCCCCGCGATGAACGGCTCGGGCATGTTGTTGTGCGGGGTCATCGCGACCGTGCCGGTGTGGATCAGCGCGGTGAGGTGCCCGTCGGCCTTCGCGCCGAGCGCGACGCGCTGCTCGGTGAGCGTGCGCCCGCCGACGATGCGGTAGACACCCTCGCGCGACAGCGCGATCCGGACCGGGCGCTGCGCGAGCTTTGCTGCGGCGGCCCCGAGAATCTGGTGATCCCACAGGCATTTGCCGCCGAACCCGCCGCCGACATAGGGCGAGGTGACACGGACCTGCTCGGGCTCGAGGTCGAACACATCCGCAATCGTTGCGGCTTCGGCGGTAACGAGCTGGCTCGCGTCATGGATGACGAGTGTGCCGTCGACCCAGGCGACCGTGGTCGCATGCGGTTCGATCGCATTGTGGTTGTGCCGCGGGGTGCGATAGATCTGGTCGACCCGGTGCGTTGCCGCCGCGAGCTCCGCCTCGGCATCGCCGATTTCGGTCAGCAGCGGCTGGCCCATGAACAGGCCCGGCTGCGCGCCTCCCGCCTTGGCGCCCTCGAAGGTGGTGGTCGACGGCTCGGGCGCGTAGGTTGTCTCGATCAGCGAGGCGGCGTGGTCTGCCTGTTCCTGCGTTTCGGCGAGGACCACCGCGATCGGCTGGCCGTTCCAGTGGATGCGGTCGTCCTGAAGGATCGGCAGGTCGCTCGGCCCCGCTGCGGTGGGGGAGGAGCCGAACACCGCGGGTTTGTTCATTCGCGGGGCGTTGAGATGCGTCATCACCAGCACGACCCCGGTTGCGGCTTCGGCGGAGGCGGTGGCGATCGACGCGATCCGCCCGCGCGGGATCGTCGCGAAGACGAGCGCGGCGTAGACCATGTCGTCGAGCGCGATCTCGGCGGCGAAGCGCGCGCTGCCCTGCACCTTGAACGCGCCGTCGAGTCGCGACACCTCGCTGCCGATCAATCCGTGCTGCTGCCGGATCAGCGGATCGGGGACGCCGCCCGGAATCCAGCTGTCGGGGGCGAGCGGGACGAGCTTGCTCATCACGCCCTGGACCGCGCTCTGGACCGCGACCTTGGCATCGTCGACGATGTTCATGCTGCTGCTCCGGCAAGGTCGCCGAGGACGGCGATGAGGGTTCGCGTGAGGAGTTCGGGCTTGAAGGCGTTGTCGCGGAGCGGTCTGGCGTCCACCAGTTCGGCGAGCGCGGCGTCGCGGAACGTCGCTTCGGTCGCGGGGCCGCCGCGCAGTACGGCTTCCGCCTTGAGCGCGCGCCACGGCTTGTGCGCGACCCCGCCGAGCGCGATCCGCACATCGCGGATCTGCCCGTCCGCCATGTCGAGCGCGACGGCGACCGAGATGAGCGCGAACGCGTAGCTCGACCGATCGCGGACCTTGCGATAGATCGACCGCTTTGCGAACGGCAGCGCGGGGAGTTCGATCGCGGTGATTAGTTCTCCCGCTTCGAGCACCGTGTCGAATTCGGGATGCTCGCCCGGCAGCCGGTGAAGATCGGTGAACGGCAGCGTCCGCGCCCCGCCAGCACCCGCGACATGGACGGTCGCGTCGAGCGCGGCGAGCGCGACGCACATGTCCGACGGGTGCGTCGCGACACAGGCGGCGGAGGCGCCGAGGATCGCGTGGATCCGGTTGAACCCTTCCGCCGCATCGCAGCCCGATCCGGGGGTGCGCTTGTTGCAGGCCGATCCGGCGGTATCGTAGAAATAGGTGCAGCGCGTGCGTTGCAGCAGGTTGCCGCCGACCGTCGCCATGTTCCTGATCTGTGGCGAGGCCCCCGCGAGGATCGCGCGCGCGAGCATCGGATAGCGCGACCGTACTGCGCGGTGTTCGGCGAGCGCAGTGTTGCGGACCGCCGCGCCGATCATCAGCCCGCCGCCGTCGGTCTCGACGATGTCGGTTGATAGCCCGGTGACGTCGACCAGTGTCGACGGTTTGGCGATCGTCTCGCGCATCAGATCGACGATGTTGGTCCCGCCGCCGAGATAGGCGGTCGCATCCCCCACGCCGAGCCGGAGCGCATCGGCGGCATCGGTCGCGCGCGCGAAGGTGAAGGGGGTCATGCCGCCATCTCCGCGTCGATCGTTTCGCGGATCGCGTCGATGATCCCGTTATGCGCGCCGCAGCGGCACAGGTTGCCGCTCATCCGCTCCTGCAATTCCTCGCGCGTCAATGCCACGTCGCCATCGAGATCGGCGGTGACGTTGCTCGGGACGCCGCGCTTCACTTCCGCCGCCATGCCGATCGCCGAGCAGATCTGCCCGGGGGTGCAATAGCCGCACTGGAACCCGTCATGCACGATGAATGCCTGTTGCAGCGGATGGAGCGCGCCCTCCGCGCCGATCCCCTCGATCGTCGTAACGCTGCGCCCGTGATATTGCACCGCGAGCGCAAGGCACGACAGGATGCGCTCGCCATCGACGAGGACGGTACACGCGCCGCATGCACCCTGGTTGCAGCCCTTCTTGGTGCCCGAGAGCTGCAGTCCTTCGCGGAGCAGATCGAGCAGCGAGACCCGCGGATCATCGGGGATCGCAACGCTCGTGCCATTGACGGTTATCGACATTGCGATCCTCCCACCCGGATAGGCCGGCGGGGCAACCGTCGGTTCGTCCTTGAGTAAGGTGCGGCCGGACGGGTTGCCATGTCCGGCCTCGCGGATGCGACGAACAGCCGCCAGCGCGCGACCGGCGGATGAAGGCTTCCCTCCCGGCACGGTCCGGCAAGGGGAACCCTTACTATCGGCAGCTGCGACCGATCACCCTGTGCCGCCGCTTCTTTTCCTGCGCGGACCCGAAATCATCAGTGGAGTCGTGCCGTCGCCCTCACGGTTGCTTCAAGCGCCTGTTCGACAAGTTCGCTGACATTCATCGCGGCAAGCAGGCTGACGTTGGTGCTGTGCCACGTATCGGTCCAGGTCGTGGGCCAGTGTCCCCACATGTTCATCTGGCCGAGCAGATCGTAGCGCCCGAGGAACTGGTGGTAGCGCGCCACGGTCACGTCCTGCGCGATCGGACAGCCGAGCGTGACGACGTCGAGGTCGCTGACCCGGTCGAGCGGTTGGTCGCGGAGCGCATTGCCGATCACCAGCGCGCCCTTGCTGTGGCCCACCACCATGGAAAAACGCGCCGGTCGGTCAGCGATCAGGCTGTGGAGCACATCCGACGACCCCGAGCCGTGCCGGAAGACCGGCGCGTCACGGAGCGTCGCCGGATGGTCGAGCGTCGCCGACAATTGCCGCCCGACCGCGGCGGTCCGGGGCGCGAGGCTGGCGAGCACGTTCTGCGTCACCGTCTTCATCCCGAGGTAATCGTGCAGGCCAAAGGCGAACCAGCCGCCCAATCCCTGCTGGATCACATCGGCAACGCCATACCCCGGGACGATCGCGAGGACGCGTTTGCGAAGCACGCGCGACACGTCCCATGCGAGCGCCGCGCTGCCGAGCGCGGAGCTGCCGACCCCGGTGACCGTCACGACATCGACCGTCCGGGCCTCTTCATACGGTGATCCGAGGAACGCACCGACATCGTGGAAGCGGTGGACATAGGGCGCGGTCGTCGCGTCGATCAGCAGCAGCGATCCCTCGGGATTGCCGAGCGCGCCGAGGTCGATGATCCGGGTCGGGCGTTTTTCGTCGCTGGTCGCCACGCCGAGATCGGCGGCCTGGAGATCCGCGATCAGCCGCGGCGTATCGTAGAAGACCGAATCGAGCGCGGTATTGGAGAGCCGCAGCATCCGGACGACCGACTCCGTGAACGGGCGCGGTGGCTCGAACGCATGGAGCAGCGGGTCGGTGGGCGGCGGTGGGCTGTTGGTGCGTAGCATGACGAGATTCCCCCGAATCTGACGAGCTGCGTCCGCGACGCGCTCGTGGCACGACATTGCCGTCGACAGGGCCGGGCCTCAGCGGCTGAGACGGGACTCGCGCGGCGGTGCGTCGATCGTATCACGGCGGCGCCGCTGGGGGCAGCCGTAATGTTCAAGGCGGTGGTGGAACGGTGCCGCGTTCGTCACCCCGGCGAAGGTCGGCTCGCAGAACCGCCCCCTTAGAATTGCCCGCCGACGTTGAACGTCACCAGCTTGGTATCGTCGCCTTTCTGCTTGAGCAGCGCCTTCGCCAGATCGATCCGCAGCGGGCCGAACGGCGAGTTCCAGTTGACCCCGATCCCGATCGACACGCGCGGCTTGGGGCTGTTGCCCGAATAGGTCTCGCGGTAATTACTCAGCGCATAGGTGTAGGGCGTGCCGGTGTTGGTCGTTGTGCTGTTGCCGTCGGTATCGAGATACAGCGGTGCGCCGCTGCTGCTGGTATATTGCCGCGTCGTCGTGGTGCACGCGACCGCGGCGACGATCGCCGCGGCGCAACTGTCCGCCAGCGTCGGGGTCTTCCCGCCGAACACCGCGCCGATATCGGCATAGATCGACGGCCGCAGCCCGAGCTCGCGCATCCCCGCGCCGAGCGGCAGCTCAAGCTCGAGCCGCCCGCGATAATAGGTGTTGCCGCCGAGCGCCTCTGAGGTGTCGCTGCTCGCCGCGGTCAGCGTCGCGGGGATCGTCGAGACGTCGTAATAGTTTCGCGTCACGCGCGGGCCGACGCCGCGAATGTCGAACCCGCGCATCTGCGGATCGCCGAGGAAGAACCGGTCCGTCAGCCGGACATCCTGCCCGATCCCTTGGATATGCCCGCCCTCGGCTTGCGCGTTGAGCACGAAGCCCGAACCGAGCCCCCAATATTTCGCGGCGTTCACGGTGGTGCGCAGATAATGCGTATCGCCGCCGAGCCCCGCGAAATCCTGGCTGATCGACAGCCGTGAGCCCTTCGTCGGGTTGAGTCGGCTGTTGAGCGAATCGCGGATCAGCGAATAGCCGACCGACGAGGTCCAGCGGTTGCCGACCGCGTCGCACAGATACGAGCCCGCGAGCGCGGTGTCGCACACGCCGTTGGTGTAATAGGTCGCGGCATCGAGCGAGACCTGGTCGTAGCTGAGCCCGTAGCGCGCCGAGGCGGTCCAATATTCGGTGAGCGGGAGCGCCGCGCGGATCTGGAAGCCGGTCGAGACCTGCGTGTAGGTCGTCGTGTCGGTGTCGCCGATCGTATTGTACGAGCTGTAGTCGCGGCGGAAGATATCGCCGCCGAGCGCGATGTTGCTGTCGAACAGATAGGGTTCGGTGAACCCGAGCTCGACCGATTTTGAATAGGTAGAATAGCTCACGCTCGCGCGCAGTTCCTGCCCCTTGCCGCGGAAATTGCGCTGCTTGATCGACGCCTGGACGAGGAACTTCTCGAGGCTCGAATAGCCCGCCGACAGCGACAGCTCGCCGGTCGATTTTTCCTGCACGTCGGCGGTCAGCACGACGCGGTCGGGGGCGGACCCCTGCGTCTGCTTGATCTCGAACTTGTCCTGGAAATAGCCGAGCGAGTTGATCCGGTCCTGCGAGCGCTTGACCTGGAAGCTGCTGAACGCATCGCCCTCGGCGAGGCGAATCTCGCGGCGGATGATCTTGTCCTGCGTCTGCGTGTTGCCGTTGACGTCGATGCGCTCGATGTAGGTCCGCTTGGCCTCGGCGACGTGGAAGTTGATCCCCATCGTCAGCGTGTCCTTGTCGCGCTGGAAATCGGGGCTGACGTCGACGAACGCGTAGCCGAACGCGCCCGCGGCTTCGCTCAGCGAATCCACCGCGGTTTCGACCTGCTTGGCGTTGTACCAGGTGCCCTTGGTGATCCCGAGGCTCGCAGCGAGCTTCCTGTTGTCGAAGTCGCGGATGTCGCTGTCGACGGTCACGTCGCCGAACTTGTAGCGTTTTCCTTCCTCGACCACATAGGTGATGATGAAGTCGCGCTTGTCCGGGGTCAGCTCGGCGACCGCGGAGATGACCTTGAAGTCGGCATAGCCCTCGGTGAGGTAGAATTGCCGGAGCTTCTGCTGGTCATAGGCCAAGCGGTCCTGATCGTAGCTGGTGTTCGCGCTCAGCATTGTCTTGAGGCGTGCTTCCTTGGTGGCCATCTGATCGCGCAGTTTGCCTTCCGAGAAGACCGTGTTGCCGAGGATGTTGATCTGGCGGACCTGGGACTTCGGCCCTTCCGACACCTCGAAGATGACGTCGACGCGGTTCTGGTCGAGATTGACCATCTTGGGCTCGACCACCGCGGCAAACCGCCCCTGGCGGCGATACAGTTCGATGATCCGCGCAACGTCCTGCCGGACTGCGGTGCGGGTGAAGATCTGGCGGGGGGCGAGTTTTACCTCCTTCCTGATCTTGTCCTCCTTCAGCCGCTTGTTGCCTTCGAACAGGATGCGGTTGACGATCGGGTTCTCGCGCACGCGCAGCACGATCTCGCCGGTTTCGGCACCCGCGATCGACACGTCGGCGAACAGGTCGCTCGCGTAGAGATCCTTGATCGCCTGATCGAGCGACTCGTTGGTGAACGGCTGGCCGGTGCGCAGCTTGGTGTAGGACAGCACCGTCTCGGGCTCGACCCGCTGCGCGCCCTCGACGCGGATCGACCGGATCGGGTGGGCGGTGGCCGGGGCGGGGGGCTGTTGCTGCAAAACGGGCTTTTGAGGAACCGCCGTGCCGGACACGGCAGCGGACGCGAAAACCACCGGGCCAACGCCCAACACCAGGATCATCATTGCATCTCCAACCAGCCGTCGGGCTAGGGAGGCGATGTGTCCGGCGGATTTTTGCGTGTGACACCCGCGCCACGCGATGCGTCGCGCGCGCCATGCGCGGTCACGCCGAGCAACACGCGGTGCGGCGCGGCGCGTGTCTGTGTCGCGCCAGCCAAGCGCGGGACACGCGGCAGACATTCGGCGGGCGCACCAGAGCGGTGCGCACCCGTCCCCCCGCCGGCGCGCTTGTCTGAAAGGCCTGTCATGTACGTTGCCATCAAGAGCCCGATCGTCCCCGAGCCGAAGCCGGCGGAGACGCCCTATGTCGACAACCCGCTCGCCCCCGAGATCTTCGCGACGGGCTATTCCGGCCTCGCCAACATGAATGGCGTGATCGTGCTGACGCTCGAAAGCGCGCGGTGCGATCACAGCCGGGCGCAACCCGCGCTCGAACGCGTCGTGGTCGCGCGGGTCGCGCTCACCACCACCGCCGCGCTCGAGCTCGTCACCGGGCTAAACCAGTTCCTCGAGCAGCAGGGGATCAGCCCGTCGAAGCTGCTCGCGGCGGGGGCGACGTTCCAGTGATCGCGCGGCCAGTGATCGCGCGGCCAGTGATCGCGCGGCCAGTAATCGTGCGAATCGTGCTGTATGCAGTGCAGAACTGGTGGCGGCTCGTCCCGTGAGGGCGGGTGCCGCGCATCACACCGGCAACGTCACCCGCGCGAGCAACCCGCCGCCGTCGCGGTTCGCGATCGTCGCGTCGCCGCCATGCGCGCGCGCGACCGCGCGGACGCTCGCGAGGCCGAGCCCGGTCCCGCCGGTGTCGCGGTTGCGTGAGCGTTCGGCGCGAAAGAACGGCTCGAACGCGCGCGCGAGATCGGCAGGGACCATCCCCGGGCCACGGTCAGCCACCTCGATGATCGCGACCCCGCGGCCCGCGCGCAGCGTGATCTCGGCGGTCCCCGCGTAATTGACCGCGTTGCTGACGAGATTGGTCAGCAGCGCCTTGAGCGACGGCGCATCGCCCTCCATCCCGATCGCGGGGCCCGCGTGAAGCGTCACGTCGCCGCCTGCGTCGGCGGCATCGCTCGCGACGCTTTCGGCAAGCGAGCGCAGGTCGAGCCGCTGGCGGCGGACATGTCGCGTCATCTCCCGGACGAACGCCATCGCCGCGCCGATCCGCTCGCTCATCTCGCGAATGTCTTCCTCGCCCGCGAGCCGGATCGAGTCGGGAGCTTTTTCCAGCCGCAGCGACAGCCGCATCAACGGGGTGCGCAGATCATGCGCGACCGCCGCGATCAGCGTGGTGCGATCCTCGACATAGCGGTTGAGCCGCTCCTGCATCACGTTGAACGCAGCCGCCGCCTCCGCGATCTCGGCGGGGCCCGACAGCGCCATCGGTGCGGCGCGCGGGTCGCGTCCGAGCCGGTCGGCGGCGGCGGCGAACAGCGCGATCGGCTTGGCGATCCGGCGGGACACAAGCCACGCAAGCGGCGCGATCGCGAGGGCTGCGAGCACGAACCACAGGACGAACCGCATCCGCCACGGGCTGAGTATCTTCTCGACGGGTTCGACGATCCGCCAGCTGCCGTCGGGATGCCGGATCGACACCGTGAAATCGCCGAACAGCGCATCGTCGATCGCGCGACGCGGACGGCCCATCCCCGGGGCCAGCGGCGGACGGAACGCACTGATGATCGTCGGGCCGCGGTGATGCCCCGATACCACCACCACCGCACTCGCCGGGATCTGCAGATCGAACGCGATCGACCGGGCCAGCGCAAGGTCGCGCGGATTTGGGTCGGCCGCGTGTGGCGCCTTTGTGGTGGTGATCGTCAGCAGCCCCGTCGGGTCGTGCCCCGCGCGCATCAACGCGGCGATCCGGCTGGTCGTGAAGATCACCGGCGCGGGCGGCGGCATCAGCAGGAAGGCGCCGAAATTGAGGACCTGCACGAGCACCACCGTCACCAGCATCGTGGTGAAGATGCGCAGGAACAGCGGCCAGGATTTGGGCAGGCCGGCGGGGGCGGGGGTGCTGATCTCGGTCACGCGCGGGTCACCGACGGCACGAAGAAATAGCCTTCGTTGCGGATCGTGCGGATGATCTCGTCGTCGCGCGCGCGCAGCTTGCGGCGCAGGCGGCTGACCTGGACGTCGATCGCGCGGTCGTACGCGTCGCTGTCGGGGCCGCGCGCATCCTCGAGCAACGCATCGCGAGTCAGCACGCGGCGCGGGCGCTTGACGAACGCGCGCAGCACCGAGAATTCGCCATCGGTCAGGTCGACCAGCATCCCGCTGCCGTCGAGCAACTCGCGCGCCGCGAAATCGACCCGCCAGTCGAGGAAGCAGTAATAGCGTGGCTCGGCGGCCACTTCGTCGCGCGCGCGCAGGGCTGCGCGGACGGTCGCGAGAATCTCGCGCGCGCTGCACGGCTTGGTCAGATAGTGGCTCGCGCCCATTTCGAGCCCGAGGATCCGGTCGGGTTCGTCCCCCAATGCGCTGAGGAAGACGATCGGCGGGCCGCCGCGCGACGCGAGCCTGCGACACGCCGAAATCCCGTCCTCGCCCGGCATCATGATGTCGAGCAGCACCAGTGCCACCGGGTGCCGCGCGAGCGCGACGTCCATTTCCTGCGCGCTCGTAGCGGTCTCGACGCGGTAGCCGTGGCGGCTGAGGCTTTCGGTCAGCAACGTGCGGATCGCGTGATCGTCATCCACCACCAGCAGGGTCGGCGTATCGCGGGCGGGAGGTGCGGCCATCGTCATCGCGCTGCGATGCGGGGGCGATGTGTCCGGCATGTGTCCGTCCCCGTCACGCGACGCGCGCTTTGTGACCGCGCGGACATCGCGGGAAACATGCCGGACAAGAATGCGCGCCAGGGCTGCGGCGCAGTTCGTCGCCGCAGCAATGTCCTCTCAGGAGTCGCGTGACCATGACCTTCCATTCCAGCGTCGACACGATGTCGTCGGGCCGCCTCGAGGCTGCCACCGCAACCGCCACCGGCGCAAGGATCGTGATCGTTGACGACGATCCCGGCGTGCGCGAGATGCTCGCCGAATTCCTCGTCGAGAACGGTTTCGGCGCGGAGGGCGTCGCGAATGGCGCGGCACTCCGCGACCGGCTCGGGCGGCGCGACTGCGATTTGATCGTGCTCGACATCATGATGCCGGGCGAGGACGGGCTGTCGATCCTGCGGTCGCTGATGCATGTCGAGGATGGCCCCGGGATCATCATGTTCTCCGCCATTTCCGGCGAGATCGACCGGGTCGTCGCGCTCGAGATGGGGGCGGACGACTATATCCTCAAACCCGCCAGCCCGCGCGAGATCATGGCGCGGATCCGCTCGGTGCTGCGCCGGCGCGCGGCGACCGCGGCGCGCGGCAGGGCGGTTGGCGTGGGGCAGGCGGCGACGCCGCCGGTCGACTGTTTCGGTTTCGCCGGCTGGAGCTTCGACGCGCGCCGTCGCAAGCTGACCGCGCCGGACGGCGCGATCGTCGCGGTGACCGAGACTGAATATCGCATGCTCGCGATCTTCCTGCGCGACCCGCAAATGGTCCATTCGCGCGAGACCCTCGCCGACCTGACGGGGCGCGACAGCGCTGGGTGCAACGAGCGCACGATCGACGTCCATGTCAGCCGGTTGCGCCGCAAGCTCGCGGTCAACGGGGGCGACGAGATCATCCGTACGGTCCGGAACCGCGGGTATCTTTTCCTCCCACGAGTGGAGGCGCTGGACGCCTGAGGGTGGGCCTGCACCGCGTTCCGTCGTGCCGGGGCCCCACCACCGTCATCCCCGCGCAGGTGGGGATCCATACTGGCTGGCCGTGCCAATTGCGTGGGACAGTGCCAATGGATTCCCGCCTCCGCGGGAATGACGGCGGTAGGTGCGGCGCGCCGGTTACATCTTTCCCGTAAGGATCAACCCGCGAACGTCGTCTGCGGTCTGATTGTTCGCGCCGAGCCGTTCGATCAGTTGCGCCGGACGGCTCCCGCGCAGGCCTGCGAGCGTCAGCGTCTTGTCGCGGACGTAGGTATAGACGCCGCTGACCGCGAAGGCGGTGGCGTGGCGGACATGCTGCTGCATCCCCTGCGCCGCCGCTGCGAACGCATCGCTTTCCAGGAAGGCGCGGCGCGTCAGCGGAGTCTCGAATGCGAGTTCGAGGATGCCGATCGCCGACCGCTCGGGCGGGACGAGATGGCCGACATTGGGTGCGGGCGGGGCGGGATTCGCATTGTCGTAACGCTCGGGCAGATGCAGCCGGCCCTTGAGCACCGCTGGCTCCGCCGCGAGCGTTTCCGCGAACCCGGTCAGGAACGCGCCGAACGCTTCCAGATCATCGCCCGCCGCGCCGAGATGGACGTGGATCCGGTCGAATCCGTCATCGGCATTGGGGGTCGCGTCCGGAATTCGGTCGACCAGCGTGCGCGAGCCCTTTGGCAGCGCGTAAGCGACGGTGCCCGCGAACATGTTCTGTTCGTCCGCGAACAGGATGTGGCTGGCGGCGTTGAAGACTGCCTGGTCCTTGGCGGAGGCGAAACCGATCTCGACCCCGCCATCGAGTTCATAATCGGGGAAGGGCGTGATCCCCTCGATCTCGGGCCACAGGTGCGCGTCCTGCTCGCGGTTGAAATGGTTCTGGACGTACCAGCCGAGCCCGGGAATCCGCGAGCACAGCGGGCCGTGGACGTCGCGCCAATAGGTCGCGAACAGCTCGTGCGGCACGCGCGGGCGGCGCAGCACGGTGGTGTAGCTGTTGATCGCGATGCTCGCGTCGCGGGCGGCATAATCCTGGTCGATCGAAATCTTCGGCATCGAAAGTCTCCTGTGTCGCGGTGTCAACGCGCGCGAGTGTATCCCGGGGTCAAAAGCCACCCGGGCATTTTGGCAGAGGGTGTCAGGCCGCGGCCCGCGTCTTCAAACGGAACACCAGTGCACTCAGCACGACCGCGACGAGCGCGATCCCGGCGGCGACATAGCCGACGTTCGCCAGCCCAAGGTGCGTGATGATCGCGCCCCCGATGATCGCGCCGAGCCCGATCCCGGCATTCGCCATCGAGACGTTGAGCGTCCCCGCGAGCGCCTGCGCATGGCTTGCCGACTGCATCACGCGGACCTGGCAGATGGGGTAGAGCGCGGTGTTGGCGACGCCCCAGACCGCAAGCGCGACCCCGAGCCACACCGGCGAGCCCGCCAGCAGCGTCGTCGCCGCCATCCCGACCGCAAGCACCAGCGATGCGATCGCGGTGACGAGCAACGGCCCCTTGCTGACGAACTGCCCACCGAGCCAGTTCCCGCCGAGCCCGACGATCCCGAACCCCATCAGCCACCAGCCGACCTGCGCCGCCGGAATATGCGCAATCTGCTGCAATGTGTCCGCAAGATAGGTGTAGGCGGTGAACATCGCGGTGAAGACGACCACCGACAGCACGACATTGCCGAGGAAATACGGGTCCTTCAGGATCCGCGCCTGTTCCGCGAGCTTGACCCGCGGCGGCTTTGCCAGTGTCGGCATGACGAGGAACAAGGCGACCCCCATCAGCAGCGACAGCCCCGACAGCCCCCAGAACGTCCCGCGCCAGCCGAACGCGTCCGATGCGAGCGTGCCGAGCGGAATGCCGAGCACCATCGCGCCCGAAATCCCGAGATAGACATTGGCCACCGCCTTGCCCGACTTTTCCGGCCCGGCGAGCGCGCCCGCGGTCTCGCTCGCGGTGCCCCAGAAGACCGGGAGCGCGAGCGCGGGCAGGAAGCGCGCGAAGCCGAGGATCCAGATATTGGGTGCCGCAGCCGCGAGCGCATTCGCGCCCGCGAAGATCAGCAGGATCACGACGAACAACCGCTTGCGTTCAAAATGCGACAGCATCGCGGTGAGGAACGGCCCTGCGAGCATGACGGTGAACGCGAACAGCGTGACGAGCTGCCCCGCCGCCGAGATCGAGATGCCGAGGTCGCGCGCAAGGCTCGGCAGAAGCCCGACGATGATGAACTCGGTCGTGACGATCACGAACGCCGAGATCGCCAGCAGCAGCACGGCAAGGCTGTTGCCGCGCGGTTGGGCGCGGCCCTCGGCGGCGGTGGCGGATAGGGTGGCAGGCGGCATCAAAACAATCTCCAGCGGAACTTGCCGATGTAGGATGACAATTCGGCGCTTCACGCGGTAAAAATTCGCGGTACCTGTGACCTTTGTTCCTCAATCACGAGATCGACATGATTCCATCCGAGCGCCTGAAGGGGATCGAGGCCTTCGTCTGCTCCGCCGATGCCGGGAGCTTCACGACTGCGGCTGCGCGGCTCAATCTCTCGAGTTCGGCGATCAGCAAGAGCATTGCGCGATTGGAAGCGCGGCTCGGGAGCCGTCTGTTCGACCGCACCACGCGTCGGCTTGCGCTGACCGAGGCGGGGGCGGCGTTCTACGAGACGTGCGTGCGCGTACTTGCCGAACTCGCCGATGCGGAGGCGGTGCTCGCGGCGCACCGGTCGGAGGTGGTCGGGCGGATCAAGGTCGACGTCCCCGTCGCGTTCGGGCGGATGCGCGTGCTGCCGCTGTTGCTGCATTTTGCCGAGCGGAACCCGAATGTCCGGCCCAATATCACCTTTACCGACCGGCTGGTCGACGTGATCGAGGAAGGCGTCGACGTCGCGGTGCGGATCGGTACGCCGACCGCGTGGCCCGATGCGCTCGGGCATCGTCATCTCGGCACCGAACGCGTGATCTTCTGCGCCGCACCCGCCTATCTCGATCGGCACGGCGTGCCCGAGACCGCGGACGATCTCGCGACGCGCGATTGCATCCTGTATGGCCGCGCGGACGGGAGCACGATCGCGTGGCGGTTCTGCGATTCGGCAGGCCTGGTCGAGCAGCGTACGATGGACGGGCGGATCGTGCTCGGCAGCGCTGAGGCGCAGGTCGAGGCGGTCAAGGCCGGGTTCGGGATCGCGCAACTCGCCACCTGGCTGATCGCGGCGGAACTGGCGCGCGGCGAGCTGGTCGAGATCCTGCCCGGGCAGGCGACCGAGGGGCTTCCGCTCCACCTCGTCTGGCCGCGCAGCCGGCAGTTGAGCCCAAAGGTCGATGCGTTGCTCAAGGTACTGACCGAGGGGTTGCGGGTGGAGTGAGCGCCTTCCTCCACCCGTAAACCGCTCAGCCCTTGGTCTTCTTCGTCTCGGGCATCGCAAGCAGATACAGCGCGAAGCCGGCACCCGCGATCACAGAGAGTGTCAGGAAGCTCACGCTATACCCCGCCCAGACGATGATCGACCCCGCCAGCGATGCCGACAGCGCCGCGCCCAGACCCTGCGTCGTCGCGACCGCGCCCTGGCTGACGTTGAAGCGGCCGGTCCCCTCGGTCAGGTCCGAGATCACCACCGGGAACAACGCCCCGAAGATGCCCGCGCCAACCCCGTCGAGCGCCTGCACGCCGACCAGCCAATAGGGATCGTTCGACACGGTATAGAGCGCGCCGCGCGCGGCGAGGAAAACGAACGCGAGCAGGAAGATCGGCTTGGTCCCGACGCGGTCGGTCATCCGCCCGACGACGATCGCGACGGGCACCATCACCAGCTGCGCCGCGACGATGCAGGCGGCGGTGAGCGAGGTCGCCTGATCCTTGCCGACCGTCCTCGCGAGCAACTGGCTGACCGAGGTCAGCATCGCCGCGTTCGAGAGGTGGAACAGGAAGGCGATCACCGCGAACATCATCAGCGGCTTGTTCTCGACCAGCGCCTTCCAGCCGCTCGGTTCCTCGCAGCCTTCCTCCGGCTCGCAATCAAGTCCGCGCGCGACCGCATTGTCGATGTCGTCGTTGCGGATGCGGAAGGTCGTCACGATGCTCGCGACGGTCAGCCCCGCCATCAGCCAGAATACCACGACCGGGCCGAACTTCCACGCGAGCATGCCGGCGAGCGCGGCGGACACCGCATTGCCGCTGTGGTTGAACGCCTCGTTCCGCGCAACGCGCTTGGCGAAAAGCTTGGGGCCGACCAGCCCGAGCGTGATCGCCGAAATCGCCGGTGCGAACACCGCGCCCGCCACCGCCGCGACCGATTGCGTGATCGTCACCATCGCGAAGCCCGAGGCGATCGGCAGCGACAGGCTGCTGATCGTGACGAGCAGCGCTGCGATCATCACGATCCGCGGCTTGTTCTTGCTGCGGTCGATCAGGCTCCCGGCGGGGGTCTGCGCGAGCAGCCCGACGATCCCCGCGATCGTCAGCACCAGTCCGACGGTCGCCTCGTTCCAGCCATGCGCTGGCCCGCGCACCGCGACGAGATAGATCGCGAGATACGGCCCGAGCCCGTCACGGACATCGGCGAGGAAGAAGTTGAGCGCATCGAGCGTGCCGTCCGGCTGGGATTTCTTGGGCGTCGAACCGCCCGAAGTAAGGGACGCGGATGCAGTGGCCATCAGGGGGTCTCGCTTGCGCAGGAGGGAGGCAGGGGGTGGGTAGGGTCAGCCAAGAGCGATGCGGGCGGCGAGCGCGGCGGCGAGTGCCGGTATCATCGTGACGGCACCGACTTTCAAAAACCGCCAGAAACCAACGTCTTCGCCTTCACGACGGATCGCCTGCAGCCAGAGGATCGTCGCGAGCGAGCCCGTGATCGAGAGATTCGGCCCGAGATCGACCCCGATCAGCAGCGCATCGACCATCAGCTTTGGCGGATGCGCCTGCGCGACCGCGCTGCTCGCGATGAGGCCGGCGGGGAGGTTGTTAATAAGGTTGGACCCGAAGGCGAGCACCGTCCCCGCGATAGCGCCGCCACGCGCGGGATCGGCGGCGAGGCCTTGCAACGCCTGCGCCACGGTACGGATCACGCCGGTATGGTCGAGCGCGGCGACGAGCACGAACAGCCCCGCGACCAGCGGCAGTACGCTCCACGAAACGTCGCGCGCGACCGAGATCGGCGAACTGCGGGTCATCGCGCAGACGACGAGCAGTGTCGCCACGCCCGCGATACACGTCGGCAACCCGAGTTGCTGGTCGAGCGCGGAGGCCGCGAGCAACACGGCGGCGGTGGCGATGATCCCGCCGAGCGCGATCCGCCCGCCCGTGGACAGGGGGGCGCGGTCGACCGTGGCCTCGCACGTGCCACCGATCCGGTCACGCTCGATCCAGCGCAGCATCGCGAAGGTCACGACGATCGACGCGATCGAGGGGAGCGCGAACGACGCGAACCACTGCCCGAGCGGTGGCATGTGCCCGCCGTACAGCACCAGATTGGCGGGGTTGGAGATCGGCAGCACGAAGCTCGCGGCATTGGCGATCAGCGCGCAGGCGAACAGCAGCGGGAGCGGCTCCGCCTTGGCGGCACGCGCGGCGGCATAGACTGCGGGGGTCAGCACGACCGCGGTCGCGTCGTTCGACAGGAAGGTCGTCGTCACGATCCCGGTCGCATAGACCAGCAGGAACAGCCGCGGGCGCGAGCCTTTTGCGTGGGTTACCGCAGTCGCCGCGACCCAGTCGAACAGGCCCTGCCGGCGGCAGGTCTCGCTCAGCAGCATCATGCCGATCAGGAACAGATAGACGTCCATCCCCGTCCCGATCGCGCCGATCGCCGCGCCGAGCGGGAGCAGGCCGAACACCAGCAACAGCACGGCGCCGAGCACCGCCCAGATCGCCTCGGGCCAGCGGAACGGGCGAGTGATTACCCCGGCGGTAGCGGCAGCACAGATACCCCAGGTCGCCCCCGTCGCGAGGATCACGCGCGGTTAGCCGAAAGGGTCGGGATCGGACGGCAGCGCGGGAAGGGGAAAAGGGGGGTGGACATCACGCGCGCTCCGACAATCAGGCGGCACAACGAAGAAGGTCCGTTATGGTCGCATTGCGATCCGGTTTTGCCGAATTGCAACGGCACGTTTCCGACACGTGCATTCCAACAGCTTTTCCGGGCGATATCAGGGCAGTGACACCAGTGTCTGAACGGTGTCGTTCAGCCTGGGTTTAGGTTGGTCAATGACGCCTAGCCTCCCCGTGATGACTATGCCCCCGTCAGACCGGAACGGAATCCCCCCCGACGCGTCAGATGAACGTCACCAGGTCATAGCCTGCCATCCCCTGCGAATAGCTGTTGAGTTCGTCGATCGTCGTGGTGCCGAGCATTTCGAGGAACCCGCCGGAGATATCGTTGAAGGTGACGCTGCCGAACCCCGCGATCGTCAGCTCGATCACCGATTGGACCGGGTCGAACGAAACCTGGATCGCCGCATGGTCGAAGTCATGGACGTCGGGCACGTCGAACAGGATCATGTCGCGGTTGCCGGGGTTGATGTTGACGATCCGGTCATCCCCGATCGCGCTCCCGGTCAGGTCGAACACGAAACGGTCCTTGCCGACGCCGCCGGACAGCGTGTCGTCGCCGGCACCGCCATACAACAGTCATTGCCGTCGCCGCCATACAGCCAGTCGTTCCCGTCCCCACCAAACAGCCTGTCGTCGCCATCTCCGCCGAACAGCATGTCGTCGCCCGCGTCTCCGAGAAGGCTATCCCGGCCGCTGTCCCCGTGCAGCACATCCGCGCCGTCGCCGCCGGACAGCAGGTCATCGCCGCTGCCGCCGGAAAGCCGGTCATCCCCGGCGTCGCCCGAGAGCCAGTCGTTTCCGTCATCCCCCGACAGTGTGTCGTCGCCCGTATCGCCGGCCAGCGTGTCGTCCCCGGCGCTTCCGTGGAGATCGTCCGCGCCGGCCCCGCCCGACAGCGTATCGCTGCCGTCGCCCCCGACCAGCAGATCGTCGCCAGTCTCCCCGAACAGCCGGTCGTCGCCCGATCCACCCGACAGCGAATCGTCGCCGCTGCCGCCGTGAAGCTCGTCGCCGCCGGCGCCGCCGAACAGCCCACCATAGGGGTGATCGGTTTGTCCGAGCGGATCGGTATCCCCCAGCGCCACCAGCGCGGCCGCGTCCAGCCCGGCAGAGTCGTCGCCCGCGCCGCCGAGCAGGATATCGGTCCCGGCACCGCCCGACAGCAGGTCACGACCGCTTCCGCCGTCGAGCAGGTCGGCCCCGTCATCGCCGAACAGAAGATCGGCGCCCGATTCCCCGTACAGCAGATCGTCCCCCGCGCCGCCGAACAGCACGTCGAGCCCCACGCCGCCCCATAGCGTATCCGCGCCATCGTCGCCTTCGAGCACATCGTCGCCGGCATCGCCGAACAACGTATCGTCGTCCGCCATGCCGCGTAGGAAATCGGGGCCGTCCCCGCCGGACAGCATGTCGTTGCCATCGTCGCCAAGTCCGTAATCCGCGCCGCCGCCCCCGGCGATCGTATCCGCGCCAGTGCCGCCATCGAGGAGATCGTCGCCGGACGATCCGGTCAGATGATCGTCCCCCGCACCGCCCGTGATCGTCGCGGGGAGCGTGGCGACGATCGTGTCGTCGCCGCTGCCGCCAGCGATCATGATCCGTTCGCCATCCCAGTCGGGCACGGTTTCGACGGTCGGCTCGTCTTCCGGCAGGTCAGGGTCCGGGAGTGGAGTCGGATCCGGTCCGGGATCGGGAGCTATCGGTGGTGCAGGGTCGTCCGGCGCGGGCGGATCGGTATGCGCCGGCGGTTCAGCTGGAACGGTCGGATCGACAGGTGCCGTCGGTACGACCGGCAGCGCGGGATCGACCGGCGCGGGTGGATCGGCGGGATGGACTGGATTGGCCGGCGGCATCGGATCGACCGGCGGCATCGGGCCGGGTAATGGCGTCGGACCGCCCGACGGGGCCGGATCGACCAGCGGGTCGGCTGACGGCGGCGGTGTCGGATCGGGCGGCGTCGGAGCATCCGCAGGCTGCGTGGAATCGGGTGCGGGCGTTGCGTCCGCGCCCTGCAGCACGACGAAGCGGTCCGCGGCGATCTGGCTGTGCGCGACCGGGCCGACCGCCGCGGGGAAAAGGGTGACCGGCGGTGGTTCTCCTGCTGCCCCGCGTGCGATCGCGACCAGCGGCGCGGCGGGCGCGGGCATGGCACCGCTACCCTCGTCGGGCGGTGGATCCCCGGTCAGGACGGGGCGGATGCCGGGCGGCCGCGCTTCCGGCGATGTTGCCCGGGTGAACGTATCGACCAGCGACACGATCACCACGGGCCCGACCGCCGTTTTCTCGGCGCTCATCGGTTCGATCTTTTCTCTGCCTGCCGCCCCGTTGTTTTAAGGTGGAGCGTACAATCGACGACAATTTATCGCCGTGGAGAAATTGCCCGCCGGCTGCGCGACAACATATCCCCGGATGTGGACATGCGCGCCAAAGCGTTGACGAAACGGCAGGATGTGCCGGTTTCGCACAAAAAGAGGGGAAGGACGGCGGCCCGTCCTTCCCCAGTTTGCAGAGGTCCGTTCTTGGATCGACCGTCGTCCGTCACCGGATACGGCGGGTTTTCCTCAAACGAACGTGATCATGTCGTAGGTCGCGTTGCCCTGGCTGTAGCTGTTGAGCGCATCGACCGAGTCGTAGAACCCGCCGGCCGCCAGCATCGTGTTGAGCGCGTCCGCGCCTTCCCAGAAGTCATGGACCAGCACCGTTCCGGCAGCGGTTTCGATCTGCAGATCGAGGATGCCGTTGCCGTCGAAATCGGCGGTCGTCACGGTCATGTCGGTTTCCGGGTCGAAGTCCGAGTCGACGTCGAACTGCAGGCCGTCGCGGTTGGCGAGGCTGAAGTCGCGGCTACCGACCGGCGAGATGATCAGATCGTCCCCGAAGCCGGCGCTGTCGTCGGTCGCATCGAACTTGAACGTGTCCTTGCCCGATCCGCCCGAAAGCCGGTCGTCGCCTTCGCCGCCGGTCAGCGAGTCGTTGCCCGATTCGCCTTCCATGTAGTCGTCACCGGAGCCCCCGAACATCGTGTCGTTGCCGGTATCGCCGTACATTTCGTCCCTGCCGGTGCCGCCGTCCATCGTGTCGTTTCCGGCATTGCCGTGCATCAGATCGTTGCCGCCCTCGCCGAAAAGCTGATCGTTTCCGCCGCCAACGATGCCGACGTCATCGTTCCGATCGTCACCGTAAATTATGTCATTCCCTTCACCGCCGCGGATCGTGTCGTTGCCGAGATCCCCAGCCAGATCATCGGCGCCGTTGCCGCCGTTGATCGTATCGTTGCCCGCGTTACCGCGGATCACGTCGTCGCCAGCATTCCCATCCAGCGTGTCGTTGCCTTCGTTGCCGAAGATCGTATCGTTTCCGTCGCCGCCGCTGACGACGTCGCTGCCGGTGCCGCCATAGATCACGTCATTCCCGGTGCCGCCGTTGATCGTATCGTTGCCGGCATCGCCGTACAGCGTGTCGTTCCCGGCATCGCCGTTGATCACGTCGTCGCCCTCGTTGCCGTTGACCAGATCGTCGCCGTTGCCGCCGCTGATGACGTCATTGTCGGTCGCGATCTCGTCGGGATCCGAGGGGTCGCTGAACGTGTCGCCGTTCCCCATGATAATGTCGTTGCCGTCACCGCCGTTGAGCGTGTCGTCCCCGGTGCCGCCAGCGATCATGTCCGCCCCGGCATCGCCGTTGACGGTGTCGTTCCCGTCGTTGCCGTTGAGGACGTCGTCCCCGTCGCCGCCGCTGACCGTGTCGTTGTCGGCACCCGCCTGGACGAAATCGTTCCCGAGCCCGCCACGGATCACGTCCTCGCCGGCATCGCCGTCGATTTCGTCGTTGCCCGCACCGCCATCCAGCGTGTCGTTTCCTTCGCCGCCATCGAGCTGATCGTCGCCATCGTCGCCGGTGATGGTGTCGTTGCCATCGTCACCCCAGAGCAGATCGTTCCCGGTCCCACCCGAGATCGTGTCGTTGCCGCCCTGGCCAAAGACCTGGTCGTCGCCCGCGCCGCCGCTGATGATGTCGTCATTGCCTTCGGTCGCGTCATACTCGCCGCCGGTATTGTAGGCAAAATCGGCGCTTTCGCGCCCGCCGACCGCGTTGACGCCGTTCCCGGTGCCCATTCCGGCCGAGGTCGTGTTGCCCATGCTGTGGCCGTTGTCGCCGAAGATCACGTCATTGCCGTCGCCGCCCGAAATCCGGTCGACGCCGACCGCGTTGAGACCGCCCTCGATATAGTCGTCGCCGGCATCGCCGTTGAGCGTGTCGGCACCGGCCTGTCCGTAAATGTCGTCGTTGCCGGTACCACCCGATGCGGTGTCGTTGCCGTCGCCGCCGAGCAGGCGATCGTCACCGCTCTGGCCGTTGAGCACGTCGTCACCCGCGCCACCACCGATGAAGTCGTTTCCGCCGCCGCCCCAGGCGGTGTCGTTCCCCGCGCCGCCGAGCAGCGTGTCGTTGCCGTCACCGGCCGCGTCTACGCCGACGAACTGCGCATTGCCCGGTCCGAGAATGACGACCGAGGCATTGTCGCCGACGAGCGTATCGTTGCCGGTGCCACCCTCGACGCGATCGTCGCCGAGACGACCGACGACGACGTCGTTGCCCGCATCGCCGTAAAGGTCGTTCGCGAAGTTATTGCCGAAGACGTTGTCGTTCCCGCCCCCGGCGCGGGCGTTGTACGGCAGGTTGGACGTCGAGACGACGGCCGCGAGATCGATCGAGTCGACCGCGTTAGTCCCGAGAACTTGCGCCCGGGCGATTGCAGCTTTCGGAGTGGTAGGAGCAACCATGTCAGTATCCTCAATCCGGTGGTGTGGTTCGCCCCGTCCGACCGCGGTTGGCCGGGGCGACACATGACGACCCCGCGTCGTCACCAGATCGAGATATCGGCTGCGCTAACCATGAAATATCCCCGGGGAGGGACAGCCAAAGGAGTGAAAAATCCCGTTTTAAGAACTGCTTCGCTGTTCCCGATTGGGGATAGCAGGGGATCGTTCGGTCAGCGTTGCTCGACGATCGACTCGACCGTCAGGCGGCCCATCGCCTGCAACACTTCGGCGCGCGCGACATAGTCGTTGCGGATCGCGCGCTCGAGCGCGACCTGCGACGCGAGCAACTCGTTCTCGGCATCGAGCACGTCGAGCAAGGTGCGCGATCCCTCGAGCGCCTCGCGCTTGACGCCCGCCACCGCCGACTCGTTCGCGGCGACCGCGGCGCGTGCCTCGCCGATCGTGCCCGCCGCGACCGCCAGCCGCTGCCACGCGGTGTCCGCCGCACGAACCGCCTCGCGTTCCGCCGAGTCGAGCTGGAAGCGGCGCTGGCTGGCGACCGCGCGGGTGCGGCTGATTTCCGCATATTCGCGCCCGCCCTGGAACAACGGGATCCGCGCCTGCACCCCGCCGAACACCGCCGATCGATCATTGGGCAGCGCGCCGGTGAAGATGTTGGCGACCCCGCCTGCAAGATATTCGTACCCTCCAACGCCTTCGATCACGGGCAGCAGCGCACCCTTGGCGACTCGCACCGCCTGCCGCGCGCCCTCGGCGGATTGGCGAGCGGCCTCGACCAGCGGATTGGCGCGGAGCGCGGCGGCCTGCGCCTCGTCGGACGACAGCGGCACGCCGCTCAGCGGTGCGACCGGCGGCAGGCTCGCGACTCGGCGACCGAGCACCGCCGCGAGCGCGGTCGCGCTCTCCTCGACTTGTCCTTTCGCCGCGAGCAAGCCGGCGGCGGACGCGGCGAGCCGTGCCGTCGCCTGGTCGGTGTCGGTGCGGGTCGCCTCGCCGAATTGCAGGCGACGCCGGGTGCCGCGCAACTCGTTGCCGATCGAGTCATACTGGCGCTGCGCATAGGACAACACCTGCTGGTCCCGCCGCAGATCGGCAACCGCGGTCAGCAGCGCGAGCAATGTCTCCGCGGTGGTCGCCGCCTGCGCCGCGCGCCCCGCGCCGAGTTCCGCCTGCCGGACGCGGATCGTGTTGCGGGTCTGCAGCCCGTCGAACAAAGTAAGCCGCGCCTCGATATCGGCCTGCTTGGCGGTGAATTGTGCATCCCCCGGGCCACCGTTCATCACGTTGATCCGACGCCGTTCGACCAGTCCCGATCCGATGATGCTGGGGAAATACCCCCCGCGCGCGCCGCGCACCCGTGCCTGGAGCGCACGGGTCGCGCTGTCCTGTGCGGCGATGTCGGGATTGGTCCGCAGGACTTCCAGGGCAAGCGTGCGCAGGCTTTCTGTCTGGGCGTGGGACGGACTCGCAACGAGCAGGACAACACCGGAAACGATCGAACGAAAAGAAGGCGTTGCCATAGTTGATCCCCCGACCACTCGTCCGAAAGTACGACATCATTGTACCGTCAACAGTACAGCGCATGAATATCCCCAATCGGGGACACCTGCACCAAGTCGGAGTCGGGTCTGAACGGAAACGAGGAAAGATCGTTTCTGAGGGGTAATTGACTTATCCCCGCCATTGATCCATCCACCATCTGGACCATAAAGGGGTTAACACTAGCTGAACGATAATCGAACGCCAGTTGAACTGGTGTTGCGCAAGTCTGTTGCCTGTAGCTGCACGATTGCGGGAAAGTGCCGGACAGGTCCGGCGTCTCGGCCGATTGTAACGGAGGGGACTATGTCAGCGTATTCGGACACGGTTGCGATTGAACTGCCGCGCGGGGTGCCCGCCGCACCCCCGCTCGATCCATCGGCGGACGCGTTTCATTTCGGCGGCGATCATCATTTGTTGGCATGGGGAAACCCGGGACTGCCATTTCCGCGGCGTGACCCGCAGGAGGCGGATCGCATTCGCGACGTCGCGTGGCGGCGGGTGATCAATGCGGCAGGCGGTCACGCCGCAGTGGTTTTGCTGGAACAGCAGTCTGATCGCGCCGCCGGCCATGCCTTTCTGATCGGCTTCGACACGTTGCGCAACGATTCCGCACGGACCGGAACCGTCCTGTCGGCGGCACGATCGATCTTCGATGGCTGGAAACCGTCCGCAAGCGCGCATCTCGTCACCGTGCCGCGCGTGCAGGAACCGCTGCTGGCGACCACGATCGACCTGTCCGGCTTCGCGCGCTCGGGCGTCATCTGCTGGAAATCGGCGTTTGGCGCGATGCTCAAGGTCATCCTGTTCCAGCGGGACGATGGCCTGCGCGGCCAACCGAACGGCGCGGGTTTCGATGCGCGGCTGCTCGAGGCGTCGCTCCCGCTGATGCACGCCTCGATCGAAGCGTTTATCCAGTCGATGCAGCAGGACCATCGCAACGGATTGTTCGAGGGGCTGCTCGACACGATGTCGGCAGGGATCGTCCTGCTCGACGACCATTGCACGATCCTGTTCCGCAACGCGGTCGCGCGGGGAATGATCGAGGGCGGCAAGGGGCTGGTCGTCACGCGCGACGGGGAATTGCGCTGTGCTACGCTCGCCACGACCAAGTTGCTCGCGGCGAGCGTCCGCGAGGTGATCGCACGACCGCCGGGAAGCCGCGATCCGGCGGCGGTGATTCGGATCGCGGGCAACCCGTTGCAGCTCGGTTTCGTCACCCCGGCGGTGTCGCGCGCGGGCGGGCGGGCCAACCGGTGCGCGATGCTGCTCGTCCCGCCGGCGCATTCGGGTCAGGTCGGGCGCGGGGTGATGACTGCGCTTGGGTTGCTGCCGTGCGAACAGCGTTTCCTGCAGGCGTTCCTGTCGACCGCGAGCCTGCTCGACGCGGCGGCCAAGGCAGGCGTGTCGGAGGAAACCGCACGGACCTATCTCAAGCGGATCCGCAGCAAGCTCGGGGTTCATCGCCAGATGGAGCTGGTCCAGTTGCTCAGCGGGCTGGTTCCGCCGCTTCGCCAGACTGGCGATGCGCTCGCGATGGTGGGGTAGATCATGGCTGGTCGTCGCCTCCTCACGCGCCCGTCGCGGGATCCCGCCGCCTCGCCGATCGCCACGACCTTCCGCCCGCTGGGCGGGGTGTTCGGGCGGATCGTGCTGTTCAGCGCGATCATCAATCTCGCGACGCTGACGACGTCGCTGTTCACGATGCAGATCTACGATCGCGTGCTGTCGAGCCAGAGCGTCGATACCCTGTTGTACCTGACCTTCGCGACACTGGTTGCGGTTGCGCTTGCCGCAATCCTCGAAGGGGTGCGGCAACAGGTCGCGAACGGCGTCGCCTCCTGGGCGGCGCGGCGGCTCGGCCCGTTGTTGCTGGCGCGCTCGCTCGAACAGCGCCTGACGATGCCGACCGTGCGGCTCGAGGCCTTGCGCGAGCTTGCGACGCTCAAGACCTTCCTCGCCACGCCGACGGTGTTCAGCCTGATCGATATGCTGTGGGTGCCGCTGTACCTTGCGATCATCTACATGCTCCACCCCGCATTCGCCGGGATCGCGCTGGTCGGGGCGCTGACCCTGTTCGGGCTCGCGTGGCTCAACGAACGAGTCACGCGCGAGCAGATCCGCGCGACGCAGCGGATGGCGAGCAGCAACATGCATTATGCCGAAAGCCTCGTTCGCAACAGCGAGGTGATCGACGCGATGGGGATGGCGGACGACACGGTCGCGCGCTGGGCCGCCTTGCAACGGGACGAGATCGGATCGGGCGACGCCACGCAGCGGACGTCGAGCACGATCATCGCGGTGTCGAAGTTCGTTCGGTACGCGATCCAGATCGTCCTGCTTGCGGTCGGCGCAAAGCTGGTGCTCGGGCTCGAGCTGACCGGGGGTGCTATGATCGCGGGGTCGATCATCGTCGCGCGGCTGCTCGCGCCGATCGAGGCGTCGATGACCTATTGGAAGCAGTTCGTCCTCGCGCGGCACAGCTACGGCAAATTGTCCGAATTCTGTCGCCTGCCACGCCCACGCGAGTCGGAAATCTGCCTCCCGACCCCGCGTGGCGAGGTGCTCGTATCGGGCGTGACCTATGTCCCGCCCGGGCTTGCCGCGCCGATCCTGCGCAACGTCAGTTGCGGGGTGCGCGCAGGCGAGATGCTCGCGATCGTCGGGCCATCCGCATCGGGCAAGACGACGCTGTCGCGCGTGATCGTCGGCGTGCTGCGCCCGAACGCTGGGCATGTCCGGCTTGACCATGCCGACACGTTCGACTGGAAGCGAAGCGATTTCGGGCAGCATATCGGGTATCTGCCGCAGGACATCGAACTGCTCCCGGGATCGGTGCGCGAGAATATCGCACGGTTCCGCCCCGATGCGACCGACGAGCAGATCGTCGCCGCCGCCAGGCGCGCGGATTGCCACGACATGATCCTCCATCTCGACGGCGGCTATGACATGGTGCTGTCGGACGGCGGGGTGCAATTGTCGGGCGGGCAGCGCCAGCGGATCGGGCTCGCGCGCGCCTTGTTCGGGTCGCCACGGCTGCTGGTGCTCGACGAGCCAAACGCCAGTCTCGACTCGGTCGGCGACGCAGCGTTGCTGCAAACGCTGGAAGAGATGAAGCGTAGCGGGGTGACGACCATCGTCGTCACGCACCGGCCCAATCTGCTGCGACTGTGCGACAAGATGGTCGTGTTGCAGAACGGCGCGGTGACGCATTTCGGCCCGTCGCGCGCGGTGATGGCGCAGCTCAACGGCGATGGCGACCGCAGGGGCAAGGCGACCCCGGCCAAGGCCGCCAACGGTCGAAGCCACCCGGGTTCCACGCAGCTCGAGCCGGTCGAAGGGGTCCAGCCATGAACGTCCCGCTGCTGTTCCGCGATCGCCAGGTGATGTTCGCCGGAAGCGTTCCCGCACTCGCCGATCAGCGGCCCGATGTCGCGCGGACACTTCGCTTCGGGTACGTCGCATTGGCGGTCGTGGTGTTCGTGTTCGGTTGCTGGGCGGTGTTCGCGCCGCTCAGCAGCGCGGCGATCGCGCCGGGATTGCTCAAGGCCGAGGGCGGCGGGCGCAAGGTCGTCCAGCATCTCGAAGGCGGGATCGTCCAGCAGATCCTCGTCCGCGAGGGGGATCTGGTCAAGGCGGGGCAGACGTTGGTGGTGCTCGACGGGACGCAGGCGGTCGCGCGCGATTCATCGCTGCAGCAGCAATATGACGCGTTGATCGCACAGGACGCGCGGCTGACCGCGGAGCGGTTCGGGCGCGGATCGGTGACTTATCCCGCCAGCCTGCTGCGTCGGGGCGAGGAGCCCTCGGTGCGCGCGGTGATCGATGCGTCGGACACGCTGTTCGCGGCGCGGCGGCAGGCGCTGGCGGCACAGGTTTCGGTGCTCGAGCAACGCCTCGCGCAATCGCGCGCGGAGATCGCGGGATTCGGTTCGCAGCTCGCCGCGACCGGGAGCCAGCGGACGTTGCTGACGAACGAACTGGAGGGTGTCAGCACGCTGGTCAACGAGGGGCTGGAGCGCAAGTCGCGGCTGCTCAGCCTCCAGCGTCAGATCGCGAGCGCGGACGGGCAACAGGGGCAATTGCGCAGTTCGATGGTCCGCTCGACCGACTCGATCGGCGAGGTGCGCTCGCAGATCGCGTTCCTGCGGCGGCAGCAGGAGAATGAGGCGGCGGCGCAACAGCGCGACATTCAGACGCAGATCGCGGACATGGAGGAAAAGCTCAACGTCAGCCGCGACGTCAACCAGCGTCGCGAAGTGGTCGCGCCGGTGTCGGGCCGGGTGATCAACCTGCGGCTGGTGACGCCGCGCGGGGTGATCGGGGCGGGGCAGCCGATCCTCGACATCGTCCCGGACGATGCGCCCATCGTCATCGTCGCGCGGGTCCGCCCCAACGACATGGACGTCGTTCATCGTGGCTTGCCCGCGGAGATTCGTCTCACCCCCTACAAGGCGCGGCTGTTGCCCCTGCTGAAAGGCACGGTCACCAACGTCAGTCCCGACGCGATGAGCGACGAGGCGACGCGCAGCATGTATTATGAGGTGGAGGTCGCGCTCGATCGCGATCAACTCCGGCATCTCGAGCACGTTACGCTGATTTCGGGAATGCCTGCCGAAGTGTTCATCAAGCTCGGCGACCGGTCGCTGCTGGATTATATCACGCAGCCGGTGGTCGACAGCTTCCATCGCGCACTGCGCGAGCCGTGATCCGCCCGGTCGCGGCGTCAAACCGCGACCGGGCGGACCGGCGGGTCAGGCGATGTGGAGCCCGACGTCGACGTTGTTGCGGGTCGCGTTGGAATACGGGCAGACCTCATGCGCTGCCTGTACGAGCTTTTCGGCATCGGCCTTGTCGACGCCCGGCAGCGTGATGGTGAGATCGGTGGTGATCCCATAGCCGCCCTCGGAGCGCGGCCCGAAGCCGACCTCGGCGGTGACGGTCGCATCGGCGGGGACCTTGACCCCGACCTTGCCCGAAACCGCCTTCATCGCGCCGACGAAGCATGCCGAATAGCCTGCCGCGAACAGCTTCTCCGGGTTTGCGCCGTCGCCGCCGGGGCCACCCATTTCCTTGGGGACGACCAGCTTGACGTCGACCGAACCGTCGTCGGAGCGGGTCGAGCCGTCGCGCCCGCCGGTGGCGGTGGCGCTGGTCTTGTAGATGACATCGATCGACATGGAGTTTGCCTTTCCTTCTGAAGGGGGGCGCATGCTGCGCCGCGGTGCCGAACGGACCATCGCGCGGTAGGATGCATTGCCGGGCGAATTGACGCCGGACCGGGCCGGCGGGAACCGACTCGTTTCAGGTTCGTCCCTCTTGTTCGGGAAGACGTCCCGGACCGGGAGAGACATGGCCGACGATCCGAACCCAGACGCGTTGCGCATTGCGCAGGTCGCCCCGGTCATTTTTCCGGTGCCCCCGCACGGATCGGGCGGGACCGAGCGGATCGTTCATGACCTGACCGAGGCACTGGTCGCGCAGGGGCACGAGGTCACGCTGTTCGCGCCCGAGGACAGTCGCAGTTCCGCACCGCTGGTGTCGGCCGGCCCGAGCCTGTCGGCGCTCGAGCGTATGCACGGAAAGGTCGCGCCCGGCGTCCCCGCCGCGCTCGAGGCGATGCAGCTCGATCTGCTGCGCGAACGGCTCGGCGCCTTCGACATCATCCACTGCCATGGCGAATTCGCGCATGCCGCCGTTCTCGGGAAGGCACGGACGCGGAGCATCACGACGGTCCACTGGCGGCTCGACGAGCGCGACCGGCACCTGTTCTTCGGGCATTTCCGCGATCTTCCGGTTGCAGCGATCTCCGCGTCTCAGGCGAGCGCCCTGCCATCCGCGAACCTCGCCGGGATCGTGCACCACGGTATCGCGCAGGATCGTTATGCGGCAGGCGACGGGGCGGGGGGCTATCTCGCGTTCATCGGGCGGATGACCGACCAGAAACGCCCCGACCGCGCAATCGCCATCGCGCAGGCCGCCGGGATGCCGTTGCGGCTCGCAGGCGCGGTCGACGTCGGCAACCCGACCTATTTCGCGGAGCATGTCGTGCCTGCGCTCGGTGAACGAATCGTCCACGTCGGCGAACTCGACGATACTGCCAAGCAGGACCTGCTCGGCAATGCGGTCGCGCTTCTGTTTCCGATCGACTGGCCCGAACCGTTCGGTCTGGTGATGATTGAGGCGATGGCGTGCGGCACCCCGGTGATCGCCTGGGACGAGGGGAGCGTGCGCGAGATCGTCGAGCCCGGTGTCACCGGCTTCATCGTCTCGAGCGAAGCCGAGGCGGTCGCGGCGGTGGCGCAGGCGGCGACGCTCGATCGCGCGATGATCCGCCGCCGGTTCGAGGCGCGCTTCACCGCCGATCGCATGGCGCGCGATTACGTCGCGCTGTACCGTGCGCAGATCGCCAGGGCGGCGCGATGACGATCCGCCACGCCGCGCGGCTGCGCTGCCCGGTCTGTGGCAACCCCGACTGGCATCCGCGGATCGGCGGCGAGGAATGCACGCATTGCGGGTTGCAGGTCGATGCGGGGGTCGCGCTCGCCCCGGTCGGCGCCGCGATCCAGCGCCGCCTCGAGGACGGTATGGCATGCCCCGCACCCGGCGATCGTTGGGCGCTGTCGCCCGGCGGCTGGCGCAACGCGGCGTGGCGGTTCGGCCACGTGCTCGCGGGCGAGAGCGCGCACCCCGCCGCACCGCGTGATCATGCGATCACGCTCGCGGTCATGACCCAACCGAGCGAGTGTGCTGCTGCGGCTTCGCTGGTCGGCTCGCTACCCGGTTTCGTACGGCGGATCGTGCTGGTCGACGCGGCGGACGACGCGCCGTGGCGGACGCTGTTCGCGACCGCCGAACTCCACGCGCATCCGCTCGACGGCGATTTCGCGGAGCAACGCAACCGTTTGCAGTCGCTCGCCGGAACCGGTTGGGTGCTCCAGCTCGACAGCGACGAACGCCCCGATGCAACGTTGCTGGAAAGTCTCGGCTGGCTGGTCGAAGCGGCGGAGCGCGACGACCTCCAGTCGCTTGGCCTCGCCCGACGCAACCTCGTCGACGGCGAACCCTCGGCGTTGTTTCCCGATATCCAGTACCGGCTCAACCGTGCCGAAGTCCGTTTCGCCGGGCTGGTGCATGAGCGGCCGATGGTGCCGTTCCCGCAGACTTCGCTCGCATTGTCCGGCGCGATCGACCACCGTCTTGACTCCGCGCGCGTGCGCGCCCGGACGCGAAGCTATGCCGCGATGTCCGCCGATGGCGCGCGCCCCGAGGACGAGGAACGGTTGCTGCGGCCATATGACGCAATCGCGGATCGATAGGCCGCAAGCGTCTGCTCACCCAGCGTTCGCCGCGTGAACTGGCCGGAGGCCGCACGGCTGGCGGCGGCATGCTGTTCGCGCAGCGTCCGGTCGGTCATCAGCGCGCGCAGTGCCGCCGCGACGGCCTCGCCGGTGCAATGCCGCGCAAGGATGCCCGCGCCGCTCTGCCCGACGAACAGCCGCGCGCTCGCATCCTCGGCGCAGGCGACGACCGGGCGACCGAACATCATCGCTTCCTGATAGACCAGCCCGAAGCTCTCGTAGCGCGACGGTGCGACGACGATGTGCGCCTGCTCGAACAGGTCGTGCAGCGCCTGCTCGCCGACCCGGTGGAACAGCCGGAGGTACGCGCGTGTCTGCGCCGGCAACGCGCTGACGTCGCGGTCCTCGGCGCCGACCAGCGTGAGGCGGAACGGCGCTAGCCGCCCCGCGGTGACATCGCCGCTCAGGATCGTCGCTGCGTCGAGCACCGCGTCGAACCCCTTGCGCGGCTCGTTACGGCCAACGAACAGCAGTTCGATCGGCTCCTGCGTGGGATAGGTCGCGCGCTGTCCGCGTTCGGTGATCGCGCGCGGCAGGCTGAGGCCGATCACTGCGTGGCGCGGGCCGGGGGCGGGAACGCCGTACAGTCTGGCGATCGTCGCCCCGTGCGCTGCGGTGTTCGAGATCAGCCCGGCACTGCGTCGCGCAGAAATCTTCTCGATCAGCGTGGCTGCCGCGCGATCGATCCGGTTGCGCAGCGTCGGGTCCTGCGCCAGCGAAATCGCGGCTGGGGTCGAATTGCGCGTGACGAGCGGTATCTTCGCAATCGCAGCGCCGGGCGCATACCAGTTGGTCGCCTCGATCACGTCGAACGGACGCACCCGATGCTCTGCCAGCACCGCCGCGCGAAAGGCGAGCGGCGCGGCGAGATGGCCGATCGCGGCACGCCCGCGCAACCGTTCGAGCCCCTCGCCAGGGGCGCAGCCGATGATCTCGATCGCGCCGTCGCGTTCGCGGTGCGCGCGGTCGAGCGTGAAGACCCGGACGTCAGCACCCGCCTCGTGCACCGCATGTGCAATCTCCAGCGCCGCCCGCGACAGACCGCTTTTTTCCGGCGGCAGCGCCCAGGTTAGCAGTCCGACCTGCAGCCGTGGCACGACTTGCTTTCGATTAGGTAGATTCACGGACATGACATCGGAACCGTGGAGATCGCGCAAGAGTTCCCTCTTCCTGTCTCCAGGATGAACGGGAACCATGTTCGTACTCCATATCGCCCTCCAGGGCTGCCTGCGGGCACGGGACGTGGAATATGGAGTCACGGCAGACACGGGCGGGCACATCCGATACCTGCTCGACCTCGTTCGAGCGAGCGGCCGCAATCCGGCGATCGACCGGATCGAGATCGTCACCCGCGCCTTTGTCGATCCGGTTCACGGCGAATGTTACGATGCCTGTGTCGAGACCATCGACGCGCGGAGCCGGATCGTCCGGTTGCGCAGCGCCGATAGCGGCTATCTCGCCAAGGAACTGCTCTGGACGCAGCACGACAGCCTCGTCGCGGGGGTGATCGCGCATATCGAATCGCTCGACCGTAGGCCCGATGTGATTCACGCGCATTATGCCGACGCCGGCTCGCTCGCGGCGGCTGTCCACGACCGTCTCGGGATCCCTTACGTCTTCACCGCCCATTCGCTCGGGCACGTGAAGCGCGCCGCCTTCGCCGCCCCGTGTCGCGAACTCGACGGGCTCGAGCGGCGGATCGCGATCGAGGATCGGGCGATCGCGGGTGCGACGGCGATCATCGCCTCGTCGCGCGACGAGGCGGAACTGCAATATGCGCTGTATGACGCATATGACCCCGGTCGGATCCGCATCATCGCGCCGGGCAGCGACGTTGCCGATTTCGCAGACGCGCAGCCCAATCCCGTGATCGACGCGGCAATTGACCGCTTCCTGACCGACCCCGCCAAGCCCGCGCTGCTCGCGATAGCCCGGCCGGTGACCAAGAAGAATCTCGCAGGACTGGTCGAGGCCTATGGGCGATCGCCCGAGTTGCAGGCAGCGGCAAACCTCGTGATCGTTGCGGGTACGCGCGAGGATCTGCGCACGCTCGAACCCGAAGTGCGCGACAATCTCGCCGAGTTGCTCATCCTCATCGACCGCTACGACCTGTACGGCAAGGTCGCCTATCCCAAGACACACAAGCCCTCTGAAATTCCGGCGGTCTATGCCTATGCGGTCGCGCGACGCGGGGTGTTCGTCAACCCGGCGCTCAACGAGCCGTTCGGATTGACGCTGCTCGAAGCGGCGGCCTGCGGGCTGCCGGTGGTCGCGACCGACAGCGGTGGCCCGAATGACATCGTCGAGACCTGTGGCAACGGCCTGCTGGTCGATCCACGCGCGCCCGAGGCGATCTCGGACGCGCTCCTGACGATCCTCGGGGATCCCGCGCGGTGGGACCGCTACGCCGAAGGGGGCCGGACCGCGGTTCGCAAGTTCGACTGGGACGCGCATGTCGCGATCTATGCCGAGCTGCTCGCGGACGTGGTCGCTTCGGGCGTCCCGCCGGTCGTACGGACCAGCGCGGCACCGCAGCAACTGCTGGTTTCGGATATCGACGGGACCCTGCTCGGATGTGGCGATGCCCTCGATGCGTTCCGGCAATGGCATGGCGACGAACGCGCGCTCGTCTTCGCGGTCGCGACCGGACGCAGCTTCCACAGCGCCATGTCGGTCCTCGCGCAGCATCACGCGCCGCTCCCCGCCATCGTCATTTCCTCGGTCGGGTCCGAAATCTATCATCGTCGTCCGGGCGGGGTCTACGCGCGCGATACGGTCTGGGATGCCAAGGTTGCCGCCGGGTGGGATCGCGAGGCGATCGCGCAGGTCATCGCGAACGAAGGCGGCCTTACCCCGCAAAGCCCGCTCGAACAGCGGCGTGCGAAACTCAGCTACATGATCCAGGGGGATCCCGAGGCTGGCACGCGGATCCGCGCGTTGCTCGATTCGCATGGTCTCACCTGCACGATCATCCAGAGCCACGGACGGTATCTCGACATCTTGCCGTTCGCGGCCTCGAAGGGCACTGCGGTCGAGCATGTCCGGCAGGCGCTCGGGCTGGCGGCGAGCCAGGTGATCGTTGCCGGGGACAGCGGGAATGACATCGAGATGCTGCGGTCCGCCCCGAACGCGATCATCGTCGGCAATCATTCGGACGGTCTTGCCGAGCGCAAGGATCTCAGCCGCTGCTATGTCGCGCGCGGGCACCATGCGCGGGGAATCCTCGAAGGAGTGGCGCACTTCCGCCAGCGCGCGAAGCGCGCGTGAGCGTCAGCGTCCTGACGATCGTCCGCGGCCGATCGGCACATCTCGCCAATCTGATCGCAGGGCTGGGACGACAGACCCGGCGACCCGATGAACTCGTGATCGCGTGGATGCAGGACTCTGCGGGCACCCTGTCGGACACCGCTTTCCCGGTCCGGTCGATCCTTGTGCCGGGGGATCCGATGCCGCTGGCGGCCGCGCGCAATCGCGCCGCCGAGGCGGCTGGCGGCGAGCAACTGATCCTGCTGGATGTCGACTGTATCCCAGCGCCGACGCTGGTCGAACGCTATGCGGCGACCGTCGATGCGGCGGGGGTGCGACTGGGTGATGTGCTGTACCTGCCGCCGGGTGCGGTCGACCCGGTCGACATCGCCGCGCTCGACCGGGCGGGCGTTCGCCACCCGGCCAAGCCACCGCTGGCGGAAGACGAGATTCGACCGACCCCGAGCCACGGCGAACTCTGGGGCCTGTCGTTCGCGCTGTCGGCCAAGGACTGGCAGCGTGCGGGCGGGATGGACGAACGCTATGTCGGCTATGGCGGCGAGGAGACCGATTTCGCGGCGCGGCTCGAACGCGCCGGGGTGACAATGGCATGGGTCGGTGGCGCGCGCGCCTATCACCAGCATCACCCGATCCACATCCCCCCGCTCCAGCATTTCGACGCGATCCTCCGCAATGCGCGGCTGTTCCGCGCGACGTGGGGGCGGTGGTGCATGGATTATTGGCTCGGGCAGTTCGCCGAGCGCGGGCTGATCGCGGTCGACGCGGATACGCTGACCGTCCTGCGCGATCCGACGCAGGACGAGATCGCCGCGACGCTCGACCGCGAAGCCCGGTTCAGCTGACGACCGACATCAGCGGCGGCGCGTCCGAGGGTGCGTTCGCTGCGACTGGCCGGGTCGAGCCCGCCCACAGATCGACCGCCATTTTCTCGAGATATGCCGCCGCGTTGCGCGCGGCGTCCGCGTCGCACAGCGCCGCGAGTGCCGCGGGGTCGAGCGCCTTTGCCGCATCGAGGATCGCGCGCCACGGCGTCAGCGCGCCAGGCCATTCGCGGAGCATCACCGCCGCGCCAACCGAATCGAGCCGCTCGGCCTTGCGGGTCTGTTCGGAGAAATACCGCCATTCGGGCGCGCACACATACGGCCGCCCGACGCGCGCGATCTCATGCACCGTATTGTCGCCCGCAGAGGCGATCACGACGTCCGCCGCCGCGATATAATCGGTGACGCCCGATACCCAGCCGAGTTCGCGCAGATTGCCGAAGTCGGTCTCATGGCCTTCGCGGTGCGTCGGGCCGAGCACCAGCCATAGCGCATCCGGCACCGCACGCGCCGCCATCGTCAGCGGCGCGTAGGGCGTTCCCGCACCACCGCCGCCGGTCAGTACGACGATGATCTCCTGCGCCGGATCGAGCCCCAGCTTCGCGCGTGCCGCCTCGCGCGTCGGGATCGTGTCGAGCGTGGTGCACAAGCCGCCGGTGTAGCAGGTCGCCGCCCGGACCCAGTCGGGGGTGTCATCCTGTTCCAGCGTCCGGTCGAACGGTGCAAGCAGCCCGACGCTCGCCTGATACGCGCCGAGATGGCCGGGATCGGTCCGGTCCCCATGCATCCGCAGGCTGATCGCGGGTACGCTCGCGATCCGCGCGAGCATCGCGATCTCGGCGGAGACGTCGACCACGAACAGCGCGGGGTCGACATCGTCGAGATGGTCGATGATCGCGCGCATCGTGCTGCGCGTCTTTTCCACCCCGAGCGGGACGCAATGCATCACCTCGGGAGTCGGCTGCGCGAACAGTCCTGGGGCGGGAACCGGCGCACCGATCATGTTGGGCAGCGGGACCAGATCGATCGGCCGGTCGAATCCGTCGAACAGGTCGGGTCGCGCGCAAAGCACGGTCACCGGGCGTTCGGCCGGAAGTTCGCGAATGATCGCCATCGCGCGATTGGCGTGGCCGCGGCCCTGGTGGTGGATGAAGAAGCTGATCGGTTGACGGGTCATTTCATCCAAACGTCATGCCGACGGCTTCGTTGCCTGCGCGCAGCGGTCAATCGAACGTCGCAACATAGTCCATGCCGTTTTCCACCCGCCGAAACGGGGCAAGCATGATGTCGAGCTGTCCCATCACCGGATGAGTCAGGTGATAGGTCGACTGCGGCCACGCTTCCGCCGACGTGCTCCGGAAGACCAGCGAGAAGGGCGATCGGCGACCCTCGACGCCGCGCCGCCGCGAGGCCTCGACCAGGATCACCGGCGCGACCCCGGTCTTGGGGAGACCAATGGTGAAGGTCGTCCCGACGTGCCCCGCAAAGTCACTACAGGTCATCATGGCACACGCCATTGCTTCCTCACGTCCCCACTCCGGCTATATCGGGAGCGTGGCATGATTAACAAACTACAGCGACATCGCGCAATGAAGCGGAGCGACTATCCTTCGACTTACTTCAAATTATGTATTCAGTCGTCGGTGAGTTGTTGAATTCTATTCGTCAGCACGTCCATTGCAAAGGGTTTTGTCAGGATGTGCATGCCGGGCGCAAGGAGCCCGTTGCCGACCGCCGCATTCTCGGCATATCCCGTGATGAACAGGATCTTGAGGTCGGGCCGCGTCACGCGCGCGGCATCCGCCACCTGGCGGCCGTTCATTCCCTTGGGCAGCCCGACGTCGGTGATCAGCAAGTCGATATGCCGGTCCGATTCGAGCACGAGAACGGCACTCGGGCCGTCGCCCGCTTCGATCACGTCATGCCCGAGGTCGGTCAGCGTATCGATCACGAGCGCGCGGACGGCGGGTTCGTCGTCGACCACCAGCACGGTCTTGCCGCTGGTCGTCGTGCCGGGATCGGCGGCGGGTGCGCGTTCCGGTTCCTCGTCCTCGGCGGCGTACGAGCGGGGCAGGTACAGGCACATCGTCGTCCCGCTACCAAGCTCGGAATAGATCCGCACCTGCCCCCCCGACTGGCGGACGAAGCCGTAGATCATCGACAGCCCCAGCCCGGTGCCCTCGCCGAGCGGCTTGGTGGTGAAGAACGGGTCGAACGCGCGCGCGATCGTCTCGGGGGTCATCCCCGATCCGGTGTCGGTCACGCATAGCGAGATATATTGTCCCGCCGCCATGTCGCGCGTGCGCGCGGCGGCCTCGTCGAGCCAGGCGTTGGCGGTCTCGATCGTGATCCGCCCGCCATCTGGCATCGCGTCGCGCGCGTTGATGCACAGGTTGAGCACGGCATTCTCGAGCTGGTTCGGGTCGACCTCGGTCGTCCACAGCCCGACCGCGCCGACGATCTCGATCTCGATCGACGGACCGACCGAGCGGCGCAGGAGGTCATCGAAGCTCGCGATCAGCCGGTTGATGTTGGTCGGTCGCGGATCGAGCGTCTGGCGGCGCGAAAAGGCGAGCAACCGGTGCGTCAGCGCCGCCGCGCGCCGCGCGCCCTGCTGCGCCATGTTGACGTAGCGGTCGAGCTCGCCGGTGCGCCCCTGCTTGATCCGCGCCTGGATCAGCTCGAGGCTTCCCGAGATCGCCGTCAGCAGATTGTTGAAATCGTGCGCAAGCCCGCCGGTGAGCTGGCCGACCGCCTCCATCTTTTGCGCTTGCCGCAACTGTTCCTGCGCACTTTCCAGATCGGCCTGCGCCTCACGCTCGGCGGTGATATGCCGCCCGCTTGCGTAAAGGCGGTCGCCTTCCAGCGTCGCGACCCAGGCGATCCAGCGATAGCTGCCGTCCTTGTGGCGATAGCGATTCTCATGTTGGCGAAGCGTGCCGCGCAAGGCATGTTCGCGCGCGGTGACGTTTCGGGCCAGATCGTCGGGATGACCGAAGGCGAGATGGCTCCGCCCGACGATCTCGTCCGCGTTCCAGCCAAGCACCGTCGTCCACGCCGGATTGACCGACAGAAACACCCCGTCGGTCGACATTATCGCGAGCATGTCGTGCGAATTCTGCCAGGTTCGGTCACGCTCCCGGGTGCGCTCGGCGACCTGCCGCTCGAGCGTTTCGGCAAGCGCCGCGAGCGCATCCTCGGCCCGCCTGCGTTCGATCGCCGCCTGCGTTCGGTCCGCAACATCCCGGACGAAGGCCACGTCGTCGTCGGACCAGAGGCGCGCAGTCTTGTGGTTGAGATACAGCAAGGCCGAGAACACGCCGCGCTCGATCAGCGGGAGATTGATCACCGCGCGCGCATCCAGCGATTCGAGCGATGCGGCATTGCCTTCGGTACGGGGATCTGTCCGCGCATCGGCGAAGGCGACGGTCTCGCCGCGCTTGAGGTTGTCGATATAGGAACCATAGTCGCGGAACCGCAGCACGCCCTTCAGCGTGGTCGTGCCCGGCAGACACCAGTCGCGGTCGATCGTAATCGTCTCCGCAACGGGATCGATCACGCCGTATCCCGCGCGGCTTACCCCGAGCGTGGTGCCGAGGATCGCCGCCGCCTCGAACGACATCGCCGCAACATCGACTGCCTCTCGCAAGCGATCGCTCAACTTCAGCAGCGCGCGCTGGCGAAGTTCCACGATCCGGCGGGCGGTGATCTCGTGGGAAACGCCTACCACGCGCACCGCCGCGCCGTGCTCGTCGCATTCGACCCGCCCGTCAATCTGCAACCAGTGCGTGGTACCGTCGGGCCAGACGCAGCGGACTTCGGCACGGTAATCGGTCTGCTCCGCGACCGCGCGACGTGCCCCGGCGACGATTTCCTCGCGATCATCGGGATGGATCGTGGCGAGCAGTTCGGGATAGGTCAGCACATCACCGACTGCGCGCCCGAGTTGTGCTTTGGTGTCGGCGCCGACGTGGAGCATCCGGGAGGTCATGTCGAGCGTCCACGTGCCCAGCCCCCCGGCGGCAATCGCTAGTTTCAGGCGCTCCTGTCCGGCGTGAATGTCCTCGAGCCGGTTCCGCGCCTCATATTGCCGCAGCCGCGCGCGCCGCGCTGCACGAGCGAGCGACAGCAACGTCGTCGGATGGAACGGGCGCTCGAGAAAGGTGACGTTGCCGAGCGTCTCGAGCAGCCGCACCGCGCCCGGGTTGCGCTCGAGCCCGCCACCGCGCTCGGTCAGCACGATGAACGGCAGGTCGGACCATTCCGCCTGCTCGCCCAGCACGTCGGTCAGCGCGCGCAGATCGGCGCCGCGCAACGCTTCCTCGGTCACGATCGCGAAGCCGACCCCCTCGTGCAACGCCGCGACCAGCGCGGCAAGATCACGCGCGACCGCCGCCTGCAACTGCCCTTCGACCAGCATGGCCTGCGCGATCGCCGCGTCGCGACCGCGCGGGGCAAGGATGATAGCGCCTTCGGCAAGGGTGTTGTTCAAGAAACGGTCAAGCCTGTGTCATGTCCAGCAACGGTGCGTCGTCGCCGATCAACTTCGGAACCCCGCGAAGAACGCCCTGGAATGTCGTGAGCGGCTGTCCCAGCGTGATGCCGGTACCGCCGATCGTGAATTCGCGGATCGTGTCCTCGTGGTGACCCATACGCTTCTTAACGACCGAAATCGCGCGTCGGACCCGACCAACTGCCTCGAAATATCGGAGCAATATGACCGTATCGGCGAGGTAGGTGACGTCGACCGGGGATTTCATGTCGCCAAACAGCCCGTGCTGCGCCACCGTCAGGAAGGTCATCGCGCCCTGCCGGTTCAGATATTGCAGCAGTTCGTGCATGTGGAGGATCAGCGCCTGCTCCTCGGGCATCGCCGCCTGAAAGCCGTTGAGGCTGTCGATCACGACGGTCCGCACCTTGCGCCGCTCGACGCAGTTTCGCACGCGTTCGGAGAATTCGCCCGGGGTGAGTTCGGCGGCGTCGATCTGCTCGATCACCAGATGCCCGGTATCGACCATCGCCTGCAGGTCGATCCCGAGCCCGAGTGCCCGGTCGAACAGCAACCCGAGCTCCTCGTCGAACACGAACATCGCCGCACATTCGCCACGCTCGACCGCCGCCTTGACGAAACTGAGCGTCAGCAGCGACTTGCCCGTGCCCGCCGGGCCGAGGATCAGCGTACTCGCGCCGCGTTCGAACCCGCCGCCAATCAGCCCATTGAATTCCGCATTGTCGATCGGAACAATTTCGCGCGCGAAGCGCCCGCGATGTTCGGCGGAGACGAGCCGCGGGAACGCACGGACGCCGCCGGTATCGATGATGAAATCGTGATAGCCGCCGCGATAGCGCCGCCCGCGATATTTCAGCACGCGCATACGGCGGCGTTCCGCGCCATACGTCGGGGAGAGTTCCTCGAGCCGGATCACCGCATGCGCGACGCTGTGGACGGTCTTGTCCATCACGTCGGCGGTCAGATCGTCGAGCATGAGCACCGTCGCGTCATGCCGTGCGAAGTAATGTTTGAGCGAGAGGATCTGCCGGCGATAGCGCAACGAGCTCTGTGCGAGCAGCCGGATCTCCGACAGGCTGTCGAGCACGACCCGGGTCGGCTTGATCTTCTCGAACGCCTCGAAGACCCGTTTGGTCGTCTCGCCGAGCTCGAGGTCGGAGGAATACAGCAGGCTCTGCTGCTGGTCGTCGTTGAGCAACGCCTCGGGCGGGACCAGTTCGAAGATGGTGAAGGACGGCGGAAAGGACCAGCCATGCGACTTCGCCCCCGCGCGCAGTTCCTCCTCGGTTTCCGACAGCGTGATGTACAGCACCCGCTCCCCGGCTTCCGCGCCGTGCATCAGGAACTGCGTGGCGATCGTCGTCTTGCCCGCCCCCGGCGTACCTTCGAGCAGGAACAGTCGCCCGGCTTCGAGGCCCCCGGCCAGGATTTCATCGAGCCCGGCCACCCCGGTTGGACAATTGGACACGGACACCTCTCCTGCAATGTTCTGCCGTAGCGGTAGCGTACGCGACGCGGGCTGATCGAGATCAATCACCTAACTGGCGTTTGTAATAAAATGCGACTGTTTCTCCGCCTCCTGATGGATTGATCCCATCCGCCGATCCTGCGTAGGAGGGGAGGATGCTCGCCAGCCGTATTCGCCATTTCCTGACCGAGGAACAATGGACGTTCGCGCCGCACGAGCGCCCCGCGCTGCCGGGGTCGCCGGCGTCGCCCGAACACACACCGGCGGTGCGGCTTGCCTACGGGATCATCGCGGTACTGGTCGGGCTGACCGGCGGGCTTGGCACTGCGCTGATCTCTGTCAACACCACGACGCTGCAAGGATCGCTTGGCTTCGATCCGACCGAAATCGCCTGGTTGCCGACGGTCTATGTGATGACCAACGCATCGATGAACCTGCTGCTGATCAAGTTCCGCCAGCAATATGGGCTTCGGCCGTTCACGATCATCTTCCTCGGCCTGTATGTGCTGTTCGCCTTTGCGCATCTGTTCGTCCACGGCTTCTGGTCTGCGGTTGCGGTCCGCGCGGCGAGCGGGATGGCGGGGGCGGCGCTCAGTTCGCTCAGCCTCTATTACATGATGCAGGCGCTGCCGACCAAGTGGCGCTTGCGCGCCCTGGTCGTCGGGATCGGCATTCCGCAATGCGCGACCCCGCTCGCGCGGCTGTTCTCGCCCGACCTGCTCGCGATGTCGCAGTGGCGCGCGCTGTATCTGTTTGAATTCGGGCTCGCGGTTCTGTCGCTGGTCGCGGTCAGCCTGCTTCGGCTCCCGCCGACCGAGCGCAAGCCTGCGTTCGAGCCGATGGATTTCGTCACCTTCACGCTGTTCGCGGTGTCGATCGCGCTGTTCTCGGCGGTGCTGGGGCAGGGGCGGCTGGTCTGGTGGTTCGAGGCGCCGTGGATCGGCTGGTGCCTCGTCATCGCGATCCCGATGCTCGCCACCGCGCTGGTGCTCGAACACGGCCGACCCAATCCACTGCTCAACACGCGCTGGCTCGGTAGCGCGGATATCGTGCGCTTCACGATCGTCACGCTGATGGCGCGACTTGTGCTGTCCGAACAGACCTATGCCGCGGTCGGGCTACTGACCGTGCTCGGGCAGAACAACGACCAGTTCCACACGCTGTTCGTGATCATCTTCCTCGCCTCGATCGCAGGGGTGATCGCGAGCGCGGTGACGCTCGACGTCAACCGGCTCGCGCATCCGGTGATGCTCGCGATCGGGCTGGTCGCGGTGGCCGCCTATGTCGATTCGCTCTCGACCAGCCTTACCCGCCCGCCGCAGCTTTACCTGACGCAGGCGGTGATCGCATTCGCGGGTACCTTCTTCCTCGGGCCGTCGCTGCTGTTCGGGATGACGCGCGCGCTGCAGGCGGGGGCGGGGCACGTCATCAGCTTCCTCGCGCTGTTCGGCATGGTCAATGCGCTCGGGTCGCTGGGGGGCGCGGCGTTGCTCGGCACGTACCAGACGATCTCCGAAAAGGCGCACAGCGCAGCGATCGTCCAGACGCTCGACCCGACCGACCCGATCGTCACCGCGCGGATCGCTGCCGGCGGGAGCGCGGTCGGTCGCGTGCTCGGAGACCCGACGCTGCGCAGCGCCGAAGGCGGCGCCTTGCTCGCGCAGACCGCGACGCGCGAGGCGAACGTGCTGGCGTATGACGACACCTTCCGGCTCGTCGCTATTCTCGCGGGGCTCACGACTACCTATCTCGCGATTCTATTGATCCGTCGCGAATGGCGTCAGCGTCGCGCGACGGTTGCCAAGGCCCCTGCATGACCGACATCCGCCAACCGCCGCCAGCCAGCCCCGTTGCGGCGGCCCCCGTTACCGAAGCGAAGGCGGAGGAGAACGCCGCCGCTGCCGCTGCGCCCGCCGCTCCTGCCGCCCCGGTCGGGTCGGGCTGGCGTCCGCCGCGTCCGTCGCGCACCGCGCTGATCGTTGCGGTGGTGCTGTCGCTGGTCGGGATCGGCGCAGTCCTGTCCGCGTGGCGGCTCCCACCGTTCGCGACCGCGAATGAGTCGACCGACAACGCCTATGTCCGCGGCCGCACCACCGTGATCAGTCCGCAGGTCAGCGGTTATGTCACTGCGGTGCTCGAGCGCGATTTCGCGACCGTCACGCAGGGCCAGCCACTGGTCCGGATCGACGACCGGATCTACCGCCAGCGCGTCGATCAGGCCAAGGCGCAGGTCGCCGCGCAACAGGCGACCCTCGCCAACAGCGACCAGACCGCACGCGCGCGTGCCGCCAGCCTGCAGGCGCAGGACGCCGCGGTCGCCAATGCGAAGGCGCAGCTGCTCCGTGCGCAGGCCGACATGAACCGGGTCAACGATCTCGTCACCGATGGATCGGTGTCGTTGCGCGAACGCGACCAGACGCTCGCGGCGCTGCGCCAGGCGCAGGCGGGCGTGCTCCAGGCGAACGCCGCGCGCGAGATCGCGCGGCAGGACATCCGCACGGTCGAGGTCGGGCGCGGCGGGCAGCGTGCCGGGGTCAGCGGCGCGGATGCGGCGCAGCGGCTCGCGCAGATCGATTTCGACAACACGATCGTCCGCGCCCCCGAGACCGGACGGCTGAGCGAGGTCGGCGTGCGCGTCGGGCAATATGTCACCGCGGGGTCGCAGTTGATGTTCCTCGTCCCGCCCGAGACCTGGGTCATCGCCAATTACAAGGAAGCGCAGACCGCGCGGATGGCGGTCGGCCAGCCCGCCAGCTTCACCGTCGACGGGCTCGCCAATGCGCGGCTGACCGGACACGTCGAGCGGCTGTCGCCCGCCGCCGGGTCCGAATTCGCGGTGATCAAGGCGGACAATGCGACGGGCAATTTCACCAAGGTCCCGCAGCGGATCGCGGTGCGGATCAAGATCGATCCCGGCCAGCCGCTCGCGGCGCGCTTGCGCCCGGGGATGTCGGTGCAGGCGCGGGTAGATACGGCGTCGGGGCCGCGCGTCCGATGAAACGCGCGTTTGGCGGTGTGGCCGCGATGCTCGCGCTCGCGGGATGCATCGGTCCGCGCCCGGCGGCGCCCACCGCGACCGCCGTGGTGCCGCCGCCCGCGTGGCGGACCGCCTTCGGTCCGGGTGCGCCGATCCGCACGGACTGGTGGAATGCGTTCGGGGATCCGGTGCTGACGCACCTCGTTGCGCAGGCACTCGCCAGCAATCCCGATCTTGGCGCCGCGGCGGCGCGGGTCGAGGAAGCGCGCGCGGGCGAACGCCTTGCCCGTGCGCAACTCGTCCCGAGTGTCAGCGGCAGTCTGCCGGCATCGGACGCGCGTACGCTAAGCGCGTTCGGCACCCCGACCACCAACCTCTCGACGACGCCTTCGGTCAGCGCGAGCTACGACCCCGATCTGTTCGGCCGGCTTCGCAATGCCAGCGCCGCCGCGCGCGCGCAGTTGCTGGCGACCGAAGGCGCACGCGATGTCGTCCGGCTCGGTCTCGCGAGCAGCGTCGCGAGCGGCTACATCACGCTGCGCGCGCTCGACGCCCGCCTCGCGGTCGCGCGCGATACGCTCGCGGCGCGTGGCGACGGCCTGCGGATCGCCCGGCGGCGCGCGGAGACGGGCTATACCTCGAACCTCGAGCTGCATCAGGCGGAGGGCGAATATCGCGCGACCGAACAGCTCATCCCGCAGGCGCAACTCGCGATCACGCGACAGGAGGATGCGCTCAGCCTGTTGCTCGGCGATAACCCCCGCGCGATCCCGCGCGGCGCTGCGTTGACCGCGCTGGCGCTGCCACCGATCCCCGCGGGGCTGCCCGCGGATCTGTTGCGGCGACGTCCCGATCTGTACCAATCGGAACAACTGCTCGTCGCGGCGGATCGCAGCCTCGACAGTGCGCGCGCGGCGATGCTCCCCAATGTCGCGCTGACCGGCTCCGTCGGGGTGATCCTGACGACCGCGCTCGCCAATCCGGTCGGGGTCTTCTCGCTCGGCGGAAGCGTCCTGTCGCCGCTGTTCGACGGCGGGCGGCTGCGTGCGAGCACCGAGGCGGCGACCGCGCGCCGCGACCAGGCGGCCTACGCCTATCGCCGCGCCGCGCTCAGCGCGTTCCGCGACGTCGACGACAGCCTCGCCGGGGTCCAGCGCTCGGGCCAGCAGGCGGTGGCGATCCGCGGGCAGCGCGATGCGCTCGCGGCGGCGCTGCGCAACGCGTCGAACCGCTATCGCGCGGGCTATTCGTCGTATCTCGACCAGCTCGATACGCAACGCGGGCTGCTCACCGCCGAACTCGCGCTGGTGCAGGCGAATTCGGACCGGCTGACGTCGTACGTCGCGCTGTATCAGGCGATGGGTGGCGGCTGGAGCGAGGCGGATATCGCCGCGGTACGACGGTAGCGGCGGGCCGGGTCAGAAGGCGAACGGCGCGACCGTCTCGCGCGTCGCCACCGCGAGCGCATCCTCGACCAGGTGCAGCGGCGCAAGATCGACCTCCGACGCCCCCGCCGCGACAAGCTCGGCGAACCGCGCATAGATCGCCGGATATTCGATATTGTCCGCGGTTCGCGCGGTTTCCCCGTCGATCGCGATCGATGCGCCCCCGTCGCTGAGCAACAGCGTCCCGCGATCGGTGTCGATCCGCATGTCCCAGCGCTGCGGCCCGGTCTGGAGGAAGTCGAAGTCGGCGCTGATCGCGACCGTGCCGGATGCCATCGCCAGCGTCGCCGCGATCGGTGCGGCGCGACCTTCGGGAATCGCGATGTGCGCGGTCTCGACCGTTACCGGATCGGGCAGGATCGCGGTCAGGATCGACAGCGCGTTGATCCCGGGATCGAACACGCCGAACCCGTTCTCCGCGAGAATCCATTCCTGCCCGGGATGCCAGCGGCGGATGTCTTCCTTCCATGTGATCGCGACCGTGCTGACCCGCCGCCCGGCGACCCAGTCGCGCGCTTCGCCGACCGCCGCCGCCTCGCGCGAGTGCCACGTCGTCATCAGCGTGGTTCCCGCCGCCGCAGCGCGCGCGACGATCGCCTCGGCCTCCGCCAGCGTCGCCGCGGTCGGTTTCTCGAGCAACACTGCCAGCCCCGCATCGATCGCCTCCGCTGCGATCGTGGCGCGGTAGCCGGGCGGGGTGCAGATCGCGACCGCCTGGAGATCGGGAAGGGCGGCGCGCATCGCGGCGAGATCGGGATACCCCGGCACGGTCGGCAGGCTGCCGTGCGGGTCCGCCGTCGCCACCAGCTGGAACCGGGGATCGCCCGCGATCGCAGGCACATGCTGGTCGCGTGCGATTTTCCCGATTCCGACGATCGCAAGGCGGATCGGGTGTGCAGCGGCGTCGGGCATGGCTGGTCTCGTCTTCGGTCTGAGTATTGTGGCCATAGAGCGCCGCGGGAGGGGCAGCAAGCGACGCGATCCGGCCCCACCGGGCGGGTAGTATCGGGCAGGTAGTATCGGGCAGGTAGGACCGCGCAGGTCAGGCCCGACCGCTGGACAAGCACGATAAGTCGGATCAATAGGGCGCGACCCGCCTCCCCGGAGGCGTACCGATCCCGCCTCGGCCGGCGCCGCGAAGGACGCGCAGCAATGACCTCATCCCGCGCTTCGGCCTTTGGCGACGCCTTCCTCGCGGTCGACTGGGGCACCACCAACCGCCGCGTCTATCGCATCGAACACGGGCAGGTCGTCGCGACCGAACGCGATGCGCGCGGGGTGACCGCGGTCCCCGCCGATGGCTTCTCCGCCGAAGTCGCCGATCTGCGCGCGCGCTTCGGAGATCTGCCGATGCTGCTCGCGGGGATGGTCGGCTCGACGATCGGCTGGCGCGACGTGCCCTATGTCAGCGTCCCCGCCGGGATCGACACGATCGCGCCACGGCTCGGCTGGATCGATCACCGCACCGCGATCGTCCCCGGCCTGTCACTGCGCGACGGCGCGCGCGCGGACGTGATGCGCGGCGAGGAAATCCAGCTGCTCGGCGCGATCGCGGCGGGCGTGGTGCCACGCGACGGTTTGCTCTGCCAGCCCGGTACGCATTGCAAATGGGCGCGGGTCGACGGCGGCGTGGTGGTCGACTTCACTACGGCGATGACCGGCGAACTGTTCGCGCTGCTACGCGGCCACGGGCTCCTCTCGAAGCAGCTCGGCGGCACGGTCACCCCCGGCGCGGCGTTCCGCGACGGCGTCGAGGCGGGCAAGCGGCGCGACCTGTCCGCCGCGCTGTTCGGCATCCGTGCTAGCAAGCTGCTCGGCCAGCGCGACGATTCCGACGCCGCCTCTTACGCCAGCGGGCTGCTGATCGGCAGCGACGTCGCGGTGCGGCTCGCAAGCGGCACGGGCGATGTCCATATCCTGTCCGACCCCGACCTTGGCGGGCTTTATGCCATTGCGGTGTCGGCGAATGGCGGCACGCCGCATGTGGTCGACAGCCACGCCGCCTTTGCCGCCGGCATCATCGCGCTTGCGCAAGCGCCTGGAGAATGATCGCATGACCATGATCGCCGATTTCGACGCCGCCTTCGCGCGCTGCCCGCTGGTCGCGATCCTCCGTGGGGTCCGCCCCGACGAGGTCGAGGCAATCGGCGAGGCGCTGGTCGACGCAGGGTTCACGCTGATCGAAGTCCCGATGAACTCGCCCGACCCGCTCGACAGCGTGGCACGACTGGCGAAGCGGTTCGCCGGGCGTGCGATCGTCGGCGCGGGGACGGTGCTCGATGTCGACGGCGTCGCGGCGGTGCAGGCAGCGGGCGGGACGATGATCATCTCCCCCAACATGAACCTCCGCGTGATCGCGGCGAGCGCGGCGGCGGGGCTGGTCTCGCTCCCCGGCATCGCGACCCCGAGCGAGGCGTTCGCCGCGCTCGAGGCGGGCGCGACTGCGCTCAAGCTGTTCCCGGCGGAAGCGGCGAGCCCGGTCGTGCTCAAGGCGATGCGCGCGGTGTTGCCCAAGGCTGCGCGCGTGCTGCCGGTCGGCGGGATCACCCCCGAGGGCATGGCCGCGTGGACCGCGGCGGGCGCTGCCGGCTTCGGGCTGGGCGGGGCGCTGTATTCGGTCGGCGCAAGCGCGGAGCAGGTCGGCGCCAACGCGCGCGCGTTCATCGCGGCGTTGTGACAGGCTCATTCCTCTCCCGTTCGTTTCGAGCGTAGTCGAGAAACCCGGCACCACCTCAGGTTTCTCGACTTCGCTCGAAACGAACGGGGAGGGGGACGTACGGAGGGCATCCTACTCTGGCCCTTCCCGAAATCGCTGGTATGGCCGTCTCCGCAACACAGGCAGGCCCGGTACAGGGCAGTAGATCAGGAGCGGCAGGCGATGGCGGGATTGTGGTTCGAGCAGCTCGAAGTCGGGCAGACCTTCGCGCACGCGATCCGGCGCACCGTGACCGAGACCGACAATCTGCTGTTCTCGACGCTGACGCACAACCCCGCGCAGCTTCACCTCGATGCCGAGTACATGAAGACCAGCGACTACGGCCGCGTCATCGTCAACTCGACCTTTACGCTCGGGCTGATGGTCGGCGTGTCGGTCGGCGACACCACGCTCGGCACCGCGGTCGCCAATCTCGGGTGGGACGAAGTGCGCTTTCCCGCCCCCGTGTTCATCGGCGATACGCTGCGGATCGAGACCGAGGTGGTCGACCTGCGCGAATCCCGCTCGCGCCCCGACGCCGGGATCGTCACCTTCGTCCACCGCGCGTTCAACCAGCGCGACGAACTCGTCGCGACGTGCAAGCGCACCGGCCTCCAGCGCAAGACCCCCGCGGGAGACGCCGCATGATCGACCTGCGCTCGTGGCTGTTCATCCCCGGCGACAGCGAGAAGAAGCTCGCCAAGGCCGATGGCACCGGCGCGGATGCGCTGATCCTCGATCTCGAGGATTCGGTCGCGCCCGAGCACAAGCCGCGCGGCCGCGAGCTCGTCGCGGCGCTGCTCGCGGACCGGCCGCAGGAGGCCCGCACCAGCCAGCTGTGGGTGCGGATCAACCCGCTCGACAGCGGGATGGCGCTCGACGATCTCGTCGCGGTGGTGGCGGCGGCACCCGATGGCGTGATGCTCCCCAAATGCGCCGGGCCCGCCGACATCGCGCAACTGTCCTTTTATCTCGATGCGCTCGAGGCGCAGACGGGGCTGGCCGCCGGATCGATCGCGATCCTGCCGGTCGCGACCGAGACCGCGGCTGCCCCGTTCACTTTGGGGGACTATGCGAGGGTGCCGCAGCCACGGCTTGCCGGGCTGACCTGGGGCGCGGAGGATCTCGCGGCGGCGCTGGGCGCGTCGACCAATCTCGATCCGGCGGGCGGCTGGGCGCTGACCTATCGCACCGTGCGGACGCTGACGCTGCTCGGCGCGAAGGCGGCAGGGGTACAGGCGGTCGACACGCTGTACGTCGATTTCCGCGACGACGCGGGGTTGCGCGCCTCGTCGCGTGCATCGCGCGCGGAGGGGTTCACCGGGCGGCTTGCGATCCACCCGGCGCAGGTTGCGGCGATCAACGAAAGCTATCTGCCGGATGCGGAAGAAGTCGCGTTCGCCGAGCGCGTGGTGGCGGCGTTCGATGCGGCGGGCGGGGCAGGGACAGTCGGGCTCGACGGGCGGATGCTCGATATCCCGCATCTGAAGCAGGCGCGTTCGGTGCTTGCGAAGGCAGCCGCTTACGGGGGGTAGGTTGGCCCCCCGTATCGCACCATTGTTCCGCAGCCAAAGAGTTGCAGGATACGCGAGAACCTCTCCAAGCCCCTCCCCTTCAGGAGAGGGGTTGGGGTGGGGAAGTGCCTCGCAGAGAGTGCAGTTCTGCTGACTGCCCCACCCCCAACCCAGTGTCGGGTGAAGGGGAGGGGCTTAGGAGTCGTCCGCAACCACCTCCACGATACCCGCGCAAGTCCCTGCCAGCCGCGCATCGTCGAAGCCTCCCCGCCGCTCCGGTCTTGCACAGCGCGGGATTCTCGACTTCGCTCGAAACGAACGGGCAGGCTCGTGCTGCTCCACTTCCGCGTCCCCGGCGAAGGCCGGCGCCCAGTAGAGAGGACCGAGGTAACGGAGCGCAGGCGCTCGCATTCTTCTGTTCCGCTACTGGAACCCCGACCTTCGCCGGGGAAGGATGGAGGAAGAAAGCGCAAAAAATTCCACGCTGTTTTACAGCCCCATTCCTACATCCCGGAATGGAGGATCCAGGCAAACGCCCTTCAACGCTACCGTGCGGGGGCTCCGCCCGCATCCATCCCGATCTGTGCCCCCGTCGCCGGCAACGTCCCCGCCATCCCCTTCGCCACCCTCTCCGCGTCTGCCATCACGCGCAGCACGTTGCCGCCGGCAAGCTTCGCGACATCGCCGTCGCTCCACCCGCGCCGCATCAGTTCGGCAAGCAACGCGGGGTAGGTCGATACGTCGCCCAGCCCCTCGGGCAAGACGCTCCCGACCCCGTCGAAATCCGACCCGATCCCGACATGATCGACCCCCGCCACCCGTGCGATATGCTCGATATGGTCCGCCACCTGCAACAGCGTCACACGCGGCGCGGGATGCCTGGTCAGCCAGTCCTCCATCGCGCGCGCCGCCGCTTCGGGCTGCCCGATATACAGCCCGCCGAACGGTGGCGCGTTGAGACGGGTCGCCTCCGCCGCCTTGTCCGCCGACCAGCGGCGATACGCATCGGACACGTAGACGGGCGCGAAATCCGCCATCACCACGCCGCCATTCGCGCCGACCAGCTTGAGCACCGCATCGGACACGTTGCGCGGATGGTCGTCCACCGCGCGCGCGCCCGAGTGCGAGAAGATCACCGGCGCCTTCGTCGCGCGCAGCGCGTCGCGCATCGTTTCCTCGCTGACATGGCTGAGATCGACCAGCATCCCGAGCCGATTGAGCTCGCCGACCACCGCCTCGCCGAACGGAGTCAGCCCGCCGTGGCGCGGGTCGTCGGTCGCCGAGTCCGCCCAGGCGATCGTCCGCGAGTGCGTGAGCGTCAGATACCCCGCGCCGAGATCGTGATAGGCGCGCAGCACCGACAGGCTGCCGTCGATTTGCCCGCCGCCCTCGACTCCGATCAGCGACGCGATCCGCCCCGACTGGTGGATCCGCCGCACGTCGTCCGCGGTGCGGGCGAGCGCGAAGTCCTTCGGATAGCGCGCGACGATCTGGTGGACGAAATCGATCTGCTCGAGCGTCTGCTTGACCTGTTCGAGCCCGGGAAGTGCTGCATCGACATAGACCGACCAGAATTGCCCGCCGACCCCGCCCTTGCGCAGCCGCGCGATGTCGGTGTCGTATTTGGGCGTACGCCGGTCGAGCCCGGCGGCGAGATCGACGCTCCAGCGTTTCTCGCCTTCGCGGTCGCGCAGCGTCTCGGGCCAGTCGTTATGCCCGTCGATCAGCGGCGTCGTGCGCAGGACATGCGCGACTCGCGTGTCGTAAACGTCCGCCACCGCGGGCGTCGCAAGCATGACGGCGGCAAGCGCGAGGGCTGTGACGGAGTGCGGCTTCATGGTCGGGTCCTTCCCGGGGAAGGACCGTGGTAGCCGACCGTCCACAAGCGGCAAGCCGCAAACGCCTTTCTTCCCCGGCGGAAACCGGGGCCCAGTAGCGAAACGATCGGGATCGAGGCGTGACCTGGCTTACCTCGACATCCGCCACTGGGCCCCGGCCTTCGCCGGGGAAGCGGTATCGGCTTATCGCAGCGAAGCCGTCGCCATCGGCGGGGTCTTGGCGGTCACGCGCCACACCGTATTCCCCAAATCGTCCGCGATCAGCAAGGCGCCCGACGTGTCGACCGCCAGCCCGACCGGACGCCCGCGCGCCTTGCCGTTGCCGCCGACAAACCCGGTCACAACGTCCTGCGCCTTGCCGCTCGGCTTGCCGCCCGCGAACGGCACATAGACCACCTTGTAACCGTTGAGAATCCCACGATCCCAGCTGCCATGCTCGGCAACGAACGCGCCGCCCTGATAAGCTGCAGGCAGGCTCGTGCCGGCATAGAAAACCAGCCCGAGCGGCGCGACGTGCGAGCTCAACCCGTAATCCGGCAGGATCGCCTTCTTCACGAGGTCGGGCCGCTGCGGCATCACGCGCGGATCGACGTGCTGCCCCCAGTAACTGTACGGCCAGCCGTAGAAAGCGCCGTCCTTTACCGAGGTCATGTAATCCGGAACCAGATCCGGCCCGATCTCGTCGCGCTCGTTGACCACCGCCCATAATTGCCCGCTCGCCGGGTTGAAGGTCAGCCCGTTGGGGTTGCGCAAGCCCGTCGCGAACAGTCGCGACGCGCCGTTCTTCGGATCGACCTCCCACACCGCCGCGCGGTTCTTCTCGGCTTCCATCCCGTTCTCGGTGATGTTGCTGTTCGATCCGACCCCGACATACAGCTTGCTGCCATCGGGGCTCGCGACGAGGCTCTTGGTCCAGTGATGGTCGATCGGCCCGCCCGGCAAATCGGTCAGCTTCACCCCCGGCGCGGTGATCTTCGTCTGTCCGGTGACATAGGGAAAGCGCACGATCGCATCGGTATTGGCGACGTACAGGTTGCCCCCGACCAAGGCGATCCCGAACGGCGAGTGGAGATGGTCGAGGAACACGCTGCGCACATCGGGTTTGCCGTCGCCATTGGTGTCGCGCAGCAGCGTGATCCGGTTGCCGCCCTTTGCGCCCGCGCCGGCATAGCCCTGCACCAGCCCCATGATGATTTCCTTGGGCCGTTTCGCCGGCTCGCTCCCCGGGCCGTTCGCCTCGACCACGAGCACGTCGCCGTTGGGCAGCACGAACGGCTGGCGCGGATGCGCGAGCCCGGTCGCAAGCGCGGTCACCTGCAGCCCGGGCGCGACAATCGGGGCCTCGCCCGCCTTCCAGGTCGAGACCGGCGCGACATGCATCGGCGGGACGAGATACTGGTTGATCGCGGGGAGCAGCGGGTTCGCGCCGATCTGCTTCTCGGTCGAGCCGCCCGCGCCGCTGCACGACGCCAGCGCGACACCAAGGACGAGCGGAGTAAGACGGCGCATCAGGCGACTCCTGCAGTAGTACGATGGGCGACCGAGACACCGGTCCAGCTCGCCGCGATCACCAGCACCGCGACGATCGCAGACAGCAGGATCCCGGTCGGCATCACCGAAGTCCAGGCGTCGCGGCTGTGGACGAACGCGTTGATCGTCCCCAGCACCAGCACTGCCAGATTGAGCAGGCTATGGAACCAAGGTCGCGGCGCGCGGCGCGCGTGGCGGTTGCGCGCGTAATCGACGATCCCCGCGATCGCCGCAAGCACCGTCATGATCAACCCGCCGGTGATCAACCAGACCGAGAAGTTCGCCCACTGCATCTCGGCGGTGTTGACGTACGTGAGGTCGGTCAGGAAGGCGGTGGTGAAGAAGGCGAGGGGAAACGCCGCGAGCAGAGTATGGATCGGATGCGCGGGCATCACCGTCCCGACCGCGTGTACGTCTCGTTGCGCCATAGCCTGCAATCCCTCGAAGTCCCCGCTCCTACGTTTCGGGACCGCAACTGTTCCAGAACATTGCTATATTGTCAGTTTTCGTTTCGGCGGGGTTGCTGCTCCCACGAGGCGAAGAACCGGAATCGCCCGATAGCGGTCGTCCCGCTGGCACGGTAGGAGACGCTATGGATGATCTGCCAGCGCCGCGTCACCGCGTCCCGACGCCACGCACCGAACCGGGAGCGCACTGACCATGCCGGCACCGCTCAACCGGCGGCAGGCCGTGCAACTCGGCGCCGTCATCGTTGGCGGCTGGGCGGTCAGCCAGGCTCTGCGGCACACCGAACCGGTCGGACGCGACATCGGCGCAAGCGCGGCTGCGATCCTCGATGGCGGCGGCGCGCCCGAGGCCGGCCCAGCCGATGCGACGGTGCGGTTCGCGGTGTTCAGCGACTATCGATGCCCCGCCTGTCGCCAGGCGTTTCCGGCGCTCGAGGCAGCGGTGCGGCGCGACGGCAAGGTGCGGATGATCTACAAGGACTGGCCGATCTTCGGGCCGCCCTCCGAACGCGCCGCAAGTATCGCGCTCGCGACCGCCGAGCAGGGGATCTACCCCGCCGTCCACCGCCGGCTGATGACCGACAGTCGCGCAATCGATGACGCCATGCTCCGCGATGTCGTCGTACAGGCGGGCGGCGACTGGGCGCGCGTGACCACGTGGCTTGCCGGGCACGCGGATCGCGTCGCGGCGCGCCTGCGCGCGAACGGGCAGGAGGCGTATGCGATCGGGCTCACCGGGACCCCGGGCTATCTCGCCGGGCCGATGCTGGTGATGGGCGCGATCGACGAGACCGATTTCGGGCGGCTGTTCGCGCAAGCACGCGCGGCGGGGCTGTCGCGCCGGGGAGATGGGGGTGCGTGACTGCATTGCGTCCGACGGGTCATTGCCACCGTCCGTCCAGTCCTGCGCGGTCAGCCAGTATGGATCCCCGCCGTCGCGGGGATGACGAAAGGGGCGGGCGTGACCCCAGGAAAATCAGACGCGACTTATCAGGCTGAACGGCAAAGATTGGTGG
>CAZNQA010000001.1:208057-235780 GCA_964575105.1 uncultured Stakelama sp.
GTGACCCCAGGAAAATCAGACGCGACTTATCAGGCTGAACGGCAAAGATTGGTGGGAAGCGGACATAGGTTAGCTGGATCAGATTTTAAGCCAGCCGAGCGCCACGTCTATAATTACGACCGTGGCGACAAGCAAAACTCCCCATAATTGAATGCGTTGGTAGCGCTTGAACCCAGGCGTGTTGTCCATCGATCGATCTCCTAAAAAAGACAACGTATCCTACCACGCACTATCGCGATGGCGGCAACTGGGCGTAAGCAGACACCCGAGCGCACACCACCTACCTACCGAAACAACCCCAACGAAACCGCCCGCGCCATCGCCCGATACCCGACCGGCGACGGATGCAACCCATCCCCCGAATCATAATCCTTGCGCAGCTTCGTCGGCGCAGCCGGATCGCGCATCACCGCATCGAAATCGATCACCGCGTCGAAATGCCCCGCCGCGCGGATCCATGCGTTGACCGCCGCGCGATCCGCCTCGTTCTGCGCGTCGGGGTGATAATAGCCCGATCCGCCATCAGGCAGGATGGTCGCGCCATAGACCTTGATCCCCGCGGCATGCGCGCGCGCGACGATCTGCCGGTACGTGCCGATCATCCGCGCCACCAGCGCCGCATGTGCCTCGCGCGAGACGGGCGCCTCGCGCGTCAGCGTGCCGAGATCGTTGATCCCCTCGAGCACGATCAGATAGCGCACCCCCGGTTGCGCAAGCACGTCGCGGTCGAACCGCGCGAGCGCGTTCGGCCCGAGCCCGTCCGCGAGCAGCCGGTTGCCGCCGATCCCGTGGTTGAGCACCCCGACGCCGCGCGTCGCAGGGTCCGCCTGCAACCGCTCCGCCAGCAGGTCGGGCCAGCGGTCGTTGCCGTTGGTAGTCGCGCCATGTCCGTCGGTGATCGAATCCCCGAGCGTCACCACCGCCCGCGGAACGCGCGCAGCCGCCTCGACCGCAACCCCGGCAAGCTGGAACCAGTGCTCGGTCGTCTGCGCGTCGGCCAGCGCGGGATCGGCGACGTGATTGCCGTGAACGAGGTAGCTCGTCGCGCGCGATCCGGGATGACTCGTCTGGCCCTTGGGTGCGACCGGAAGATAGACCGACACCGCGACCGACGCCAAGGCGGGCGCATCCAGCGCCACCGGATCGGACCAGTAGCTTGCCCCCGCCGGGATCAGCACGTCCGCTGCGCCATCGAAGGTCAGCGCGCGGTCGCTTCCCGCGATCAGCGAAGCGCCCGTGCCCGCAAGCCCGAGATGCGCCGCCTGGACGCGCAGCGGCTCGGTCCCGAATGCATTGCTCAGTTGGATACGGAGGTGTTTGCCACCCGCCGACAGCCGGACGACCTGCCGCAGCGTTGCATCTGAAAGCAGCGTGTCGGCCAGCGCGTTGCGAGGTTCGGGGATTTGCTGCGAGGTTGCCCAGCTTCCGACCCAGCGCGTCGGCTGCGGCGACGCAGCACCCAGCAACAGCACCCCCAAAGTGGCCAGCCCGATCGTTCGGATCGTTTTCATCCCGTTTCCTCTCCACGCCACTATCTTGTGACTGTCCCGGCCTTGACAGCGCGCCGACGCTGGTGTTGTTAGCGCTATCAAAATAAAATGTCGAGTGGAGCGGATATGCGGGGGGAACTAGGCGGAATGGCGTCTGCGCTACCGGGGGACTGGGGTGCGGGGACTTTCATCGGCCGTATCCAGACTGAGGACGGGCCGTCGCCGATCCTGCTGGTACGCGGGCAGGCATTCGACATGGCACGCGTCGCGCCGACCGTTTCCGCGCTGATCGATCGCGGCAATTTCAGCGGCGCGGGCGGCACGCCGCTCCCCGCCTTCTCCATCGACACGGTTGCCTTGCTCAGCCCGCTCGACCTGCAATGTATCAAGGCCGCCGGTGTCACCTTCGCGGTCTCCGCGCTCGAACGCGTGATCGAGGAACGCGGGCGCGGTGATCCCGCCGCGGCGAGCGCGATCCGCGAACGCCTCGAGGCGCGCGTCGGCGGGTCGATCCGCGGTGTTGTTCCGGGCACGCCCGAGGCGGCGGCGCTCAAGCAGGCATTGATCGACGATGGCCTGTGGTCGCAATATCTCGAAGTCGCGATCGGCCCGGATGCCGAGGTGTTCACCAAGGCCCCCGTTCTCGCGACGGTCGGTGCGGATGCCGAGATCGGGATTCGCTCGGATTCGACCTGGAACAACCCCGAGCCCGAGATCGCCTTGCTGGTCGACAGTAACGGCACCGCGGTCGGCGCGATGCTCGGCAACGACGTCAATCTGCGCGATTTCGAGGGGCGGTCGGCGCTTTTGCTCGGCAAGGCGAAGGACAATAATGCGTCCTGTTCGCTCGGCCCGCTGGTGCGGCTGTTCGACGACAGTTTCGGGATCGACGATGTCCGCTCGGCCGAGGTCGCGCTCCGGATCGAAGGCGAGGACGGCTATGTGCTGGAAGGCGCAAGCAACATGGCCGAGATCAGCCGCGATCCGCTCGAGCTCGTCCGCCAGACGCTGAGCGAGCATCAATATCCCGACGGCTTCGCGCTGTTCCTCGGCACGCTGTTCGCGCCGGTGCAGGACCGCGACGAACCCGGCCGCGGCTTTACCCACAAGGTCGGCGACACGGTGTCGATCGAAAGCGCCAAGCTCGGGCGCCTCGTCAACCGCGTCGTCACCTCGCGCGATGCCGCGCCCTGGAAGACCGGGATCGGCGCGCTGATGACCAATCTGGCCCAACGCGGCCTGCTGGAGACGAAACAGTGACGGCCATGCCGACCGACGCCACGATGACGACGCGGGCGATCTATCCGAGCCTCGCGGGCAAGCGCGTGCTCATCACCGGGGGCGCGACCGGGATCGGCGCGGGGCTGGTCGAGGCGTTCGCCGCACAGCGCGCGAAGATCTGTTTCGTCGACATCGACCAGACCGCGGGCGACGCCGTGGCGGAAAAGTTCGCGCCCGGCGGCTTCTACCGCTGCGACCTGCGCGACATCGATGCGCTCAAGAGCACGATCGCGACGGTTGCCGAGCAGCTTGGCGGGATCGACGTCTTGATCAACAACGCCGCCAACGACGACCGCCACGGCATCGCCGAAGTGACGCCCGACTATTGGGACGACCGGATGGCGGTCAACCTGCGCCACCTGTTCTTCGCGGCACAAGCGGCAGTGCCGCACATGCAGCGCGCGGGCGGCGGCGCGATCGTCAACTTCGGGTCGATCAGCTGGCATCTCGGCTTACCGGACCTCGTCCTCTACCAAACCGCAAAGGCCGCGATCGAGGGGATGACCCGCAGCCTCGCGCGCGATCTCGGGCGCGACAACATCCGCGTGACGACGATCGTGCCGGGCAACGTCCAGACCCCGCGGCAGGAGAAATGGTACACCCCCGAGGGCGAGGCCGAGATCGTCTCCGCGCAATGTCTCGATGGCCGGATCCAGCCCTTCGACGTCGCGGCGCTTGCGCTGTTCCTCGCATCGGACGATGCCCGCATGTGTACGGGGCACGACTATTTCGTCGATGCCGGCTGGCGTTGAGGGGATAAGGGCAATGGTCCAGTCGGTTTTCGCGGTCGGTGCGACGCTCGGGGAGGGGCCGATCTGGATCGGCGACGCGCTGTGGTTCGTCGATATCAAGGCGCACCGTTTGTATCGCTTCGACCCCGCCACCGGCACCGCGCAGGACTGGACCGCGCCCGACCAGATCGGCTGGGTCCTCCCGACCGAGGCGGGCGACCTGGTCGCCGGGGTCAAGACCGGGCTCCACCGCTTCGATCCCGCGACCGGCGTCTTCACGCTGCTCCACGATCCCGAACCCGACCATCCGGGCAACCGCCTCAACGATGCGGCGACCGATGCGAAGGGCCGGATCTGGTTCGGCACGATGGATGACGCCGAGGCGAGCCTGACCGGACGGCTCCACCGCCACGCCGACGGCGTGACGCAGGACAGCGGCCTCCCGCCGGTCGCGATTACCAACGGCCCGGCGATCAGCGCGGACGGGACGATGCTGTATCACACCGACACGCTCGGCAAGCGGATCTGGCGCGCCGCGATCAACGACGACGGGTCGCTCGGCGCGCCCGAGCTGCACATCGAGATCGAGGACGGCGCGGGGCATCCCGATGGCTGCGTGATCGATTCCGAGAATTGCCTGTGGACCGGGCTGTTTGGCGGCTGGGCGGTACGGCGCTACGATCCGGCGGGCGCGTTGCTCCGGTCGGTACGCTTTCCGGTCGGCAACATCACCAAGATCGCCTTCGGCGGCCCCGACCTGCGCACCGCCTATGCGACGACCGCGCGCAAGGGGCTCGACCCCGCCGCGCTGGCGGAGCAGCCCGAGGCGGGCAATCTTTTCGCATTCGATCCGGGCGTCGCGGGTCTCCCCGTGACGCCGGCAAAACTATAAAAGACGGAGAAGGAACGGACTATGGCGACGGTATCGCTGCCGGGGGTGGGCCCGGACATGAGCAAGGTGAATTTCGGCTTCATTGCCGCGATCGTCGCGGTGGCGACGATCGGCGGGTTCATGTTCGGCTATGATTCGGGCGTCATCAACGGCACCCAGAAGGGGCTCGAGGCGGCGTTCGATCTCGGCAAGCTCGGGATCGGGATCAACGTCGGCGCGATCCTCGTCGGCTCGTCGATCGGTGCGTTCACCGCGGGCCGGCTCGCGGACCGGATCGGGCGGCGCAGCGTGATGATGCTCGCCGCCGCGCTGTTCCTCGTCAGCGCGCTCGCGGCGGGGGCCGCAGGCTCCTCGATTGTCTTCATCATCGCGCGCATCATCGGCGGCCTCGGCGTCGGCGCGGCGAGCGTGATCTCGCCGGTCTATATCTCCGAAGTCACCCCCGCCTCGATCCGCGGACGGCTGTCGAGCGTCCAGCAGGTGATGATCATCACCGGGCTGACCGGCGCGTTCGTCGCCAATTACGTGCTCGCGCGTTACGCCGGCGGTTCGACCGCGATCCTCTGGCTCGGCGAACCCGCATGGCGCTGGATGTTCTGGCTCCAGGCGATCCCCGCCGCGATCTATTTCCTCGCGCTGCTGATCATCCCGGAAAGCCCGCGCTACCTGATGTCCAAGGGGCATGACGAGCGCGCCCGCACCGTCCTCGCCCGCCTGTTCGGTCAGGACGAGGCGGATCGCAAGGTCACCGAGATCCGCGCCAGCTTCGCCGCCGATCACCACAAGCCGCGCCTGTCCGACCTGCGCGACAAGACGACCGGCAAGATCCGCCCGATCCTGTGGGCGGGCATCGGGCTTGCGGTGTTCCAGCAGCTCGTCGGCATCAACGTCGTCTTCTATTACGGCGCGACGCTGTGGGAAGCGGTCGGCTTTTCCGAGAATTACGCGCTCCAGACCAACATCCTGTCGGGCGTCCTGTCGATCGGCGCGTGCCTCTTCACGATCGCGTTCGTCGACAAGATCGGCCGCAAGCCGCTGCTGCTGGTCGGCTCGGCCGGCATGGCGGTGACGCTCGCGACGGTCGCCTACGCCTTCTCGACCGCGATCACCGGCGCAGACGGCGCGGTATCGCTGCCGGGCAACAACGGCGTGATCGCGCTGGTCGCGGCGAACCTCTACGTCATCTTCTTCAACTTCAGCTGGGGCCCGATCATGTGGGTCATGCTCGGCGAGATGTTCCCCAACCAGATCCGCGGGTCGGGGCTTGCGGTCGCAGGCTTCGCGCAGTGGATCGCCAACGCGGCGATCTCGGTCAGCTTCCCCGCGCTGGTGGTGTCGCCGGGCCTCGCGGTCACCTACACCGGCTATGCGGTGTTCGCCGCGATCTCGTTCTTCTTCGTGAAGGCGATGGTCAACGAAACCCGCGGGCGCGAGCTCGAGGACATGGAGGGGTAAGCCACCCCTTCAGCGGTCACAAAAAAGGCGTCGTTCCGATCGGAGCGACGCCTTTTTCGTAAGCGGTCTGGGGCGCGCGGCGTCTAGCCGCGATCGCGCGGCGCCGCATCCGACTGGCGCCGGATCAACGTATAGTCCGCCAGCACATGCGGTTCGCCGACATCCTCGGGTCGCCCGGCCTTGCCCATCCGGATCGCATGGACGAGCAGTTCCACCGCCATCCGCGACATCTCGACCACCGGCTGGCGGATCGTCGTCAGCTCGGGCCAGATCGTCGTCGCCAGCGCGGTATCGTCGAACCCGCACACCGTCAGGTCGCTCGGCACGTCGAGCCCGCGACGATGCGCGATTGCGACGGTCGCCGCCGCCATGTCGTCGTTCGACGCGAAGATCGCCGACGGCGGATCGGCGAGCTCGAGCAGCCGGTCCGCCGCGTCGAGCCCCGAGCGATAGGTGAACAGCCCTTCCTCGACCAAAGCGGGATCATCGGGCAGGCCAAGCTCGGCGAGCGCCGCGCGATAGCCGTCGAGCCGTTCCGCGCTCGCGGTCTGGTTGGGGTTGCCGGTGATGAACCCGATCCGGCGATGCCCGAGCGTACCCAGATGCCGCGTCATGTCATACGCCGCCTGGCGATCGTCGATGCTCACCGACAACGCCCAGGGCGGCGCACGCCCGGTCGCGACCGCGACGATCGGCACGCCCGCTGCCTCCAGAGCGGCCAGCACGTCGGGAGAATCGCTCAGCGGCGGCGGCAGCACGATCCCGTCGACCCGCCCGTTGAGCAGATGCGCGACCGCCGCGGCTTCCTGCCCGGGCTCGTCGCATTTCTCGACCACGAGCTGGACGTTGCTCCGGCTCGCCTGGTCGAGGCTGCCGACGAGGAAGGCGCTCAGATAGGCGAAGCTCGGGTTGGAATGGAGCAGCCCGATCCGGATCTCCTCGCCCCCGGCAAGCGTCCGCGCGGCGGCATTGGGCGCATAATTGAGCTCGGCGATCGCCGCCTCGACCCGCTCGCGCGTCTGCGCGCGGACCGTGTCCTTGGCGTTGATGACGCGCGACACGGTCATCGGCGAGACCCCGGCCTTGCGCGCGACATCGGTGATCGTCGGCACGTTATGCTGCCGCCGCGAGGGTCGTGTTTCCGTCATTCGGATCCTTTCGTCCCCGGGACTATGGGCCGAACCTTACGCTTTCGGCAAGTCAGGGGTTTCCGGGCGCGTAAGGAAACCGCTGCGCCTTGTACCAGTCCAGATCATGCGCGGGCGGTCGCACCCCCGCCGGTAGCGGCAGCGCGTTGACCGACATCCAGTAGGACAGGCTCGCATCGCGCCACCACTGCGCCTCGCGTTGCTGGACGTCGAGGAAGCTCGCGGTCTTGGCGAAGCGTTCGGCGTCGATCCGCGGCCGGAGCGCCGCCCAGTCCGCGCGCATCCCCGCGACATAGCCCACTCCGCGATCGTAATCGCCGACCATCCCCTGCCACACCGTCTCGCCCGACTTGAGCCGGTACGTCCACGGCACGCGGTGGAACCACAAGAGGTCGCGCTCGGGCGTCGTCTTCGGGTCGGCGAGCATCCGCGCGAGCGCGGGCGCATATTGCGCGGTCGCGGCGTTGCCCTTCGGCCCACGCTCGATCCCGATCGCGTCGCGGGTCGCGCGGTGGTAATAATAAGGGTTCCATTCGGGCCGCTGGAGATCCGAGATCCACGGCCCCGGTCCATAATGATGCCCCGTCGCCATCACATGCGCGAGCCCGAGCGGGGTCATGTAGTCGACCACTGCTTCGCGCGACCCAGCCATCATCTTCACGACCGGGCCGACGACCGCAGGCGCGGGCTCGAAGGTCATCGCCGCCCAATCGCGCGCGATCGCGTCTGAACTGTCGTCGGGGTTCCACGCGAACCGCCCGAACGCGAACCAGTTCGCCTGGTTGAAGGTCGATCCCGACCAGTCGCGGTCGCGCCCGATATTGGCGACCCCAGCCATGCCCGTCAGCGCGTGATGATCGAGCGTCCCGTCGACCACGCGCGCGACGGTCGATCCCTTGCCGTGCGCAAACGTATCGCTGCGCAGCGTTTCCTCGAACATCGGGCCGAGATAGGCGAGGTGAGTCGCTTGCCCGAGATATTCCTTGGTGATCTGGAATTCCATCATCAGCGGCGTTTTGGGCATCGCGCCGAACAAAGGATGGAACGGCTCGCGCGGCTGGAAATCGATCGCGCCGTTCTTGACCTGGACGATCACGTTCGACGCGAACTTCCCGTCGAGCGGATGGAAGTCGTCATACGCCTGTTTGGCGCGGTCCTCGGCATTCTCCTGCGCATAGACAAACGCGCGCCACATCACGATCCCGTGATGCGGCGCGACGGCGGCGGCGAGCATGTTCGCGCCGTCGGCATGCGTGCGGTGATAGTCCTGCGGCCCGGGCTGGCCTTCCGAATTGGCTTTTACCAGGAAGCCCCCGAAGTCGGGGATCGCGCGGTAGATCTCGTCCGACTTCGCGCGCCACCACGCCGCGACTGCGGGATCGAGCGGGTCGGCGGTCTTGAGGCCGCCAAGTTCGATCGGCGCGGAGAAGCGCGCGGAGAGATAGACCTTGATCCCGTAGGGCCGGAAGATGTCTGCGAGTGCCGCAGCCTTGGCGATGTAGAACGGGGTAAGGCTTTCGGCCTTGGCGTTGACGTTGTTGAGGACGGTGCCGTTAATCCCGATCGAGGCATTGGCACGCGCATAATCGGTGTAGCGCGGGTCGCGATAGTCGGGGAGCGTCCACCAGTCCCACAGCGATTGGCCCGAATAGCCGCGCTCGACCGTCCCATCGAGATTGTCCCAATGATCGAGCACGCGCAAAGCGACATGCGGGGTGGAGGTAAGGTCGACTCCGGCAAGCGGATGGCCGGTCTGCACCCGGCGGAGCAGGGCGAACGCGCCGTAGAGAACGCCGCGATCGCTGTTCGCGGTGACGAGCGTCACGCGGCGTCCGTCGAGTTCGACCGCGCGGACGAGATAGCCTTCCTGTCCGAGCCCGGCGGTCGGCAGCTTGAGGCCGGCAAGCTGCGGCGCGCTGCTGACCGCGAGGACGACCGCACCCGCGCGCGCATCGGCGACGAGCGGAACGGGGTGCGCCGACAGGCCGGAGAGGCCGCGCGTCAGTTCCGCAGCCGCGATGCGAAGCGTCGGGGTGTCGCCAAGCACGGTGATCGCGGCGGCGTCGGCAACCTGCGCGGACGGCAGCGGGCGATAGCGCAGCCAGAGGTCATAGCCGTCTTCGGCCAGCGCAGGAGTCGCAACCCCCGCGAGCAACACGGCGACCATCGTCCGTTTCATGAGGTTACGCATGCCGATCATCACCCTCCGTCGTCCCGCGCCGGATTGGTCCGGTCGTCGGTCTGCCGCGCGGTCGTTGACAGAGCCGCAACGCCTGACGCATGATAACGCTAACACAACGATGGCATCGCGAGCAATGCCACGCTGACGACGAATGGGAAGGATGCGGATGGGTCTGGTCACGGACGAGCCACGGGGCAGCGGCCCCTCGGATCGCGTATTTCCGCTACGCATGGGCGTCGCGTGACGACTCGCCGTGACGTTCTGCGCTGGGCCGCGTCGGTCTCCGCGCTCGGGCTGCTCCCGGGTGGCGTCCGCGCCGCAACCCTACCAGTGTATCGCGACCGCCGTGCGCCGGTCGATCTTCGAGTCAGCGACCTGCTGGGTCGCATGACCCTCGACGAAAAGGTCGCGCAACTCATCACGCTGTCCACCACCAAGCGCGACGTGATGGATGAAGCGCGTGCCTTTGCGCCCACCCGTGCGGATACGGCCTATCCCAACGGCATCGGCCAGATCGCGCGGCCCTCGGACCGTGGCGGCGCGGCGACCGCGAACAACACCGGGGCGGACGTCACCGGGCGCTGGCGCAAGCCTGCCGACACGATCGCCTTCGTCAATGCCGCGCAGGACTGGGCGCGGACGCGGACCCGGCTCGGCATCCCGATCCTGTTCCACGAGGAAGCGCTCCACGGCTATATGGCACCCGAGGCGACCAGCTTTCCGCAGGCGATCGCGCTCGCGGGATCGTTCGACCGCGATCTGGTCGAGCGGGTCAATGCGGTGATCGGTCGCGAGGTGCGCGCGCATGGCACCGTGCTCGCGCTGTCGCCGGTCGTCGACATCGCGCGCGATCCGCGCTGGGGGCGGATCGAGGAAACGTTCGGCGAGGATCCGTATCTGTGCGGCGAGATGGGGGTCGCGGCGGTCACCGGGTTGCAGGGGCAGGGCAAGACGCTCGGGCCGGGCAAGGTGTTCGCGACCTTGAAGCACATGACCGGCCACGGCCAGCCGATGGCGGGGGACAATGTCGCGCCCGCCGCGCTCGGCGAGCGCGAGTTGCGGTCCGATTTCTTCCCGCCGTTCCGCGCGGTGGTCAAGCGCACCGGGATCGGCGCGGTGATGCCGTCGTATAACGAGATCGACGGCGTCCCGAGCCATGCCAACCGCTGGCTGCTGCACGACGTGTTGCGCGGCGAATGGGGCTTCGATGGCGCAATCGTGAGCGATTATGCGGCGATTCCCGAGCTTTCCTATTTCCATCATCTCGCAAAGGACATGGACGGCGCGGCGCTGCTCGCGTTGCAGGCGGGGGTCGATTGCGACTTGCCCGACGGCGTCGCCTATCGTGGGCTCGCGGCGGCGGTGCGCGGCGGCAAGGTGCCGGTCGCGCTGGTCGATGCGGCGTGCGCGAACATGCTGCGGATGAAATTCCGCACCGGGTTGTTCGAGGCGGGGCCGGTCGATCCCGCCGCGGCGGCAAAGCTCACGGGCAACGCCGAGGCCCGCGCGCTCGCGCTCGAAGCGGCGCGCCGGTCGATCGCGTTGCTCGTCAACGATGGCACGCTCCCGCTTGTCGCGGGCACGCACAAGCGCGTCGCGGTGATCGGCCCGAACGCGGCGGTTACGCGGCTCGGCGGCTATTCCTCGATCCCGCGCCAGACCGTCTCGCTGCTCGACGGCGTCCGCGCGCGGCTTTCGGGCAAGGCCGAGGTCGTCCACGCGCAGGGCGTCTTCATCACCCGGAGCGAGGACCGCTCGGCCAATGAAGTTCTGCTCGGCGACCCCGAAAAGAACCGCGCGCTGATCGCGGAGGCGGTGAAAATCGCGCGAAACTGCGACATTGTGCTGCTCGCCATCGGCGATACCGAGCAAACCAGTCGCGAAGGCTACGCAAAGACGCACTTGGGCGACCGGATCGACCTCGATCTGCTCGGCGAGCAGAACGCGCTGTTCGATGCGCTGAAGGCGACGGGCAAGCCGGTCGTCGTCGTCGCGATCAACGGGCGGCCACCCTCGTGGCCAGACGTCGTAAAGCGCGCGAATGCGCTGCTGGAATGCTGGTATGTGGGGCAGGAAGGCGGCACCGCGATCGCGGAAACGCTGTTCGGCGACGTCAATCCGGGTGCAAAACTGCCCGTCAGCGTCGTCCGCGAGGTCGGGCAGGTGCCGCTTTATTACAACGAGAAACCATCGGCGCGGCGCGGCTATCTGTTCAAAGATGCGAGCCCGCTGTTCCCGTTCGGCTTCGGGCTCAGCTACACCCGGTTCGAGGTCGGCGCGCCGCGCCTGTCGGCACCGCGGATCGGCGTCGGCGATACGGTGGGCGTCGAGGTCGACGTCGCCAACATCGGTGACCGCACCGGCGACGAAGTGGTCCAGCTCTACGTCCACGACCAGGTTTCGTCGATCACCCGCCCGGTCAAGGAATTAAAGGGATTCGAGCGGGTTACGCTCAAGCCCGGCGAGCGACGGACGCTTAGCTTTCGGCTCGGCCCGGACGCTTTTTCTTTGTGGAACAATGACATGCACGAAGTGGTCGAACCCGGTCTGTTCGACATCATGGCGGGCCCCAGCTCGACCGATCTCAAGACCGCCCAACTCGAAATCGCCTGAGGATCCGCCATGACCATTCCCCATCCGGCTGTGCAACGATGACCACTTTGGGCGACCAGATCGCAGCGGCCCCCGAGACCGCCGACCACGCCGTCCCCCGCCCGCGCGGGCGAGTCCGCTGGATCATCTGCGGCCTGCTGTTCGCCGCCGTCGTCCTGTCGTACATCGACCGGCTCGTGCTCGGGGTGCTCAAACCCGAATTGTCCGCGACTTACGGCTGGTCGAACACCGGCTACGGCGACATCACCGGCTATTTCCAGGTCTGCTACGGCTTCGGCTTCCTGTTCTTCGGCTGGCTGATCGACCGGATCGGCGCCAAGACCGGCTATCTGCTCGCGGTCGCGACCTGGACGATCGGCCATCTCGCGCAAGTGCTGGTGACGAGCACGACCGGCTTCGTCATTGCCCGCATCCCGCTCGCGTTGGGCGAGGCGGGGACCTATCCTTCTGCACTCGCGGCGGTATCGCAATGGTTCCCCAAGAAGGAACGCGCGCTCGCGATCGGTATCTTCAACGCCGGCGCGAACGTCGGCGCGGTGGTGACGCCGCTGCTCGTCTCGCTGCTGGTCGTGTCGTTCGCGCTCAACTGGCGCTGGGCGTTCATCGTGACCGGGATGTTCAACGTCGTCTGGCTCGGCCTGTGGTTCTGGCTGTACCGCAAGCCCGCCGACCACCCCCGGCTGACCCCCGAGGAACGCGCCTGGATCGAGACCGAACCGTCGGTCGACGTCGGCCGCGCGACCTTCCGCAGCGTGCTGCGTCACCGCGAGACCTGGGCGTATATGGCCGGGCGGTTCCTGATCGATCCGGTGTGGTGGACCTTCCTGTTCTGGCTCCCCGATTTCTTCAGCAAGCAATATGGCTACGACCTCAAAAGCTTCGGCCCGCCGTTGGTCGCGATCTACATCCTCGCCGATTTCGGCGCGATTTCCGGCGGGTGGTATTCGTCGCACCTGCTCAAGCGCGGGGTGACGACGGGCCGCGCGCGCAAACGCGCCATGTTCGCCTGCGCCTTGTTCGCGCTCCCGGTGATGTTCGCGGTTCAGGCGAGCAACATCTGGATTGCGGTCGGCTTCATCGGGCTGGCCTGCGCGGCGCATCAGGGGTTCTCGACCAACCTCTTCTCGCTCCCGGGCGACCTGTTCCCGCGCTACGCGCAGGGGACTCTTGTCGGACTTGGCGGCTTTGCGGGGGCTGCGGGCGGCTTCATTGCGTCCAAATCGCTCGGGCTGCTGCTCGATACGGTGGGGAGCTACCAGCCATTCTTTATCGCCTGCGGACTTGCGTATCTGCTCGCGCTACTGGTGACGCATCTGCTCAACCCGCGCTATCAGCCGGTGACGATCGCGGCGTAGTGCCCGACCTGCGGTTTGCGTGCACGGCGGCGCGTCTTATGCTGCCGTGCATGCCTGAAAACCATCCCGATATCGTCGCTTCCGTCGCACGTTATGAAGGCACCCTCGACGCGGCGCTCGGCAATGCGGTACTCGCCGCAGATCTTGCGGAGAAGCATCGCAAGATGCGCAAGTCGGCGTTCCAGTTCCTCCGCGCGACCTGCTTCCGCTGGGCGGAGACTGCGCCCGCGCTATGCCCGGACCTGATGACAGCAACATCCGTTGGCGCGGTCATCGATTCACACGCGGGCAATTTCGGCCTGTGGCGCGATGCACAGATGCGGTTGGTGTGGGGCGTCAACGATTTCGACGAGGCGGCGCGGGCGCCGTGGTCCTTTGATCTCGTGCGTCTTGCGGCGAGCCTGATCGTGTCGCTCGACGATGCGCCCGCGGGCGAGATCGCGGATGCCGTCATCGGGGGGTATGCTGAAGGTCTCGCCGACCCGCGCGCGTTCGTGCTGGAGCGGGATCATCTGTGGTTGCGTGACGTCTTCGCCGCGTCGGACGAGGAGCGCGAGACGTATTGGGCGAAGCTGGAAGCGGCCCCGCCCGCAGCCTGCAATCCCGCTGGCTTTGAGCAGCCGTTGCGCGCGGCGCTCGGTCCGGTCGAGCATGTCGTCATCGCGGCGCGATCTGCCGGTGTCGGGAGCCTCGGGCGGCCGCGCTTCGTCGCGCTGGGGCCGTGGCGCGGCGGGCCGGTCGCGGCGGAGATCAAGGCGTTGCTGCCCTCGGCCTGGGCAAGCGGACGCGAGCCGGGGTTGGCGGATCGAGTCGCGCATGGGCGCTATCGCTCCCCCGATGCGACGTTGCGCTATGCCGACGACCATGTCGTGCGGCGGCTTGGGCCGAACAGCAGCAAGATCGATTTTGAGACGCTCGCGCCTGCGCTCCACGCCAATCTGTTCGCGGCGATGGGTCGCGAGCTTGCCGCGATTCATTGCGGGGCGGGCGATGCCGCCAAGCTCGGCCGCGAGTTGGCCGCGATGCCGCGCGAGTGGCTCAAGCACGCGGGCCGAAAAGTTGCTGGTACGACCACGGCGGACTGGGAGGTATGGCGGCGCGAAACGGCGAAGATCTGAGCGCGGTTTCGGGCTCCCCCCTACGAAACGCTTCCCCGGCGTAGGCCGGGGCCCAGGAGAGAGGTCTGAGGTAACAAAGCGCATGCGCTTGCATTCTCTCGTTTCGCTCCTGGGCCCCGGCCTTCGCCAGGGAAGGATCACGCTGAGGCAGGGCGGCTGACCGCCCGCCTCGCTCAGTCGTCGAGCGGTTGGCCCGGTACCGCGGCCATTTCGGTCGTGCGGCTTCCCCACAATGCGTAAAACAGGATGTACAGCTCGCATGCCGCGGTCAGCAGGAATGATGCCTGCAACCCGTACATGTCCGCCAGCTTGCCCTGCACCACGACCAGCGCACCGCCCGCGATCGCCATGATCAGCAGCCCCGATCCTTCCTCGGTCAACGGGCCGAGCCCCTTGATGCCGAGCGTGAAGATCGTCGGGAACATGATCGAATGGAACAGCCCGACCGTGATCAGCGCCCACATCGCGACTGGCCCCGTGGTGAAGACGGTGACGAGCATCACGATGAATGCGCCGATCGAGAAGGCGGCAAGCACGGTTTCCGCCGGGATCTTCTGCATGATGAACGAGCCGACGAAGCGACCGACCATCATTCCGCCCCACAGGAAGGTAAGATATCTTCCCGCCTGCTCATGCGTCAGGTCGGCGATCTCGGGCTGGCTGACGAAGTTGACGAACAGGTTGGCGACGCCGATCTCGGCGATCAGGTAAATGAAGATTGCCGGAATGCCGAAGATCAGGTTGCGGTGGCGCCACAGCGAATGGTTCTTGCGATCTTCCTTCGCGAGCCGACTTGCCGAGGTGCCCATCGCGGGCAGCGGGAAGCGCGCGATCACGACTGCGAGGATCACCAGCACGATCGCGACGAGCACATAGGGCAGCACCACCGACTGCGCATCGGCAAGGCGTTCGCCCTGCGTCAGAATCGTGCCGGCCTTGGCGGTGCCGCTGGTCGAGCGGCCGAGGATCAGATACGCGCCAAACAGCGGCGCGAGCATCGTGCCCGCCGAGTTGAGCGCCTGCACCAGATTAAGCCGCGCCGACGCGGTCTCGGGTGCACCGATCACAGCGACATAGGGGTTTGCCGCGACCTGAAGGAGCGTGATCCCGCTGGCGATCACGAACAGCATGACGAGCGTGACGCCGTAAGACGGGATGCTCGCCGCGAGCGTCATCCCGACCGCGCCCGCCGCCATGATCAGCAGGCCGACGACGAGTGACTTCTTGTAGCCGATCCGCTCGATCAGCTTGGCCGACGGGATCGACGCGAAGAAATAGGCGATGAACCAGACGCTCTCGATCAGCGTAGTCTGGGTATAGCTCAGCTCGAACACGCTGCGCAGGTGCGGCAGCAACGTGTTGTTGATGACGGTGATGAAGCCCCACATGAAGAACAGCGTGCCAAGCAGCACAAGCGCGCTGACATAGGACGGGCGAACGCCACCCTCCGTCAGCGCCGTTTCGGGGGCAGATTGCCGGGTCGGAGTCATCGCCATCAGCACGCATCCTCATTGATCTTATAATTGTCTGAGTATATCTCGATATAGATAGCGTCAAACGCGGAGTTCCCGAAAAATGTCTGAGTCCACCCCCCCCAAGCTGCGCAGCCGCGCCTGGTTCGATAACCCCGACAATATCGACATGACGGCGCTATATCTCGAGCGGTATCTCAACTTCGGGTTGAGCCTTGCCGAACTGCAATCGGGCAAGCCGATCATCGGCATCGCGCAGACCGGCTCGGACCTAAGCCCGTGCAACCGCCACCACCTCGTGCTGGCCGAGCGGCTGCGCGAAGGCATTCGCGAAGCGGGCGGCATCGCGCTCGAATTCCCAGTCCATCCGATCCAGGAAACCGGCAAGCGCCCGACCGCTGGGCTCGACCGCAACCTTGCCTATCTCGGGCTGGTCGAGACGCTCTACGGATATCCGCTCGACGGCGTCGTGCTGACGATCGGCTGCGACAAGACCACGCCCGCCTGTCTGATGGCGGCGGCGACGGTGAACATCCCGGCGATCGCTTTGTCGGTCGGCCCGATGCTCAACGGCTGGCACAAGGGCGAGCGCACCGGCTCGGGCACGATCGTGTGGAAGGCGCGCGAGCTGCTCGCGGCGGGCGAGATCGATCACGCCGAATTCATCCGCCTGGTCGCATCGTCGGCCCCGTCGACCGGCTATTGCAACACGATGGGCACCGCCACGACGATGAACTCGCTGTGCGAGGCGCTCGGCATGTCGTTGCCGGGTTCGGCCGCGATCCCCGCGCCGTACCGCGATCGCCAGGAAGTCGCCTATCTCACCGGCAAGCGCATCGTCGACATGGTTGCGGAGGACCTCAAGCCGTCGGACATCATGACGCGTGACGCGTTCCTCAATGCGATTCGCGTCAATTCGGCGATTGGTGGCTCGACCAACGCGCCGATCCATCTCACCGCGATCTCGCGCCACATCGGCGTCGACGTCCCGGTCGAGACATGGCAGTCGCACGGGCTCGACATTCCTTTGCTCGTCAATTTGCAGCCTGCGGGCGAATATCTCGGCGAGGATTTCTACCGTGCGGGCGGTGTCCCGGCGGTCGTGTCGCAGCTGATCGACCAGGGGTTGATCGCCGAGGGCGCGATGACGGTGAACGGCAAGACGATGGGCGAGAATTGCCGTGGCGTCGCAATCGAGGACGAGAAGGTGATCCGTCCGTTTGCGACTCCGCTGATGGAGGCGGCGGGCTTCGTCGTGCTGTCGGGGAACCTGTTCGACAATGCGGTGATGAAGACGAGCGTGATCTCGCCCGAATTCCGCGAGCGCTATCTCTCCACGGCGGGTGATCTCGATGCGTTCGAGGGGCCGGTCGTGGTGTTTGACGGTCCTGAGGAATATCACCGGCTGATCGACGATCCCGCGACCGGGATCACGCCCGAAACGCTGCTGGTGATGCGTGGCGCAGGTCCGATCGGCTACCCGGGTGCGGCCGAGGTCGTCAACATGCGGCCGCCCGCACATCTGATCCTCGACGGCGTCCATGCGCTGCCGTGTATCGGCGATGGTCGCCAGTCGGGGACGAGCGGCAGTCCGTCGATCCTCAACGCTTCGCCGGAGGCCGCTGCGGGTGGTACGCTCGCGCTGCTCCGGACCGGGGACCGTGTGCGGATCGATCTCAACCGCGGCACCGCCGACGTGCTGATCGACGATGCCGAGATCGCGGCACGGCGCGCTGCGCTGGCGGCGGCGGGGGGCTATGCTCATCCGGCATCGCAGACTCCGTGGCAGGAAATCCAGCGCTCGGTGGTCGGGCAGTTGGGGACGGGCGCGATCCTTGAAGGCGCGGAGGCGTATCAGCGGATCGCGCAGACGCGCGGCTTGCCGCGGGATAATCACTAACGCGGACTAGACTCCCCCCGGCGCAGGCCGGGGCCCAGTCGCGAAGGTGGTGGTAACGGGCAAATGCGCCTGAGCAACCACGGCGATCGCTTCTGAGCCCCGGCCTTCGCGAAGAAGCGCTTCCGTTGCAGGCAGAGTGGGGCATTCTCTACACACCCTCAAGCCGTCGAGTGGCTTTCTAGTCTCGCTCCGCCAGCCCCATGTCGCCGAGTGCGAGCCGCAGCAGGTCGACCATTGCGTCCTGCGCCGCCTTGACATCACCCGCGAGAATCGCTTCGTGCACGCGCTCATGGTCCGGCAACGGATCGCGCGGCAGCGCGTGCTTGCGGTGTTTGAACGTCGTGGTCCAGCGCACCGCTGCGCCGACGCTGTTCGCCAGCGCCGCCAGCGGTTCGTTGCGCGCCGCCGCAAGGATGGCACGGTGGAAGCGTTGGTCCGCGGTCTGCCCGCGCGCGTCCTTGAGGCCGTACAGCCGCATCGCCTCAAGCGCGTCGTGCATCTCGGCAAGATCAGCATCCGCACGCCGCCGCGCCGCGAACGCAGCAGCCGCGGGTTCGATCACGCCGCGCAGTTCGAACAGGTCGATGATGAAGTCGGTGTCGGGCTCGCCCTCGAACGTCCACGCGAGCACATCGACGTCGAGCAGGTTCCAGCGGCTGCGGGGGGTAACGCGGGTGCCCGCCTTGGGGCGGCTTTCGACCAGCCCCTTCGCCGCAAGAATACGGATCGCCTCGCGGTAGGCGGTACGAGAGATACCGAGCGCCTCGCTCGCCTCGATCTCGCCGCCGAAGACGGTGCCGGGCTGGCGCACCCCGCTGACGATCTCCACGCCGATGTCATGCGCAATGATCCCGTGGATGCGCGGGGCAAAGCTGCGATCGTCGTCTCCGGTCATGCCGCTCCTTTGCGTAACGTGCCGATGCTAGCCGATCGCGCAACGCTCCGGAAGCGGCACGCGTTTATAACGCGCGGACCTGCGGCACCGGTGTATCGCCCACAGCCAGCGGATTGCTGACCGCAAGCGTAAACGGCGCGGCGGCGATTTCGAACGTGTCGCCCGGCTGGGTCTGGAAGCCCTCGCTGAACGACAGCGTCGCCGTGCCGAAGAAGTGGACGTGAACGTCGCCCGGGCGACGGAAGCCCGCATATTTGAAGTGGTGGTGCTCGAGATTGGCGATGCTGTGCGACATGTTCGCCTCGCCCGAGAGGAACGGCTTTTCCCACACGGTCGCGCCGTCGCGGACGATCCTGCTGGTGCCACGCACGTCGGCGGGCAGCGCACCGAGCAGCAGTTCGGGCCCGAGTGCGGCGGGGCGCAGCTTGGAATGCGCGAGCCACAGGTAGTTGCCGCGTTCGGTCACATGATCCGAGAATTCGTTACCGAGCGCGAAACCGAGGCGCACCGGGGTGCCGTCCGACGCGATCAGGTAGATCCCAGCGATCTCGGGTTCTTCGCCACCGTCGAGCGCGAAGCCGGGCATCGTGAGCGGTTCGCCGGGGTTCGCGAGGATCGCGCCGTCGCCCTTGTAGAACCATTCGGGCTGGACGCCGGACTCGCCCGCTGCGGGCTTTCCGCCGTCGACGCCCATCAGGAACATCTTCATCGAATCGGTCGGGTCGGGGTTCTCCGCGGCCTTGCGATGCATCTGGTCGCGGCCCTCGGCCGAACCGAGATGCGTCAGCCCCGTCCCGCTCACGAACAGATGCGCGGCATCGGGATGATCGATCGGCGACAGCAATCGTACGCTCGCCAGACCGACGCTGTCGCCAAGCCGCGTTTCCGCAAGCGCGGCCAGCCCCATTTCGGACTGGATCGCAAGGTCGGCGAGCTCGAGCATTGTCGACACCCCGATGACGCGACGCACGCCATCGGAGGTCATTGCCGCAACGCCGCGGGCACCATCGTCGAACTGGACGAGCGAAACGATCATCGTGCGGAACCCTCGCGAACTCCGTCGATCCGGCGCGCGATGTCCCACGGGTTGCCGTCGCGCAACGCCGCCGGGAGCATCGCCTGCGGCAGGTTCTGGAACGATACCGGGCGCAGGAAGCGATAGATCGCGAGCGTGCCGACCGAGGTCGTACGCCCGTCGCTGGTGGCGGGGAAGGGACCGCCGTGGACCATCGCGTGGCTCACTTCGACCCCCGTCGGCCAGCCGTTCGCGAGGATACGGCCTACGCGCCCGGCGATGATCGGGACGATCCCCGCCGCCGCTTCGGCGTCGTCTGCGTCGATCTGGACGGTCGCGGTCAACTGGCCTTCGAGCGCGGCGATGACATGACCAACTTCCGCCAGATCCTTGCAGCGCACCACTACCGACGACGAGCCGAACACTTCGTGCCCGAGTGCGCGATCAGCGAGGAAGCTCGCCGCATCGGTCTCGAACAGCGCGCCGATCGCCTGATTGGGGCCGGTGTTGGCGACACCGCGCGCAACGGTGCGGACCGCATCATGCTCACCGAGCAGGCTCACGCCCTTTTCATAGGCTTCGTGGATGCCGGGCGTCAGCATGGTGAGCGCGGCGCTGCCGGTCAGCGCTTCGCCCGCGGCGGCGACGAACGTGTCGAGATCGGGGCCTTCGACCGCAATCACCAGACCCGGGTTGGTGCAGAACTGCCCCGCGCCCATCGTCAGCGACTGGACGTAAGCCGCGCCAAGCTCCTTCGCCCGTGCGGCAAGCGCGGCCGGGAACAGAATGACGGGGTTGATGCTCGACATCTCGGCATAGACCGGGATCGGCTCGTCACGTCCGGCAGCGATCTTCATCAGCGCGAGGCCACCGCCACGCGACCCGGTGAACCCGACCGCCTTGACGCGCGGGTCGGCGACGAGGGCACCACCAAGCGCGTTGCTGTCACCAGGCAGGTAAGAAAAGACGCCTGCCGGCAGCCCGCTCGACTTGACCGCCGACGCGATCGCGCGGGCCACAAGTTCGCCGGTGCCGGGATGCGCCGGATGGCCCTTGACGATGACGGGGCAACCGGCAGCAAGCGCGGAGGCAGTGTCGCCGCCCGCGACCGAGAAAGCCAGCGGGAAGTTGGATGCGCCGAACACCGCGACGGGGCCAATCGCGAGATTGATGCGGCGCAGATCCGGACGCGGCAGCGGGGCGCGGTCGGGAAGCGCGGGATCGATCGTCGCATCGAGGAAATCGCCCTGCCTGACCATCTGCGCGAACATCCGGAGCTGGCCGACGGTACGGCCACGCTCACCTTCGAGGCGGGGGCGGGGGAGACCACTTTCGCTCATTGCGCGAACGATCAGGTCGTCACCGATGGCAACGATCGCATCGGCAATTGCCTCGAGGAACGCTGCACGCGTCGTCAGGTCGGTCGCTGCGTAGACCGGAAAGGCCGCTTCAGCCAGCGTGGCGGCTTCGGCCACGGCATCGGGGCCTGCTGCCGAGAAGTTCGGTTCCAGCGTCTCGCCGGTCGCGGGGTTGATCGCGGTAAACCGCGTGTCGGCCTGACGAACGTCAGAACCGATCAAAATTGCTCCATCGATCACGAAAAGCCCTTCCACAATAACTCAGACATAATAGGGTTTGCGTACGCCGACTGCAAGGCGAGACTGATGAGGCGTGCCATGTCCCGACCGATTTCGACGACAGCCCGTGCAGTCAGAGCGTTGTTAGCGATCGGGCGTTACAGCGCGATGGCAGGTGGCGTTACCGTGCTGCTCGCAACCAGCGCGCAAGCGGGGCCGGCGCGGTTTGACTGGGTGTCCTACGCCGGCAGCGACGGAGCGGCGGTGCCCGCAGGCAGCTTTCGCAACCCGATCCTCGCGGGCTATCACCCCGATCCGAGCATCGTCCGCGTCGGCGCGGATTATTATCTCGTCAATTCGACCTTCTCGTGGTTCCCCGGCATCCCGGTATTTCACAGCCGCGACCTCGTCCACTGGCGCCAGATCGGCAATGCGATCGACCGGCCGGGGCAGCTCGATTTTACCGGGCGGACCATTTCGGAAGGCGTTTTCGCGCCCGCGATCAGCTTCGACGCCGGGCGGTTCTACATCGTCAACACCTGCGTTCGCTGCGGCGGCAATTTCGTCATCACCGCGACCAATCCGGCAGGGCCATGGTCCGACCCGGTGTTCCTCCCGAGCGTGGAGGGGATCGATCCGTCGCTGTTCTTCGACACCGACGGCAAGGCGTGGCTGATCAACAACCGCGAGCCGGTCGGCGGGTCGAAATATGACGGGCATCGCGCGTTGTGGATCGAACAGTTCGATCCGGTCGCGCTCAGGATGCTCGGCAACGCCAAGATGATCGTCGATGGCGGGGTGGATCTGTCCGCGAAGCCGGTGTGGATCGAGGGGCCGCACATCTACCGCGTCAACAACGCCTATTACCTGACGGCGGCGGAAGGCGGGACCAGCGTCAACCACAGCCAGGTCGTGTTCCGCTCGGATCGAGTCACAGGGCCGTATGTCCCCGCGCCGCGCGAGATCAACCCGATCCTGACGCAGCGCGACCAGCCCGCATCGCGCCCGAACCCGATCAGCGCAACCGGTCATGCCGACCTCGTCCAACTGCCCGACGGCAAATGGTGGTCGGTGTTCCTGGGCACGCGGCCCTATGCGCAGGACTATTACAACATCGGGCGCGAGACGTTCCTGCTCCCGGTCGACTGGTTGACCGGCTGGCCGGTGATCCTCCCCAAGGGCCAGAACGTCCCGCGCACGGTGCGCGCGCCGTTGCCGTCGGTGCCGGGCAATGCGGCACCGCTGACCGGAAGCTATTCGGTCCGGACGGAGTTCACCGGGCTGCGGCTTGGGCTCGAATGGATGACGATGCGCGGCGCACCCTATCGGCTGGGGCAAGGCGCGTTGCTGCTCGATCCGCTTGCCGATGGTATCGGCGATTTCGGCAAGCCCGCGTTCGTTGCGCGACGGCAGGAACATGGCGTCGCCACCGTCACCACCTCAGTCCGCTTCGCGCCGGGCGAGGGCGAGATGGCGGGGCTCGCGGCGGTCCAGAACGACAACTTCTTTCTGACGATCGCGCTGACCCGGCATAGCGGCAAGGAGTATGTCCGCGTCGCGCGCCGCGCCGGGGCGGGGGAACCGCGGACCGGGGTTACCGTGGCGGAACGGGCGATCGGTGCGCATGGGCCGGTGCGGTTCCGGATCTCGGCGCGCGGCGGGCGGTATGATCTGGCCTATGCGGTTGGAAAGTCGTGGGTCGTGCTCGCGGCGAACGTGGATGCGACCAATCTCAGCACCGACAAGGCGGGGGGTTTTGTCGGAACGATGATCGGCCCATTCGCGCAAGGGCCGCGATAAGGCGAGGGGGCCTTTCCGAGCCCTGTGCCGAAAGGGCAGTTTGATCTTCCGTCGGCCCGGCGAAAGCCGGGGCCACGGTCAGGCGCGCAAAGGTCAGCCGATCACTTCACTGATCATCTGTTTGGGCTTGGCGTCCGTAAAATTGGGAACGTCACCGAAAATCTCGGCGGCATGCGCGCCGCCGATCGCCTGCTGGACGTCGCCCATCGTCGCGAAGGACAGCTCGGCGATGATGATGAACGGCGGCGGTGTGCCGTCGGGTGCCGGCGTCCCCTTGAGTACGCGCGTGCCCGTCAGTTCGGCTTTCCACCGGTCGCGCACCAGCGGCATATGGCTGTTGAGATAATAATCCTCGTCGAAGCGCTCGGCCTTTTCGTACATCACGCTGACGATGATCATGGTGGTTTCCTTGGGGGTCTCGGTCATCGCTTGCTCAACGCATAAGCCTGCGTTCCGTTCGTGACCATTGCGTCACCCGGAAGGATTTCGGCGACGGGCACATCCGGCTGCGTCGCAAGCTCACGATACAGCGGCGCAAAATCGGTCTCGACCGTCACCCGCAGCAATTCCTCGAGACTCGGGATGACGAAGTAATTCTGCTGGAAGTCGTCGATCCGATATTCGGTGCGCATCACGCGCTCGAGATCGAACTTGATTCGGTTGGGGCTCGGATCGTCCAGCGCGAACCGGCTCTCGGCGAAGCTCGAGACGATCCCCGCGCCATAGATGCGCATCCCCTCGGGTTCGGCAATGAGCCCGAACTCGACCGTGTACCAATAGAGGCGCCCTAGATATTTGAGCGCGTCCAGCCCCTGCGCGCGCTGTCCGCCACGCCCATAGGCCGCGAGATAATCCGCGAACACCGGGTCGGCGAGCATCGGGACGTGGCCGAACACGTCGTGGAACACGTCGGGTTCCTGGAGATAATCGAGCTGGTCCGCGCGGCGGATGAAATTGCCCGCGACGAAGCGGCGGTTCGCCATATGGTCGAAGAACACCTCGTCCGGGACCAGTCCGGGGACCGCGACGACCTGCCAGCCGGTCAGCTGCATCAGCCTTTCGGACAGTTCCTCGAAATCGGGGATGCCGGGCTTGGACAGCTTGAGTACATCAAGTCCGCGTAGATAGGCGTTGGAGGCCCGTCCGGGCAGCAGTTTCGCCTGCCGTTCGAACAACGTGTCCCAGACACGATGTTCTTCGACGGTGAATTGCGACCAGTTCTGGGGAATCGTCCAGTCGGGATTGGCGCCAGCGGGGGGCGCGTCGAGAACATGCGTATCTTCCATCATCCACACCCTCTATCATAGCGTTTGTCGGGGATAAAACAGGAAGCGAATGCGACAGTTGCGTCACCGGATCGGAATCGCGTTAATTATCCTTGCGATAGCCCCAGTCGGCTATGGCGTGGCCGGGATGGTCGGAGGCATGGTTCCGACCAATGCCGCCGCGACGCAGCCAGTACGCGGAATCCGGGTCCTGGTGGAGAGCAACGGAATCCATACCGGCCTCATTCTGCCCAAGGTCGCGGCGGGGGTCGACTGGCGTCCGTTGCTCCCGGCGACCGATCTCGCCGATCCGCGCTTCGCTGCTTACGATCATGTTGCGATCGGCTGGGGTGACCGCCATTTTTACGTCGAGACGCCGACCTGGGCGGATGTGCGACCGATGACGATCGTGTCCGCCGCGCTTGGCAGCGAAGAGACCGTACTGCATGTCGAGCATATCGCCGAACCGGCCCCCGGCGCGCAGGTCCGCGTCGTGATGCTGCGTCCGGAGCAGTATCGCCGGCTTGCTGCCTTCGTCCGCGCTAGTTTCGCGCCGCGCGGGTGGTATCGCCACGGCTATGGCGCAGACGATGTCTTTTACGCTGCGACCGGTCGTTACGACGCGATCCGCACCTGCAACACGTGGACCGGTGACGCGCTGCGCGTTGCGGGCGTGCGGATCGGCGCATGGACGCCGTTCCCGGTCACAGTGCTCGAATGGTTCGCGGCATGAGGCCGCCGTCGCGCCTGTTATGGGCGGCGGAACTGCCGCGCGCGGCGTTCGGGCTGGCGTCGCTGCTCGGCGCGCGGCGGCGGCTTGGCCTCGCGCCGCGCGGGGACGGGCGGCCGGTGCTGCTGCTGCCGGGGTTGATCAACAGCGATCGCTCGCTGGTCGTCTTGCGGCGGTATCTGACGAGCCTTGGCTATCGCGCGGAAGGCTGGGGGCTCGGTCGCAACTTCGGGGTCCGTGCGGTCGGCAACGAGGGTGCGTTGCTGCTCGATCGGGTCCGGGCGCTACACGCCGAAACCGGCGAGAAGGTCACGCTGATCGGGGTCAGCCTCGGCGGGATCATGGCGCGCTATGCTGCGCATCTCCTGCCCGATCTGGTGCGGGAGGTGATCACGATCAGCTCGCCCTTTGCCGGATCACCGCGCGCGACGAACGTATGGCGCACCTTCCAGATCCTGACCGGCGAGCAGATCGACGCGCCGAGCGTGCTTGCGCAACGCAAATTGGTGGCGGAGCCGCTCCCCGTGCCGTCGACCGCGATCTGGAGCCGGACCGACGGGTTCGTCAATGGGATGATCTGCCACGATTCGAACGGCCGGACGATCGAGGTGCGCAGCAGTCACGTGCTGGTGCAGGTGCGGCCCGAGGTGCTGCTCGCGGTGGCGCGGGTTCTGGGGGAGAGCGGGAGGTAAGGCTTGGGGGTTTTTGGTAAGTCTCGACTTCAACCCTCGTTCGTTTCGAGCGTAGTCGAGAAACCGGGCGCGGCGCGGGTTTCTCGACTGCGCTCGAAACGAACGGGGAGGGGGGATTGCTTCCTCCGGGGGCTGGGACTGCCTCAGCAGTCCCGCCGCCGCTCCTCGCGGCATTCGCGTTGCGCGCGTTTGCGCTCGCGGCCTTCGCGTTCTTCCTGCTTGCGCATTTTCTTGCCGTAGTTGCGGTCGGCCTCGGACTGGCTGGTCGTCGTCCAGTCGACCGTCTTGCCAACCGCTTTGACCGGGAAGGTGACGATGCTCGCAGCGGTGCGGACGCAACCGCCGGCAAGCAACGGGAGCATCGCGGCGACGATCAGCGGGCGGTATTTCATCGTTTTTCCTTCGCGGCGTTGCGGGTCTCTACCCCAATTCCCGGAAAGTCGGTGAAGAAACCGTCAATCCCGAGGTCGAGATAGCGACGGATTGCGGTGTCGATATGGCCATGTGTTGCAGGATCGCTGCCGACGTGCAGGCTTTTGGGCAGGAACGCGTTTTCCGCGCGGAACGTCCAGGGGTGCAGCCGCAGCCCGGCGGCGTGCGCATCCGCGACGAGCGTGGTCGGCGGCGCGTCGCCATCCTGGATCATCGCGAGGCCGGGGCCGATGCCGTACGCATAACGCGCGATCGCCCCGAGCCCGTCGGGCGTCGTCATCGCGGCATAGCTTGGCGCGGCATGATCCGCAGGGCCGCCGCTTGCGTCCATCAACTGGATCAGCCGAAGCCCGGTCATCGTATGGAGCCGCTTGAGGTTGTCGACTTCGAAGGACTGGATGAACACCGGGTCGCTGGGCTTGCTCCACCCGGCCGCCTTCAATTGCGCGGCGAGCAGGGCGTCCATCGGGTGGCCGATGCTCGCGAAATAGCTCGGGTGCTTGGTCTCGGGATAGATGCCGACCACCCGCCCGCCGACCGAATGGCGCTTGGCGAGCGCGATCACTTCGGCGAGCGTGGGGACCTCGAACTGGCCGTCATATCGGATATTTCCGGGGCGCAATTTGGGTAGCCGTTCAATCGCGCGCAGCGTCTTCAGTTCGGCCAGCGTAAAATCCTCGGTGAACCATCCGGTATGGCTTTCGCCATCGATCAGTTTGGTCGTGCGGCGCGTGGCGAACTCGGGGTGTGCCGCGACATCGGTCGTTCCGGTGATGTCATTTTCGTGTCTTGCAACGAAGACATTGTCCTTCGTCAGCACCAGATCGGGCTCGATGAAATCGGCACCCTGCTCGATCGCGAGCGTATAGGCGGCGAGGGTATGTTCGGGGCGCAATCCGCTGGCCCCGCGATGCGCGATGACGATTGGCGGGGAGAGCGGTTTCACGGCGGGTGGGAGCATTGTCGTATCCTGCGCCATCGCGGGATTGGCGGCTACCAGTGACAGCGCTGCGAGGTGCAGAAAGCTTGATCGAAAACTGTACGAAAAAGGACGTAGCCCGCGTGTTTCTGCGGAAACCAAACCATTCATGTTCGTTAACCTGTGCTGAAAGGGAGGCCCTGCCCCATGCAATTCACCATCAACGGCGAAACCCACGAGGTCGAACCCGATATCCGCGCGTCGCTGCTCGACGTGCTCCGCGAACACGTCGGCCTGACCGGAACCAAGAAGGGCTGCGACCACGGCCAGTGCGGTGCGTGCACCGTTCTCGTCAACGGGCGCCGGATCAATTCATGTCTCACGCTCGCAGTCATGCATCAGGATGATGACATTCTGACGATCGAAGGCCTTGGCAGCGCGGACAATCTGCACCCGATGCAGGCGGCGTTCGTCAAGCATGACGGGTATCAGTGCGGCTATTGCACGCCCGGGCAGATCTGTTCGGCGGTCGGCATGCTCGACGAGGTGAAGAAGGGCTGGGCAAGCCATGTGAGCGACAAGCTCGACAGCGTGTCGCTCGACAATGACGAGATTTCGGAACGGATGAGCGGCAACCTCTGCCGTTGTTCGGCCTATCCGAACATCGTCGATGCGATTTCCGAAGTTTCGGGCCTGACGCCCGCGCAGAAAGAGGCAGCGGACGCATGAAGACCTTCGCGTACAGCCGGGCGGACAGCCCA
>CAZNQA010000002.1:0-91512 GCA_964575105.1 uncultured Stakelama sp.
CGTACATGTCGGCGAAGCCCTGCGCCTGCATCTCCTTGATGTCCGCCCCCGCCGCGAACGCCTTCTCGCTGCCGGTGATGACCGCGCAGCCCTGCGACGGATCCGCATCGAACGCCGCCATCGCTGCGAGCAGGTCGGCGAGGATCTGGCTGTTGAGCGCGTTGAGCGCCTTCGGGCGGTTGAGCGTGATCAGCGTGACGCGGTCGCGCTGTTCGACGAGGAGGGTTTCGTACGTCATGCCGGGGTCCATTCATCGGCTGGAGAGAGAGGCGCAAAGATCTGGTCGATCACATGATCGGTCACGTCCTCGGGCGTCGCCGGGTCCCAGCGCGGGGCATTGTCCTTGTCGACGATCACCGCACGGACACCTTCGAGGAAATCGTGCCGCTGCACGACCCGCGAGCCGATCGCATATTCCTGCCGCATCTCGTCCTCGAAGGTCGCCATCATCTTGCCTTCGTGGAGCAGGCGAAGCGAGACCTTCATCGTCTGCGGCGACTTGGTGCGGAGCGTGGCGAGCTGTTGCATCGCCCATTCGCCGCCATCGGCCTCGAGCGCGGCGTAGATGTCTTCGAGCACGTCGGAGGCGAACAGCCGGTCGATCGCGTCGCGCTGCGCGAGGATCTTAGCGTCGGGCGGGGTCTCGCCGAGTGCGTCGAGCGTCGCGGCGATCGCTTGCGGGTCGGCGGCGATCCGCGCCTTCACATCGTCCAGCGCCGCGCTCGGCAGGTAATGCGTCGCGAGACCCAGCGCGAGGCACTCGGCCCCGTCGAGCCGGTGCCCGGTCAGCGCGAGATACTGCCCGATCCGCCCGGGCAGCCGCGAAAGATACCAGCCGCCGCCGACGTCGGGGAACAGGCCGATCCCGGTCTCGGGCATCGCGAACTTGGTGTTCTCGGTTGCGATGCGGAAATCGCACGGGCAGGCCATGCCGACGCCGCCGCCCATCGTGATCCCGTCCATGAAGGCGACCGTCGGCTTGGCGTAGGTGAACAGCCGGTGGTTGAGCCGGTACTCGGTATGGAAGAATGCGCGCGCCGCCACGCCATCCGCCGCGCCGCTTTCCGCGAGCATCCGGATGTCGCCACCCGCGCAGAAGCCCCTGCCCTCGGCATGGTCTAGCAACACAGCCTCGATCGCGGGGTCGGCACGCCAGGCGTCGAGCGCATCGAGCATCGCCGTGCACATGTCGGTCGTCAGCGCATGGAGCGCCTTCGGGCGGTTGAGCCGGATCCGGCCGACAGGCCCTTCGATCATGATGAGGACATCGGTCATTTGTCGTGCTCCTGCGCAGGCGGGAGCCCAGGGTTACAGGCGTCCCGTGCGATACTCTGGGTTCCTGCCTGCGCAGGAACACGGGGGCGTTCGGCTATCACTGGCGCGTCAGGTCGCGTCCGATGATCATCCGCATGACCTGATTGGTCCCCTCCAAGATCGAATGCACGCGCAAGTCGCGCCAGAAGCGTTCGATCGGGTAATCCATCAGATAGCCGTAGCCGCCATGCAACTGAAGCGCGCGGTCGGCGATGGCCGAGCCGCTGTCGGTCGACAGCCGCTTGGCCATTGCGGCGAACCGGGTCTTGTCGGGCGCGTTCGCGGTGACCTTGGCTGCCGCCATGTAGAGCAGCGCGCGCGCCGCCTCGAGGTCGGTCGCCATGTCCGCGAGCATGAACTGGGTGTTCTGAAAATCCGCGACCGCGGTGCCGAACTGCTTGCGATCCTTGGTGTAGCCGATCGATTCATCGAGGCATCGCTGCGCCCCGCCGAGCGAACATGCACCGATATTGAGCCGCCCGCCATCGAGCCCCATCATCGCGATTCGGAACCCCTCGCCCTCGCCGCCCACAAGGTTATCCACAGGGACATGCACATCCTCGAACACCACCTGCGCGGTCGGCTGCGAGTGCCAGCCGAGCTTGCGCTCGTTCGCGCCGAAGCTGACGCCGGGCATGTCCTTCTCGATCACGAGGCACGAAATGCCCTTGGGACCTTCTTCACCGGTGCGGACCATCGTGACATAGACTTCGTTCTCGCCACCGCCCGAGATGAACTGCTTGGTGCCGTTGACGACATAATGATCGCCGTCCCGGACCGCGCGGGTCTTGAGCGCCGCGGCGTCCGAGCCCGAGCCGGGCTCGGTCAGGCAATAGCTCGCGATCCGGTCCATCGTGACCAGTGACGGGAGATACTTGTCCTTCACCCCCTGCCCGCCGAACCGGTCGATCATCCAGCTCGCCATATTGTGGATCGAGATGAACGCCGAGGTCGACGGGCAGCCATACGCCATCGCCTCCATGATCAACGCCGCTTCGAGCCGCCCGAGGTTGATCCCGCCCGATTCCTCGGAGACGTAGATCGCCGCGAACCCCAGTTCCGCCGCCGCCTTGATCGTGTCGCGCGGGAAGATGTGTTTCTCGTCCCACTCCGCCGCGAACGGCGTGATCCGGTCGGCGGTGAAGCGGCGCGCGAGTTCCTGGATCTCGCGCTGATCGTCGGTAAGGTCGAACTGGTCGGTCATTGCAGGCCTTCTCGTACTTTTATCAGGGAAGCGAAGCGCCTCACCCCATCGTCGGAATGACGAAAGCGTTTGCGCCATCGCCGACGCCGCCGTCAGGCCAGCGCTGGGTTACGGTCTTGACCTTGGTCCAGAACTTGACGCCTTCCATGCCGTGCTGATTGGTATCGCCAAACGCGCTGCGCTTCCACCCGCCGAACGTGTGGTAGGCGACCGGCACCGGGATCGGCACGTTGATCCCGACCATCCCGACATTGACCCGCGCAGCGAACTCGCGCGCCGCATGGCCGTTGCGCGTGAAGATCGCGACGCCATTGCCGTACTGATGCTCGCTCGGCAGGCGGACGGCATGATCAAAATCGTCCGCGCGGACGATCTGGAGGACCGGGCCGAAGATCTCCTCCTTGTACGATTCCATCTGCGGGGTGACGTGGTCGAACAGCGACGGGCCGATGAAGAAGCCCTTCTCATGCCCCTGCAATTCGAACCCGCGCCCGTCGACAACCAGCTCCGCGCCCTCGTCGACACCGGTCTGGATCCACTGCTCGATACGCGCGCGGTGCGCGGCATTCACGACCGGGCCGTAATGCGCGTCCTTGTCGGTCGAGACGCCGACGCGGAGTGCTGCAATCGCCGGGATCAGCTTCTCGCGCAAGGCAATCGCGGTCTTCTCGCCGACCGGCACGACGACCGGGAGCGCCATGCAGCGCTCGCCCGCCGAACCGAATGCCGCGCCCGACAGATCCGCGACGACCTGGTCGAGATCGGCGTCGGGCATGACGATGCCGTGGTTCTTGGCGCCGCCCATTGCCTGGACGCGCTTGCCCGCAGCAACGCCGCGCTTGTAGACATAATGCGCGATGTCGGACGAACCGACGAAGCTCACCGCGCTGATCGCGGGATGATCGAGGATCGCGTCGACCATTTCCTTGTCGCCGTGGACGACCTGGAGGATGCCCTCGGGCAGCCCCGCCTCGCGGAACAGCTCGGCGAGCCGCACCGGGACCGACGGGTCACGCTCGGACGGCTTGAGAATGAACGCATTGCCGGTCGCGATCGCGACGCCCGACATCCACAGCGGGATCATCGCGGGGAAGTTGAACGGGGTAATGCCAGCGCCGATGCCGAGCGGCTGGCGCATCGAATAGACGTCGATCCCCGGGCCCGCGCCCTGGGTGTACTCGCCCTTGAGGACATGCGGGATACCGCAGCAGAATTCGATCGCCTCGAGCCCGCGCTGGATATCGCCCTTCGAGTCCGCGATCACCTTGCCATGCTCGGACGACAGCAGCTCGGCGAGCTCGTCCATATGCAGCTCGACCAGCCGCTTGAACTCGAACATCACGCGCGCACGGCGCTGCGGGTTGGTCGCGGCCCAGCCCGGCTGCGCCTTTTGCGCGGCGGCGATCGCGGTATCGAGGTCGGCCTGCGTGCCGAGCGCGACCGTTGCCTGGACCTGCCCGGTATTGGGATCGAACACCTCGCCGGTCCGGGTGGCACCGCCGCCGGACTGGCCGACGATATGATGGTCGATATTCCGCATGGCAACTCTCCTATGGTCGTTGCGGTAGACCATTTGCCCTGCCGCTCTGCAACAGGTGGACACGCAGTCGCAACCTGCATAATTGCAGGTGATGGACTGGAGCGACCTGCCGATTTTCCTCGAAGTCGCGCGCTCCCGGCAGATCGGACGGGCGGCCTCCGCGCTCGGTCTCGACGCAACGACCGTCGGGCGACGGCTGCGACGGCTCGAGCAGACGCTCGGCCAACGGCTGTTTGAACAGACCCCGACCGGGCAGGCGCTGACCGAGGCCGGGCAGGATCTGCTTACTCGCGCAAGCGCAATGGAGGCGATCGCCAGCGAGACACACGCACCGCCGTCCGCGGATCACCAGATCGAGGGGACGGTGCGGGTCAGTGTTGCCGAGGGGTTCGGCGCGTGGTTCGTCAGCCGCCACCTCGGAAGTCTCGCGGATCGCTATCCCGCGCTGTCAGTCGATCTCGTCGCGACGAGCGGTTTCCTCAACCCGACGCGTCGCGAGACCGACGTTGCGGTTCTGCTCGCACGCCCGCGCCGGGGGCCGTTGCGGACGCGCAAGCTGACCGATTACGCGCTTCGGCTCTACGCCTCGGCAGACTATCAGGCGACCGATCAGGCTGTCGTGACGCGCGACGATCTCCGTACCCGGCGGATGATCGGCTATATCCCCGACATCATCTACGCGCCCGAGCTGCGCTATCTCGACGAGATCCCGGGCGCGCCCGCCCCAACGTTACGCTCGTCCAGCATCAACGCGCAGGCGCGGATGATCGCAAGCGGTGCGGGGATCGGGGTCCTCCCCCGCTTCATCGGGGATGCGGATCCCGCGCTGGTCGCGATCCTGCCGTCGCTTGCGATCACGCGGTCGTTCTGGCTGGTGACGCATCAGGACACTAGCGCATTTCCCGCGGTCCGTGCGTTCACCGACTGGCTGGTCGCGCTGGTCGCGACCGAACGTGGCAGTTTGATGCCGTGAAACCGTTTCGCATTGGACCCTTTTGGGGCGACGCGTCGTTTGAGCCACACCATTCCCCAAGCCGAACAGGATCGCTTATGGCCCGCAAGAGCACCAAATCCCCGTCGACCGAGCAGTCGACCGAAGCACAGCCGCAGTATAAGGTCGAGTATCGCGAGATCCAGCCGTACGAAACGCTGAAGGAGCTGCCGATCGCGCTCGAGTCTAACGCACGCGCACAGAGCGTCGCGACGCTCAACCAAGTGCTCGCCGACACGATGACGTTGCGCGATCTGTACAAGAAGCATCACTGGCAGATGTCGGGTGTAACCTTCTACCAGCTTCATCTGCTGCTCGACAAGCATTACGAGGAGCAGGCAGCCCTCGTCGACATGATCGCAGAGCGGATCATGGCGCTTGGCGGGATCAGCATCGCAATGGCCCCCGACGTCGCCGAAATGACCCGTATTCCCCGTCCGCCCAAGGGCCGCGAGGATGTGCCGACGCAATTGTCGCGTCTGCTCGAGGCGCATGAGATCATCATCCGCCAGGCGCGCGAAGGTGCCGAGGCGGCAGACGAAGCCGGCGACGACGGCACCAACGATCTGCTCGTCAGCAACCTTATCCGCACGCATGAGCCGCAGGTCTGGTTCCTCGCCGAGCATCTCGCCGCGACCGAGATCCTCCGCTCGGACGCCTGATTCGCGTTGACTGCTGAAACCCCGGGGATCGCGACGCTGCGCTCCCCGGGGTTTTTCATAGGTACTGTCCCGCGTGTCGCCTTCGCCCCTGGGATCGGTTAGGCTGACCGACATGGCGACGCCCCTGATCCGGACGTATCAGACCCGCGCGGGGCCGATGCTGGCGCTGGCGACCGACGAATATATCACCCGGGCGCTCGACCTGTACGGCGAATATGCACCCGACGAGTGGCGGATGCTACGGCAGTTGATCCGCCCCGGCATGACGGTCGTCGAAATCGGCGCGAACATGGGATCGCATAGTGTCGACATGGCGCGTGCCTGCGCCCCCGGCGTGTTCCTCGCGTTCGAGCCGCAGCAGATCCTGTTCCAGATCCTGTGCGGCAACCTCGCGCTCAACAACGTCACGAACGCGGTCGCCTACCCCGACGCCTGCGGAGAAGCGGACGGCGAGGCGATCGTTCCGTGCGTCGATTATGGCGCACATGGTAATTTCGGGGGAATCTCGCTGCGCGACGCGGGCGGCGGGATGAAAGTGCGGGTCCGCCCGCTCGATGCGCTGGAATTGCCGGCGTGCGGCCTGCTCAAGATCGACGTCGAGGGATTCGAGCCTGCCGTCCTTCGCGGTGCCGCCGGGACGATCGAGCGGTGTCGACCGGTGATCTATATCGAGAACGACCGGGCGGCGAACCAGCAGATCGTGATCGATGCGATCGCGGCGCACCGTTACGCGCTGTACTGGCATTTGCCGCGTTTGTTCTCGCCCGATAATTTCCGTGGCAACCAGCAGGATGTCTGGCCCGGGGTCGTTTCGCTCAACATGCTCTGCATTCCCGAGGAAGCGACCGTCCATATCGAGGGATTCGCCCGGATCGATCCGCGAGATTGGACCGGCCCGATCACGCTTGGCCAGGCCTGACAGGGTCCCGATCCACGGGCGATCGCAGGTAAGGTCAAGCCGCCGTCTGGCGACTTTGCCGCTGTCGCACCAGTTCCGCGAGGGCGTGCGCCACATCCTCGACCACCTGATCCCACCGCCCCCACGCGGTCTGGCGGAACAGCCGTACCGACGGATACCACGGTGAGTCCGAGCGATGCTGCAGCCAGCGCCAGTCGGGCAGCAACGGCAACAGCACCCATGCCGGCCGACCGAGCGCACCCGCCAGATGCACCGGCGAGCTGTCGATCGAGATCAGCAGATCGACCTCGCACAGGATCGCCGCGGTATCCTCGAAATCCTGGATCGCGCTGCTCAGACTGACGACCTTCAGGCCGGGCGGCGGTGCCAGCGCCTGCCCCTCGCTCGGGCCTTTCTGGATCGCGAAGAAGGTGACGCCATCCTGACCGAGCGGGGCGAATTGCGCGAGCGTCATCGAGCGGTTGGCGTCGTTGAAATGCGTCGGTCGCCCGGCCCAGAGAAACGCGACCTTTACCCCCGGATAGGGTGCCAGCCGCTTGCGCCACGCCACCCGGCGTTCGGGCAGCGCCGAGAGGTACGGCATCGGTGCCCCCGGCAGATCGCCGAGTTGCAACCCCATGACATGCGGCAGGCTCATCATTTCGCAATGCACGTCGAACGGCGGCGGGAGTTCGCCGCGCAGCGTGATCGCATCGTGCCCCGCCATCCGCCGCGCGAGCCCGGCGGTTTCGTGGTTGATCTCGAGCACGACGGTCGCGTGGCTCCGCGCCTTTGCCCACGCCACCATCCGCATGAACTGGAAGGTGTCGCCATACCCCTGCTCGTCGTGGATCAGCAGCGTCTGTCCGGGGATCGGCCGCCCGTCCCAGCGTGGTCGCTGGACCTTGCGCTCGATCCGCGTGGTGTGCGCGAGGCCGTAACGATGGCTGTATTCGCGCCAGCCCGCGCTGAATTCTCCCAGCAGCAACAGCGTCTCGGACAGGTCGAAGCGCGTCGAGAGGTGCCCGGGCAGTGCACTGACGAGCATCTCGAGGATCGGGCGTGCTTCCGCCGCCCGCCCCTGCACGCGCAACGCCTGCGCCAGCATCGCCCACAAGGCGACCGGCCCCGAGCCGCTGGCCAGCGCGGGCCGGAGAAGCGCCTCGGCCTCCGCCCCGCGCCCGGCCACGAGCAGCGGTCGGACCTGCGCCTCGATCCCCGGGACGTCGACGCCGCCGCCGGTCAAGAGGCGACCGGCGCGACGGCGCGTCTGCTGCGCGGCTTGGGGTCGGATTGCGGAACGGCGGTTTCCGCTGCGATCCCCAGCGTCTCGATCAAGGGGACGAGCTGACGCGCATACCGCCGCCACCGCCCGACGCTGTCGGCGTGGAGCGGCTGCCGCGCCTGGTTGACGCTCGCGGTCCGGATGATCCGCCCGGTCCGGTGGAAATCGAGACAGGCGCGATCCCACGCGAGACCGCAGAACGCGACCAGCCGGCGGCTCTCGGTCTCGAGATCGGAGACGACGTCCTCGTACATGACCTCGATGAAACGATCCGCCGGAAGCACCGCACGCCAATGGTCCATCAGCCGTTCGTAGCTGCGATAGAACAGTCCGAGTTCGGTCAGGTCGTAGGCGAACAGTTGTTCGCGCGTGAACAGCTTGGAATAGCAGGACAGGCACGTATCGACCGGGTCGCGGCGAACGTGGATGATCTGCGCGTCGGGGAGCATCCGGTGGATCAGCCCGGCGAACAAGAAGTTCGAGGGCATCTTGTCGACCATCCGGCGGTCACCGCCCGCCAGCGGTGCGATCGCATCGAGATAGGCCCGTCCGAGCGCAGCCTCGTCGTCCGCGCCGAGCCCGGCCACGCACGCCGGATACGCCCCCGCGGACCGCACGACCGCCTGCAACGTCGCCAGTTCGCCCGCGCCGGTAATCTCCGGGTGCGAGGCGAGGATCTGCTCGACCAGCGTCGTTCCCGATCGCGGAACGCCGACGACGAAGATCGGTCGATCGCTGCCCGGTACGGCGACGGGGGGACGCTCGAACCGTTCGGCCGGGAAGGCTGCGACGATCTCGGAGATCCAGCGGTCGGTTGCCGCCGGGTCATAGGCGAATGTCGCGCGCTTCTCGCGATTGCCCTGGTCGAGGTGCGCGAACCCGCGCTCCGCATCCCCCGCATCGAGCCATGCCTTGCCCAGCGCGAAACGGAGCGCGGTCCGGTCCGCGAGCGCCTCGATCCCGCCGCTCGCAAGCAGCGCCTCCATCTTCGCGATCGCCGGGTCGCCTGCGGAAAAGCGGCGCAGGTCGGCAAGGTTGAACCACGCCCCGATCGATCGCGGGTAATGCGCGAGCACCTGCTCGAACGTGGCGACGGCGGCGTCGCGGTCGCCCTGCTCCATCAGCGCGACCCCGCGGTTGTTGAGTGCCTTTTCGGGCGCGAACCCGGTCGACTTCGCGGCGCGGTCGAACGCGGCGAGCGCCTCGCCGATCGCGTTCTGCGCCTGCAGCACTTCGCCGAGGATGTTGTGCGCCTCGCCATTGTCGGGTGCCGCCGCGACCGCGCGCCGCGCGTCCGTCAACGCCTCGTCGAGCCGCCCGAGATGCCGCAGCGCGGTCGCACGCACGCCAAGTCCGCCGACGTGCAACGGCGCGTAGCTGAGCAAGGCATCGATCCAGCGAAGCGCCTCGGCGGGGCGATCGCGCCCGACCTCGACCGCGGCGGCGTTGATATAGGCGTCCGACAGCCGCGGGTTGGCATCGATCGCGCGGCGCGCGAGCGCGAGCGCCTCGTCGGGCTGGCCAAGGTCGCTGAGCAGGTTCGCGAGGTTGCTCATCGCCTCGGCATAAGCGGGCGCGAGCCGCAGCGCCGCCTCATATTGGGCGCGCGCACGGTCGAGCCGACCGAGGCGCTTGAGCGTGTTGCCGAGGTTGTTGTGCGCCTCGGGATACGCCGGCTGAAGCAGCAATACGCGCTCGAGACAGGACAGGCTTTCCTCGAGCTTGCCCGATTCCTGCAGGATGATGCCGAGGTTGTTCCACCCCGCGACCATCGCGGGATCCATCGTCACCGCGCGTCGTGCGGCTTCCTCGGCCTCGGCAAGCGCCCCTTTCTGCCGGCACATTTCGGCGAGATTGCTGAGATAGGTCGCCTGCACCCGTGGCGCCTGGCACGCCCGGCGGAGGTGATCGATCGCGATGTCGAGATTGCCGTACGCATGCGCCATCAACCCCATCAGGTGCAACGCATCCGACTGCCCCGGCCACAACGCCAGAACATGCTGGCACAGCCGTTCGGCCTGGTCCGCCTGCCCTGCGTTCCAGTGTGCGCTGGCTTGCCCCAGTGCCTGTTCGATCGTCATGCCGTTCGGTTCGGGCGAGATCATGCCGGATCATATCGCATTTGGGCGTCCATCGGGAGGATAAACATTACGGATGCGTACCGAGGTTTCACGTCAGAACGTGACCGTCATCTTGAGCGTTCCCGAATGGCTCCGGAAGTCGCGCCGCAGGTCGCCATCATATTGGACCGCGATCCGGAAACGATCGCTCGACTGGAACGCAAGCCCCGCCCCGACCGCCGCGCCATCCGCCGCGCCGCGCGCGGCAGTGCTGGTGAACGCGACCCCGCCAAGCACCGCGGTCAGCGGGATCGGGCCGTTATCGTACGTGTGCATCCAGCCCAGCCGGAACGTCGGCGCAAACCGGCCCGACCCGCCCTCGAAGATCCCCGCGCCCTGGAAGCCGATCTCGTGGCTGAGCGCATCGACATCGAGCTTCCGCACCGAAAGATTGGCCGCCCCCGCCCCGGTCTCGCGATACGCGGCATTGTGGAGATGGACTTCGCGCAGGCTCGCATACGGCGTGACCGACGTCGTGGCCGACAGCGGAATCGTATAGCTTGCGCGCAGATTGCCGAGATATTGCTGGCCGTCGAACGACGCGCGCGCCGTCGCGCCGAGGAAGTCGATCCGGCGGCGCTGCTTGTAATGGTTATACCCGAAGCCGAGCTGGCCATCGATCGCGAACCCGGCGGTCTCGAGGTCTCCCGGCTGCCACGTGAAATATCCGGTGGCCTGGAAACTGTCGAGTTCGGTCCTGCTCCCGGCAACCGCGCCCCGGCCATCGGCCGTGCTGTTCACCCAGCTGATCGCGCCGCCCACCGCGAGCTTCGACGCGGCGTTCAGGTCCGTGCCGATCATCACGCCATAGCTGCTCGCACGGTAGGGCGACGCCGCGGACACGTTGTCGCGCTTGGCCGCGCTGACGAGCACCTGACCCCACATCGCGCCGCGCTGCCCCTGCGAGCCCGCGGCAAGCCCGCGCTCCTCGCGTCCGGTCGCGTTTGCCGCGAGCACGTCCTGATGCTGGACGATCGCATTGACCGCGGGCGACACGGCAACCGCGATCACCTGCGGCGTGAGTTGCGTCGGCGCGAGCTGGACGATCGCGCGCTGCTGTTCCCCGCTCGGCAGTTGCGACAGCGGCAGCAGCACGTCGGTATTGACCGGGATCGCAGCCGGGCCGCCCGCGTCGGCGATCGCGTCGAGCGCCGCGCCCGTCCCCACCCCAGGCCCGCCAGCCTGTAGGCCGGTGCCGGTGAAACTGGCCGGTGGCGGCGGGGTGATCGTCCCGACGGGCTCGCTCAGCGTCAGCACTAGCCCGTTCGCGCCATTGCTGGCGGCGGACGAGAAGGTGCCCGTGAGCCCCGTCACCGAAGACGTCAGGTTGCTGAACGTCAGCGCGCCATTCGCCTTCACCACCGTATAGGCCTGGCCCGCGCTGATCGCATTCGTGCCGAGCTTCACCAGGGTGACGTTGGTGCCGGTCAGGCTTGCCGAACCGTTGACCAGCAACTGGCCGTAAGCGGTGGTCGAGGTCACGCCGATCAGCAGCTTGCCGCCCGTCTGGTTGTAATTGCCGGTGACCGCGACCGGCGCGTTGATCGCCAGCGTCCCGCCCGCGACGCGCACCGTGCGCCCGCCGACGTTGATCGCATCGTCGAGCAGAAGATTGCCGCTCAACAGCAGATCACCCCCGGTGTTGGTGATCGTCCCCTGACTCCCCGCGGCGAAGCCGGTGAGCGTCCCGAACACCGTACCAGCGCCGCCAGCGATCGCCAGATCCGCAGTGGCATCGCTTGCGATATTGCCCGCGATCACTCCCGTATTCGCGATCGGCCCGATCAGCCCGAGGTTGCGGATCGCCGCGATCGTCCCGCTCAACGTCCCGCTGTTGGCGAGGCTGCCAAGCGTCCCGGTCGCGGCGATATAGACCGGATAATCTGCGGCAAGCGTCCCCGTGTTCGACAGGTTGCCGAGGCTGCCCCCGACATAGTCGTTGAGCGCGGTGACGACGAGGTTGGTCCCGCTGGCGCCCGCGCCGAGGGCCAGACCAGCGACCGACCCGGTCACGACGCCGACCCCGGTGTAGCTCGATCCGGTGCCGCCCTGCACCAGCGTCCCCGCCGGGGAGCCCGCGAGATAGGTCGCGGTGGACGCAAAGCTGGTCGAGACGGTGCCGCCGGTCAGGCTCGCGGTGCCGCTCACCACGAGCCTTGTCCCGCTCGCGAGCGCAAGCTCACCCGCGGTCTGGCTGTAGCCGCCGGTGATGCTTGCACTGTTCACGAGCCGCAGCACGGCGCCGGTGTTCGACACGACCAGCCCGGTCGCGACGATATCGTCGTCGAGCAACAGGTTGCCCGCAGTAAAGGCGACAGGCGCATTCGCGCTGCTGATCGTGCCCCGGCCCGCGCCATGCCCCGTCAGCGTGCCGAAGACCGTACCCGTTCCACCCGCGATCCTCAGTCCCTGTGCGGACGCGTTCTCGATGTTGCCCGCGATCAACCCGCTGTTGGTGATTTGCCCGAGCGTGCCGGCGGTGTAGATCGCGGCGATCGATCCGCTGAGCGTCCCGCTGTTGGCCAGGCTGCCAAGGCTGCCGGTCGTCGCGACGTAGACGGGATAGGCCTGCGCTACGCTGCCGCTGTTCGTCAGGCTGCCAAGGGTCGCACCGACATAATGGTTGAGCGCGCCGACCACGAGGTTGGTGCCGTCCGCGCCCGCACTGAGCGCGAGCCCGGGGGTGGTGCCGGTCGTGACCGTAACGCCGGTATAGTTCGACCCCGCCCCGCCCTGCACCAGCGTGCCGACCACCCCGCCCGCGCGATAATTGGCGGCGACCGGCACCGTCGTAGTGACGGTGCCGCCCGTGATGCTCGCGCTACCGCTGACCGCGAGCGATACGCCAGTGCCGAGCGCGAGCACGCCTTCCTGCATGCGGAACCCGCCGGTGACCGCGACCCCCCGCGCAAGCGACAGCGTTCCGCCCGCGTTGACGACGGTGTTGCTACCGACGTCGATCGCATCGTCGAGCGTGATCGTTCCGGCGAGCACCACGTTGCCGAGCGTGCTGCCGATCGTCCCCTGGCTACCCGGCGTGAAACCCGTCAGCGTTCCGCCGGTGATGCTGAGCGCCTGCGCTGACAGATTGTCGATATTGCCCGCGATCACGCCCGTATTGGTGATCGGCCCGAGGGTTCCCGCGTTGTGGATCGCCGCGATCGAACCGGCGAGCGTCCCGCTGTTGACCAGGCTGCCGAGGCTGCCGGTGGCGGCGATGAACACCGCATAATCCGACGACAGGCTGCCGGTGTTCGACAAGCGGCCGAGCGTGCCGCCGATGTAATCGTTGAGCGCCGCGAGCACGAGATCGTTCCCGCTGACCTGCGCACCCTGGTTGAGCCCGGGCCGGTTTCCGGTCGAAACGGTGACACCGGTATAGGTCGATCCGGTCCCGCCGCGCACCAACGTGCCCGCCGAGCCGCCGACGAGGTAATTGCCGTCGCCTTCGGAAGCGGTCGCGATCGTGCCGCCGGTGAAGCTGGCCGCGCCGCTCACCGCGAGCATCGCGCCGCTGTCGAGCATGACGAGCCCGCTGGACTGGCTGAAATTCCCGGTGACGGTGACGACGGTGCCGAGCCGGAGCAACCCGCCATCGTTGATGACGGTGTTGCTGCCGACCGCGAAGGCATGGTTGAGCACGATCGTCCCGCCGAGCACTACGTCGCCCTGATTGCTGGTGATCGTTCCCTGGCTGTCGGGGGCATAGCCGGTGAGCGTACCGCCCCGGATTTGCAGCGCCTGCGCGGACAGGTTGTCGATGTTCCCCGCGATGACCCCGGTGTTGATGATGGGCCCGAGCGTGCCGTCATTGTGGATCGCCGCGATCGATCCCGCGAGCGTCCCGCTGTTGGTCACGCTGCCGAGGCTGCCGCTCTCCGCAACGAACAGGCCGTATCCGGATGCGATGCTCCCGCTGTTGGTCAGGCTCGCGAGCGTGCCGCCGATATAATGATTGAGCGCGGTGACGACGAGATCGGACCCGCTCGCACCGCCGCGCAATGCGAGGCCCGGGGTGTCGCCGGTATCGACCTCGACCCCGGCGTAGCTCGATCCCGCGCCGCCGCGAACCAGCGTCGCGGCGATGCTCCCCGCCAGATAGTTGACCGCCGACGGAAGCCGGGTCGCGACGGTCCCGCCGGTCAGGTTCGCCACGCCCTCCACCACCAACGGTCCACCCAGCAGGTACAGTCCGCCCGATGCCTGCCGGTACCCTCCGGTAATGCTGGTCGTCGCCGCCAGCCCGATCAACGCGCCCTCGTTGCGCACGACATGCCCGGTCGCGACGATATCGTCGCCGAGCAACTGGACCCCCGAGGCGAAAACGACGTCCGCCAGCGTGCTGGTGATCGTTCCGCGCGTGCCGTCGAACCCGGTGAGCGTGCCTGCCGCCACGAACGAACCGCCCGTGATGGTCAGCGCCTGCGCGGACAGATTGTCGATATTGCCTGCAAGCACGCCGGTGTTGACGAGCGGCCCGAGGACCCCGGAGTCCGCGATATGGATCGCGACCGGGGCATCGATCCGCCCGCTGTTGGTGAACTGGCCGATCGTCCCGCTGTTGAAGACGCCGTACGTCTCGCCAAACATTGTGCCGCGGTTGACCAACGTGTCGAGGTGACCGGCATTGTTGAGCGCAGCGCTGTCTGGCCCGGCAGAATCAAGAATCCACCCGCTGTTGTCGATCGTCGCGATGCTGCCGCCATTGTACAGCGCGAGCGGGCCGGAAATCGTCCCGCTGTTGACGATCCGCCCGATCGTGCCGCTGTTGAACAGCCCGCGGGCCGCACCGCTGATCAGCCCCTCGTTGACCACCGCACCGATCCGGCCGTCGTTGTTCAGCCCCGCGGCGAGAACCGTCGGAAAGTCGGTCAGGCTGCCGCGGTTGAAGATCGTGTCGATCGTACCCGCGTTGAAAAGACCGACCCATCCCGTGATCGTACCGGCATTGTCGACCCGACCGATCGAGCCGAGGTTGCGCAGCCCGTACAGATTGCCCTCGAGCCTGCCCGTGTTGGCGAGCGTGCCGAGATGGCCGGTGCCTGCGATATAGGCTGCGGTCGAGACGCCGGTGATCGTACCCGAGTTGTCGAGGTTACCGAGCGTGGTTCCGACATAGTCGTTGGTGATCGTCAGCAACAGGTCGACGGTGCTGCCGATCGTGCCGACCCTGGTTGCGACAGCGAGTCCCGTGATCCCCGACGTGACCGAAACCCCCTGATACGCCGATCCTGTGCCTGCACGCACCAACGTGCCACCGCTCGCGCCGACGAGATAATTGCCGGTGCTCTCCAACTGGTCGGTCGTGATCAACCCGCCGCTGATGTTCGCGACGCCACTCACCAGCAGCGACGAGAGGCCAAGCGCGAGCGTTCCCGTCGCCTGCGCGTAATTGCCGGTCACGCTGACGGAATTGACGAGCGTGACGGCGGCACCGGCGTTGATGAGCGTTCCCGCGCCGAGCATGACGGCATCGTCGAGCAGGATATTCCCGGCGGCGAACACGACATTCCCAAGGGTGTTGCTGATCAGGCCCTGACCGTCGCTGCCGTTCCCGCGCAACACGCCGACGCTGCCTTCACCCGCACCGGTGAAGACCAGATCCTGCGCAGACTGGTTGACGATGTCGCCCGCCATCGTACCGCTGTTGGCGATCGTGCCAAGCGACTGGATGTTGAAGACCGCGATCGGTCCTCCGATGAAGCCGGTGTTGCTGAGCACGCCGATCGTCCCGAGGTTGACGATCGCGCCGGAGGTTCCAAGTCCCCCGGCGAATTGCCTGACCAATGTGCCGCTGTTCACGAGCGTCTGGATCGTGCCGCCATTGAACACCGCCGCCGACACACTGGAAAGAAGGCCGTGATTCGAGAGCGTTCCGATCCGTCCCACATTCGAGATCGCGGTGAGTCCCGCATCGATCGTCCCGGTGTTCGAGATCACGTCGATCGAGCCGAGATTGGCGATGGCGACCTGCTGGCTCATGCTTCCACTGTTGCTGAACGTGCCGAGCACGCCGCTCGCGGCGATGAACGCGCCGGTATAGGCGAGGAACCTGTTCTGGTTGTCGATCGACCCGAGCGTCCCGCCAACGTAATTATTGGCGATCTTCGCCTGCAAGGTATTCCCGAGTGTGATGCCCGCCAGTTCGAGTCCGCCGATATTGGTCTCGAAGTACAGGTCCGTGTAGGACGATCCCGCACCCCCTTCGACCACCACGCCGCCGTTTTCGCCAACAAGGTAATTGCCGGTAGCGGAGAACCCCGTCATCTCGACCGACCCGCCATTCAGCACGGCGGCCCCGCTCGTCACCAACCGTCCGGCGTTCCGCGCGACCGACAGCGTGCCCCCGGTCTGCGTGAACGCGCCCGTCACCGATACCGTCCCGGTCAGCGCTACCGTGGCCCCGCTGTTGACCAGCGTACCCGTCCCGACGTCGACCGAGTCGTTGAGCCACAGATTGCCCGAATCGAGCACCACGTTCGCCAACGTGCTGGTGATCCTGCCCTGACCGGACTGACCGGTGAGCGTTCCGATCGTATTGAACGTACCGCCGCTGATCGTCAGCGCGTTGGCGGACAGGTTGAGGATATCCCCCGCGATGAGACCGGTGTTGACCAGCCGCCCGAGACTGCCCGTCGCCGCAATATAGACTGCGGTCGGCGAACTGATCGTACCCGAGTTCGACAACGATCGCAGCGCGCCGCCGACGTAGCTGTTGGCGAACCGCTCGACCAGCGACGTCCCGCTGACATCCGCGATCGCGCGCACGCCGGTCGGTGCCCCGGTCAGGGTCGCGCCACCATAGCTCGAGCCGACACCGCCTGCGATCAGGAGGATGCTGTCACCCGCCAGGTAATTGCCCGTGCTCGCGAGGTCGGCCAGCACGGTACCGCCGGTCAACGCCACCGAACCGGTGACGGTGAGCGCATGCTCGCCCGGCACCAGCGCGAGCAGCCCCGCCGATTGCGTGAAGTTGCCGTAGATCGAGAGATCGGGTGACAGCGTCAGAGTGGCGCCTGCGTTGAAAGCGGTGTGCGCGCCGTTCAGGTCGAGATCGTCATTGAGCAACAGCGCGCCGCTGCTGAACACCAGATCGCTCGCGGTGTTGATGATCTGCCCGCGGCCGCCCGCGATGCCGGTGAACGTCCCGGTCGTCTGGCCGACACCTGCAGAAATGGTCAGCGCGTGCGGGCTGAGGCTCCAGATGTCCCCGCGGATCACCCCGCTGTTGGCGATCCCGCCGAGCCATCCCTCCGCGGTCACGAGCACCGCATATCCGGTGTCGCTGACGATCGAACCCGCATTCACGAGCGTTCCCAGCGTGCCCAGAACCGACACCGCATTCCCCGCGCCGGACGACAAAATCGTGCCGCTGTTGCTCAGCATTCCGATACTGCCGGTGCTGTACAGCGCATTGCCGCCCGCGATCACGCCGTCCGGCTGGTTGATCAGGAAACCGATCGTTCCACCGAAGTTGAACAGGCCGGCGGACGCGGCGATCCGGCCGCTGTTGGTCAATGTGCCGATCGTTCCGCGGTTCACGAGCCCGGTGAAGGAACTGGTGCTTCCGGTGTCGACGGTCCCCTTGTTGTCGAACCATCCGATCGTGCCGCCGTTAGAAAAGCCGTTCCTGCTCCCGGTGACGAGGCCCATGTTCGCAACGCGTCCGATCAACCCGTAATTCAGGATACCCGTGCCGAGCGCCGTCCCCTGCCCGATGGTCCCGCCGACGCGGTTCGACAGCGTGCCGATCGTGCCCGCGTTGACGATACCGGTGCTGCCGCTACCCGAGCCGCCGCTGATCGCCCCGTCGTTGACGAAATTCGCGATCATGTTCGCCGAGAAGACGCCGATGCCGTCGACGGCGCCGTTCGCGACCACCGTACCGCTGTTCTCGAAGGCGGTGATGGTCCCGTAATTGTGCAATCCGATCGGTCCGTCGATCCGCCCGCTGTTGCTGAGCGTACCGATGCTGCCGCGATTGACCAGTCCGGTCGCAGTGCCGCTCAGCGTTCCGCTGTTGAGCAGCGTGCCGACCGACCCGCTGCTCGCGACATACAGCGCGTAGGTGACGCCGCCGATCGTTCCGCTGTTGACGATCGTACCCTGCGCATCCCCGATATAATCGTTGCCCGCCGTAAGAACGTAATCCGTGCCTGTGCCGACACCGTTGACCCGGAGCCCGGTCAGCCCCCCCGACAGGAGCAGGTTGACCCCGGCATAACTCGACCCGGCGCCCCCCGCCACGAGGGTTCGCGCGGCCCCCCCGCCGACCAGATAGCTACTCGTCGCGGAAAGCCCGGCGAGGCTGGCGGCGATGGTGGCACCGCTCATCGCGGCCGCCTGCGTGACCACCAGCGCACCGAAACTGCCCAGACCGAGCATGCCGGCGGTCTGCCGGTAATTGGCCCCGATGGTAACGATCGCCCCGAGCGCGATGTCCGCGCCGACGTTGCTGATCGTCAGGCTGCCGGGCGGCGTGCCGACCGCGAGAACCGTGTCGTTGAGCAGCAGCGCACCCGAGGCGAACGTCAGGTTCGCGCTCGCCCCGAACGTGCCCTGCACTGTGCCGCTGGCCCCCGTGAACGTCCCGACCGTGCCCCCGCTGCCGCCGATGATCGTCCCGATCACACCGCCGCTCGGGTTGATGTTCCCGCGGATCAGCCCGCTGTTAGCCAGCGTGGTGAAGGTTCCTGCGATCGCACTGCCACCCGACAGCGTGCCGCGATTGTCGAGCAGCGTAATCACCGCGTTGTTCTGGACCGCGATCCCGGCTCCGGAGATCACCCCGCTGTTGGTCAGCGTGCCGATCGTGCCGCTGTTGAGGATCGCCCAGCTCGAATTGGTGATCGTACCGCTGTTGACGAGCCGCCCGATGCTCCCCTGGTTCCAGAGCGCGGTGAAATTGGCATTGGTGATCCGGCCGGCATTCGACAGGGTCGCGATCGTCCCGCGGTTGTTGACGCCGAACTGCTGCCCGCCGAACGTACCGGTATTGGAAACCGTCCCGATGCTGCCGGTGGTCGCGACGTACAGGCCCGTGCTCGCCGCGGTGATCGCTGCGCCGTTGCCAAGCGTCGCCAGCGTGCCGCCCACGTAATCGTTGGCGATCGTCAACAACAGCCTGTTGCCGATGACCCCCCAGTCACGCGCGAGTCCGGTGACCGAATTGATGGAGACCAGCGACCCACTCAGGCCGAGGCTCGACGCGCCGACCAGCGTGGAGATACTTTGCAGGTAATTCCCCGTCGCTGACAGGGACGACAGAACCGTACCGCCACTGAACGTCGCTGCCCCGCTGACGAGGAGACCGCCCAGCGTCGAGTCGATCGCCAGCGTTCCGCCGGTCTGGCTGTAATTCCCGGTAAGGCTGACGAGCGTGTTGAGCGCAAGGCTGGCCCCGGCGTTGCTGACGGTCCGCCCGGTTGCGACGATATTGTCGTTGAGCAGCAGTGCGCCGGACGAGAAGAGGATATTGGCGAGAGTGCTGGTGATCGTCCCCTTGCCCGACTGTCCGGTCAGCGTGCCGACCGCGCCCCCGATGCCACCGCTGATCGTCAGCGGATTGGCGACTGCATTCTGGATGTTGCCGCGGATCAGACCGCTGTTGCTCAGGCTGCCGAGCGAACCGTCGAGATAAAGCGCAAAGCCCCCGCTGATCGTCCCTCCAGCCTGATTGATCAACGTCCCGATCGTGCCGCCGAGGTTGATCCCGTTGCTGCCGCCCCCGATGAAACCGCTGTTGATCAGCGTGGCGACGACCCCGGATTGCCCGATGCCGCTTTGCCCCGAGGTGATCGAGCCAGTGTTCGCGAGCGTACCCGAGATCGTGCCGGCGTTGTAGATCGCTTGCGGGCCACCGTTGATCGTCCCGCTGTTGGCGAGCCCGCCCATCGAACCGTAATTGGCGAAGCCCGCCGACCCCGAGGAAAGGACGCCGGCGTTGATCAGCGTGCCGAGCGCCGTATCGTTCTGGAGCCCCGCCGCGGTCCCCCCGAGGATCGTTCCGCCCGATACGTTGGTCAGCGTGCCGATCGTTGCCTGGTTGCCGAGCCCCTTCTGCGCGCCGCTGATCCGCCCGCTGTTGGTGAGCGCGCCGATGCTGCCGTTGTTGTTCAGCCCGTCGGCCGAACCGTTCAGGATACCGCTGTTGACGAGCGTCCCCACCGCACCGCTGTTCGCGACATACAGCCCGTAACTGACCTCGCTGATCGTGCCGCTGTTGCCGACAGATCCCTGCGTGTCGCCGACGTAGATGTTGTTCGCGGCCAGCACGAGGTCGGTTCCGCTGGCCTTCCCTGTCGTGTTGAGCCCGGCAATGCCGCCTGTCGCCGCGATGCTGACTCCGGTGTAGGTCGACCCTGCGCCTCCCGTGACGAGCGGGCCCCCGACCGCGTCGCCGACGCGATAGGTCGCGTTCGCATTGCCGCCGCCGACAGTGACGGAGATCGTACCACCCGAGAAGGTCGCCGCCTGCGAGACGACCAGTCGCCCGGCACTGCCGAGTGCGAGCACGCCGGCGGTCTGCCGGTAATTGGCGTCGATCGTGACGATCGTGGACAGCGCGAGATCGGCGCCGGTGTTGCTGACCGTGATGGCGGCGGGCGCGATATTGGCGGCGACGATCGTATCGTTGAGCAGCAGCGCGCCCGAGGCGAAGGTGAGGTTGGTGCTGGCACCGATCTTCCCCTGCGTCGATCCGTCGAACCCGGTGAACGTCCCGACCGTGCCCCCGCTGCCGCCGATGATCGTGCCGATCGTCCCGCCATTGCCGTTCACGTCCCCGCGAATGACGCCGGCGTTGACGATCGTGGCGAAATTCCCGGCGATCGCGTTCAAACCCCCGGACATCGTGCCGGCGTTCCGCAACAGGCCTATTGCACCGTTATTCTGTATCGCGTTTCCAGCGCCCGCGATGACCCCGGCGTTGGTCAGCGTGCCGATCGAACCGTCGTTCAGGATTGCCCAACTCGAATTGGTGATCGTTCCCGAATTGACCAGTTGCCCGATATTGCCCTGATTCCAGAGCGCGGTGAAAGCAACGTTGGTGACGAGCCCCGAATTGGCGAACGTCCCGATCGTGCCGAGATTGTTGACGCCGAACCGGCGGCCACCGAATGTTCCGCTGTTCGTCAACGTACCGATCGATCCGGTCGAAGCGACGTAGAGACCCGTCTCCGCGCCTGTTATCGCCGCACTGTTGGTCAGCGTGGCCAGCGTTCCGCCGACATAATCGTTGGACATGGTCAATTGCAGGCTGTTGCCGACCGTATCCAGCGCGCTGGAAACGCCGGTGATGGTGTTGCTCGATACGGTTGCCCCGCCAAGCCCGAGGGTGGCACCCCGAACCATCGTATAGGTGCCCTGCAGGTAATTGCCGGTAGTCGCGAAATTTGACAGGACCGTACCCGCGATCGTCGCGGCGCCGGACACGATCAGGCCACCTTGGGTCGGCGCGACGATCAGCGTACCGCCCGTCTGGTTGAACGCCCCGGTCACCGTGTCGGTCGCGTTGAGGTACACAGTGGCGCCCGCGTTGACCAGCGTGCGCCCGGTCACGTTGACATGATCGTTGAGCAACAGGCTGCCGCCCGCCAGGACGACATTCGACACCGTGTTGGTGATGGTGCCCCGGTTGGTCAGCGTGGTGCCGGTCAACGTGCCGATTGCGCCGCCCGCCCCGCCGGTGATCGTCAGGCCGTTCGGGCTGCGGTAGATGATGTTCCCCGCGATCACGCCGCTGTTGGTGATCGGCCCAAGCGTCGACCCGGACGAAACGAACAGGGCGGTGATGCCCCGGATCGTACCGCTGTTGTTGATCAGTCCAACCGTGCCGCCGGTGATCGACAGGCCCTGCGCGCCGACGATCTCCCCGCTGTTGTTGAGCGTTCCGAGCGTACCCTCGGAATAGATACCGCCAGTGGCCGCCGAGATCAGTCCGCTATTGGTGATCTGCCCGATCGAGCCGGAACTCAGATTGTTGCCGATCCCGCTGCTGGCACCGCTGGAGATGGTTCCGGTGTTGACGATCGAATCGATGTTGCCGACGTTGGCAATACCGCCCGCGGCGCCTGCTCCACCGACCGCGACGATCCGGCCGTTGTTCGTCACGGTTCCGATATGGCCACCGATATTGACCAAAATGCCCCGCGAATTGCCAGACAGGACACCTGAGTTCGCGAGCGTGCCGATCGAGCCGATCGATTCGACCACCACGGCGTAAAGTGCGCCGCTGATCGTCCCGCTGTTGGTCAGCGTGGCCAGCGTGCCGCCGACGAAATCGTTGGAGGCGACCAGCAGCAGGTTGTTGCCCGACGTGGTACCGCGCGCCGCGAGACCATTCGCCAGCGTGGTCGCGATGCTTACCCCGCCGTAACTGGATATGTCGCCGGCGCTGATCAGTGTCGAAATCGCGTTTCCCGCAATGTAGTTGCCGGTGTTCGACACGCTTGCCACGACGGTGCCGCCCGAGATCGTCGCCTTGCCGGTCACTGCGAGGTTGACGAGGGTTCCCAGCACCAGCTTGCCTGCCGTCTGGCTGAAATTACCGGTCACGATGCCCGGCGACGTGAGCGTGATCGCCGCGCCCTGGTTCACCACCGTCTTTCCGACAGCGGTGATATCGTCGTCCAGCAGCAGGTTGCCCGAGCCGAAGACGACGTTCTGGGACGATTCGATCGTGCCCCGTGTCGCCGGTTGGAACCCGGTCAGCGTACCGATTCCCGATCCGGCCGCGCCGTTGATCGTCAGGGCGGAACCCGTGTTGAAAATATTGCCAGCGATCAGCCGCGAATTGACGATGGTGAGAATTACGGCGGGGAGCGTCCCGTCGTTGCTAGAATAAATCGCGATCGGTGCCTTGATCGTTCCGCTATTGGTGATTGTCCCGATCGTTCCGCCGGCATTGGCGATGGCCGCCGTCTCGGACCCAAGGATGACGCCGGAGTTGGAAATCGCCCCGATCGTCGGAGCCGGTCCCGAACTGTTGCTCTGCAGGCTGTTCAGAATCGCTATGCCAACCGCGCTGATCGTGCCGCTGTTGACGATCGAGCCGATCGAACTGGTGTTCCAGAGCGCAGTACCGATTGAGGCCGTGTTGAGGATCTTGCCCTGATTGGTGAGGGTTCCGATCGTTCCAAGATCGATCAGCGTCGCGTCCGCCGTACTCGTCAACGTGCCCGTGCCGGTGATCGAATATTGCCCGATGCTGCCGCTGACGGTCTGTGGGGTCGACACGATCGTGTTGGTGATCGTCGTGTCCGCGGCGTGGAGCGGTTGCGGCAACGCCAGCCCGGCCCCGAGTGCGAGGGCGGATATCCCGGACAGGAGCCTACCGACCCGCCGGAGCGGCATCGCGGACGCATTGCCTCTCAGCACCACCGCCGTCCCCCTCTTACTGGCGACCCCGGCTTGATCGCACCATTGCTCCTGGCACTTCCAAGGTCGCGTTCTTGTCCGAAGGATTAAATCACCTGATCGGATCGGACTTTGGTAAATGATCCGTTCACAAAGGGGTATTCTCGTAGTAATACCTAAGCACTACGCTCCCCTTACCGTGGCGTACACGCGCGGTTTTTCGACTGCAGGCAGTCGACTGTGGTACATATGTGGTAAAGGGAACTTGCCGGCATCCACGCCACCAGTGGATTACCCTCCGCATCGACCCGGTCGATCCATCCCCCCGGGCAGGCCGGCGCGCAGAAGCTCCGCCACGCGGCATGCAGTGCGCTTGCCGATTGCGTCCTCGTCCCAAGCGGCGGGGCAAGCGCCTTCGCTGCCTCCATCGTGGCCCACAGCCGACAGCTGGTCGTCACCGGACCGTGCCGGCCCACCAGTTCGATCGCCCTGCCCGCACCGTCGAGCCCGCGAAGACCGTGACGGAGCAACCTGCGGCTGGGCCGGTCCACCATCGCGCCGGTCACCGCGGCGTAGCGGTTCAGCAGCCAGACCCACTCGAAATGATGCCCAGGCTCGAGCATCCCCGGCGCGCCCACCGCTTTCCAGCGCGCGTCATAGTATTCCGACAGCACGTCATCCTCGAGACCGAGGAAGTGTCGGTCGAACAGGTCGACGATCGCCGCCATGCGGCGCACCTGATCCCCGCAGCGTCCGGTTTCGTGCAGCGCGAGCAACGCTTCGAGCAAGTGCATGTGCGGGTTCTGCCGGCGCGGGAGGACGACCTTGCGCCATTCCTCGACATATCCGCCCGCCGGATGCGTCATTTCCTGATCGAGGAACGCAAGCGTGCGGTGCGCCAGCGCGATGTGGCGCGATTGTCCGTCGAGCGAGATGAGACCGGCCAGCGCAAGCAAGACGAAGGCATGGGCATAGAGATCGCGCCGTTCGTCCACGACGGTCCCGCCGCGCCTGCACGAGAACACCCAGCCGCTCGCCCCGTCGGCTTCGTGATAATGCGCGATCATCGCATCGCCCGCGCGCATCGCGAGATCCGCCCCCGCCGGAAACCATCCGTTGCGCGCGGCGGCGGCGTAGACATGGATCTGGCGCGCCTGGACCATCAATCGGCGCGGCACGGCATGATGCGGCGCGCCGTCCAGCCCGAGCCGCTCGACGAAACTGCCGTCGTCGGGATCATGACCCGCCGCGCTCCACAGCGGCAGTGCGTACCTGCATAGCCAGTCGCTCCAGAAGGCGGGATCGCCCGCCGTCATCCGCGCTCCAGGATATCGATCACGAAGCGGTCGAGATCGCCGCCACCGAACAGGAAACCCCGGATTCCGGCGCGTTCGGCGGCCTCGATGTCGGTCGTCCGGTCGCCGATCAGAAAACTGCCGGCGCGATCGATTCCATGATCGGCGATCAGTCGCTCGATCATGCCCGGTGCCGGTTTGCGGCAATCGCAAACGTACGTGTAGCGCGGGACACTGCCATCCGGGTGATGCGGGCAATAAGCGAACGCGTCGATCCGCGCCGCCGGTGGCAATGTGGCCTGCATCGCGTCATGAACCCGCGAGATTGCGCATTCCGGGAAAAGGCCCTTTGCGACGCCGGACTGGTTGGTCACGACGAACCGTCGATAATCGAGCGATGCCAGTCGCGACAGCGCACGCTGCGCGCCCTCGATCCAACGGATATCGCCCGGGCGGGCCAGAAAGCCGACGTCGACGATCAGGACACCATCGCGATCGAACATCGCGGCTCTGGTCATCGGGACCGCAGCCCGGGTGCGCGATCAGCCGACCGGACGCAACGGAGGCTATTCGCATGCCATCCACACCAGACCATTCCTTTTGGGTTTGGCCGTAATTCTGATATTGGCATGTCAACCACAGACACCATCCACACCTGTTCGATGGCTTATCTGCATATGCGCACACGACACACCATCTATACGGTATTTCTACTTATGATTGCTCCGGGGCTATTTGTGTCGGAGGTTGCATCGGCGCGCGTTTCGGCGGCTGAGCTTGCCCGTCAGTCGGGCTGGAACTGGGCGGTGGTTCCCGCCGGAGCGTTTGACCTCGCGTCCGCGTACCGCCGCGGGAGCGACCGAAACGCCGTCCTGACGGTCTATATCGAGGGGGATGGCGTCGCCTATGCGACCCCCGGCCAGCGCGCAATGGACCCGACCCCGACCGATCCACTCGCTTTTCGACTGGCGTTACAGCATCCCGGACACGGCGCGGTGGCATGGCTTGCGCGGCCCTGCCAATATGCGCCGCGCAGCCGCAGCTGTCACAGCGATTACTGGAGCATTGCGCGCTTTGCCCCCGAAGTCGTCGCCGGCACCAGCGTCGCGCTCGATCGCCTGAAAGCGTCGACCGACGGTGCGACCGGGCTGATCCTTGTCGGTTATTCGGGGGGCGGCGCGCTTGCGGCGCTGCTCGCGGAGCGGCGGGACGATGTCGTGGCGCTGGTAACGGTCGCCGCCAATGTCGATCTCACCGCCTGGGTCCTTGAACACGGGTTGAGCCCCTTGTCGCGCTCGCTCGATCCCGCCGACGCGGCAGCGCGGCTTGCACGGGTTCGACAGGTTCATTTCGTCGGGGCGAAAGATCGCGTGGTCGGCGAACGGATCACACGCAGCTTCGTCGCGCGGATGCCGCCCGGAACGCCGGTCTCGATCGTCGTCGTACCGGGGCAGGATCACGGCGCCGGCTGGGGAAAGCGGTGGCCGGGCCTCTCCAGCCACCCCGCGCTGCTCGGCATCGGGGGATGGCGCTGACTGGCAGGGAGGAATTGCGCATGACCGTCGACAGTGGTGCCCCCACCCGCCCCGACATCCTCGTCGTCGGCGACGCGATGATCGATCGCTACATCATCGGCGAGACGAGCCGCATCTCGCCGGAAGCGCCGGTCCCGATCGTCCAGGCGAGCCGCGAGGAGGTGCGCGCGGGTGGCGCCGCCAACGTCGCGGCGAACGTCGAGGCGCTTGGCGGGCGCTGCTGCCTGCTGACGGTGTGTGGCGGCGATAGCGGCGGCGAGGAACTGGCCCGACTGATGGCCCGGCACGCCGTGACGCTCGAACGCGTGATCGACCTCGGTCAGCGCACGACGCAGAAGACCCGGCTGATATCGGGTGTCCAGCAGATTGCCCGGATCGACCATGATGGCGGGGTCAGCGATACCGCGCGCGCCGAACTGGCGCGTCGATTCGAGGCGCGGCTCGACGGTTGTCACGCGGTGATCTTCTCGGACTATGACAAGGGGACGCTGAGCGATCTGCCGCTGTTGCTCGCGATGGCGCGGCGGCGCGGCGTGCCGACCTTCGTCGATCCCAAGGCGCCGGACCCGGCGCGCTATGCCGGGGCCTTTCTGCTCAAGCCGAATGCGCGCGAATTCCAGGCGTTGTTCGGAATCTGCCCGGAGGAGCGCATCGCCGAACAGGCACGTGCGGCGCTTGCCGCGATGACCCTCGACTATCTCGTCGTCACCCGTGGCGCGAAGGGGATTCTGATGGTTTCGCGTGATGGCGCGGTCATCGATCACCCGACCGAGGCGGTGGAAGTGTTCGACGTTACCGGGGCGGGCGACACGATCATGGCAGCCCTGGTCGTCGGCGTGGCGAGCGGGCTCGCGATGGCGGACGCGATCGACCAGGCGAATATCGCGGCGAGCATCGCGGTGTCGCGCCCGGGGACGTATGTCGTCACCCGCGAAGACCTCGCGGAGCGGCTCGACCGGCGGCACGATGCCGCATCCAAGCTCCTTCCGCTCTCCCGCCTGGCCGCGGTCGTGGAGCGCGCGCGGAGTGGCGGCGCGCGGATCGTGTTCACCAACGGCTGCTTCGACGTGTTGCACGCCGGGCATGTCCGGCTGCTCGAACTCGCCAGACGTCGCGGCGACGTGCTGATCGTCGGCCTCAATTCGGACGCTTCGGTGCGCCGGCTGAAGGGCGTGCGACGCCCGGTCAACCCGCTCCCCGACCGTGCCGATGTGCTGAGTGCGTTGACCGCGGTCGACCATGTCATCGCGTTCGAGGACGATACGCCCGCCGCGCTGATCGCCGCGATCCGCCCCGACGTGCTGGTCAAGGGCGGGGATTACGCTGCCGACGAGATCGTCGGTGCCGACCTGATGCGCGAGACCGGGGGCGAGGTGTTCATCGTCCCGCTGCTGCCGGGCCGCTCGACCAGCGCGATCCTTGCCGAACGCCACCAGTGAACGACGGCGATCGTCCGCGGCCTCAGTCCTCGAAGCGCTCGGTCATCTCCATGAAAGTCCGCGCCGCCGCACGCTCGGCCTCGTTAGCGAAGGCGATGTCGAGATCGGGCGCGGCCCCCAGCATGAACAGCAGCGTCCACAGCCCGAAGCTCCGGTCGCGATCCTGTTCGAGCCCGAAGTCGACCCGCATATGTTCGATCCCCGCGGTCATCGCCGCCGGCGTGACCCCGGCAAGGTCGCTGGTGCCGAAATAGCGCCGGAACTGGTCGTCGAGCTCCACCGTCATTTCCTCCCGAGCGCACGGCGAACCGTCGGCAGCATGCGCCGAACGATGATAACGACCCCCCGTGCGTTGGGATGCAGCCCGTCGGCCTGGAGCAGTCCGGGATTGGCCGCGACCCCATCGAGGAAGAACGGGTAGCGCGCCACCGCATGTTTCGCCGCCAGCGCGGGATACAAGCCATCGAACGCGCGGACGTATTCGGGCCCGAGATTGGGTGCTGCACGCATACCAGCGAGCAGCACGGGAATCCGCCGGTTGTGCAATTCGGTCAGGATCGCATCGAGATTGGCGCGCGCCTGCGCGACGGGAAGCCCGCGCAGCATGTCGTTCGCGCCGAGTTCGACGATCACCAGATCGGGCGGCGTCCCGAGCCCGCGCAACCCCCAGCGCAGCCGGGCGCGCGCCTGCGCGGCGGTATCCCCCGCCACCCCGCCGTTGCGGACCGTCGCGGCGATCCCGGCCTTGCGCAGCGCATCCTGCAGCCGCGCGGGAAAGCCCGCTGCGGGCGGCAGTCCGTAGCCCGCGCTCAGGCTGTCGCCGAACGCCCAGATCACCGGCGCGCCGGGACTCGCTTGCGCCATCGCCGGGAATGCGACCGACACGAGCATTGCGAGTTGGACAATTCCACGCCGCCATCCATATCGCTTGAGGTATGGCCACTGCATCCTCCTCTGATAGCGTCCTGATCTCCGCACGCAACGTGCGGCTATCGCTCGGGCGCGGTGAATCGCGCGTCGAGATCCTGCGCGGGATCGACCTCGGCGTCGCCGCGGGCGAAAGCGTCGCACTGCTCGGGCCGTCGGGGTCGGGCAAATCCTCGCTGATGGCGATCCTCGCCGGTCTCGAACGCCCGACCGAAGGCAGCGTCATGGTCGCGGGGCTCGACTTCTCGACGCTCGACGAGGATGCGCTGGCGGTCGCGCGGCGCGGGCGGATCGGGATCGTCCTTCAGGCCTTCCATTTGCTCCCGACGATGACCGCGCTCGAGAATGTCGCGGTGCCGCTCGAACTCGGCGGCGTGCGCGACGCGTTCGACCGTGCCGCGACCGAACTGGCGGCGGTCGGGCTTGGTCATCGCACCGGCCATTATCCGGCGCAGCTTTCGGGGGGCGAGCAGCAACGCGTCGCGATCGCGCGCGCGCTGGTCGCCCGCCCCGCACTGATCTTCGCGGACGAACCGACCGGCAATCTCGATACGACGACCGGCGCCGCGATCATGGACCTGCTGTTCGAACGCCACGCAGCGAGCGGGACCACGCTGTTCGTCATCACGCACGATGCCTCGCTGGCAAAGCGGTGCGCGCGCGTGATCGACCTCGCGGATGGCCGGATCGTCACCGACCGGCGCGCGGCTTGAGCATCGCCTGGCGTCTCGCATGGCGCGATCTGCGGCGCGGTGGTCGCGGGTTGCTGTTGCTCGCGGTCTGCCTGTTCCTCGGCACCGCCGCGCTCGCGGGGATCGGCAGCCTTGCCGCGAGCATGGTCGCGGCACTTGATGCCAATGCGCGGCAGAACCTCGGCGGCGATCTCGAGCTGACCGTATCGCAGCGCCTCGCAACGGTCGCGGAACTCGCGGCGTTCGCGGAGGCCGGACGCGTGTCCGAAGTCGTTTCCCTGCGCGCGATGGCGGACTCGGGCGCGGCGTCCGCGCTGGTGGATCTGCGCGCCACCGATTCCGCCTGGCCGCTGGTCGGCGCGTTCCGGCTGGCACCGGGGGCGTTTGCCGACCGACCGCATGGCCGTGAGATTGCGATTGCGCCTGCGCTGGCGGATCGGCTCGGCGTACGACCGGGGCAATCTCTCCGGCTCGGATCGACCCGACTGCGCGTGATCGGCATCATCGCAAGCGAACCCGACCGGCTCGGTGCGGGCTTTGCGCTCGGGCCGCCCGCACTGATCGACCTTGCCGGGCTTGACGCTACCGCGCTGGTGCAGCCCGGAAGCTTGTACGAAAGCCATTACCGGATCGCGCTCTCGCGTCCGGCCGACGCCGCGGCGACGCGCGATCGCCTGCTGGCGCGCTTCCCCCGCGCGGGCTGGTCGGGGCGGACCAGCGAGCGAGCGGCGTCCGGATTGCGGCGCGGGATCGACCAGTTCGGGCAGTTCCTGCTGCTTGTCGGGCTCGCCGCGCTGGCGATAGCCGGGGTTGGCGTGGGGAATGGCGTTGCGGCGTATCTGGCGGGGAAGACGCGGATCATCGCCACACTCAAGGTGCTGGGCGCGCGCTCGCGGACGATCGTGGCGATGTTCCTGGCGCAGCTCGGGGTGGTGGCCGCGGTCGGGATTACGGGCGGGCTGCTGGCCGGGGCGGCGGTGCCGTGGATCGTGACCGCTTTCGTCGGCGCAGCGTTGCCGGTGCCGCCACGGCTCGCGATTTACCCCGTACCGCTGGCGACGGCGGCGGTGCTGGCAATGCTGGTGGCGTTGCTGTTCGCGGTGCCCGCGCTGGCACGCGCGCGGGTCGTGCCCGCCGCGACCCTGCTGCGCGATGCGCTCGCGACGCGGCGGCTCCCGTCGGTGGGGGTGATGCTGCTGATGGCACTGCTGGTTGCGGCACTGGTCGCGCTCGCGGTGCTGACGGCATCGAACCGTATGCTCGCGCTTGGCTTCGTCGCGTCGGTCAGCGCGCTCATCGTCCTGCTGTGGGGGGTCGGGCTCGGTATCCGCCGGATCGCGGCGCGGCTGCCGCACGCGCGCAATCCGTTGGTGCGGCTGGCGGTGGCGAACCTGCACCGGCCCGGTGCGCAGACCGATCGGCTGGTGGTCGCGCTCGGACTCGGCTTTTCGCTGTTCGTCGCGCTGGCGGTGGTCGATTCGAGCCTGTCGTCCGAATTGCGCAACGCCGCGCCGGCAAAGGCCCCACGCTTCTTTGCGATCGACCTCCAGCCCGACGATGCCCGCGCCTTCGCACGCGCCGTAAGGAGCGCAGCCCCGGCGGCCACGATCGAGGCGCTGCCGTCGCTGCGCGGATCCATCAGCGCGTTACGCGGGGTTCCGGTCGCGTCGCTGAAGACGCTGCCCGAGGGTGCCTGGATCCTGCGCGGGGATCGCACACTGACCTGGTCTGCCGCGCTCCCCCCGCGAAACGAAGTGGTTGCGGGAAAGTGGTGGCCTGCGAACTATCGCGGCCCGCCGCTCGTGTCGCTCGAGGACAAGGCCGCAGCGTCGCTCGGCCTCAAGGTCGGTGACAGCATCACCGTTTCAGTGCTGGGCGTCGACGTGCCGGCACGGATCGCGGCGTTGCGCAAGATCGACTGGGGTGGCCTTGGCCTCAACTTCGCGATCGTCTTCTCGCCCGGATACATCGAGGAAGCACCGCATGGGTTGCTCGCGAGCGTCTACGCGCCCCCGGCGCGCGACGGCGCGATTGCGTGGCAGGTCAGCCGCGCGCTTCCCTCGGTCACGCTGATCCGGGTCGGCGACGTGATCGGTCAATTGGGCGCGATCCTAGGTCAGGTCGCAATCGCGATCCGCGCGGCGGCGGCGGTGACGGTCGCTGCGGGGATCGCGGTGCTGATCGGTGCGGTGGCGGCATCGGGTCGCGCCCGGCGGTATGACGCGGTGGTGCTCAAGCTGCTCGGCGGCAGCCTTCGGCAGGTGCTCGGGGTGCAGGCGATCGAATATGCGATCCTGTCGGTCATCCTCGCGCTGGTCGCGCTCACCATCGGCACGGGTGCGGGCTGGTATGTCGTGACGCAAGTGCTGTCGATCGGCTGGGCGCCGCGCTGGGACGGCGTCGCGCTCACGCTGGGGGTGGCTAGCGTGATGACGCTGGGTGCGGGAACCTTGGGGAGTCTGCCCGCACTCCGCGCGCGGCCGGCGGAGGCGCTCCGGGATCTCTGACAGGCGCTCGGCCCTGCCCCTCGCGCTTCCCCGGCGAAGGCCGGGGCCCAGTTGAGAGGCAGAAGATTGCGAGCGAGCGCGCTCCGTTACCTCCGCCAGTCCGACTGGGCCCCGGCCTCCGCCGGGGAAGAAGTGCCTTAATAAGAATGACGCCGCGATCAGTCGAATGGCGCGCTGAACGTCCGGCGTATAGCAGCCCCTATTTCGCCTCGACCGGCTCCGCCGTATCGCTCGTATCGTTGCGCGACGCCCGCGCGGTCATGCCCGAGGCGGACGCGTCGTCCATCATCTGCTCGTCCGGCGCGGCGGCGGTTTCGGGAGGCGTGTCGTCGGCAACCGTGGCGTTCGCCGTTTCGGTCGGCTCGGCCACCGGCGGGGCAGGCTCGGGCGTCGGCGGGGCGAGATCCTCGTTCGCCATCGGCGCGTCCTCGCTCATATTTTCCATCGGCGCGGGTTCGTCGGAACGCGAACAGGCGCCAAGCCCAAGGGCAAGCAGCGCGGCAGTGAGGGCGAGAGTCGTCTTGCGGGTCATCTTTGGGTCTCCTCAGCGGGCCGCGAGCGTCTGGGTCTGGCGCGCGGACCGCGCCGTGATCTTGCTGGCGAGCGTACCATCCCATTTGTACGGATCATCGCGAAAACTGACCTGTCCGCTCTGGTTCGCAAAGGCGGTCCAGTACAACAGATAGACCGCGACCGGCGCGGCGAGTTTCGCGCGCACCGTCTTGCCCGCGGCGACCGTATCGTCGATCGCCTGCGCCGACCATTCGGGGGTCGTGCTCATCAATTGTTTGGCCAGATCGCCCGGCTTCTCGAGCCGGACGCAGCCGTGGCTGGCAAGCCGGTCGAACCGCGCGAACCCGGCCTGCGCAGGCGTATCGTGCAGATAGACCGCGAACGGATTGGCGAAGTCGAACTTGTAGCGGCCGAGCGCGCTGCGTTCGGACGCCTGCTGGAGCCGCTTGCTGCCATCGCCATTGTCGATCACGCGGAACCCGTTGCGCGCGAGATAGCCCGGGTTTGCGCGCTCCTTCGGCCACAATTCCTTGGTCGCGATCGTCGAAGGCACGTTCCACGGTGGATTGAGCACGATGCTGTGGATCTGCGAGACGAGCATCGGGGTCTCGTCCCCCGGACGCCCGGTAACTGCCTTCATTGACATGATCGGCGAGTCGCCGTTGAACAGCGTCAGCACCGCGGCCGCGATATTCACCTGAACGCGGTTCTGCTCGAGCACTGGCGGCAGCCAGCGCCACCGCTCCATGTTCGCCTTGATCGACGCAATCCGCGCGTCGACGGGCACGTTGAGCGCGGCAATCGTCTGTGCGCCAGCGGTCCCGGTCGGGTTCAAGCCATAGCGCCGCTGCGCGCGCCGCAACGCCTCGACCAGCGTGGTGTCGAATTTGTCGCCGGTCCCCTTCGCCGCCGGATCCTCGAGCGCAAGCCGCTTGCGCAACGCGATCACGCGCGCGCCCGTTGCCCCGAACTTGAGCTCCGCCCCGCCTGCGATCTGAGTCCAGCCGCCGTCGGCAGCAAGCGTCCGATATCGCGCGAGACCGGCGACGAGTGTGTCGTAACCGGCGTAGGGCGGCGGCAAAGAGGCGATCCACGCGCTCAAACGGTCGCGATCGAGCGCCTCGCGCAACGCGGGCAGCGGATCATAGGCGACCGGACGCATCGCCCAGTCGCGCTGGAAGTCGGCTTCGGCAAGCCGGCCCGAATGGACCGCACGCGCATGATCGAGCGCAGCGCGGATCAGCCCGTCATTGTCCCGCGGGACGGTGATCGCCTCGTCGCTCAAGCCCTGCGTGACCGCGTCGCGGCGGATCAGGTCACCCAATTGCTTCGCCTGCGTGGTGCTGAGCGACGGCAGTACGATCTCGGGCGGGATTGCCTGGACCGTTGTCGGTGCAGTCGCGACGACAGGCGGCGGCAAAATCGACACGGGCGGCGCATTCTGGGCGTAAAGCGAAACGGGAACGAGGCAAACACCCAGCACGGCGTAGCGCGCGAGCTTCCGCGTGATCTGGAAATGGGCAGATTCTGTGAGGCGCTTCATGGTCATAGCCAATGCCCCTAACACGGCATCGGCATGCTCTGCATCGCCTATTTAACGTCTCCAGCCGATCCGACCCACCCCGCGACCGCAGACGGCATGTTCACCGCGAAACGAAAGACGCGAATTCAACCGCATCGATCAATCGACGGGCCGGGAGCTCGTCGCCAGACGAAGCGCAAGCGCCGCAAAATGCCCGGGTCCGCCGCGCAGATTGCAAATGTGCCAGCGGTGCCCCCAGGCCGGTATCACGACCGGAGCGTGCCGGTCCCACACCGTATCGAAGCACCGCAAATCCTGCGACAGTCCGCGCCCCGCCGCCTTCACCAGCGCTTCCTTGCGAGTCCATATCGTGAAAAAGCGCGCTGTCCGTTCGGGGTCCGTCACCCCCAACATCCAGACGCGTTCGTGCCGACCGAAGACCTGTTCCGCGATCCGCTCCTTCTCGACGACGGGGCGCGCCCGCTCGATATCGATCCCGAGCGACGTTTCCCCGATCGCGAGCAACCCGGTGCCACCGCTCCGCGAGAAATTGAAATGGCGACGATCCCCGGCAAGTTCGGGTTTGCCATAGGGATTGACCTGCAATCGAAGAGCTTTGGGGTAGTCGTTGACAGCCGCCGCGAGCATCCGGCGCGTCACCGCCCGTCCGACAATGAAGCGATTCCGGTCGCCGGCATCCCGGAAGCGTGCCGCCCGCGCCTGCTCTACGCCGTCCAGCAGATCGAACAGACGTGCGACCACCTCCGGCGGGCGGTCGAGCACGATCCGCCAGACGCGCACGTCGAATTCCCTCAACGCCAGCGGAACCGCCCACGCCGTCGGTACGGCCTGCTTCGCAAGCTCGGCGGTTCGATCGACGGTCAGCCTTGTGCCCGGCGCAGGCTGAGCGGGCGCATGTCAATCCATACCGTCTCGATATAGGCAAGACAGTCCGCCTTGTTCCCCTGCGTTCCGACCGCGGACCAGCCAAGCGGCAGCGCGCGATCGACCGGCCAGATCGAGTATTGTTCCTCGTCATTCCTGACGACATGATAGTGCGGGTCGGCTTCTTGGGTCATCGGGTGGTGCCTTTCTACGGTTCGGAATGCGACAACGACGTCGGAGCCGCCCCGGGAGGGTCGTTCTGTCCCAGGCTGTCGAACTCGCGCAGCAGTGCGTCTGCTTCCTCGTCGGACAGAGCGGCGAGCTGTTGCTCGACCACCGCCACCGCCATTTGCGCGATGGTGGGCCGCTCAAACAGGACACGCACCGGAACATCCAGATCGAACGCCGTCCGAACGCGCGTGATCACCTGCATCGCGGTCAACGAATGGCCACCGAGCTCGAAAAAGTCGTCTTCGACGCCGATTACGGCAAGCCCCAGGACCTGTCCCCAAATCTCCTGCAGGAGCGCTTCGATTTCGTTTTCCGGCGCTCGGAAAGCGCGTTGCGGGTCCGGACGCGCGATACCGGGATCGGGAAGCCGCCGCCGGTCGACCTTGCCGGTCGCGCCAAGTGGAAAGGCCTCCAGCGATACGAACTGCGCGGGAAGCATGTGGCCGGGCAGATGCCGCCCCAGAAACGCGCGCAAAGCGTTTGCCGCGACGGTGGCACCCGCGCGCGGACGGACATACCCGACCAATTGGAGATCACTGCCGCTCCCACGCGGTTGCACGACCCCCTCCGCGACGTCGGGGTGTTCCGACAGCGCCGCCTCGATCTCGCCGAGTTCGACACGGAATCCGCGGATCTTGATCTGATCATCGTTGCGGCCGAGATACTCGATCGTGCCGTCCGGCCGCATCCGGGCGCGATCCCCCGTCCGATACATCCGTGCACCTGGCGTGGTCGACCAGGCGTCGGGGAGGAACCGCTCCGCAGTGAGCGCCGGGCGCTTCTCGTACCCGCGCGCGATCGCCAGCCCGCCCGCGTACAGATCGCCCGCCACCCCGACCGGAACCGGCTGAAGCATCGAGTCGAGCAGCAGCACCACGGCATTGTCGACCGCTCGTCCGATCGGCGGAAGCGCAGGCCAGTCGGCAGGGGCTCCCGCCAGGGTCTCCCAGGTCACCCAGTGCGTTTCGGTCGGGCCATAGGCGTTGTGGAGCCGACAGCCACCAAGCCCGGCGAAAAAGGCCCGGATATCCTCGGTGACCACAAGCCGTTCCCCAGTAGAAACGACATCGGCAAGCGCAAACCCGCCATGTCCCGCCGCGAGCGCGTGATGCGCCAGCTGCTGGAGTGCCGCGAACGGCAGGAACGCGCGCTCGATCCGGGTGTCGATCATCAGGCGGCGCAACGTCGCCATGTCGCGCCGGTCATCCTCGCGGCACAAAACCACGGTCCCGCCGGCTGCGAGGGTGGCGAGGATCTCGATGAAGCTAACGTCGAAACTGAAGGACATGAACTGCAGGGTGCGGGCGCCTGGCCGGGTCGGCGCGATACGGTTCTGCCAATGGATCAGGCTGGTCAGCGTAGAATGGCGCAGCCCGGTCCCCTTGGGCCTCCCGGTCGAACCCGAGGTATAGAGAATGTAGACAAGATCGTCCGGTCCCGGTTCATCATCGAGCGCCATGTCGGCGTCTTCGGCAAGCGCCGGCCAGTCGGTATCGAGCCGAAAGACGGTCGCTGCGAGACCTGCCGGCAGTCGTTGCAGGAGTGATTCCTGCGTCAGCAGCACATCCAACCCGACGTCCGATGCCATGAATGCCAGCCGGTCAACCGGAAACGCCGGATCGAGCGGGACGTGCACGCCCCCTGCCTTGAGGATCGCCAACAGGCCGACGACCATCTCGAACGACCGCTCGACGCAAATGCCTACAGGCGCACCGCGCGTGACCCCGAGCCGTCGAAGCCCCCGCGCTAGCCGGTTCGCGCGACGGTCCAGATCGGCGTAACCGATCGTCTCGCCATCGAGCAGAAGCGCGATCTCGTCCGGCAGCCGCCGTGCACTGGCCTCGAACAGCTGATGCGGGCATCGCGGGTCGCGCGGCACGGCGCTGGTGTTGAAGCGAACCAACCGGTCGCACTCCTCGGGCACCGGCATCACCAGTTCGCTGCAGGGCCGGTCGGGCGTTTCCAACACCTGTGCGAGCAGGTTGACGAAGTGCCCGCTCATCCGCTCGATCGTCCCGCGGTCGAAGATGGCGGTGCGATACTCCCAGACGCCTTCCAGCCCTGCCCCGCTGTCGGTCAGATACAGGCTCAGGTCGAATTTGGCGGTGCCCGTGGCGATCTCGACACCGCGCTCCCCCTCGCCATCACCGGATGCAGCGCGCCCACGGCCACCACCTTGAAAGACGAACAGGATCTGGAAGAGCGGATTGGCGCCGAGATTGCGATCGGGCTTGAGCGCCTCGACCAGATATTCAAACGGGACGTCCTGATGTGCATAGCCCGCGACACAGACATCGCGCACCCGCCGCAACGTCTCGCGGAAACTAAGTCCATCCTCGAGCCGGATCCTCAGCACGAGCGTGTTCAGGAAAAGCCCGACGACATGCTCGATCTCGGACCGGTCGCGGCTTGCGATCGGCGTTCCGACCGCGATATCGGTCTGGTCGGCATAGCGGCGCAGTTGCAGGACGAACACCGTCAGCGCCGCCATGAAAACGGTCGCCTGCTCGTCCGCCGCGATCCGCCACAGCTGGTCGGCGAGATTCTTCGATATCGCGAACGGCACGACGTCGCCCGCAGCGGATGACGATGCACCACGCGGCCGGTCGACCGGAAGGTCCAGAACCGGCGGTAGATCTGCTAGGTGGTCCAACCAATATCGCATCGCCGTCGAGCGTCGGCCATCCTCCAGTGTTGTCCGCTGCCACGCGGCGAAGTCGACATATCGCACCGGAAGTGCTGCCACGGCGGCAGGCATGCCGCTGGTCTCCGCGTGATACAGTTCGCCGAGGTCGCGCGCCAAGGTGGAGAGCGACCACGCGTCCGCGATGATATGGTGGAGCACGATCAGCAGCAGCGCGCGCCCTTCGCCAAGATCGTAGAGCCGCGTGCGGATGAGTGGCCCGCGCGCGAGATCGAATGGCCGTCGCGCCACTTCGGTGGCCTGCGCCAATGCTTCGACGTGGCGGGCTTCGGCGTCGACGGCGTCGCTAGATAGCATCGGAAGCGGAATTTCGAGCCTCGACGTGATCCGCTGGACCAGTTGTCCATCGACCAGCCCGATCGTCGTGCGCAACGCCTCATGCCGTTCGATCAGAGCATTCATGCTGCGCGACAGAGCGGCGGCATCGATATGCCGCAGGGTCAGCATCAACGGCATGTTGTACGTGGGGGTGCCTGGGTCGAGCTGGTCGAGGAACCACAGGCGCTCCTGTGCGAAGGACAAAGGTGCCAGTGCGTCTTCCTCGAGACGCGGTATTCTCTGCGGCTGTCGCGGACGCGGCTGAGGCAGGGCGTCGGTCATCACGCTCCCCCTGCCTCGGCATATGGAGAGAGCGTGCCCCCGCCTGCCGCCTCGACCGCTCTGGCGAGGCCAGCCACCGTTGGCGCGCCGAAGAACTGCGCGGCCGAAACCTCCACCGACAGACGCTCGCGGATCCGGGCGAGCACGCGCATGACCTGAAGCGACTGTCCGCCCAGTCGGAAGAAGACATCGTGCGCGCCGATCTTCTGGCGCTGAAGCACATCACACCAGATCGCGGCAATCGCCTGTTCGATCGCGCCGGTCGGTATGGCGACAAAGTCTCCCGAGGGGGTCTCCGTGGGTGGCGGCGGCAGTGCCGCAACATCGCGCTTCCCGCTTGGCGTAAGGGGGATCGCGTCGATCGCGACGAACACCGATGGCACCATGTGTTCCGGCAAACTCGTGCTGCAGACCTCGGACAGGCTGGCGAGATCGACCACCGCATCGGGCACCGGGCAGACATAGGCGATCAACGCCGCCTGCTCGGTCCCCGCGTCCCGACACACCACGACCGCGTCGCCGACGGATTGCTCCCGCAACAGCACCGCCTCGATTTCGCCCGGCTCGATCCTGAATCCCCGAAGTTTCACCTGGCGGTCTTCACGACCGCAGAACTCGATCGCCCCGTCTGCGAGGAAGCGCCCGAGATCGCCCGTGCGATACATTCGCGCGCCCGGCTCGGTCGCGAAGGGATCGGGCACGAACGCGGCGGCGGTCAGCGCCGGACGGTTCCAATACCCCTGCGCCACCTGAATGCCGCCGATGTAGAGTTCGCCGATCGCGCCGATCGGCACCGGTGCCATCCGCGAACCGAGGATGTGGATCGTGGTGTTGGCGACCGGGCGCCCGATCGGCACGGTCGGCCACGGGTCCTCTGCGCTGCACGTCCAGGCAGTGACGTCGATCGCGGCCTCGGTCGGGCCGTACAGGTTGTGGAGCGCCGCAAGGCCAGTCGGGAAACGTTCCTGTACCGCGCGCGGCAGGGCTTCGCCGCTGCAATAGACATGGCGGAGCGACGGGAGCGCCGTATCTCCTAGGTCCTCCAGAAACACACGCAGCATGGACGGGACGAAGTGCAGATGCGTGATACGCTGTTCCGCGATCACCCGCGCAAGATAGCGGGTGTCGCGATGCCCGCCGGGTTCCGCGAGGACGAGGGTCGCCCCCGTCAGCAGCGGCCAGAACAGTTCCCACACCGATACGTCGAAACTGGTCGGCGTTTTCTGCAGAATCCGGTCGCCCGGTCCGATCGGATAGGCCCGCTGCATCCACTTCAGCCGGTTCACCACCCCGCGATGCGCGTTCATCACCCCCTTGGGCCGCCCGGTCGAACCCGAGGTGTAAAGGATGTACGCCGTCGCGTCGTCCGGCGTCACAGGTTCGATCCAGTCCCGTGAGGCCACGGCAACGTCCGACAGCGTGACGCATCGACACCCCTGCAAGGCGGTGCGATCGGGTGCCGTCACCGCGAAGGCGATGTCGCCATCCGCGATCATCCCGGCGAGGCGGATGGCGGGATAGCCCGGGTCAAGCGGGACATAGGCCGCCCCCGTCTTGAGGATCGCGAGCAATGCCACGATCAACTCGAGCGATCGCTCGAGATGGACCCCGATCCGGACTCCGGGTCTGGCACCGAGCCGAGCGAACCCGGCAGCTACCGCGGTCGCCCGGTCCAGTAACTCGCCATAGGTCAGACACTCGGCGTCGAACCAGACTGCCGGGAGATCGGGGGTCCGCGCAGCCTGCACGGTGATCAGCGCGTGCAGGCTTGCGCGATCGTCCCACGTCACCTCAGTCGCGTTCCAAAGGGAACGCTGGCGCTCCTCGTCCCGCGACACCAGCGCAAGCGTGTTCATCGATACGTCTGGGTTCACCACGACCGCTTCGAGTAGCGCGACGAAATTGGCCGCCATCCGAACGATCGTCGCGGGCTGGAACAGCGTCGGGTCGAACTCGATCCCGCCCGTCACGCCATCGTCGGTCCCGAGCAGGTGCAGGCTCAGGTCGAACTTCGTACTTGCCACCAGCGCATCGGCGGACGCCCCGGCGTTGCCGCCGGCTTGCGCAAGATACGCAAAGAACACCTGGAATATCGGGTTCGCACCCTCGATCCGCTCGGGGGCCAGATCTGCCACCATCCGCTCGAAGGGCAACTCCTGATGCGCGAGCGCGCCCAGCACCGTTGCCCGCATGCGACCGATTGCACCGCGGAACGACGGGTCGCGCGAGAGATCTGTACGAAGCGCCAGCGGATTGACGAAAAGACCGATCAGCCCCTCGTCCTGCGCACGAACGCGATTGGCGACCGGCGTCCCGAACACGATGTCGTCCTGCTGCGCATACCCTTGCAAAAGGACCGCGAAGGCGGCTGCCAGGACCACGAACGGCGTGCTGTTCTCCTCAACCGCGATCTGCCCGATCCGTTCGGCAAGCGTGGCGTCGATGGTGAACCGGTGCTGCCCGCCCACCGTACCGGTCCGCCCCTTGCGCGTCCCGTCGTGTGGCAACGCCAGCATCGGTACCCCCGCCAGTTGCGCCCGCCAGTAGTCTAACAGCGGCGCTGCGGCGGGCCCCGCCAGCCGGTCGCGCTGCCACGCAACGAAATCGCGATACCGCCCCCGGGCCTCGGGGAGCGGCGACGGTTGGCCAGTACTGAACGCATGATAGGCAGCGCCGAGCTCCCCGGTCAGCAGGCCGACCGACCAACCGTCCGCCGCGATGTGATGTATGGTCAGCAACAGGCAGCCCCATGCGCCGTCTACCAGCACGAGATGCGCACGCAGTAGCGGCCCGCGCCGAAGATCGAACGGCATGTTGGCTTCCTGCGCCGCAAGCTGCGCCAGCCGCTGCGCGCCCTCATCCCCGGGCAGGCCGCGCAGGTCGGTTCGCGCCAGCTGCAGCGTCATCTCCGAATGGATCAATTGCACGGGCTCGCCCCGTACCGCCTCGAACATCGTCCGCAACGGCTCGTGGCGGTGGACAACGGCGTCGAGCGCCTGACGCAATGCGGCCTCGTCGACCGGCGTAGGGAGGCTCATCCCGGTCGGAATGTTATAGGTAGCGCTGCCCGGCTCGATCTGCGCGAGGAACCACAATTGTTCCTGCCCGTGCGACAGCGGCGCGCGCGCGACCTGCGTCTCGATAGTGTCCTGTACCGCGCGCGGAGCCACTTCCGGTACGCTGCCCCGACGCGCGTCGATCAGCGCCGCGATCGACCGGATCGTCAACGCCTGCAGGATGTCCCCAACCGTCACCTCGGCGCCGAACGCATCCCGCAACCTTGCCCCGATCTGCGCGGCGGCAAGCGAATGGCCACCGACCTCGAAGAAATTGTCGTCGATCCCAACGGCCTTGAGGTTGAGAACCGTACGCCAGACGGCTGCGATCGTTTCCTCGGCTGCGGTGCCAGCCCCCGCGGTATGCTCGCTCGTGCTGCCCGGGGACAAATCGAGCGCGGCAAGGTGCTTGCGCGCCACCTTGCCGTTCTCGGTCAAAGGCAGGTCAGCGTATAAAACAATCCGTGAGGGCACCGCGTGCGCGGGCAACGTCTCCTGGACGAAGTGCCGCAACGTCGCCTCCGCAATGCTGACGGTACCGATCGCGACCTGCGCCACGATCGTCCGCCCGCCCGACGGTTGATCGACCACCAACGCCGCAGCATGGCGGACCGCGGGATGGCGACACAACGCTGCCTCGACTTCTCCCAGTTCGACGCGAAAGCCCCGAACCTTAACCTGCTCGTCGCCCCGGCCGAGATATTCGATCTCGCCATCCGCAAGATACCGGGCGAGATCTCCGGTCCGGTACAACCGCCCCCCCGCGTCCGGGCCTTCGCCGAATGGATCGGGGATGAACCGCTCCGCCGTAAGACCGGCGCGGCGGAGATACCCGCGTGTGACCGCGATACCACCGATATAAAGCTCCCCCGCCACCCCGACCGGCACCCGGTTGAGATCGCGATCGAGCAAATAAATCCGTGTGTTGGCGATCGGCCGTCCGATCGTCGTCGGACGCAGGCCGTCGAGATCGGTTCCGGCCACCCACATACTCGCCTCGGTCGGGCCATAGGCGTTGAAGACGCGCGGGACGACACCCCGCCAACGCGCAACCAGATCGGGCGGGCACGCCTCCCCCATCACCGTGATCAGCCGCAGGTCAGGCAGCGGTTCGACCGGTAACACCGCCAGCGCCGACGGCGGCAGCGACAGGACCGTCACGCGCTGCGTCCGCACGGTATCGACCAACGCGAGCCCCGGCATCGATTCCTCCGCGGACGCGACAACGAGGGTTGCCCCGCCCGCCATCCACATCAGCATCTCGTACATCGAGGCGTCGAAATTGAGCGAGGCGAACTGGAAGATACGATCGCCCGGCTGGATTTCGAGCACTTCCGCCTCGACCATCGCGGCATTCACCGCGCCGCGGTGCGGCACCACCACGCCCTTGGGCATCCCGGTCGAGCCCGAGGTATAGATGACATACGCCGCATTGTCCGGAACGGCGTCGTCGGGCAGCGCATTTTCCGGATAGCGATCGAACCGCGCGCCATTGTCATCGACAAACACGGGACGCGCCGCAAACGGGACCCGGTCGGCAAGCGCGATCTGCGCCAGAACGATCTGCGCACCGGCATCCTCGACCATGAACGACAGCCTCGCCACCGGATACTCGGGGTCGAGCGGAAGATAGGCCGCTCCCGCCTTAAGAACGGCGAGCACGCCGATGATCGCATCGGGACCACGGTGCATCATCAGGCCGATGATATGCTCGGGCCCGGCACCCAAGGCGCGCAGGTGCCAGGCAATACGGTTGGCCCGGGTGTCGACCTCAGCATAGCTCAGCGTCCCGGTTCCCCAGCGGAGTGCTTCCGCATGGGGCGTTTGCCGGGCCCGGCGCGCGAAGATGTGATGGATGCAGACATCCTCGTCCCGCAGTGCGAAAGTCGCGTTCCAGGCCACGCGCTGCCGACGTTCAGCGTCGGTCAGCAGTTCGACGTCGCGCAGCCGACGTCCGGGGTGTGCGGTGACCGCCGCGGCCAGCGCCCGCCAATGCTCGCCGATTCGGGCGATCGTCGGCGCGTCGAACAGATCGCGGCTATATTCGAACGTCCCTTCGAGGGTCTGTTCGGTCTCGACGACCGACAGCGACAGGTCGAACCGCGAAAACCCGGTGTCGATCGCAAGCGGCGCCTGCTGCGATCCAGTCCCCGACCCGGTCCCGACCACGCCGGGGGCCTTGTTCTGGAGCGAAAACATCACCTGAAAGACCGGATTCGCATTCGCTACCCGCTGTGTCTTCAGCGCGCTGACGAGCATTTCAAACGGAAGATCCTTGTGCGCGAGCGCATCGAAGAACGTCGAGCGGACCTGATCGAGCAGATCGGCGAACGTATCGATGCCCTCAAACCGGATCCGTACCGCGAGCGTGTTGAGGAAGAAGCCGATCAGTCCCTCGTGTTCGGGCCTGTCGCGCAGCGCGACCGGGGTTCCGATCACGAGATCTCCGGTGCCGGCATAGCGGTGCAGCAATATGGCGAACAGGCTCAGTCCCGTGATGAAAGCGGTACAGCCACGCGCGCCGCCGATTGCGGCGAGCGCCTGGGTCGTCGTGGCGTCCAGCGCGACGAGATGGGTGCCGCCGAGCGCGGACCGATGCAACGGTCGGGACCGGTCGCAAGGCAGGTCGAGCAGCGGCGGGGCATCTGCCAGACGGGCCGTCCAATATTGCACCAATCGGTCGCACGCCGCGCCGTGCAGACGCGCGCGCTGCCATGCGGCGAAATCCGCATATTGCACCGGCAGTTCTGCCAGCGGAGACGGTTCGCCTGCCGCGAAGGTTGCGTAGAGCGTGCGTAACTCCCCCACCAGCAGGCCGAGCGACCACGCATCGCAGACGATGTGGTGCAGCACGAGGACGAGGCGATAGCCCGGCTCCGCCTGGTTGACCCGGATCAGAGTCGCCCGCAACAGCGGTCCTTCCGCAAGCGAAAAGGGCTGGCGGATCAACGTCGTGCAGAGCTGCGACAGCGCACTTTCGAGGCTTTCGCCTTGGGCTCGCGCCAGCGTCTGCAGGTCGATCGGCACAATGGTGTCTTCGCGCAGTTCGGGACGAACGCGATCGTCGCGAAACACGAAGCGCGTTCGCAACACTGCGTGCCGCCGGACGATTTCCTCGAGCGAACGCTTCAGGACGGCGGGATCGAGCGTACCGTCCAGCGACAGGACGACGGGGACGTTATACGCGGGGTTGCCCGGCTGGAGCTGATCGATCAGCCACAATCGTTCCTGCCCGAACGACAGCCGCGGTGCCGTGTCGGCCGGGTCCGCGACCACGACCGCCTGTTGCTCCTTGCGTGCGGCGAGGCGGCGTTGCAGCACCGCGATCTGCCCGGGCGACAGACTGGCGGCGCGATCGACCGCAGCGGGTTTCAGCCCCTCACCTTGCGTCATTGCAAGATACGGATCACGAGCGCACCAGCGCGGCGACTGCCTGCGCCGCGCCAACCGTCGCGGTCGCAAGGCGGGCCACCGCGCTTGCGCACATCTGGGCGGGGTCGATGATCCGCCATAATGCCTTGAGACGGTCGAGATAGGCGTGCGCGGCCTGCTCTACCGCGGCATGATAGGTTGTTCGGGCATTCTGAAGTGCTTCGAGCTGGTCCTGCCAGGCGCGCTGCCACCGATCGTGGCCGTCGCGGACCGCTTCGTTGATCGCGTCGTGATAGCGTTCCGCTGCACTTACCAACGTTTCGGTCGCGGTTTGCGACGCCGGGTCGACGCCGTACACCGATGTCGACCACGTTTGCTGCGCATTGATGCACTTGTGCTGCGTCGTCAGCGCGATCTGCTGGCGCGCGATATCCCCCTGCAAGGCCCTGCGCGACCCCTCCCGCGTCGCGGACTCCCACGCGGTATGGATCGTGCGGCGGAACGCCTCGGCGGCGTCCGCGATCTCGGCGTCGAACGTCTTGGGCGTCCCTGTACTGCCGGCATCGCGGCCTGTCGACGGGTCGGTATCAGGTCCCCCGGGCGGCGGCGTGGGTGCCGGGGCGGACTCTGCCGCCGGTTCTGCCGCCGCTGGCGGACCGCTTTTTGAGGGTCGTGGGTCCTTCTGCTCGGGCTGGGGCATCGTCCGCTTCCTCTGTCGCGTCAATTGAACCGTTGATGTGCGGGACGGCAGCAAAAGAGCTGCATCCGGCCATCGATCGAAATCGCCTCGGCATGATCGAGCCCGGCGGCCGCAAGACGGGCTTCCAGTTCGACGGCGGTACCGTTCCACCCCGAAAGTTTCCGCATGTCTTCATCCGAGTAGATGCTGAGCAGGTCGCGCGCCTGTCGCGCCGCCTCGGTCCAGATCGTGAAGAACAGGATGCCATCCGGCGCCAGCAACCCGCGGAACCGCTCGAGCGCGCGTTGCAGATCGTCCCCCGCCGCCATACCGCCCGGATCGCGCTGGAAGTGCATGAAGGTGCCGAGCATGCAGGTGATCACGTCGAACGGGCCCTCGAAACCGAATGCTTCGGCGCAGAAATCGGCATGTTCGATCCGGATTCGCGCATCGCCGCTGCAGGTTTCGCGCACATTGTGCCGGGCAAAACGGACCGCATCCCAATCGTAATCGACCCCGAGGATATCGCCGTCCGGGCGAACCGCCGCGCGCAACGCGATCGGGTAGCGCGCGGTACAGGTCCCGACGTCGAGGATGCGACCGATCGTCCCCCAGGTGCCGCGCGCGTCCAGCGTCTGCGCGACCGCGGCGAACTCTGCATGCTTCAGCCGTTCGTCGGCTTCGCTCAGGTCATGATCGTACCGCGCCAGCCACAGCGGGTGATATTCGATCCGCGCCGCCGCCGCATCCAGTCCCGCACGAATCCGCTGCAGAAAGTCGGTCGCGGCGGTCGCCGTCCCCCACAGATCGTCGAAATATCCGCTCGCCTGCGCAAAGGAGGCCGCGAAATCGCACAGCGCGGGGGTATGGATGTCGACCGAGCGAACGGTGCCGCTGCTGCCGCCACGAAAAATGTCGAACCGCCATTCGTCATAGATCGCGATCTCGGCATCGCTGCCATCGATCGCCCAGGCGCTCGGCAAGGCCCGATGGCTTTGCGCGCTATCGTGCGCGACACGAACATCGCAGCCCAACGCGGTCAGCGCCGCGACGGTCGCGAGCAGCGTATCGAGCCGTTCGTCGAGCGCGCGTGCACCGGCATCGTCGCCATATTTGCGGAGCAGCAGATAGTCGTCGCGCCAGCGCCGGATTTCCTCCTCCGGGGAGCGGGTGAGCAGGAACAATCGGCGGACCGCCTCCCCGTTCGCGGCAAGGGCGCGGGCGACGTCGCGGTTCCAGTCGAGGACCTCGGCATCGGCGCTTCCCCAGAAACCGGACGACAGATAGGTCGTCGTCCAGAACCGCTGTCTCACTGCGCCCAGCGCCGCACCGTAAGCGAGCAGGCACAAACGCGGCGAATCGATCCGGATCGGTTCCGGCATGGTCGACTGTTGCCGATGCCGGAACGCCTCCAGCCCGGTCGCGATCGTGTCGAGGGCCGCATAGCCGTCGAGCAACGCCGCGGCGACGCCGAAATGGCGTAATCCGGGAGCAGCGACCTGCGTCAGATCGGTGATTGCCATCGCCGCCACCTCACTCGGCCGCCGGAACCGTCGCGCCGGCCATGCGCCGCGGGGGCGCGCGGAACGGGCAACGATTGGCGAAGAAGCCAAGCCGCTTCTGGACATCCTCGAACCGCAGCTGGGTCGCCTCTCCGGTCTTTGCGAGCAACACCCGGTCGAGCGATACGGCGGATTCGACATATTGGGTCAGCGGTGTCGCGACCGGCGTTCCCGCAGCGCTGCCCGACATCCCGCGTCCGCGCGCGAGCGCCTTCATCGGGTCCTTGTTGCGCGCGGAGACCATCATGTGGCGCACCGCCTTGATCGCTTCGGGGGAACCGGTCAGCGACTTGGTCATGTCGCCGCCAAGATTGTTGCGCGGCAGGTGCAGATGCGAATTACGCCAGTGGAAGATCAGCGCCTGCATCTTGAGTGCCTCGTCGATCAACTGATGCGTCAGCCATGCGCGCGGTTCGGCGAAGCGTTGCCGCCGCACCTCGGCGATGCGTTCCGCGAACGCCGTTTCCCCCGCGTCGGCCTCGCCCAGCAGGCCGGCGATCTCGGCGCTCAACTGCTGATACAGGTCGTTGAACATGTGGTAATGCAGGCCGACCGAGTGGCTGCCACTGGTCAGGCCGAGGTTCTCGCGGATCGCGTGATAGTCGGTGGTCGACAGATGGTCCGCCATCGGCGGCACGGCAGCGGTCATCGTGTCGATCAGCGTCACCACGGTCTGCAACCGCTCGAGCGCATTGGCGAGATCGCCGCGCCGGATGTCGAGGATCGCCGCCTCGCACCGGTCGTTCGCTTCGTCGCCGAGCGTTTCGGGAATCTGGTGGAGACCGCGAAACTGCGTGAAATAGGTGTCGCCCTGCAACACCCGGTCGTACACGCAGTCGCGGATGCCCGCGGACACGACGAAGTCGGCGTAGGAGCCGACCGTCGCATCGACTTGCACCGTGGCCAGGCTCGCTTCCCACGACATCGACTCCTGGTTGCAGACGCGCAGGAGGTGGAGGAAATTGTACGGCGCGCTTTCCAGCGACCCTTCGGCGATGACCGTTTCCGCGGCGAGCCGACCATCCTCGATCGCCGCGATCACTTCTGCATCGAACAGCCGCAGCGTGGTCAGATACGTCTGGAACGCGGGCGAGTCCGCCAGCTTGAGCACGCCGCGGGCTTCACTGCTGCCAAGCGCCCCGTTCAGCCGCGCCGGCAGCAGCCCGAGCAGGTTGACGAGGCGGTGGAACCCCTTCGCCCAAAAAAGCTTGACCACCGCGGCGTCGAGATTGTCCTGACGCAGATCGACACTGGCGCGTTCAAACAGGTCGTTGAGGTTGAGCAGCGCGATCTCGACCGACTGGAACAGGCTTCGCGCGAGACTGGCGCTGGATGCCGTCGGAAGCGGATGCTGCGCCCGGATCCCGTCGAGGACCGCAAGACCCTGCAGATCGTAATAATTCTCAGCGATGACACCCCGCTCGTTCCGGTACACCGCGCCGTCTTCGCTCAGCCCCGGCATCTCGACGACAGAATCCGCTTCGTGCTTCATGAATCATCCCCCGATCGGAACGACCCGGCGCGCCTGTCTCGACGGTTGTCGAGATCCGCGCCGGCCATTCCGTTTCCCGGGGCAATCAATGCGATGTGCGCCGCGGCAATGCCACGAACGAAGCAACCATTAGCGATCTAGTCGCGCACCGGAATTTGCCCGCAATCGGGCAGCCACGCGGTGGAGACCATGTCCGGTCCCGATGCCTGTAGAAATCCCCTTGTGTGGTCGAGACTTGTCGAACTGGCTGATCGTCAGTCCCGCATTCGGTTCTGCAACCAAAGCGGGTGCGATCGTCCGGTCGGCCCGGACAGGGTTCCCTCCCCGCGATCAATGCTCGCGGAATGCACCCCAGAACGCGCCGACCAACGGCTCGAACGCGTAGCTGAGCGCGGTGCGCTTGCGCAGCGGGACGAGCACCTGGACCGGCATCCCGGCACGCAACGCGAAATCCTTGCCCCGTACACCACGCAGAAGCGCTAGTTGGGCACGCGGCACCGTCACTTCGCCGGTGAAATAGGTCGTGCCGGTCTTCTCGTCCGTCAGCGCATCCGCCGAAAGCCGGGTCAGCTTCCCCTCCAGATCGGGCAGCGTCCGTTCGTGCAACCCCGGGAACTTGACCAACGTGCGCTGCCCGACGACCAGATCGTCCGCGTCATCGGGCGCGACGCGCGCCTGGATCCGCAGCGGGGTCCGTTCGGGGACGATGTCCATCAGCTTCTGCCCGGGGGAAACGACTCCGCCCGGCGTGAAGACGCTCAGCGCGATCACCGCGCCGGTCGCGGGCGCGCGGATATCGGTACGGCGAAGCTGGTCGCGCGCGGCGGCGAGCTTCGGAAGGACGTCCCCAAGCCGGATCTCGACATCGCGCAGATCGGCCGCGGTGCGCTCGCGGAAGGTCCGCTCGGCCTCGATCGCGGTGATCTGGCTTTCGCGTGCCGCGCCTTGCGTCTGCGCGACGCTGGCCGAATATTGTCCGCGCTGCCCGACCAGTTCGGCGCGCATCCGCTCCAGTTCGCGCAGGCGGGTCTGCGATACGAAGCCTTTTTCGGCAAGCGGCGCCAGCGCCTTCAACTGTTCGTCGATGATCCGTAGCTGTTCCTGCGCGGACACGACCTGCGTGTCATAGCCACGACCCTGCGCGGTCGACTGCGCCGCCCGCTGCCCGAGCGCACCGCGCTGCGCCGCGAGTGTCGCGCGCCGCGCGAGCAATTCGCGCTGCTGCAGCCGGAGCGCGAGCGCGGCATCGTCGCGGTCCTCGGGCGGCAGCGTGGCATATTCGGGGGGCGTGACCAGTCCGCCCGTCCCGAGCTCCTCCGCCTCGAGCCGCGAGCGTTGCGCGAGCAGGCGGATCGCCTGCGCGCTCATCGCGCGTTCCTGCGCGAGCACTTCGGAGGCGGCGAGGCGGATCAGCAACTGCCCGCGCTCGACCCGCTGCCCCTCGCGGACATAGATCGCGCCGACCACGCCACCGTCGCGATGCTGTACGGCCTGCCGTTGCCCCGAGACCTCGAGAACACCAGGCGCATAGGCCGCAGCATCCAGTCGCGCGAATGCCGCCCAGCCGAGGAACAGGACGAAGAAGGCGATCGCGATGAGCAGGCCACTGCGAATATCCCGCGACGGGTCGGCGAGGCGGAGCTCGTAATGTTCCGGCGTTTCGGCCGGGCGCAGACCGCCGACGGTCCCGCTCATGCCGCACCCCCTTGGGTCGCCGGCAGATCCGCCGCGGGCGGGACCATGCGGCGTACGTTGGGGGGTGCGATCTTGGCGAGCACCTCGTCGCGCGGGCCGAACAGTTCCGCACGACCATCGCGCAGTACGAGCATCTTGTCGACGACCGGGAGCACCCCGAGCTTGTGCGACACGACGATGATCGTCCGCCCCTCCGCTTTCAACCGGGCGATTGCCATGTTGAGTGCGGCGTCGCCTTCGGAATCGAGGTGCGCATTGGGTTCGTCGAGCACGTACAGCGCCGGGTTGCCATAGACCGCGCGCGCCAGCGCGATACGCTGCGCCTGCCCCGCCGAGACGCCGCGCCCCCCGAGGTGCAGCGGATGATCGAACCCGCCATTGAGGCGAAGGATCAGCGGGAGCGCACCGACCTTTTCCGCCGCAGCGACCGCTTCCGCATCGACCGCAGCCGGATCCGCGCCGGTTTCGGCGGCGAACCTGCTGATGTTGTCCTTTACGGTTCCCTCGAACAAGGCGGCATCCTGCGGCAGATAGCCGATGTGCCGCGCGAGCAGTTCGGGGTCCCAGTCGTCGAGGCTTGCCTCATCGAGCCGTACCGTCCCCCGGTCGAGCGGCAGCGCGCCGACGATCGCGCGGACGAGCGTCGATTTCCCCGATCCCGACGGCCCGACGATCGCCAGCACCTCGCCGGGTTCGAGCGCGAAGGATACTGCGTTGAGCACCGCGGCGTCGCGCGCGGGGGTGAGCACCGTGACCCCCTCGAGCTTGAGCGTGCCGGTCGGCGCGGGCAGCCGGGTCGGCGCGGCATGGAACGGATCGGCCGCGAGCAGCGTGTCGATGTTGCGATACCCGTCGCGCGCCTGCATCAGCGGCTTCCAGCTCCCGATCAGCAGTTCGATCGGCGCAAGCGCGCGCGCGATCAGGAAAGACGAGGCAAAGATCGCACCGCCCGAAATCTGGTGATCGACCGCGAGCATCGCACCGAGCCCGAGCGCAAGCGACTGTAATGCGAGGCGGACGAACTTCGTCGCGGTAAGATAGCCACTTGCCTGGAAGCCGGCGTCGGTCTGGAAGGCAAGCATCGCGAGACGCTGGCGCAATTGCCGCGCGACAAAGGCGCGGCGCATCCCGAGGGCCTTGATCCCGTCCGCGCCGTTGAGCGCGGCATCCTGCGCGGCGTAGGTCCGCGCAGCGACGTCCTGCGCGCGTTTCATTCCGTCGCGCGTCGCGACTTCGTTGCGCCACGCGATACACGGCAGGACCAGCCCGCCGACCAGCGCGACCACTCCGATCCACGGATGAACGAGGAAGCAGACGAGGATGTAGATCGGCGTCCACGGCGCATCGAACAGGGCGAGGATTCCCGGCCCGGTCAACGTTCCGCGAATGACGTCGAGGTCTCGCAACGCCTGGCGCGCGACCGGGGATTCGGGCCGCCCGAGCGTCGCGTCGAGCACTGCCGGCGCGACCACCGCATCGAGCAGCACGCCTGCCCGCACCAGCAACCGGCTGCGGATCCGGTCGAGCAACGCGAGGCAGCCGAGCGCGAACAGCAGCACGACGGTGAGGAAGCCAAGCGTCTGGAGCCCCTGCGTCGGCACGACACGGTCGTACACCTGGAGCATGTACAGCGTCGGCGCGATGTACAGCAGGTTGACGAGCGCGCTGAACGCTGCCGCCGCGACCAGATGGCGGCGACAGCGCTGTACGGCGTCGCGCATCCGCCCGTGGAACGAGGCTTCTCCCGCCGGCGGCGGGGCCCACGCCCCGGATAGCGCCGCCTGCGCGGCCTGCGTTGAAATATCGGTCATCGATCGTGCGCCGATCCCCCGACACGGTGCAGCATCGGGGGATCGCTCGTCATACCAGATGAATGTGATCGACGGGCGTGACGCTGTACAGCTGGTCATAGCCGAAGCTGTCGACCTGCAGCGCACCGTTGGCGATGTTGCCGGTTTCGGCGGCAGCGACGGTGCTGGCAGTGTCCCACGCGAAAACGTCGGTTGGGTGCGTCGACGCCGGTACGGAGCCGAAATCGAAGCCCTGCTCCGTCACGACGTCCTGCCCGGCCGATGCGACCATCGTTCGGGCGACGGTGCCGCCGAAATCGAACACCGCGAGTTGCGGGTCGTGATCGGTAGGGCGATCCCCGCCGAACTGCGAGTTGATGTGGACCGCATCATATTGCGCGTTGGCGCGCAGCCCCTCGGTGACGAGGATATGGTCGATCTGCTGCGCATTGCCCTCGAACAGATAGCTGTAGCGTTCCTCGACCGACAGCAAGGTATTGAGATCGGTCAGCGCGCCGCCCTTGGCGGGGTCGGTCAGCTGGGTCTGCGCATTCTCCCACGCGAAGCCGTTCCAGTCGCCGAGCACCGCGATGTTGAGGTCGGGATTGTCCGCGAGATGTGCGTTGATGTACGCCTTGACCCCGGCCGCCTGCGCAGTGCGGGCCGCGTCGCCCGCATCGGCGGGGGGCTGGGTCGCGCCCCACAAGGGATCGCTGCCGCCGCGCGACGTGAGGTGAACGTTGATCGCGGTCACCATCTCGCCGTGGAACAGGAAGTCCGCGACGAGCGGCTTGCGCGTGTTGTTATAGGCGGGTCCGTCGATCAGCTCGGCGCTGCCCTCGACATAGGTCACGCGATCCAGATTGTAGAGATAGCCGCCGCGGATGTTGCCGTTGGGCTCGCCGCCGGTCGTGTTGGCGGCGGTCGGTGCGATCTCGACATACCCGTAGCGCAGGCCGGATGTGGCGGCGATCGCGTCGATCAGGCCCTGTGCGGTCTTGACGCCCGACAGATCGGTGCCGCGACCCGCGCCATCCGCGTCCTGGATTTCCTGCAGCGCGATGATGTCGGGCGCGTGCAGATTGTAGACGATGTTCGACGCCAGCACGTCATATTTGCCGTCCGACGAATCGAGGTTCTCGACGTTGTACGTCGCCATCGACAAATGCGTCGCGTCGCCCGTCAACGTCGTCACTTCGCGCGCGAGCGAGACGTCCTTGGTCACCGTCACCGCCTCGGTCACCAGCACTTCGTAGCGCGCGGCGGCATAGTTGACGATGCCGGTCACGCTGCTCAGCTGGTCGCCGACCGAATAGCCCGCCTTGAAACCGGCGAAGATCGTGCTGTCGCCCTGGATCTGGATCTTCTCGGGGTTGTAGTCACCGTCCGAGATGGTGATCCCGCCGCGATCGTTGACCCCGGTCGCGCCCTTGCCGAGCGAGGCGACGACGTCGGTTTCGGCGAACGCATCGGTGCTGGTGTTCGACACGACGAGCGGCGTGTCGATCGTGACGCGCATCCCCTCGAGCGATTCCCAGAAGTCGATCCCGTCGGTGGTCGGATCGTAGCTGGTCAGACCGTCGTTATCGATCACTTGCGTCGGCGGGGTCAGCCCACCCTGCCCGATCAGCACCGCGTCCGGAAGCTGATAGTCGGACGCGATGAAGCTGACGGTCGGCGCGGTGATCTCGGTGACCGTCAGGCCGCCGGTCCCTGCGCGATATTCGGTGACGACGCCCTGTACCGAGACGAGGTCGCCGAGGAGGAAATCTTGCGGTGCCGTGCCGGTGAAGATGAACACCGCGTCCGAGGTCCGGCTGTTCCCGTCCCCCATGTCCTGGATATAGAAACCGTTGCTGTCGACCGCGGTGATGATCCCCTCGGTCACGATCGTCTGCCCCTCGAACGCGGAACGATGCCCCTCGCCCTGGATCTCGCCGATCTTGAGCGGCAGGATGTCGTCGTTGAGGATCGTGCCGGTCGCGGTGGCGCGGTCGATCGTCGCACCACCGGTCGCGTTCGACAGCGTGATGCTGAACGTCTCGTTGGGTTCGGGTGCACGATCGCCAAGGACCGGAAGCGAGATCGTCGCGGTCGACTGGCCGTCCGCGAACTTGACGACGCCGGTAAAGGCCGTCGTGCCGAAGTCGCCCGCGTCCGCGCCGCCATTGCCGCCGGGGAGGAGGACCGAATAGGTCGCCTCGACCGCGCCGCTCGCGCCGCCGATGCGCGAGACGGTGAAGTCGATCATGTGGCTGCCCGCATCGCCCTCGGTCGTGCTCGCATCGCCGATGCTGAGCACGCCGGGAACGACCCCGACGCTGCCGTTGCTGGTGACCTTGATGTCGTCGATCCCGATCCATTCGTCGTTGCCGACCGCGTTGGTCGTCATGACGCGAACCTGCAGCGTGGCGGCGTTATTGGCATCGGACGGCAAAGTTACCGAGACGGGAATATCCGCACCGAAGCTGTTCGGCCCCGACGTCGCATCGGCGACGTAGCCACCCGGAACGTTCGACCACGCCCCGGTGTCACCGAGGCGATATTGCACCGCGACCTGCTGGACCGCGTTGTCGGCACCGTTCTCGAGATCGCGGAGCGTGAACGACAGTGCGACGCCCTGCCGCCCGGTCGCGTCCAGATACAGCGCGAGATACGGCGCGGCCGCGGTGCCCGATCCGGTAAGACCGATCGTGGGGTTGGCGATCTGGAATTCGGCGACACCACCGGTGGTGAAGGTGTTCGGGCTGGTCTGGTTTGCACTGACGTTGACGACCGTGCTGGTGCCGGTGATGGTGCGCGGGTCGACGCCGGTCCCCGAGACGAGCGCATCGCCGCGGAAGCCCATGATCGACGGAACGCCCGACCAGTCGTTGTTTGTGGTAATCAGCCCGAGGTTCGACCAATCCTGCAGAAGATCGCCACTGCCGAGATTCCAATAGGTGGTTGTCAACGCCTTACTCCCCTGTCGCCTTGCCCTGCCGACCCGTGCGCCCGACTCGTCCGGTGCCACGGGTCCGCGATCACTCGCTGCCGACGGCCGCTACCGTGCCGATATGACACAGATGTGAAAAAGGCTTCATAAACCGTATATTAACTTGTATCGATCCGGTGTGCGGTGACAGCCGCCATAGCGCGCGGTCCGCCACGGGTGCATCCGCGCCATCCTATTGGCGTACTCCAACGCAGCATCGTCGTAGAATTGGCCTGGTCGGTGTCGCCCAATTGCAACAAACCGGCGATAGGGCACTCAAGTTGTTACAGTATGTACCGCTGTCTGGGGGTTTTTCTCATGATTCGTTCGCTCGTTTGTCTTTCCGCCGCACTGCTCGCCTGCACCGCAAGCGTCGCATCCGCCACCACGACCGTTGGCGGTATTGCCGGCGTGCGGACGGGTAACATCGTCCTCAATGGCGTCAGCACCAACGGTGCCATGTCGATGGGCCAGACGTTCAGCACCAGCGATTCGCTGCTGACCAATTTTGCCTTCCAGTTCGCCTCGAGCACGCGGACCGACACGAGCGCGAGCGTCACCTTCTCGCTTCTTTCGGCCAGCGGCACGACGCTGGCGAGCAGCACGACGCTGCTGACCGGCCTGCAATTCCGGACCAGCCCCGCCTTTTCCTATTACGACGTCTTCAACGGCAGCGTCGCGCTGACGCCGGGCGAAACCTACAGCGCGCTGGTGACGACGACCGTTTCCTACCTCGCACTGGTGTTCAGCCCGAACACCGCCGCCGCGAGCAACGCCGCGAATGATCCGGTCAACGACGCTTATGCAGCGGGCGCAGTGATCCGGAACAACGCCGGAGACATTGTATGCTCGCGCGGGATCTGCGACGCGAACTTCCGCTTCACCAGTTCGGTCGCGCCGGTCGCCGCCGTTCCCGAAAGCGCGACCTGGGTGATGATGCTGGCGGGCTTCGGCCTCGTCGGCGGCGGGCTGCGGTACCGCCGTCGCGCGACGGGCGTCCGCTTCGCCTGAACTCGGCCCATATCCGGTGTCTGAAAGGGGGCGTGCCGCAATCTTCGCGGTGCGCCCCTTTCGCGTTCAAGACCCCTGACCGAACACCGTCAGCGTCAGGTCCGGCTTGCGCGTCGTCGTCGTGAGAGAGACGCTCCCGATCCGGTCGAGCGCGGCCTGATAGCTCGCCGCCTGCGCGGACGCGCGCGCGACCGCCGCCCGGCTCGCCCCGCCCGCGCCGCCATTCGCGAGCGCCGCCTTGGTCGAATCCCAATAGAGCGAGCGATAGCCGGTCTGCGTGACCGACATCGCCTGCGTTACCGCGTTGAGCGCGATCCCCGCATCCTGCGCGGTGGCGAGCGACAGGCCGGTCGACAGCCCGAGCCCGAACCGGCCCCCGGGCGACACCTTGGGCGCGCTCGCCGCGCGGACCGGCGGCTGCGACAGGATCTGCGCGTCGATCCCGAGCTTGGCGAGCGCATCCTGCCCCGGCGGCCCTGCGATCAGCTCGATCGTCGCGCCGCCGCGCGCGGTGATCTGGAACGCGCGCCCGTCGCCCTTGATCGCGCTCGCGACGGTCGCCCTGCCCCCGGACAGCAGCCCGACCCGGCTCGCGAGCGAGGCGACCGTGTCGTTCGGCCCGATCGTCAGCTTGATCGCCGCGCCACGGTTGATCCGGATCGAGACGCTGTCCCCCACCTTGACGCTGGTCTGCGTGACGAGGTTGGCGGACACCTCGGGCGTCACCAGCCCGCGACTGAGCCCGAGCGCCTCAAGCACGGTATCCCCACCCGGCGCGGCGGCGACGCGGACCGCACCGACGCGCGTCCCGACCGCGCCGAACTGCTCGACCGCGGCCACCGCCCCCGTCGCGCTGTCGATCCGCCCGATGAACCCGTCGACCGGCCCGCGCTGCGTCGCGCCGAGCGTGCCGCTGGTCCGCCCCCCGACGTAGAGCGTGTCGCCGAGGAAGCCGAGGCTGTCGATCCGGTCATCCCCCGCCGTCGCGAGATAGGTCGTCGAAACGCTCCCGAAATCCGCGCCGATCCGCGCGACGAAACCGTCACGCCCGCCGACCGGCGCGTTGACCTGATCGCCAGCGACCATGCCCAGCGTCGACCCGCCGACCGCGATCATTCCGTCCGCGCCGATCGCCAGCGCGGTCGCCTGCGCCGTGCCGAGCAGGACCGTGCCGGTTTCGGTTTCGAGCGCATTGCCGTCGAACCGCTGAACCACGCTGGACTGGCCCTGCTGGCTCAGCGCGACGACCTGCCCCGCCGGATCGAGCGCGAGCGCGGTGATCGTATCGTCCCCGCCGCCGTCGAGCGTACGGAACTGCTCCAGCGTGCCGTTCGCATCGAGCCGCGCGAGATACCCGTTCCCGCCCCCGCGCGAGGTGCGCCCGCCGAGAAAGATCGTCCCGTCCGCCGCCACCGCCACCGCACGCGCGCTGTCGAACGATGCGGCCCGGACTTGCTGCGCCATCTGCTGATCGCCATTGGCGGCAAAACGCGCGACCAGCATCGCGCTGCCGCCCGCGGGATCGGCCACCGTCCCCGCGACGACGATCCCGCCCCCCGGCGCGAGCGCAAGCGCGGCCCCCTGCGATGCCCCCGCCGTCCCCAGCCCGCGCTGCCACAGTACGGTCCCGGCGCTGTCGCGCTTGGTGACGAACAGCATCTCGTTCCCGTTCGACAGCACGCTGCCGAGATCGCCGCGCGTCGTCCCGAGGACATAGGTCGCCCCCTGCGGATCGACGACGACCGCGCTGGCGGTGGTCGCCGCCGCGATCACGGGTGGCGGCGGTGCGGGGGCGCGGGGCTTTCCCAGTACTGGCTTGACGACAGGCTTCGGACGCAATGCAGCGGTCGCGCTCGCGCCCCGGTCGACCGCGGCAATCGTCCCGTCGAGCCGCTGCTCGATCGCGCCATCGGGCGCGTCGAACCGCAGCATCTGGATTTTCGTGGCGGCGGCAGCGGCGGTCATGTCCGCGGCGACCACCAGCGTCGCTGGTGCGCCGGGCTGGTCGATCGTAATCCGTTCGTTCCCGGTCCGGTCGATCGTCAGGCCCCACGCGTCGCCGGTCTTGGTCACGCGGGCCTTGACGTCCCACTGCGGAACCGGGTTGCCCGACGCATCGAGCCGGACCGCGCCATCCGCATCATGCGCCGGGATCGCGGCGATCGCGCCGGTGATCGCGGTCGCGATCCCGTCGAGCGTCGGGGGTTGCAGCGTCTGCGACAGGTCGACCTCGATCACGTCGTTGCGATCGCGCTGCGCCAGCGTGATCCGAAACCGCTCGGTCCCCGCGACGCCGGGCAGCGCGGCGAAGCGATCCGCGATAACGCCCTTGCCGACGATCGCGGGGAGCACCTGCGGACCACCGATCGCCACGCTCTCCGCGCGCGTGCGTGGCTGATCGAAGGCGAGCTGCAACTGGTCCCCCACCGTCGCCCCGAGATACGCCTGCAGATCCTTGAGCCCACGCCCGAAGCTGTCCTGATAGAGTTTGCGCTGCGCCTCGTTCGCTGTGCTGCTCGCCGCCGCCTGCGCGAGCACGCGGAGCCGGTCGAGCGCCTTGTAGGTGGTGAAATCGGTCTGCACGTCGCGCGGCAGCGCGCCGCTCGCCGGGCGCGCGTCGATCACCGACTTCATCGCCTGCACCGCCGCGACAGAAGGCGACGGCACGCGTGCCTGAGTCCAGGGCGCGGTGGTGGCAGGCGTCTTGAATTGCGCACGCGCGACGCGTTGCGCGGTGGTTTCGGTCGCGACCGCGGTCGTCGCGGACGGGCCGTAAAAGGCGAACGCATTGGTCCGCGCCAGGACGCTCAGGCCGGCCAGGCCATTGGAGATATCCGCGGCCATCGCATGTCACTCCGGATCACGACCCTTCTGGGTCAGATCCCATCGTAGCGGGCGTGTGGTGCATCCGGTCGCGAACCCGGAAATTTACGTCAATGAACCGCCGCGGGGGTTGCCCGCTCCACCGCAGGCTCGCGCGAAAGCGCGACCGCCTCGTAGGCGATCAGCTCGCGACAGATGCCGAGCGCGCGATAGAAATCGCCCGAGGCGATGTGGCGTGCAAAGCCGACACACAACGCCTTGGCCGCGTCCGCCTCGATCGCGCCGAGCAACGCATGCAGTAGTAGCACCACCTGATCCTGATAGCGTTCGCGCGCGGGCTCGTCGACATAGGCCATCATCGCTGCGAAATAGAGCCGTCGCGCGGGGGTATTGGCTTCCTCCGGGCTCATGATCTCGCTTTCGCGCAACACCGCCGCGTGATTCTCGATCGCCAGCCGGGTCCGCCCGAGCGCGACGAGCACCGCGCCGTTGACGATGACCTTCTCCCCGTCCCGCAACCAGATCTTGAGCGCCACCGTGTCTCTCCCTTGCACCTGCAGCCATCCTAGAGGGCATCCGGGCCAGCCGGTCGGCACCCGGCAAAATTTGCCGCCCCTGTGTTTTATCCGCGTTAACCGCGAAAAAGTTCGCCGCCCGAAACCGCGCCGCGACCCCCGTTTCTACAAATGGAGCATGCCCCGCCGGTCGCGGAGCATCGCCCGGGTCAGCGCGCTGGCCCCGGCTGCAGAAGCAGCCGTCTGTTTGAGAAGGAATGTACCAATGGCAATGTCGGTCAACACCAATACCGCCGCCCTCACCGCGCTCCAGAACCTGAGCATGACGACCAATGAACTGTCGACGACTCAGAAGCGGATCAGCACCGGCCTCAAGGTCTCCTCGACCAAGGACGATTCGGCTTCCTACACCATCGCGCAGACGCTGCGCGGCGATGTTGGCAAGCTCGCATCGGTCGGGTCGTCGCTGAGCCGCGCCAAGAGCACGGTCGACGTGGCGGTTGCGGGAACGCAGCAGATCTCCGACCTCGTCAACCAGATGGCCGCCAAGGCCACGTCGGCATCGGATGCCGGTCTCGACACCAACAGCCGGGACGCGATGGCGAAGGACTTCGACGCGCTGAAGGAGCAAATCCAGTCGATCATCGACTCGTCGAGCTTCAACGGCACGAACCTGCTGAAGGGCGATGGCGGCAGCGTCAGCGCACTGCAGTCGACGGACACCACCGCAGCGACGCTCGACGTCGATAACCAGGACTTCGACACCGACGTCATCGACGCGATCGGCTCCACGTTCACCGACGCGGATTCGGCCAAGACGATGATCGACACGCTGAAGGACGTTTCCGACACGATCAACACGAGCCTCAGCACGCTGGGTTCAGCGTCGCGCAAGATCGACGGCCAGGCAAGCTTCGTCAACAGCCTGTCGGACGTGATCACCAGCGGCATCGGCAACCTCGTCGATGCGGATCTGTCGAAGGAATCGGCGAACCTGCAGGCATTGCAGGTCAAGCAGCAGCTTGGCGTGCAGGCGCTGTCGATCGCCAATCAGGCACCGCAGAGCATCACCTCGCTGTTTCGCTAAGGTGAAGCGCCGGCGGCGGCGGGATGACCGTCGCCGGCGTCGCAAAGGTGCGAAAGGATCGCCGGTGCCACCCCCCCTCTAGGCGCCGGCGTTACGACAGGGGTCGATACGGACGCTCCCTTGACCGTATCGGCCCCTGTCCATTTGTCTGCTTTCGCGGCGCTACATCATCCGCTCGCGCAGGTTGAGCAGCACGACGAACGTCCCGCCGACCATCATCACGATGATCAACGTCGAGAACAGGATCAGCTGGAGATCGTGCCGCGACGCGCGCTGCATCGTGATGTGCAGGAAGCAGCGGAAGTGGACGATCGTCTGGACCAGCGCGAGCGCCAGCACGACGCCGAACGTCGTCGCCGAACCGAACGACGGCCACACCACCAGCGCGAACGCCGCGCAGGTCAGCACCATCGCAAGCGCATAGCCGACCGCATAGGTCCGCAACTCGGTCCGCCGCGCGCGTGCCTGTTCGTCGGTCATGCGATCCGCCCCCCCAGATAGACGATCGAGAAGATCGCGATCCACACCACGTCGAGGAAATGCCAGAACAGCCCCAGCCGCATCAGGTTGAGTTTCACGCGCTGGTCGAGCCCGATGAACCCGAGTTGCAGGATCATCACCACCAGCCAGAAGCACCCGACCGCGACGTGCAATCCGTGCAGCGGCACCAGCGCGAAGAACGCCGACAGGAACCCGCTCCGCATCGGCCACGCGTGATGCGCGAACATCTCCGCAAAGTCCTTGAGCTCGAGCGCGAGGAACACCAGCCCGAGCCCGAGCGTCGCGACCAGCCAGCCGAACAGCACGCGCCGCGGCTCGCCATATTTCATCGCGACCGACGCGCGCCCGAACGTTGCGCTGCTCGTCAGCAACAACAGCGTCTCGACGAAGGTCGGGAGCAGCTTGAACTCGCTCGCCGCAGTCGGCCCGCCGGCGGTCGCGGCGGTCATCGTGCCATAGGTCGCGAACAGCAACGCAAAGATCACCGCGTCGCTCATCAGGAACATCCAGAAGCCGAACAGCGCGGTGTCTTCCTCGTCCGCTGCGGCTTCGCGCTCTGCGGCGGTCAGGCTATGCTTGCTCATCGCTCCGCCAGCCCCTGATTGTCGCGCGTCATCTCGCGCTGGCGCGGTACAGCGCGCGCCTCGGCCAGCGCGGCACGCCAGCGGCGATCCTCGCGCGCGACTTCCACCGCGTGGAGCACGCGGTGCTGGTTCCGCCCGAAACTGCGAATGACCAGCGCCGCGACCACGACCATCGCCGCCAGCACCGCGAGCCACCACATGTGCCAGATCAGCCCGAACGCCGAGACCGCCGCGAACACCCCGATCGCGACCCCGGTCGCGCTGTTGCGCGGGATCACGATGTCCTCATAGCCATAAGGCTCGGCGTATGGCGGCTCGAGCCCATCGTCGTGCTTGCGGTTGTAGAACTCATCCTGCTGGCCAACCTGCGGCAGCCGCGCGAAATTATATTCGGGCGGCGGCGACGCGATCGACCATTCGAGCGACCGCCCGTCCCACGGATCGCCCGCATAGACGCGCGTCAGGTCGCGATCACGGATGCTGACGACGAGCTGCACGAGCAGCGATCCCAGCGCGCAGAACAGCACGCCCGCGCCCGCCATCGCGACATACAGCCACGGCCGGAACGCGGGATCGAAGATCTCGTGCGTCCGCCGCGCCATCCCGCTCGCGCCGAGCACGTACAGCGGCATGAACGCGAGGTAGAACCCCAGCACCCAGCAGCCGAACGCGATCCGCCCCCAGCGCTCGTCGAGCCGGAAGCCGAACGCCTTGGGGAACCAGTAATGATAGCCCGCAAGCATCCCGTAGAGCAGCCCCGGGATCAGCATGTTGTGGAAATGCGCGACGAGGAACAGCGTGTTGTGCACCAGATAATCGAGCGGCGGCATCGCCAGCAAAATGCCGGTGAACCCGCCGAGCACGAAGGTCATCATGAACGCCAGCGCATACAGCATCGGCACGGTGAAGCGCACTTCGCCGCGGAACATCGTCCAGATCCAGTCGTAGATCTTGACCCCCGTCGGAACCCCGATCGTCATCGTCGCGATCCCGAACACCGCATTCAGATTGGCGCTCTGCCCCATCGTGAAGAAGTGATGGACCCAGACGGTGAAGCTCAGCACCGCGATCGCCATCGTCGCGAGCACCAGCGAGGTGTAGCCGTACAGGTCCTTGGTCGAGAAGGTCGAGACGACCTCCGAATAGACCCCGAACGCGGGGAGGATCAGGATGTAGACCTCGGGGTGTCCGAACAGCCAGAACAGATTGGCATAGTTCATCATGTTCCCGCCGAGATCGTTGGTGAACAGATGGAACCCGAGATACCGGTCGAGCGCGAGCAGCGCGGTTGCCACGGTCAGCGGCGGCATCGCGAAGATCATCAGGATCGCGGTGCACAGGCTGGTCCAGCAGAACAACGGCAGCCGCATCCACTGCATCCCGGGCGCGCGCTTCTTGTAGAGCGTGCAGGCGATGTTGATCCCCGCCATCGTCGACCCGATTGACCCGAGCGACACCGCCCAGATCCAGTAATCCGGCCCGACGTCGGGGCTGAACGCAGTCTCGGTATAGGGCGGATACCCCGTCCACCCCCCGGTCGAGAATTGCCCGACGACGAGCGACGCCATCATCAGCCCCGCACCACCGCCGGTCAGCCACAAGGCGACCGAATTGGCCCAGGGAAACGCCATGTCGCGCGCACCGATCTGGAGCGGCATGACGAAGTTGATCAGCCCGGTCAGGAACGGCATCGCCATGAAGAAGATCATGATCGACCCGTGGGTGCTGAACAGCTCGCCGAAATGTTCGGGGGTGAGAAACCCCGGATTGTTGATCGCGACCGCCTGCTGCCCGCGCATCAGCACCGCCTCGACCAGCGCGCGCGACAGCATCACGAAGGCGAGCGCGATGTACATGATGCCGATCTTCTTGTGATCGAGGCTGGTCAGCCATTCCGACCACAGATACCGCCACTTACCATAGCGCGTCAGCAGCAGCGCGAGCGCGATCGCGCCGACGACGACAAGGCCGCCGGCAAACGCGCCGACCAGTTCGCTCGCGCTCGGGTTCTCGAACGCGCGGACGAACGGCAGGTCGCGCCACGCGAACCGCCCGAGCAACAGCGGCCAGACCGGGGTGTTCATCGTGCATCCTTCGGTTTCATCGTCATCCCGCTGGTCTGCGCCAGGACATGCGCGAACATCCCCGGCTGGACGGTCCCGAAGAACAGCGGCCGGGGCGCGACCGCCCGCTGCGACAGCGATTGCCACGCCGTCCGGTCGAGGATCTGCGGCGCGGCATGCATCCGCCCGAGCCACGCCTGATACGCCTCCCCGCGCAGCGCCAGCACGGTGAACTTCTGCCGCGCGAACCCGTCGCCGTTAAATTGCGTATTCTGCCCGCGATACTGGCCCGGTCGCGACGCGGCGAGGTTCAGCTCGGTCGTCATCCCCGCCATCGCGTAGATCTGCCCGGCAAGCTGCGGGATCAACAGCGACTGCATCACCGTCCCGCTGGTCAGCCGGATATGCACCGGGCGCCCGACCGGGATCGCGAGCTGGTTGACCGTGGCGACACCCTCGTCGGGATAGATGAACACCCATTTCCAGTCGAGAGCGACCGCCTCGACTTCGATCGGCGGCCCGCCGGGAAGTTTGCGATACGGGTCGTCGGCGTGCGTCCAGGTCCACAGCAGGACTGCCAGACCGATCACGATCCCGGTCGGCGGAATCCAGATCAGCCCCTCGACCCACCACGAGAAATTCCACTTGGGCTTGTACGAGTCCGCCGCGTTGCCGAGCCGGTAATGCCACGCGAACAACGGGGTCAGCAGCAGCACCGGCCCCGCGACGAACAGCAGCACGATCGATGCGATGACGAACAGATGCCGCTCGTCCGCCGCGACCGGCCCCGCCGCATTGAGAAAACCGTGCTCGAGCGCGCTGCACCCGCCCAGCGCGAAGGCTAGCGACAGCGCCGCCAGCCGCCCCGCCCCCGGCATCCCGACCTGTTCGCGGCGGATCATCCTATACGCATTCCCTCGCCGCCGGACGACGTGCCCGGCAAGCCGCCGTGCTCTAGCGCCATCGCGGGGCGGATGTCGACCGATTGTAAGCTTTTATGTCTGCACCACGATCCGCGATAGCGCCGCCGCCAGTTCGGCACTGCGAAACGGCTTGGCGAGACGCGCCAGGTCGGACGCGACATCGTCGAGATCGGCATAACCCGACCGATCACCTGATGCCGGGGTTGCCGCGAACTGCGGCATCTGCTGGACCATCCGGCGTTGCCGCTCGCGCTCGGCCGCAGCCTCGCCACGCGCGAACACTGCGGAAGTCAGGTCGCGCGCGATGTTGAGCATGCCGACGATCCGCCCGCTGTTGCCAAGGAACGCGGCATAGGCATCGTTGTATAGGAAAGTCAGGTCGTGGCCCCACGACAGACGCATCGCCTGATGCTAGTCGAGCATCAGCGCGGCCGTCGTCCGCAGCGACTGTGGCCACTGCGCAATCAGCCCGAGAGGGGTCGCTGACCCGTCGAACGGATCCAACAATGCCGTCAGACGGTCCGACATGCGTATCGACACCGGGGGAGGCGTAGCGGCGCGATCACGGTCCGCTCACCAGCGGAGCGCCGCGTGTTTCCGCCTCAACCGCGGGATCGAACATCATCCTATTGCACGATCGCCAACCCCGTCCACGGCTCCCGTTACCCCCGAACATGTCATGCCTGCCGTAACCGCGGGTCGTTCGGGTCAGCTGTCGTTTCCTTTTTTGCGACGGACCCGCGTCAAACCGTATCGCCTTGATCGCAAAATAGCATATGGGCATGCCAATATTGTGTTTCACGGGTTTACGGAATTCATCCAGCCTTCATGAATACAGGGTGCTCGCTACGATGTGCGACGCGCAAAACGCGCGCCATCTCCACAGCCCCCGGCATGTCGGCGACAATCAATCGACCTTGGGGGGTAAGATGACGTCACTGCGTAACAAGCCATATCGGTCCGGCGCGCGCTGGTTCGGGTCCGCCGCGCTCGCGGCGCTGATCGCGTCGACGAGCGCATACGCGCAGACCGCGCCGCCTGCCGATCCCGCGCCGAATTCGGAACTGACCGACATCGTCGTCACCGCGAACCGATCGGGCGCGCAATCGCTGCAGAACGTGCCGATCGCGGTCTCCGTGGTGAACGTCGATCAGGTGACCAAATCGGGCCAGGGCAATCTCTCGGACCTCGCCAAGTTCACGCCGTCGCTGTCGATCACCGAAGGCGCGCCGGGGTTCAACAAGTTCAACATGCGCGGCCTTGCGACCGGGCCGTATCGCACCTCGGACACGTCGGACCGCTCGCTCGTCGCGGTCTATCTCGACGATACGCCGATCTCGGTCCAGGGGCAGACCCCCGACCTCAAGGTCTATGATCTCGAGCGTGTTGAAATCCTGCGCGGGCCGCAGGGGACGCTGTTCGGCGCCGGCTCGATGGCAGGCACAATCCGCTTCGTCACCGCCAAGCCCAGCCTGACCAAGGCGTTCGGCACCGCCGAGGCAGGCGTCGTCTTTACCGAGCACGGCGAACCTGGCTTCAATTTCCGCGGCATGTTGAACGTCCCGCTCGTCGCGGACACGCTGGCGCTGCGTACAAATTTCTATGTCGGGCGCGATGGCGGGTTCATCGACAATATCGGGCTGCGCAACAAGCAGGACGCCAACCGCAACAGCACCTATCAGGGGCGCGCGGCCTTGCGCTGGACGCCGGACGCCGCGCTGACCGTCGATGCCTCGATCACCTATGAGCGCAGCATCGCCAACGGCCTCAACTCTGCGTTCGACGGCCTCAAGAATTATACCGTGCTGACCAACGGCCCCGAAGGCACCGACGACCGCTTCCGGCTCTACACGCTGGGGGCGGATTACGACGCCGGGTTCGCGCATGTCATCGTGACGGGCGCCTATACCGACCGAGCGATCGGCTTCGACGCGAGCCTCGAGCCGCAGATCGGCTATTTCTTCCAGGATTATGGCACGGCGCTGACGCCCAGGACCAATACCTATCCGCTTTATGAAGCCCCGACTGCATACAGCGATACGCTCGCACGCCAGATCCCCGCGGAGCTTTACCAGATCGACCAGAAGATCAAGGACTACATGCTCGAAGGGCGACTGGTATCCAAGCCGGGCGGACCGGTGACATGGACCGTGGGGGCGTTCTACGAGAAGCAGAAGCGGCATCTCCGACAGGATATTCCGGTCGCCGGGTTCGATACGCTGTCCTACCAGAACTTCTTCTATGGGCCCTACAACACGCCGAACGGCCTCTACAACTCGCAGACCGTCGACGCGGCGTTCCAGCCGAACGACATCTTCTCCGGCCTGCAGGACACCAACGAGCACCAGTTCGCGGTCTATGCCGACGGGACCTGGCATGCGACCGACAAGCTCGATCTGACCGCGGGCTTGCGCTACTTCAACTTCAAGGAAAAATACTATCTGTTCGAGAGCGGCGTCTACGGCGTGATCGACAACACGCCGCTGACCACCAATGCGACGCTCAAGTCGAACGGCGTCAATCCGCGTGCGAACATCTCCTACCATGTCGACCGCGACTTCATGGTCTATGCCGAGGCCGCCAAGGGTTTCCGCTACGGTGGCGGCAACCAGCCGGTGCCGCTCGCGACGAGCTTCCCCGCAACCGGCGGGACGATCGCACAGCAATGCACGCGCCAGCTTGCCGGCTATGGCTATAATGCCGCGCCGCTCACCTTCGGGCCGGACAAGCTGTGGAACTACACGATCGGCGAAAAGGCGAAGTTCGCCGGGGGGCGCGTGACGCTCAACGCAAGCGCCTATTACATCGACTGGCGCGACGTGCAGACCCGGCTGCGGCTCGACTGCTCGTATTTCTTTACCGACAACAAGGGCCGCGTGACGAGCAAGGGTGTCGAGCTCGAGACGATGATCAAGGCAACGCCCGAGATCACCATCTCGGCGAGCGGATCGTACAATGATTCGAAGGCGAACGGCGACATCCCGACGGTCGGCGCGTTCGACGGCGACCGTACGCCCTATTACCCGCGCTGGACCGGCAACCTGCAGCTGTTCTACGATCGCCCGGTCGGCAACGGTGCGCTGCACGTACAAAGCGGCTATCAATATCAGTCGTCGCAGAACACCAACTTCAACCAGTTCAGCACGGTCATCGCGGGTGGCGTACTGACCCGCAACGGGTTGAACCAGAGCTTCGCGACGATCCCCGAGACGCACAACCTGAGCGCGGCGGTGACCTATAACATCGGCCAGTTCGAGTTTGGCGTGTACGGCAACAACCTCGCCAACGGCGTCCGCGTGACCGACATCGCGCGCGCGACCTATTATCAGGTCTATCAGGCGGGCAGCCGCGTGACGCTCGCCCGGCCGCGCACGATCGGCCTGCGCGGGAAGGTCAGCTTCTAGGGCCGTCGGGGGCTGACCTAGCACTGCTGCCCCGGCGATGGCCGGGCAAGCAGCGCAAGCCTCTTCACCCGGCCGCAGGTCCGGCACGGCGGCGGGTATAGGCTCGCCGCTGCCGCCGAACCATCTCGAGCAGATCACCCTGGACGATCGCCATATCGACGACGTGGAACCCCCATTCCGGATACGCCACGTCGCCGATCGTCGCAGTCCCGGTCACCGCCTCGGCAATTTCCGGCGTGAAACCGCGCGAAACCCGTACCGAAAGGTACGAAACCGCCCCCGAAGTCGCGCAAACGCCCGCCAGCAAGCCCGGAATCGCGACATAATGAGTAGCGATCGGTCTCCCGGCAACGGTCCAGCCCGCCACGGGCGGCGCATATTGCGCGACCCCGCCCTTCCACCACGGCGCCCCGAACCGCGCGTCGAGCGTCGCCACACCGCCCGCAAGCCGCGCCGGATTGGTGCAGCCCGCGACCATCCCAGCGCGCCGCGATACACCGAACAAGGCATTGGCCGGCGGGGACATTCCGGCACGATAGCTCGCCCAGGAAACGACACACCCGATCTGCCCATCGCGGCGGCACAAGCGCACCGTCCTGAAATCGCCGCCGACATCTCGTCCGACCGGGACGAGCACCGCAGTCCCCGGCAGGATCGCGGACAACATCCGGCGCTGAACGGGCTTTCCATCGATTTCCTCGGCAACCAGCCGCTTGAGCAGCAACGATCCCTGGCTATGCCCGACCATCACGAACGCCCGCCCGCGATTGTCCTTCGCGAGATACTGCCGCCACGCCGCGAGAACATCGGCGTAGGCAAGGTTGAAATCCCCGGGAATACCGCCGCCGCCGAGGCCCTTGCGCAGCGCGGTCAGCGTCACTTGGCGATACAACGGGGCGAAGGTCCGGCACACGCTGCGGAACGGCGCGAGCTGCGCCTCCGTCATGCCGCGTTCGGTGCGATCGGGCTGGAGATCGCTGTTCCCGCCGGGGTCGAGCGACACCGTCGGATAGACGTAAAAGCAATCGACGTCGGCCGGTCGCTGCGTCGGCGCCCGCTCGATCCGCGGCTGTCCGGTCGCGTCGATCCGCGTGACCGACAAATCGGCGGCGCAAACATCGGCCCGCCCCGGGCGGCACAGCCAGTGATCACTACGCGCATAGTCAACCGTTGCAGTAGCGAGAGCGGCGGCAAGCAACACCCCCGTCAGTCCCGGAACACGACGGTCCGCGCGCCGTTCATCAGCACCCGCCCCGCCAGATGCAACCCGACCGCGCGCGACAGCACGCGTCGCTCGATATCGCGCCCCTTGCGGACCAGATCGTCGGGCGTATCGGCGTGGCTGATCCGCTCGACGTCCTGCTCGATGATCGGGCCTTCGTCGAGATCGGCGGTGACATAATGCGCGGTCGCGCCGATCACCTTCACGCCGCGCGCATGCGCCTGGTGATAGGGTTTGGCCCCCTTGAAGCCGGGAAGGAAACTGTGGTGGATGTTGATGCACTTGCCCGACAGCGCGGTCGCGAGATCGTCCGACAGGATCTGCATGTAGCGCGCTAGCACGACCAGATCCGCGCGGGTTTCGTCACGCAAATCGATGATCCGCGCCTCCTGCGCGGGCTTGGTCGCGGCGGTGACGGGCAGATGATGGAACGGGATCGCGCCGAAATCGGGGTTGCCGAGCGCCTCGCCTGAATGGTTCGAGACGATCCCGACGACGTCCATGTCGAGCTCGCCGATCCGCTGGCGATACAACAGGTCGACGAGGCAATGGTCGAACTTCGAGACGAGGATCAGCACCCGCTGCCGCGCGGCCCGCGGGCGCAGCGTGAGGTCCATCTCATAGTTGGATGCAAGCGTGTCGAAACCAGCCGACAACCGCTCCGCTTGCGCCGGGTCCGCGAGAACGAAGGTCGTGCGGAGGAAGAACCGCGCGCTGTCCGGGTCGGTATATTGGCTCGATTCTAGGATGTTGCCGCCGCATGCCACAATATGCGCGGAGACCGCCGCGACCAGCCCGGGACGATCCGGGCAGGACAGGATCAGGATGAACTGGCTCATGCCTCGACCGCTGCGGTCTTGCCCGGGAAACCGAGCCGCACATCGTCGCTGGCATAGGTGCGCACGCTGGTGAGGTAATGATAGCCCGCCCAGAACCCCGTCAGCGACAACGCAAGCAACGCATAGCGTAGCGATTCCGCATTGCTCCCCAGCCGCGCCGCGAGCGTATCGCTGATCCACCCCACCACGGTCGGCGCGATGATGAGGTTGCAGACGTTCGCGGCGAGCAAGCTGATCGCCATCCCCTGCGCGCGCATCGTCGGCGGCAGGAAGTTGAGCAGCAACGCCATCGTCGGCCCCATGTAGAGGTAGACGCAAGGGATCACGAGCCACAGCATGATCGTCGCGACGCGAAGCGAATGCGTCCAGAAAAGGATGAACGACGGGATCGTCGAGAGGATCGTGATCCCCGCGAGGAACCACGCGATCCGCTTGGCATCCTGCATTTGGGGCAGCGCGAGCAGCGCGCCGGTCGCAACCGTCGCGAGCGTCCCCGCCCAGAAATAGATCGTGCCGAGCCGCGCGCCCGCGTCCGACGTGGACAGGCCATAGGCGCGTTCAAAATAGGTCTGCATCCAGAACAGCATCCCCCAGCCCCACAGGCAGATCACCGCACCCGCCGCGTTGATGTGCCATGCAGAGCGCTGGCTCCACAGGAAGCGGCAGGTCTCGCCGAAGGTCGCGGCGGGTTCGCTGGTTTCGGTGACGAGCTCGAACCGCCCGCGGATCGGCTCGCGCACGGTCAGCAGGATGATCAGCCCGAACACCACCCCCGGCACCCCGAGCGCGATGAACGCCGCGCGCCAGCTATGGAAATGATCGACGATCGCCCCCGCCACGCTCGACCCAAGCCACGCGCCGAGCGGGAGCCCGAGCGCCCACAAAGTCAGCGCATAAGCGCGGCGTCCGCGCGGGAAATTGTCCGCGATGATCGAGGTCGAGGGTGGCGTACACCCCGCCTCGCCGATCCCGACCCCGATCCGCGCGAGCAGGAACTGCCAAAAGTTCTGGGTCATCCCGAGCAGCGCGGTCATTCCCGACCAGGTGATCAGCGCGACCGCGACGATGTTGCGCCGGTTCGCACGGTCGGCATAGCGCGCGATCGGGAGGCCTGCGAAGATGTAGAAGATCGCGAGCGAGACGCCCGTCAGCCAGCCGACCCCGGTATCGCTCAGCCCGAATTCCTTGCGGATCGGCTCGAGCACGGTCGAGACGACATAGCGGTCGGCGATGTTGAGCGCATAGACGAGGGCGAGGATCGTGACGACATACCAGCGCGCCGGGGACAGGGTTGGTCGCATCTCGGTCGTCAAATTATTTCCCCCCGGTGGCTCCGTGCCAGAGCGCCTGCAATGTTCCCGCATAACTGGCGGCGCAATAGACCTCGCACTCCGTCTCGCTCGTGACAAGCACGGTGACCGCGACATGATGCAGCACGGTTCGCGCGACCGCACCCGGCGGCAACGCGTGCGCGCCGGTATCGAGGAACCCGCTGACGCTCAGCAGATCGCGCCAGCCGGGGCCGGACAGCGTTGCGTGGACGAAGCCACCACCGATCGGGGTGCACGCTCCGCGATCGGCGATCGCCTCTCCAATCCCGGCGGCGGCTAGCCCGAAATCGATCAGCCACCAGCGGTTCGGCTCGACCCTGACCGCGCGAACCTCGGGGGCCTCCGGCAAGCTGCCCTCCCACAGATCGACTGCGACCAGATCGCGCACCGGCGCAAAGGCGAAATCCGCGTCAATCACGATAGCGCGCCCCGTCGGGATCGTGGAACATCGGTGCCGTCACCGTGACCTTCGCCCGGAGCCCGCGCGTCGGCGAGGTCGCGACCAGTGTCTCGCCAAGCCGTGTCCCCCCGCCAGCCAGCAGCGCGATCGCGACCGCCCCGCTTTCCAGCACGCGCGGCCCGGCCGAAGTGACATGCCCCAGCGCCGCGCCGCCGTCCCCCGCCACCAGTATCGCGCCCTCGGGGATCGGCGAGTCCGACACCAGCCCGACGAGCTGCAACCGATCCTCAGCCTGAAGCGCAGGCCGCGTCAGCCCCTGCGCGCCGACGAACCCGCCCGCCTTGCGCAGCATCCGCCCGAGCCCGAGGTCGCCCGGCGTCGTCCGCCCGTCCGCCTCCGCGCCGACGACGATGTGCCCCTTCTCGATCCGCAGGAATTCGAGCGCCTCGAGCCCGTAGGGGCAGCCGCCAACCTCGCGCACCGCCGCCTCGAGCGCGTCCCACACCGGCCCCGCATCGTGCGCCGCTGCATAGACCTCGAACGCGCGCTCCCCGCTATAACTCGCCGCGAGCACCAGTACGGCCACCCCCGCAATCACTCCGCGCGCCAGCCCCATATGCGCGGGCGGAGCAATCCCCGCGACTTGCCCGAGCAGCCGCGCCGCCTGTGGTCCGGCCAGCGCGATCCCGGCAAAATGCTCCTGCTGCATCACCACCGACACCCGCAGATGCGGAGCGAGCACGCGGTGGACATAGCTCAGATGCGCCTCCATCCGCTCCGCCCCGCCGGTCGAACTCGTCAACAGATAGTCGGTCTCGCCCAGCCGCCAGACAGTGCCGTCGTCCAGCACCATGCCGTCCTCGCGGAGCATGAACGTATAGCGCCCCCGCCCTACCGCCAGCTTGGCGATCCCGGTCGCGCAGACCAGCTCAAGCAGCGCCGCCGCATCCGGCCCCTTCACCGCGAATTTGGCAAGCGTCGAGACGTCGACGATCCCCGCCGTCGTCCGCACCGCGCGCGCCTCGCGCATCGCGGCGGCGTGGAGCGTCTCGCCCGCCAAAGGATAGGCGCGCGGACGATGCCACAGTCCGAGCGGCTGCCAGATGGGCACGAGCCGGTCGTGGCAACCCCACAACGCCAGCCGCCGCGCAGGCGCGGCGTGGCCACCGCCATCCGCCCCCGCCAGCGCGCCGAGCGTCAGCGGGGTATAGGGCGGGCGGTACGTCGTCAGCCCGGCCTGCGGGATCGGGACGCCTCCCGTCTGCGCCAGCCGCACGAGCGCCGCCATGTTGCTCGTCTTGCCCTGATCGGTCGCCATGCCGAGCGTGGTGTAGCGCTTGAGATGCTCGACCGAGCGATAGCCCTCGGTCCAGGCGAGATCGACATCGGCGGCGGTCACGTCGTTCTGGAAATCGACGAAACTGTGCTTGGGATCGGGCAGGTCGACGGTTGTGGACGCAATCGGCGGAACCTCGCCCGCCGCCGCGCCGACGCTGGTTACCGCCTGTTGCGACACGCCGGGGACGAACGCCTGTATGTCCTCGCGCCACTCCAGCGCGCCACCCGCCTGACTGTGGAGGTGGACGACGGGGGTGAACCCGCCCGACATGGCGAGCAGGTCTGCCGCGAACCGCCGAGTCTCGCCGCCCACGCGTGCGGTAACGCCGGTCAGCCCGGGAGCGCCGCCATGCGCCGCAACGACGTGCGCGTCGGTAGAAGTCGAAGCGTCACCGTTGGCAGAACCGTCCGCCCGACTGTCGAGGATCGCCACCACCTCGCCCCCGGCAGCACGGATCACATCGGCGGTCTGGTATGCATCGTCGTTGTTGGTCGCGATCACCACGCGCTGCCCCGGCAGCACGTCGAACCGTTCGACGTACGTCCGCACCGCCTGCGACAGCATCACCCCCGAAAGATCGTTCCCCGCGAAAGTCAGCGGTCGCTCGATCGCGCCGGTCGCTAGCACGATCCGGCGTGCGCGGACATGCCACAGGCGCTGCACGGGCTGGCCCGGCGCGGGCGGCTGACCGGGCTCGACCAGCCGCTCGGCAAGCGTAGCAAAGCCGTGGTCCCATAGGCCGGACGCGGTGGTGCGCGTGAGGACGCGCAGATCGTCCGCCCGTGCTTCGGCCAAGGCAGAAGTCCGGGGTAGCGAGTGATGCCCGTGCAACTCTGAATCCCCGCCCTCGCGGGAACACAGGTGCGGCGCGCGCTCCTGCTCCACCAGCACCACCCGCTCGCCCGCCGCCAGCGCAGCCCGTGCCGCCGCGACACCCGCGGCTCCGCCCCCCACCACCAGCACATCGCAAAACGCCGAGCGATGCTCGTAGCGATCCGGATCGGGTAGGGTCGGTGCCTTCCCCAACCCCGCAGCACGCCGAATGAACCGTTCGTACAGCATCCACCGCGACGGCGGCCCGAAGAACGTCTTGTAGTAAAACCCCGCCCCCAGAAACCGGGCGAACAGGCCGTTGACCGCGCCCAGATCGATTGCAAGCGACGGCCACGCATTCTGGCTCCGCGCGACCAGCCCGTCATAGACATAGACGTCGGTCGCGCGGGTATTGGGCTCGGTCCGCCCGCCCTCGCCCACCGTGACCAGCGCGTTGGGCTCCTCGACCCCCGCCGCCATAATCCCGCGCGGGCGATGGTATTTGAAACTGCGCGCAACCAGCATCACCCCGTTCGCGAGCAACGCCGCCGCCAGCGTATCCCCTTCGCGCGCCAGCATCGCGCGCCCGTCGAAGCTGAAGCGCAGCGTTCCCGCCGCGCCGCCGATCCGCCGACCGCTCACGCCAGCATCGCCGGATCGTATGCGACCACCGAGGCAATCGCATGGCTCCGCCGGTTCCGCCGCAGCACGATCCACTGCCGACACCCGTAAGCGTGTCGCCACAGCTCGTCATCGAACCCGATCGGATTGGCGCGCGCATACAGCCGCGCAACCGCTACCTCATCGGGCATATCGAAGGTTACGATCGAATCGAGCGTACGCTCGTAAACGAACTCGATTTGCGCGTGTTCGCCGCAATGCGGGCAGTCGATCAGCAGCATCAGCGCAACTGCGGCATGAAGCCGACCCCCGCCTCGTCGATCGTCGCGCCGCGCACAAAACGATCCAGTGCAAACGGCGCAGCAAGCGGATGGCTCGTCCCCGTTGCGAGCAGATGCGCATAGCACCGGCCCGATGCCGGCGTCGCCTTGAACCCGCCATAACACCAGCCGCCGTTGAGATAGAGCCCGTCGACCGGCAGCGCCGATAGGATCGGCGATCCGTCGAAGCTCATGTCGGTCGTCCCCGACCAGCACCGCACCATCCGCAACCGCGACAGCGCCGGCACCAGCGCGATCGCCTCCGCCGCTGCCTTTTCAAGCCGGATCGGCAGCCCGCGCTGCGCATAGCTCGGGAACTGGTCGGGATCGCCGCCGAGCACGATCCCGCCCTTGTCCGACTGGCTGATGTAGCAATGCAGCGATTGCGACATGATGACGGTGTCGATCATCGGCTTGACCGGCTCGCTGACGAATGCCTGCAACGTGTGCGCCTCGATCGGCAGCGTGAGCCCGGCGAGCGCCGCGACTCGCCCGCTGCTCCCCGCAACGCAGATCCCGACCCGCCCCGCCCCGATGCTCCCGCGCGTAGTTTCCACGCCAGTCACGCGACCGCCCACCATCGTGAAGCCGTTGACCTCGCATTGCTGGATCACGTCGACCCCGAGCGCATCCGCCGCGCGCGCATAGCCCCAGGCGACCGCATCGTGCCGCGCGGTCCCGCCGCGGCGCTGGATCAACCCGCCGTGGATCGGGAAGCGCGCGCCCTCCGACATATCGAGCAACGGCACGAGGTTGCGCACATCGTCGCGCGTGAGCAAATCCGCATCGATCCCCGAACACCGGAGCGCATCGCCGCGTTGCGCCAACTGCGTCATGTCGCCGTCGGAATGGCCGAGGAACAGCGCCCCGCGCGGGCTGAACATCACGTTGTAGTTGAGCTCGTCGCTCATCCCCTCCCACAGCCCGAGTGCGAAATCGAACAGGTCGTGGAGCGGTTTCTGACGATAGTTGGAACGCACGATCGTCGTGTTGCGTCCGGTATTGCCGCCGCCGATCCACCCGCGCTCGAGCACCGCGACGTTGCGAATGCCGTGGACCTTGGCGAGATAATAGGCCGTCGACAGCCCGTGCCCGCCCCCGCCAATCACAATGACGTCATAGTGTTTCTTCGGCTCCGGATCGCGCCACGCCCGCTTCCAGCCACGCTGTCCGGTCAACCCCGCCTTGAGCAAGGCGAGCGCCGAATAGCGCTTCACGCCGCGCGCTCCAGCGCCCAGCCGCGCCGTTCGCGCCAGTCGGGTTCGAGCGTCGCAAAGCGCGCAAGCCCGAGCTTGCCGATGTCGGCAAACGAGCACACCCCGTCGAGCACGAGATCGCGGATCGCGTGGCCGCTCGCGGGCGACAGGCCGAAGCCGACGCCCGACATCGTCGCGACGGTGACGTTTCCCGGATTGGCGGGCCGATCGAGGATCGGGCGCCCGTCGGGAGTATTCTCGACGATCCCCGCCCACGACCGGATCACCCCAAGCCCGGCCGCGCGTGGAAACAGCTCAGCCACGCGCCGCGCGAGGTTGCGCACCAGCGGCGAGGTCGGGCGCGACGCCGGCCCGGCGGGATCGGTCTCCAGCCATTCATGCGGCCCGCCCCCGAAAGCGAGATTGCCACGCAGCGTCTGGCGACCGTACAGCCCGTTCCCGTCCACCCCGCCGATCGCCATCAGCGGCGCAGGCTCGGTCACGATCATCTCCGCGCGCGCGGCGGCGAGCGGAAACCCGATCCCGATCGGCGCGAGCAACGCCTCCGCCTGCGGCCCCGCCGCGACGACCAGCGCATCGCATGCGATCGTGCCACGTGGCGTCACCACCGCACTCGCGCGTCCGCCGCGCGTCTCGATCGACAGCGCCGGGCAATGCTGCAGAATCAGCCCGCCAAGATCCTGCAGCGCCCAGCCATAGGCCTGTACCGTCCGCTGCGGATTGGCATGGCCGCCGAAGCGCAAATGAATTCCGCCAAGACAGGTGTGATCGGTCAGCGGCACCATCTCCTGCACCTGCGCACTATCCAGATCGTCGACGCGGTAGCCCATCGCGCTGCACATCCGACCGACTGCCCGATAATGCTCGAGCAGGACAGGATCGCGCTGGATGATGATCCGTTCGCGCCGGTATTCGGTCGGATAACCGAGCAGGTCGTCCATCTGTGGCCACAACCGCTGTTCCTCGGCGAACAACGGGCTCTGGTAATGCGATGCCCCCCCGCCGTTGCGGCCCGACGCTTCCCAGCCGACCACGCCCTTGTCGAGCACCACGACATCGACCCCCGCGCGCGCCAGCCACCACGCCGCGCTCAGCCCCGTCACGCCTGCGCCGATCACGACGACCGAGGCATGGCGCGGGATCGCGCGGTCAGACATGCAGCGTCCCGCCCAGACCGGTGACATGCTCCGCTTCGTCGGGGGTGCCGATCACCGCATAAGGCGTCCACTGCGTCGGAATGCCGAACCAGACGTCCCATCCCGCGGTCATGGCGGTGCCCTCGTTCCAGTCGGCGAGCACGCTCAGCGGCACCGGGCGAACCGGCGCGCGGAAGCTCGCGACCGGGACTTCGGATGGCAGCACATCTTGCTCCGCCGCAAGCAGGCAGCGCACCTGCTCGCGACAGCGCCGACCCTGGCACGGCCCCATGCCCGCGCGGGTCAGCCGCTTGATCTGGTCGGGATGCGCGGGTCCATCCGCAAGCAGCGTCGCGAGCGACCGCGTCGCCAGCCGTGCGGGCCGCTCGATATAACGCGGTGGCTGGACTCCGAGCAGGTCGGCGCGGGTGACTGCCTCGCACTGGCAGACGATCGTCTCGGGGGCGGCATGACGACCAAGCGCGCCCGACCAGGCGAGTAACCGCGCGTCGCTTGGCGGCTGCACCGTCGCGCTGTCGCCGACCAGTTGCACCAACCCGTTGGCGACCGTTCCCGCCGCCTCGATCAGCTCGGTCGCTGCCATCACGCCGATCGCGAGGACGACCGTATCGCATTCCAGAACCGTGCGTTCGACGTCATCCGTCAACGATGCCAGCGTTATCCGCTCGACCCCGTCGATCCCGCCGTTGGTCGCTGCAATGGTATGCGAAAGAAACACCGGCACCCCAAGCGCCTCGACCAGCGCCGGATCGCCCTCAACCTGGTCGCCGACCTCGACCATCCCGGCAATCTCGATCCCCGCCTCGAGCGCGATCCGAGCGGTCTGGAGCGCAAGCTCCCCCGACCCGAGGATCACGATCCGCCGGCTTGCCAGCGCATCGTAGCGGGTCAAAAGCGCGGCAAACCCCTGCGCCCCCATCACCCCGGGCTGGTCCCATCCTGGAAACGCCATCGCGATGTCTCGCGCGCCCGTCGCGAGGACCAGCCGCCGGAACCCGACCATTCGCGAAGCCTCCGCATCCGCGATCCCGAGCAGCGGCCCCGGCAACGCGCGCAGCGCGGCGTTGGGCACGTACAGCCCCCAGGCGACCGTCCCGAGCCGCACATCGACCCCCGCATCGAACGCCGCCTCGAGTTCGGGATTGGCGCGGAACAGTTGCTCGACCAGCCGGTCGGGGTGCTGCACCGCCCCGGTCGCGCGCCCGCCAAAGAACAGCGGGACGTCATTGCCGATCACCGCCCCAGCCACCGGATTCTCGTCGATCAGCAGCACGCTCGCACCGCTCAGCGCCGCGCGGATCGCGGTCGTCGTGCCGGCACGGCCCGCGCCGACCACGATCAGGTCGAACTGCTCGTCGGGCGCGGGGATCTTGCCGTCGATGGCATGGGAGTCGAGGACCTTCATATCGCGTCCAGCGCCTGGGTGAGATCGGCGATCAAATCGTCGACATGCTCGATCCCGACCGAGAGCCGCAGCGTCGCGGGGGTGATTCCGCCCGCCGCGCGTTCGTCGGGGGAAAGCGCATAATGCGTCGTCGTTGCCGGATGCGTGATGAGCGTCTCGGAGCCACCGAGGCTGACCGCGAAGCGCAGCAGTTCGAGCCGGTCTAGGAAACGGAACGCCTCCGCCTCCCCGCCTATGACCGCGAAGGAGAAGGTCGACCCCGCCGCCTTGCATTGCCGGTCGTACACCGCGCGCGCGGGCGTGCCCTCGGCGAGGAACCCGAGATAGGTCAGGCTCGCTACCTTCGGATGGTCACGCAGCACTTCGGCAAGCCGGCGCGCATTGTCCATCGATCGCTCGACGCGGAGATGCACCGTCTCCATCGAGCGCAGCAGTAGCCAGCAGGTATAGGGGTCGAGGTGGCTTCCCAGCGTCGTCCGCAAGACCCGCAGCGGCGCGACCAGGGCTTCGCGCCCGGTGACACCACCTGCCAGCAAGTCACTGTGCCCGCCACAATATTTGGTCAGGCTCGTCATGCAGAGATCGACCCCGAGGCCGATCGGTCGCTGCATCATCGGCCCGAGCAGCGTGTTGTCGATCACCACGATCGGCCGCGTCCCCGTCCGCGCGCCGACCGCGTCCGCGATCTCGACCAGCAGGCCGATGTCGACCATCGCCGCGGTTGGATTGGCAGGCGTTTCGCCGAGGATCAGCTTGAGCGGCCCCGCCGCCAGCGCCGCCTCGACCGCCGCCATCACGTTCGCGCGGTCGCAGCCATCGGTGAAGCTTGCATGATGCACCCCGAACCCCGGGAGCAGATCGGTATACAGCCCGTTGGTCCCGCCATAGACGGGTCGCCCGAACACCACGCTGTCGCCCGGCCGAAGATGCGCGAGCGCGATCGCGCTGTGCGTCGCCATCCCGCTGTTGAACACCGCCGCCCCCTCCGCACCATCGAGCGCCGCGAGCCGCGCCTCGACCATATCGAGATTGGGATGGCTCAATCGGGCATAAATGTGCCCCGCCCCGCCCACTTCCGGCCCGGTTCCGTCGAAATACGCTTCGTGAATGTCCTTCGCCTGCCGCGCCGAGGCATAAGCGAAGGTCGAGGTCATGTAGATCGGCGGCTTGGCGGCATTGGCCGGGCCTGCCGGATCATAGCCCGCCCGCACCGCAAGCGTTTCGGAGCACCACCGCGGAACCGTCATGCCGGCACCCGCGCGAGATATTCGCTCGCGCGCTCGCAATACCAGTCGACGAAGCGCAGCGTCAGCGATTCCGCGGTCGGGCTATACGGCCCCGGCGTATAGCCCGGCGACCACACACCGACCTGATTGTCCTCGGCGAACGCCTTGTCCTGCAGGTTGGTCTGTGTCCACAGATGCGTCAGCTCGTCGATGTCGTAATCGACCCCCTCGACCGCTTCTTCATGCACGAGCCAGGTCGAGACCACGTGGGTCTCCCCGGGAGAAACCGGCATCGCGTTGAACGCGAAGGTATAATCGCTGGTCGAATGGCAGAAGTTGTTGGGCTCGACTGCCCAGCGCAGCGACCCGGTATCGCCCGCGCCCGCCTCGACCATCAGCTTCCTGACCGCGAATTGCCCCGAGGTAGTCATCGCGACCGAACCGTCGTTGAGCGCGAAGCGGACCGCCTGCCACCAATCCTCACCGACCGGTCCGGTGGGAAGCCCGATCGCATCCATCCTCGCCGAGAAAGCCAGCGCGGCGGCGGCCTCGAGATCGAAGTACCGGGTCGCGGATACTGGAAACGTGCGCGCCAGTTCGGGGTGGCCGCTCGCGCAATGGTAGCACTCGCGACCGTTCTCGACGACGAGCTTCCAATTGGCATATTCGACCAGCACCGATTTGTGCGCGACCTTCGCGCGCGCGAGATTGTGCGGTTCGAGCAGCGGCGTCAGATCGCGTCGCAAGATGCTGATATCAGGCGGAACATCCGCCAGCGACACGAAGATCGCCCCCGCGATCGTCTCCAGATGAACGGGCTTCAATCCATAGTCGGTCTTGTCAAAATCGTCCGGCATCCGCCCCGCCGCGAGCAACCGTCCGTCGAGCCCGTAGCTCCAGCGATGATACGGACAGGTTAGCCGCGGCGCATGCCCTGCGCCCGGCTTGCACAGGATCGAACCGCGATGGCGGCAGCTGTTGTGGAAGGCGCGCAACGCCCCGTCGCGCCCGCGTACGACGATTACCGGCCAGCGCCCGACCATGAACGACAGATAGTCGCCCGGTGCCCTTACTTCCGAGGTGAACCCCGCCAACAGCCATGACGTCCCGAAGATCGCCGCAAGGTCGAAGTCGAACGCCTCGGGGCTCAGATACAGGTCTTGCGGCAACGAATGCCCGGCCCGGCGCGACCCCACCCATTGTGCAACACCTGAAAGGTCCACGCGCTTGTGCTCCTGCCCCGTAGGGAAGATGTGGCATGCACCGGCCACCCCCGGAAAATTCCATTTGCGCATGCACCCATGCGAAAAGCGCGACGAGCCGCGCCGCCAGACCGGCGATCAGCCCCCGCTCTTGCATTCGGGCATGGAACCGGATTGATACCCGCCATACAGACCGCTGCAGCCAGCCGGAGAACGGGCCATCGCCAAGTCGAAGATCATCAACCGCCGCTGGCTCCCGCTCAACGCCCTGCGCGCGTTCGATGCGGTCGGGCAGCGGATGAGCTTCACCGCGGGAGCGCAGGCGCTCAACGTCTCGCAAAGCGCGGTCAGCCGGCACATCATCAGCCTCGAGGAACTGCTCGGGCAGAAGCTGTTCGACCGTTCGGGCCAGCGCCTCGTACTGACCGCGGCGGGCGCGGCACTGCTCCCTGAGGTGCGCCGCTCGTTCGACCTGCTTGAGCAGACGATGAACGCGGTCAGCCACGATCCGCTGAGCGGCCGCCCGATCCGTATCCACATTCCGCCCTCGCTGCTGCAACAAGTCGTGATGCCGATGATCCGCGCGTTCCACCGCGACTATCCCGAGGTGCGGATCGACATCTCGAGTTCGCCGGTGACGGGCCTGCCGACCACCGAGACCGACATGGCGATCGTGTTCGACCGCCCCAATATCGATGATCGGATCACTGACCTGCTGTGGCTGGTCCGCGTTGCGCCGGTCTGCTCGCCCGCGGTTGCGGAGGCGAACAAGGGCAAGTCGCTCGAGCTGTTCCTGTCCGACAACGACCTGCTTCACGTCACGCTCGACGGCGAAGTGCGCGGACTGCTGTGGAGCACCTTTGCACGCGCGAGCGGAATCGAGCTCAACACCAATCGCGGGCTTGCGTTCGACACGCTGTCGCTCGCGGCGACCTATGCGATGCAGTCCGGCGGGATCGCGCTTGCCGACATCGCGATGTTCGCGCCCGATATCGCGGCGGGCAAGCTGGTCGTGCCATACGATACGATCGTCGACGATGGGTTCGGTTATTATCTCAAACTGCGCGCGGACGATCTCGACGATCCGACGATCAGCCTGTTCCGGAGCTGGTTGATCGGACAATTCGCGGCGCGGCAGGCGGGCTGAATTTTCCGGTCGCATCCGGCGCGAGACGCGCTATCTCGTTGCAATGGAAACCATCGCCGCCCCCCGCCCCGACGCCGAAACCATCGCGATTCTCGACACGATCGAGACCCGGCTGCGCTGGCTGTCGTCCTGGACGATCCACAACGCCAACCATCTGCGCGAGAGCCGCGACGGGCTGAAGGTCGGCGGGCACCAGGCAAGCTGCGCGTCGATCACCGCGATCATGACCGCCTTGTACTTCGGTGCGCTCCGCCCGAACGACAAGGTCGCGGTCAAGCCGCATGCCGGGCCAGTGCTCCACGCGATCCATTATCTGATAGGGCAACAGTCGCTCGACGCGCTTCAGCGGTATCGCGGGCTCGGCGGCGCACAAAGCTATCCGAGCCGGACGAAGGATTCGATCCCCGTCGATTTCTCGACCGGGTCGGTCGGCCTGGGCGTCGCGATCACCGCCTTCGCCAGCCTGATCCAGGACTATCTGATCGCGCATGGCGACCTCGCCGAAGCCGACGCGGGCCGGATGATCGCGCTGATGGGCGACGCCGAACTCGACGAAGGCAATATCTACGAGTGCCTGATCGAATCGTACAAGCACGACATCCGCAATTGCTGGTGGATCGTCGACTATAACCGCCAGTCGCTCGACAGCACGACTGCAGACCGGATGTTCCGGCGCTTCGACGATATCTTCGAGACCTGCGGCTGGCGGGTCGAGACGTTGAAGCACGGCAAGCTCCAACGTGCGGCGTTTGCGCGCGACGGCGGACAGGCGATCGCGGACTGGATCGACGCCTGCCCCAATGCCGAATTCGCCGCGCTCACCTATCAGGGCGGGGCCGCGTGGCGCACCCGGCTCCATGCGGACCTTGCGGGTGCCGGAGAAACCCTCACGCTGGTCGCCAGCTACGACGACGACGCGTTGGCGGCGCTGATGACCAACCTCGGCGGCCATTGCATCGAGACGCTGCTCGACGCCTTCGCGCGCTGTGACGATGACGTGCCGACTTTGTTCATCGCTTATACGATCAAGGGTTACGGCCTCCCCTTCGCTGGCCACAAGGACAATCATTCCGGCCTCATGAACCCCGGCCAGATCCACGCGCTGCGCGACCGGCTCGGAATTGCGGAGGGCGACGAATGGGCCCCGTACGGCGGCCTCGGTGATAATGTCGCGGCGCAGGCACGGTCGGTCGTCGAGCGCAGCGCGCTGGCAACCGCGCGTCCAGCACCCGCCGCGCCCGCGATCCCGCTGCCCGACGCGCTCCCGGCCCCGGAAGGTGCGGAATGGTCGACGCAGGCGGCGTTCGGGCGAATTCTGCTCGATCTCGCCAAGAGCGGGCATCCGCTCGCGGACCGGATCGTCACCACCTCGCCCGACGTCACCGTCTCGACCAACCTTGGCGCGTTCGTCAATCAGCGCGGGCTGTTCCGTCGACAGGAACTCGCAGACGTCTTCTCCGCCGCGCGCATCCCGACCGCGCAGAAATGGGCGAGCCACGGCGCGGGGCAGCACATCGAACTCGGCATTGCCGAGAACAATTTGTTCCTGATGCTCGCCGCGCTCGGCCTTGCCGGGCCGCTGTTCGGCATGCGGCTGATGCCGATCGGAACGGTCTACGACCCGTTCATTGCGCGCGGGCTCGATGCGCTCAACTACGCCTGCTATCAGGATGCGCGCTTCCTGCTCGTGGCGACGCCATCGGGCCTGACGCTAGGGCCGGAGGGCGGCGCGCATCAGTCGATCAACTCACCGCTGATCGGGATCGGGCAGCCCGGGCTGACCTATTTCGAGCCCGCCTTTGCCGATGAACTCGCGCTGATGATGCACTGGGCGTTCGAGCAGATGCAGGCGGACGACGGCGGGGCGACCTATCTGCGCCTGTCGACCCGGACGATCCCGCAAGTTTCGCGCACCGACGATGCGTGGAAGGCGGATGCGCTCGAGGGCGGTTATTGGCTGGTCGAGCCAACCGGTGCGCGCGATGCCGCGATCGTCTTTACCGGCGCGGTCGCTCCAGAAGTCCTCGAGGCGCATACAGCGTTGGCCGACGATGTTCCGGGGCTCGGATTGCTGATGGTGACATCGCCCGACTTGCTCCACCGCGGCTTTTCGGCCCGCCACGCGCAACGCTGGACCGGGGGCGAGCGCACGCCGTGCCATGCCGAAACGCTGCTCGACCGGCTTGCCCCCGGGGCGGGGCTAGTGACGGTGATCGACGGAGCGCCCGCGACACTGTCGTGGCTCGGCGGGGTGCGCGGGATGCGAGTCAGCCCGCTTGGGACCGACCGGTTCGGGCAGACCGGCGACTTGCCCGACCTGTACCGGTTGTACCGGCTCGATGCCGAGGCAGTCGTCGACGCGGTGGCGGAACTACTGCTCTGAGCGTCAGGCCGCGCTCGCAGGACGGGGTAACGGCGCGCGGGCTTTTAACGGGCAAGGAACAGACGCCATGGCCTGCTTGCTTCAGATCAGCGCAAAATACCATCGCGTCTTTGGTTCTAAATACGGCCCGTGCGTTTCTCCAAGTCCTGTACCCGATGCGAAGGACACTCCGCTGGAACGCTATGCCGGACTAACCCGGGCCGCTCTACAAGACCCGGCCTCAAGCACGACCCCCAAGCAGAACGGCGTGCAACACTCCCGGACCGTATGCGGCGACCGACCGTTCGACCCGGCAGCGCGACCGAGGTCGGCGGCATGAACATCGCGTTTCTCGCAACCCGGATCGCCGGCTCCCTCGACGATGACGATCTCGTCTTCCTCGCCGATGACGACCAGCAGGCCGACGCGCTGGCGTGCGCGCTCGCGGCGATAATGGATCGCAAGCGTGTGTTCTTCCTCCCGTCGACCGACACGCTTCCGGGTGATGTCGCCCCCGCCTCCCCCGCCAATGCCGGGCGGCGAGTCGCGACACTCCATGCGTTGCGCGTTGCGCAAACCCGCAAGAAACGCGACCGGATCGCACTGATCCTCAGCGGCGAAGCTGCGGCGCGGCGCTATCCTGCCGCGGAACAGTTCGATCGCGCTCCGCCAACGCTCGCGACGGGCGATGCGATTGATCTCGAGGCGTTTGGGCCGATGGTCACCGATCTTGGCTATGTCATGGACGACCGCGTCGACGAACCGGGCGAGGTCGCGGTGCGCGGCGAGGTCATCGACATTTTCCCCGCCGACGCGGTCCGTCCGGCACGGATCGACGTGGTCGACGGAAAGATCTCCGCGATCCGATGCTTCGACCCCGTGACCCAGCGTACGCTCGACTCGCTCGATACGCTTGAGATCGGACGCGCCGCCGAACCCCCGATGGGCGACCCCGTCGCGATCCTCGAACATCTGAAGCCCGGGCGGATCGTTCTGTCGGACAAAGCCGACGGCCGTCGTGCGCGCTTCGTGAAGCTCGCCAGCGATGTCGCCGCGCGCGGCACCGGCAAGATCGATGCGATCGACGAGAAGCAGTGGCAAGCCGCTGTGAAGGGATGGACACCACTCGCATTCCAGGACGTGATGACGGACGTCCCTCGTTTCGCGGAGGTTAAAGCCCCGCTCGCCAAGCTGGTGCGGTTCGCAAAACCCTTGCTGGAGGATCATGCGCTGGTCCTCGCGGGAAGCAAACGCGATCTTCGGTTCCTCCGCGGACGGGTCGGGAAGCGGCTCGGGGTCGAGTTTGCCGAGTGCCCGACGTGGGACACGCTGAGTGCTCTCGCCCCGGGGATGGCGGCAACGGTCACGATGCCTGTCGACTGCGGCTTCGTCGACGACGAGCGCGTCGTGATCGCCGCTGCCGACCTCCTCGGCAGCCGGGCCTTGCTCGACGATGCGCAACCCGGATCGGCGAACCCGCTTGAAGGCGGTGCCGAAATCCGGATCGGGGACGTGGTGGTGCATGAGGATCACGGCGTCGGCATGGTCCTCGGGCTCGAAACCGCACCGCGTGCCGAAGCGACGTCTGGCGAGATGATCGTGCTCGAATATGCGGGCGGCGCGCGACGACTGGTCGAGATCGACGATGCCGACCGGCTCTGGCGTTATGGCGCGGATGCCGAGGCAGTGACGCTCGACAAGCTCGATGGATCGTCATGGCTCAAGCGGCGTGGTGATATCGACGCGGCAATCGCGGAGAGCGCACGCGGCCTGACCGAGCTCGCCGCGACACGCGCGACGCTGAAGGCGCCGGTCTTCACCCCCGATCCCGCCGCGTATGAGCGTTTCGCCAACGGCTTCCCGTTCAACGAGACAGCCGACCAGACCCGCGCGATCGCGGCGGTTCGGCAGGACCTCGCACACGGCGCGCCAATGGATCGGCTCGTCGTCGGGGATGTTGGGTACGGCAAGACCGAGGTTGCGCTCCGTGCCGCCGCGATCGCCGCGCTTGCCGGCTATCAGGTCGTGGTCGCAGCCCCGACCACGGTGCTGGTCCGGCAGCACCTCGAAAGCTTCCGACGTCGCTTCGAGGCCGCGGGTATCTCGGTCGAGGGTCTCTCCCGCTTGTCGAGCACTGCGGAGAAAAAGGCCGTCAAGGCCGGGCTCGCGGACGGGTCGATCCAGATCGTGATCGGCACCGGGGCGGTGATGGCGAAGGGGGTCAGCTACGCGAACCTGGGGCTTGTCATCATCGACGAGGAACAACGCTTCGGTGCGGCGGACAAGACGCGGTTGCGCGGATCGGGCGACGTGCATCTGCTGACACTGTCGGCAACGCCGATCCCGCGGACGCTCCAGATGGCGCTGGTGGGGCTACAGCAGATCTCGATCATCGCGACCCCGCCTGCGCGCCGCCAACCGATCCGCACCAGTCTCGACCAATATGACGACGTCCGGATCCGCACGGCCCTGTTGCGCGAAAAGGGACGCGGCGGACAGAGCTTCGTCGTCGTCCCGCGGATCGAGGACATGGCGAGCGTCGCCGAGAAGCTCAGACGCGCCACGCCCGACCTCAAGATCGTCGAGGCGCATGGCAAGATGCCGGCTGCCGACATCGACGCGGTGATGGTGGCTTTCTCGGAAGGCGACGGCGACGTCCTGCTTGCAACCAACATCATCGAGGCCGGACTCGACGTGCCGCGCGCGAACACGATGGTGGTGTGGCGCGCGGACCGCTTCGGGCTTGCGCAATTGCATCAGTTGCGGGGGCGAGTCGGACGCGGCAACCGTCGCGGTCAGGTCATCCTGCTGACCGACTCTGATCACGCCATCGCCGAACGTACGTTCAAGCGCCTGCGGACGCTTGCGACGTTCGATCGGCTGGGGGCTGGGTTCGACATCAGCGCGCAGGATCTCGACATGCGCGGCGCGGGCGACCTGCTTGGCGAGACGCAGGCGGGGCATACCAAGCTGATCGGGATCGACCTGTACCAGCATCTGCTCGGCGGCGCGCTGCGACAAGCGCGTGGCGAGAATACCGAACGCTGGACGCCCGAACTGCATCTCGGCCCCGCCGGCGGGTTTCCCTCGGACTGGATCCCCGAGGACGACATAAGGCTGTCGCTGTACATTCGCCTTAGCCGGATCTCGGATGGGGGCATGCTCGATGCGTTCGAGGACGAACTGGTCGACCGGTTCGGAGCGCTTCCCGCCGATGCGACGGCCTTGCTTGCACGGGCACGGGTCAGACTGCTCGCCCGCGATGCCCGGGTCGGACGGATCGACGCCGGGGACAAGGCCATCGCGCTAACCCCGCGCCGCGACTTCGCGGCGGATACGGCAGAGGCGGGGCTGGTCGAGAAAAACGGCCGGTTCCTGCTGACGGAACCGACTGAGGAAGCGACGCGGACCGAACGGGTCCAGGCGCTGCTGGAAGAGCTGGTGGCCTGACAGATCAGGCCGGAGATATCGTGCGGGCGTCTGTCGCCAGCCTGACACCTCCGGTCTGCCTCGGCGGCACGGCGTCTCTTACGAGATCCGCCGCCCGAGTTCCTTGTTGACGCCAAGCGCGATCAGAGTCGCCAGCGCGCCCGACAGGAGATAGGCGCCCGCTGCCAGCAGACCGAAATTGCTCGCCAGCAACAGCGCGACGAGAGGTGCGAACCCCGCCCCTACCAGCCACGCCAGATCCGATGTCAGTGCAGCGCCGGTGTAGCGTCGCGTGCTCCCGAAATTGGCGGCAACCGCGCCCGAGGACTGGCCGAACGCCACGCCGAGCAGCGCGAAGCCGATCAGCACGAACATCATCTCGCCGGTATACCCGGCGCTGAGCAGCTGCGGTGCGAAACCGCTGAATGCCGCGATCCCGGCTGCGGTGACGCCAAGCAGATATCGCCGCCCGACGCGATCCGCGATCAGCCCGGAAGCGATCACGCCGACCACGCCAACGATGCCGCCGAGGATCTCGATCGACAGGAACCGTTCGGGCTTCTGGTTCGTAAAGAGATGCACCCAGGACAGCGGAAACACGGTGACCATGTGGAACAGCGCGAAGCTCGCCAGCGGTGCGAACGCCCCGATCACGATATTGCGCCAGTCGCTGCGAATCGTCTCGATGACGTGCGACGGCTCGAGCTCACGGCTCTCGAACAGCGCTTCGTAATGCGGCGTCGAAACCATCCGGAGACGGGCGAACAGCGCAACCACGTTGATCGCGAAGGCGACGAAGAACGGATAGCGCCAGCCCCAGTCGAGGAAGTCGGCCGGCGACAGGGTGTTGAGGAAGAAGGCGAACAATGCGCTCGCCACGATCAGTCCGAGCGGCGCGCCAAGCTGCGGAATCATCGCATACCAGCCACGCTTGTTCTCGGGTGCGTTGAGCGCCAGCAGCGAGGCAAGGCCGTCCCATGCGCCGCCAAGCGCGATACCCTGTCCGATGCGGAACAGCGCGAGCAGGACGATCGCCCAGCCGCCGATCGTCTCATATCCCGGCAGGAACGCGACCGCCGCGGTCGAGCCGCCGAGCATGAAGAGCGCGATCGTCAGCTTGGTGCCACGTCCGAGCACCTGGTCGACCGCGAGGAAGATCATCGATCCGACCGGACGCGCGATAAACGCCAGTGCGAAGATGCCGAAGGAATACAACGTGCCCGTCAGGCGATCCGCGAACGGGAAGATCAGCGCCGGGAACACCAGCACCGAGGCGATCGCATAGACGAAAAAGTCGAAGAATTCGGACGTACGCCCGATGACGACGCCGATCGCGATCTCGTTCGGGTCGACATGGCCATCGCCATGTCCGTGCCGGGCGTTGATCGCCCGCGCATCGCGCTCGGCGGTGTGGGAGGCGGTTTGTGCTGTCATCGTTCGCGTCTTCCTGGACCGTGGGACGATCGGTCGTCGTTGCACCCTATGCCTTATATCACGGCTTTAGGGCATTGGACAAAATGTCCAATGTCGCAGCGCAGCATCTGTGTATAGCGCGCCGATATGGCCTCCCTCAGTCTCCCCCCGATTCCCCGCCGCCCGATTCGTCAATTGCTGGCCGCGGGTACGCTCGCGCTGCTGCTTGGCGGGTGCAACATGGTTGTCATGAATCCGGGAGGCGACGTTGCACTGCAACAGCGCGACCTGGTGATTTTCTCGACCGCGTTGATGTTGCTCATCGTCGTCCCGGTGATCGGGCTCGTCTGCCTGTTCGCCTGGCGCTACCGGTCGACCAACGAGGAGGCGACCTATGAGCCCGACTGGGATCACTCGTCGCAGCTCGAGCTGCTGATCTGGGCGGCACCGCTGCTGATCGTCATCTGCCTCGGCGCGGTGACGTGGACGGGGACGCATCTGCTCGATCCGTATCGCCCGATCGCGCGTCTGTCCGCAGGCAAGCCGCTGGTCGCGAACGTCAAGCCGCTCGAGGTCGAAGTCATCGCGCTCGATTGGAAGTGGCTGTTCGTCTACCCGCAATATGGCTTTGCGACGGTCAACGAGCTGGCCGCACCGGTCGATCGCCCGATTCATTTCCGCATCAGTTCGTCCTCGGTGATGAACGCCTTCTACGTCCCCACCCTCGCCGGCATGATTTATGCGATGCCGTCGATGGAGACGCAGCTCAACGCGGTGATCAACAAGCCGGGGAATTACGAGGGCTTCTCGTCCAACTATTCGGGCGCGGGCTTCTCCGGGATGCGCTTCCGCTTCCACGGCATGACCGACGGAAACTTCGACAAATGGGTCGCTCAGAACAAGGCGGCAGGTGGAAACCTGACGCGCGCTGACTATCTCAAGCTCGAGAAGCCGTCGGAAAAGGTTCCTGTCATGCGGTTCGCCAGTGTCGATCCGGGTATCTTCAACGCCGTCGTCAACCAGTGCATTCGCCCCGGCACGACGTGCATGAACGATATGATGAAGAAGGACATGCAGGACAGTGCCGCGATGGAAGGCATGCCCAACAGCGGGAATGCCGAAGGCAAACGGGTCACGTCGCCCTTGACCACCCGGTCGGCCGGGCAAGCTCCCCCGAAAAGCCCGTCTGACGTCCCGCAACGCGGACCTTCGGCTCCCGAAGACTCCAATACGCCCAAGCAGCGCCCCCTCTAAATGGCCAGTACCATGCAAGCTTCACCCCTCAACGTCAGTCCGATCCTCGGCCGCTTCACGCTTGAGTCGCTCCCGCTTCACGAACCGATCGTCGTCGCCACCTTCTGTGGCGTCGCGCTCGGCGGGATCGCGCTGCTGTCGGCACTCACCTACTTCAAACTGTGGGGCTATCTCTGGAAGGAGTGGTTCACCAGCGTCGATCACAAGAAGATCGGCATCATGTACATGATCCTCGGGATCGTGATGCTGCTCCGCGGCTTCTCCGATGCGATCATGATGCGCGCGCAGCAGGCGATGGCGTTCGGCAACGAAGGCTATCTCAACGCGCACCACTATGACCAGGTGTTCACCGCGCACGGTGTCATCATGATCTTCTTCGTCGCGATGCCGTTCGTGACGGGGCTGATGAACTACGTCGTCCCGCTCCAAATCGGTGCGCGCGACGTGTCCTTCCCGTTCCTCAACAACTTCAGCTTCTGGATGACCACTGCAGGTGCGGTGATCATCATGATGAGCCTGTTCGTCGGCGAGTTCGCGCAGACCGGCTGGCTCGCGATGCCGCCGCTCTCGGGGATCAACTATAGCCCGGGCGTCGGTGTCGATTATTACATCTGGTCGCTCCAGATCGCAGGTGTCGGCACGCTGCTGTCGGGCGTCAACCTGATCGCCACCATCGTCAAGATGCGCGCGCCGGGCATGTCCATGATGAAGATGCCGATCTTCTGCTGGACCGCGCTCTGCACCAACATCCTGATCGTTGCAGCCTTCCCCGTCCTCACCGCAGTGCTCGCGCTGCTCAGCCTCGACCGTTACGCCGACACCGCGTTCTTTACGAACACGCTCGGCGGAAACCCGATGATGTACGTCAACCTGATCTGGATCTGGGGTCACCCCGAGGTCTACATCCTCATCCTGCCAATGTTCGGCGTGTTCAGCGAGGTTACCTCGACCTTCTCGGGCAAGCGCATCTTCGGTTACACCTCGATGGTGTATGCGACCATGGTCATCACCCTGCTCGCCTACCTCGTCTGGCTGCACCACTTCTTCACCATGGGGTCGGGCGC
>CAZNQA010000003.1:0-90229 GCA_964575105.1 uncultured Stakelama sp.
AACGTGACCGAGGTGATCGGGATGGAAGGCCCGGTGATCGTCACGCAGGAACTGTTCAAGTTCGAATATCTCGACGAGAGCGCGGACGGCAAGATCATCGGCGAATATCGCTCGATGGGGCTGCGGCCCTATACGCTCGAGAAGGCGCGGACGTTCGGGTTCGATCAGGCGTATCTCGAGGCGTGCCTGTAAGCCTGCGCACGCCGCGCTCCACCGTACGACCCGCACGAAAAAGCCGCCGGCCCGATGGACCGGCGGCTTTCCGCATATTCGTGACCGGTATCGCTTAGGCGGCGTAGGAAACGCGCGTCGCGACCTTCTGGCGGCGACGCATTGCGAAGCCGACGGCGCCGAAGCCTGCGAGCATCATCGCCCAGGTCGCGGTTTCCGGCACTGCGCCGACCGTGCTGGCGTTCGCCGAATAGGTGAACGTCGCGCTGCTCGCCATGCCGTTCTGCGACGACACTGCGAGCGCGAACATGCCCGGGGTGGCATCCGCAGCGTCGCCGTTGGTGAAAATGCCGGTGCCGGTGATGTTGATGCTGGTGCCCAGTACCGACCGCGTGAAGCTGGCGTTGGCGAAATCGAGCATCAGTTCGCTGCCGGCGAAGGTCAGGAACGGACCCGAGAACGGGTTGGCGAACGCACCGAGCGAAATGTCGGAAATGAACGCAATCGGGCCGAGACCGACGAAATCACCCGTCTGGTTGCCGATGAGCGCGGTGCCGGCGGTGCCGTAGCCGTTACCCGAACCCGAGAAGACGTCCCCGAAATCGAGGCCGGTTGCGGTCGTCGCGTTGCCGCCGATGAACGTTCCCGAGAAGGAGGCGAGGCTGAACGAGCCCATGATCGGTGCCGCGCAGGCCGGTGCGGCGAAACCAGCGACCGCTGCGGCGCTGACGAGAAGACGAGTGAAAGGTGACATGATGGATCCTTATAAAGGTGCCCGCCTACGTCGCGAGGCTGGCGGGAACCTTAACAAAACATGTACAGCCCGCAAGTGTCTAATTTTTGGGCGTGTTTCAAGATGAAACGTCCGTTTCACGCTCCGCCAAATCATCCTGAAGAGCTCCCGTAGCGCCTTCACGGCATCGCAACACCGCCAGACAGTGGCCTGGGACGCGCTGTTCTGGGGCTTCGCCGGTACCGCGTAGCAGATCGCACCAAAGTGGTAGAACGAGTAGCGGTCACAGACTTGAAAAGTCCGATAGGATCGCAAGATCACGCATCATCATGCCGAAACGGCTGCAACCGGCTTTGCAGAACATCCCCGCTACAGCGACAGTAATAGCGGCTTCGTACATCACAGTCCGACAAGCGTGACACCGTTGCCTCGGTAAAGGACGTCGAGCCGCTCGATAACAACGGTCAGGGGATGAGCGATGATTACGGTATATGCGGTCGGCATTCACTTTTTTCAGAAAATCACGTTCGCGGCGAATTTGCCCTCGTACGTCAAGGATTCGAAGGGCGAATACACGCAGACAGGACCCGTAACCTTTATGAGCGGGCGCGCCATTCTGGCGCAGGCCGCCGCCAAATTCGGTCTCCGGTACAAACTGGCGGACTCGAATATCTATCCGCAACTGGATCACATCCAGTATCTCAGCTACACGCCCACGAAGGCGCAGGACCCGGATCCGCGCGTCACGCTGGGAAACCACATTTTTCCGTTTTACGGACAGCCGCTGTCGCTGCTGGAACAACTGGCGCCGATCGGAGACGTATCGCGGGTCCTGCAATATACGGTGCAATGGCCAAAGGGGGCAAAGGGGCCGGTCCAGACGGCTGCGCCTGTCACCCTGAACAATACCGGTCGGCCCGACCCGGATTTCCCCGCACCCTTGGTCAATCGTTCAGATGCCGCGTTCGGGAGCAATGGCTTCCCCGACAACAGCGAAATCCGCATCCGGCTGCTGTCGATCTATTGCACGTCCTGAAGACATTACGCGCGCCCGTTCGAAGGCGATCGTGCCGACAGCCTTTCCTACGCAAAAGCGGAGGAGAGGCTGTTTCGGCGGCGGTGCCCTGAAACAGCAAGAGGGCGACGCTAGTCCGCGCTGCTACCCGTGCTGCGCCGCGACGACGCATAACGCCGCCGCAATCAACGCACTCATCTGTACCGAGCGCCAGTCGAACCAACCGACACGGTCGAGGTTCTCGCGCCGCACGCGGCGCCAGTCGGCAACACCCGCCAGCACGCCGACGCCAAGCGCCACCACCGCCCCCGCCCACCACATATCCTGCCCCGCTTAACTGCCGAGCTTCTCGACCTTTTCGTTCAATCGCCCGAGTTCGGCCTTGAGCGCGGCGATTTCCTCGTCCTTGGAAACGCCGCCCGCGGCAGCCGCGGGGGTGCCCGGCGTGACCGGCGCACCGGCCTTGAACGCGGTGGTCGCCGCCTCGAACATCGCCATGTTCTGCTTGGCGAGCTCGGCGAACGGCGAGTTGGCGAACGCGCCCTCGACCGCGGTCTTGAACTGCTGCTGGTTGCGGCGGAAGCTGTCCATCGACGCCTCGAGATAGCCCGGGACCATCGCCTGCATCGAATCGCCGTACATCGCGATGAGCTGCCGCAGGAACGGCACCGGCAGCATGGTCTGGCCGCGCTGCTCCTCCTCCATGATGATCTGGGTGAGTATATTGTGGGTGATGTCCTCTTCGGACTTGGCGTCGATGACCTTGAAGTCGCGTCCCTCGCGGGTCATCGCGGCGAGATGCTCGAGCGTGATGTAAGACGACGTCTCGGTGTTATAGAGGCGGCGGTTTGCATATTTCTTGATCGTCACCGGGCCGTCGCCCGGAATGGTCTTCTTCATCGAGAAGCGCTCCCCGCATATGGTCTTGACAACCCTACCACCATTTCTTGCGGCGCTGCAACACGGCGCATCCGACGCGGTCCACGGTCCGCGCCCGCTGCCGTTGTTCCTCGATATGCTGCACGAACAGACCGCAGCATCGCCCGAGCGCCGCGCCGCCGCACTCGCGGGATTGCGCGCCTATCAGGCGGCACCGCGGGACCGGGCACGCAAGCCGATGCCGGTGCGCTACCGCAGGGGCGGCGCCCGCGTTCGCGACTATGCGCCGCGCGGGTCGAGCGGGCGCGCGGTGCTGTTCGTCCCCTCGCTGATCAACCCGCCGCACATCCTCGACCTGGAGCCCGAACGGTCATTGCTGCGCTGGCTCGCGGCGGAGGGGCATCGTCCGTTTCTGCTCGACTGGGGGACTCCCGCGCCCGGACACGACGGTCCCGATATTGCCGGGCTGGTCGAGCGCGTGTTGCTGCCGCTGATCGCCAAATTTCCCGAGCCCCCCGTCCTCGCGGGGTATTGCCTCGGCGGGACGATGGCGCTCGCCGCCGCCGCACGGGCGGAGGTGGCGGGGTTGGCGCTGATCGCCGCGCCGTGGCGGTTCGACGGACTGGGGACCGCCGCGCGCGCGGATATCGCGCGGTTGTGGGCGGCGGCGGGCCCCGCCTGTGCGCAGATCGGGCTCGTCCCGATGGAGGTGTTGCAGAGCGGCTTCTGGCGGCTCGATCCCGCGCGGACGATCGCCAAATACGAAGCGTTTGCGGAGATCGCGCCCGACACCCCTGCCTTCCGGCAGTTCGTCGCGATGGAGGATTGGGCGAATGCCGGGGCCCCGTTGCCCTACAACGCCGGCCGCGACCTGTTCGAGGAGCTGATCGCGCGCGATACGCCGGGCAGCGGGCAGTGGACGGTCGGTGGTGCGCCGGTCGATCCCGCTACCCTGCCCTGCCCCGCGATCGACTTCGTTTCGCGCAACGACCGGATCGTGCCCGCAGCCACTGCGGCGAACCTGCCCGACCGGCGCGATCTGGGCGCGGGACATGTCGGGATGATCGTCGGCAGCGGCGCGCGCGCGCAATTATGGGAACCACTGTCGGACTGGCTAAACGCGCTTCCGGACCTTAGATAAACATCCTGTTTCGTCGTTCGCGCCTTGTCGCGATCCCCGTTTCCCACAGGAGCCCGCCATGCAGGACATCGTCATCACCGCCGCCAAGCGCACCCCGGTCGGGAGCTTCCTCGGCGCCTTTGCGGCCACCCCGGCGCATGAACTCGGTCGTATCGCGATCGAGGCGGCGCTCGCGCAGGCGGGTGTCGCGGGCGAGGAGGTCTCCGAGGTGATTCTCGGCCAGGTGCTGACCGCCGCGCAGGGGCAGAACCCGGCGCGCCAGGCATCGATGGCGGCGGGGATCCCGAAGGAAGTGCCGGCCTGGGGGGTCAACCAGGTGTGCGGCTCAGGGCTGCGCGCGGTGGCGCTGGCGGCGCAGTCGATCGCTCTGGGCGACGCGACGATCATGGTCGCGGGCGGGCAGGAATCCATGTCGATGAGCGCGCATGCGCAGTCCATTCGGGGTGGCCAGAAGATGGGCGACCTCAGCCTCGTCGACACGATGGTCAAGGATGGGCTGACCGACGTGTTCAACGGCTATCACATGGGGATCACCGCCGAGAACCTCGCCGAGCAATATCAGATCACGCGCGGCGCGCAGGACGAATTTTCGGTCCGCTCACAGAACCTGGCCGAGGCAGCCCGCGCGGCGGGGCGCTTCCGCGACGAGATCGCGCCCGTCACGATCAAGGGCCGCAAGGGCGATACGATCGTCTCCGACGACGAATATATTCGCGCGGGCGTGACGCTCGACAGCGTCTCGGGGGTGCGCCCGGCGTTCAAGAAGGACGGGACCGTCACCGCCGCCAACGCCTCCGGGCTCAACGACGGCGCCGCCGCGCTCGTGCTGATGAGCCGTGCCGAAGCCGAGCGCCGTGGGTCGCCGATCCTCGGGCGGATCGCGAGCTGGGCATCGGCTGGGGTCGACCCGTCGATCATGGGGATCGGCCCGGTCCCCGCGACGCGCCGCGCGCTCGAAAAGGCGGGCTGGACGATGGCGGACCTCGACCTGATCGAGGCGAACGAGGCGTTCGCGGCGCAGGCGCTGTCGGTCGGCAAGGAACTCGGCTGGGATGCGGACCGCGTCAACGTCAATGGCGGCGCGATCGCGATCGGCCATCCGATCGGCGCGTCGGGCGCGCGCGTGCTGACGACGCTGCTGTACGAGATGGCGAAGCGCGATGCGCACAAGGGGCTCGCCACGTTGTGCATCGGCGGCGGCATGGGGATCGCTGTCTGCATCGAACGCTAAACGTTCGGTCGGGACACAACAGGCAAATTTATATAATCTATTTAGCACTTTAGGCGTGCAGTACAATCCGCGTTGACGAACAAAGTGCGCTGCGCTGATCCTCAAGGGCGGCGGAGGCCGACACTTAACCTATCGGTTGACTGATCAGCTCGCCGCCTTTGTGGGTTAATATCCCCCGCCAGCGCGGGGGGCCCCGCGCGCGCTACTTTGACTGACTCGACTTTTGCCGCTGTTTGCCGCTAGTCTTGTGAGATTGGCAAGCATCCGCTTCAGCGCCGCCTCTCAAGAGGCCTCCGTCTCCGCTGCGAGTAGGTGTCATCCTCTAGTTTGGAGTCGGCCATGTACAAGCAATACAGCAAGGACGCGCCTACGTTAACGTCCTTCGCGTTAACGGCAGACATGCATGCGGACATAGGCAGGCTGATCCGCGCGTGCGCGGAAATCGAAGATTTAGTTGCGCTACATCTGTGCCAAGTCGCAGAGATTGATGAGTCACAATCGGCGGTGCTTTTGGGCCGAATGCCCAGCTCAACACGGGTGAGTTTAGCCAAAACCTTTGCTGACAGGCTTGGGGGCACCGCTCAGAAGGCGCACGACAAATGTTTTGATGGCGAGTATTTCGGTATGATATCCGTCCGCAACGTTCTTACTCACGGAACGCTGCTTGGAATAAGCAACGATGGCCGGGTTACTTTTCGGACAAATGAAATCCTCGGACCTCAGGAAAATAGCGGGGTCCGCCTAAACGTCGTTTCATACCTGCCCGAAGGGTTCAGGAAATGGGCAGATCAAGCCGAAGCAACTATTCCGTTGCTTGAGGAAACTCTGAGGCTTCAAGCATGGCGCGAAAAACGTCGCCAGCAGGATCTGCTTCCACACCGAAAATCTCAGCCAACACGGCCGCCCAGTGCAAAACCAAAACTCCCGCCTCTGTCATAGCGTGAGTGACTTCGATGGCTACCCCAGCCTGCCCTGATATGGATGCCCCTTTTTGACCTGCTAACTAGGTACATAATTGCCCAAAAAAGGGCGCCGGAGTAATCCGGCGCCCTTTCTCTTGGGCTAGGCTCAGAAGTTGCCGCGAACGCCAACCGCGAAGCGACGGCCGAACAGGCCATCGGTGGTGAAGCTCGACGGGATGATCTCGCCGAAATAGTCCTGGCCCTTGCGATCAAGCAGGTTGGTCACCGACAGCGTCATCCGGAACTTCTCGTTGACCTTGAAGCTCAGGCTCGGGTTGACCAGCACATAGCCGCGAAGCTTGTCGATCTCGCGGATATCGGGACCGCGCGACACGCGTGAGAACAGCTGGTCGCCGATGTAGTTGAGCGAAACCGTCGCGCCGATGACGTTGCCGACATAGCGCAGGTTGAGCTGCCCCTGCCAGGTCGGATCGCCGATCGTCCCGTCGGTCCGCACTGCTGCCACGCCGGTGATGTCCGAAATCCGCGTGCGGACGAAGAACAGCGTCCCGTCGAAGCCGGCACGGCCGGACAGGCCGAGACCGGAGAGCGGACGGATATAGTCGATCGCGCCCTGGATCCCGTCGAAGAACACCCGCTTGCCGTTGACGAACCCGCTGCGGACGCCGGGGTTGACCGGGTCGCTGACCACCTGACCACCGCGATCGCCGCCGTTTGCCGATGCTCCGCCCTGACCCGACGCGTAACGCTGAATCTGCGAGCAGAAGGCGTTGCCGTTGGCGGGATCGTTCGCGTTGAAGTTGGAGTTGTCGAAGCATGCCCCGGCGATCTGCGCGACGGTCAGGCTCGCGATCGGATTGGCGATCTTGATGTTGACGTAGTCCGCGGTGATCGACAGCCCCGGGATGAACCGCGGCTGCAGCACGACGCCGTAGGAGAAGCTGCGCGCGACTTCGTTCTGCAGCTGCGTGTTGCCGCCATTGAGGCCGGGAACGGTAGCAGCGGCGGCATCAAGCGGCGTTGCGTTGGGGAATTTGGCGAGGAACGCGTTGCAGTTCGCGGTGCGCACCGCCGGAACCGCCCCTGCCACCTTGTTGCCCGGCGAGCACAGGTCGGGAACGTTGGTGAACACCCCCGCCAGAGTCGAGAACAGTTCGGTGATCGCGGGTGCACGGAACGACTTGGTGTAGCTCCCGCGGAACATGACGTCCTTGATCGGCGCATAGGTGCCGCTGACATCCCAGGAGAAGAACCCGCCGTTCACGGTGTTGTCGACATATCGTCCCGCCGCCTGCAGTTCCAAGTGGTAGATGAACGGGATGTTGTTGCTCGCGGTGATGACCGGCAGCTTCGCCTCGCCGAACACTTCGTCGACATTATACTTGCCCGCAACCGGCAGGATCGCGACCGACCGACCCAGACCGGCCTGTTCAAACGCGCTCGGGGTGAACGAGCCCTTCTCCTCGCGATGCTCATAGCCGACGTTGACGCCGGTATCGTTGTTGAACAGCGTGAACAGGCTGCCACCGACGTTGGCGTTGAACACATATTGTTCGAGCCGGCTGCGCGTCTGGTTGGTCGCGATCACGTAGTTGCGCGCGGCCTGGCTCGCCACGCCTTCGCCGAACACGTTGAGCGGGACGCACGCCGCGTCCGCCACCGGGGTACCGCCGGGCGCCGCCTGGAACGCGGGATTGGCGTTGCAGACGACCTGCCCTGCGGCATTGCGCGTCACGTTGACCGCGTTGATGAAGTTCTGCGCGTTGATGTCCTGGCGCGTGTCGACGATGTCGACCCGGCCATAGTTGCCGCTGATTTCATAATTGAACTTGCGGCTGCCGACGTTGAAGTCACCCCGCGCACCGATCACGCCACGATACAGGTCGTTGGTCGAGAAGCCGGTGAGATCGGCCAGATCGAGCGACGCGCGCGAGACCTGGAAGCGGTTGACGCCGAGCGCGACGAGCTGCGCACGCGCCTGTGCGGTGAGCAGCGGGTTGTTGACGTCGAACGTCAGCGCGCCGCTCGACCCGCCGAACAGGCTGCTGTTGAAGCTCGGCTGCTGCACCAGTTCGTCGCCGCGCGAGTGGAAGTAGGTGCCCTCCGCGAACAGCTCGAGCGCGGGCGCGACGCGGAACGACGCGAAGCCGTTGAGCGTGTTGCGACGCAGCGTGCTGGTGATCTGCGAGAAGTCGTTGAAGCGGAAGCCGTCGCCGCCGCTGGCTTCCTGCACGCCCGCAAAGCGGGTGCCGCGGTTGAACGCGACGAGGTTGCCGCTGGTGTCGAACTGATAGTTCTGCACCGCGCCCGCGCGGCGGGTTGCGGCGTTGAACACCGTACCGCTGGTCGCATCGGTGATGAGGCCGCCGCGAGTCAGTAACGGCAGCGTGCGGTCGCGGATCAGGATCGTGCCGGCAAAGCCGTCGGTCGTCGAATCGTTGTAGCCGATGCCCGGGTTGAGGCGCCCGTCGTTAAGGAACGAGACGCCCGCGGCGCGGCCCAGCGTCGTCGACTGCGCGGTGCTCGGGTTGGTCCCGTTGCCGATGTTGGCGCGCAGGAACGCGCGATCGTTGTAGAGCAACCCTTCCTGCTCGTCGCGCATCGCCGACAGCGTGATGTTGCCGCGATCGCCCGCGAAGTTGAAGCCGCCTGCGATCGCCGCATTGTAGCGGAAGCCGTCGCCCTGCTCGGTCACGCCCGTGGTGAGCGACGCGCGAACGCCCTTCAGCCGCGTGTCGAGCTTGTAGTTGATCGTCCCCGCGATCGCGTCCGACCCGTAGACCGGCGCGCCCGCGGTCGGAATGATGTCGATATCGCTGACCAGCAGCGTCGGGATGACGTTGACGTCGACCTGCGTCCCGGCCGACCCCTGGTTGAAGATCGTCGTGACGTTCGACGACACGTAGCGACGCCCGTTGACCAGCGTCAGCGTGCGGTTCGACCCGAGGTTGAAGGTGTTGATGAAGTTGACGCCCTGCCCGAACGACCCCTGCGCGCCGTTGGCGGTGACGCTGCCGCGGATTCCCGGGATTTCGTTGAGCGCGTCGGCGACGTTGGTCAGCCCGCGATCCTGCAGATATTGCTGGTTGACGGTCGTGATCGGCGAGGAGCTGACCGTGTTGGGAAGCCGGATGCGCGATCCGGTAACGACGATTTCCTCGTCACCCGATTCGGTGTCCTTGGTCGGATCCGACCGGTCGTTGACGCCGATCTGCGCTGCGCCCGGTACTGCGTCTGCTGGTGTCTGCGTGGTCTGGGAATAGGCCAGCGAGGGAATGCTGCCGAAAATCGCGACCAACGCGGTCGCCCCCAGGAAAGCCGAGTTTCTCATTCTGTACGCCCCTGTTACCTCCCGGAACACAATCCGGGTTGGGGGGCATTAAAACGGTAACATTCTGACCCAACAACATTCTATTGTGAGTCTCGCCGCTTTAGCGACATTATGTGACAGAAATGTCACGTACTCGGGAATGAAGGCAGGCCGTGTTGGTAGCGGTCCCAACGGAGCGTCGCGACCGACGTTTCCTAATCCGGAAGAAAATCTCGGCCGTCGTCACGCAAGACGAACGAACTTCGGGCGTCGTCGTGAGAAATGGTTCCGTCCGATACCCCGTCGCGCGGCATTTTAGCTACGGTTCGTGACAAGTTTGTCACAACTCGTAACAATAATGTTAAGCCGAGGTTCAGCCTCGCCTCGAATCCTTGCGGGGATCGGACTTTCGGTCTTTCCTGTCGGTATGACCTGCTTGGGCGCAGGTATACAACAAGGGGAGGCCACATGGGCTTATATCGGTTCAAACTCGCAACAGCGCTGGCGACGACCATCGCGCTCGCACCAGCAGCATGGGCACAGGAAGCGCAGACGGAGTCGCCTTCGGCACCGTCGACAGCGTCCACTGATCTTCAGGCAGCCGCAACGGATCCGCAAGAGATCATCGTCACCGGTTCGCGCATCCGTCGCCCCAATCTCGAATCGCCGGTTCCGGTCACGTCGATCGGTGGCGAGGAACTGTTCCAGCAGGGGCAGAACAACATCGGCGACACGCTGAACGACCTGCCGCAGTTGCGCAGCACGTTCGGCCAGCAGAATCCCGGCACTGGCGTCGGTATCGCCGGGCTCAACCTGCTCGATCTTCGCGGTCTGGGCACTGCACGCACGCTGGTCCTGGTCAACGGTCGCCGCCACGTTGCGGCGGACATCCTGAACAACGCCTCGTCGGTCGACGTCAACACGATCTCGAACGATCTGGTCGAGCGGATCGACGTCGTGACCGGCGGCAACTCGGCCGTTTACGGGTCCGACGCCATCGCCGGCGTCGTCAACTTCGTGCTCAAGCGCGACTTCTCGGGCCTGCAGGTTCGCGGGTCGACCGGCATTTCCGAGCAGGGATACGGCGCGAACCAGTTCGCCTCGGGCATGTTCGGCAAGAACTTCGCCGACGGCCGCGGCAACATCACGGTGCAGGCGGAATACGCCAACCAGAACCGCGTGTATGCGTCCGACATTCCGGCCTTCCAGCAGGCCAACGGCTTCGTCACGATCGACGCCGATTCGACCGGCCTGCCGCAGGGCAGCGACGGCTTCCCCGACGCGATCTTCGTCCGCGACATCCGCAGTGCGACGATCAACCGGTTCGGCCTAGCGGTCGTCCCGCAGCCGCAGGCAAACGGACGCTGCGGCGCCGGTACGCTGGCCAATAACGGCCCGGCGAACACCAACGGCACCGTGTTCAACTGCAACTACGTCTTCTCGTCCGAAGGCAATCTGAACGCGCAGACCGGGACCCGCTTCGGCACTGGTCCGGCGGGTACGTTCGTCGGCGGCAACGGCCAGACGTCGCGCGAGGGCACGCAGCTTTCGATCCTGCCATCGACGCAGCGGATCAACACCAACCTGCTCGCGCATTATCAGTTCAGCGACGCGCTCGAACTGTTCTTCGAGGGCAAGTTCGTCCAGATCGACGCGGTCGGCAACCAGGCTGGCCCGACGTTCATCAACAACACCACGGCGTCGCTCGGCAACGACGCCCGCCTCGACCCGCGGCTCGACAACCCGTATCTGAACGCTGCGGACCGGAGCACGCTGGCAACCGCCATCCTGGCGGCAAACTGCGGGTTCACGCTCGGCTCCGCGCTGACGGCGGCGACCTGCGTACCGGGTACCGCGGCAGTGCAGGCAGCCCGCACCGCTGCGGTCAACAACGGCAGCTACCGCTTCCTGTTCGCCCGCAACCTGACCGATTCGCCGGATCGCGACGAGTATTTCCGTCGTCGTACCTATCGCTTCGTCGCGGGCGCCCGCGGCACGTTCAATGGCGACTGGAACTACGAAATCTCGGGCAACTACGGGAAGTTTGAGGAACGGGCGGACCTGAAGGGCTATGTCGATCGCCAGCGCTTCCTGCTGTCGCTCGATGCCGGCCGCAACCCGGCGACCGGCGCGATCCAGTGCCGTTCGCAGTTCGACGCGGCGTCGGCGGTCGGTGCACCCGGTCTTTCGGGCAGCGCGGCAACGGCAGCCAAGCTGGCGGCGGACATCGCGGCCTGTACGCCGTACAATCCGTTCGGTGCGGGCAACAACAAGGCGGCGGTCAGCTACTTCGCGGCACCGATCGTCAATACCTCGTCGATCGAGCAGATCGACGTGAACGGCTTCGTCGGCGGCGACTCCAGCCAGCTGTTCAGCCTGCCCGGCGGTCCGATCAACTTCGTGCTCGGCGGCGAGTATCGGCGCGAGAAGGCAACCAACAACAGTGACAGCGCAGCCGACACCGGCCTCAGCAACGCGGTGTTCCTCGGCGACGTCAACGCGCGTGCGCTCGAGGTCAAGGAAGCCTTTGGCGAGTTGAACATCCCGCTGCTGAAAGACGTGCCGTTCTTCAAGAGCCTGACGGTCAACCTCGCCGGTCGTGTGTCCGACTATAACAACGCTGCAGGCACCGTGTACGCCTACAATGGCGGCGTGGTCTGGGCGCCGATCCGCGACATCAGCTTCCGCGGTGTCTACGGGCGGTCGGTGCGTGCGCCGAACGTTTCGGAGACGAGCTTCCCGGCGGTGCCGAACTTCGCGAACGGCTTCATCGATCCGTGCAACGTCAACGCGATTGCCAATGGCACCGCGGCACGCGTCACCAACTGCCAGTCGCAACTTTCCGCGGGGCAGCTCTCGAACCTGCAGCTTGGCGGTTACTCGCTCGGCGTGATCTCGGGCAGCAACCCGAACCTGCTGGCTGAAACCGCCGATTCGTACACGCTGGGGACGATCCTCCAGCCGCGGTTCATCCCGGGGTTCACCTTGTCGATCGATTACTACGACATCACCGTCAACAACGTGATCGTCTCGCTCGCCGCGCAGACGATCGTCAACGCCTGCTACGACACGCCGAACCTGCAGAGCCCGCTGTGCAACGGCTTCCGCCGCAACCTCGGCACGACGAATGGCGCGAACGGGGAACTGCCCGGGCAGATCCTCACCAATACCGTCATCCAGGGTCCGCAGAACTTCGCCCGACGTGTCCGCAAGGGCATCGACGTCGAGGCGGCCTACCGCCACACCTTCGGCCAGGACGTCGCCCTGAGCTCGCGGGTCAACTACACGCACGGTCTGCAGAACAGCAACTACGAGAACCCGACGATCCCGGACACCGAGAACGTCATCCTGAGTGAACTCGGCGATCCGGTGGACGAGTTCAAGTTCAACGCGGACCTCACCGTCAATCGCATCACCTTCGGGTACGGGATGCACTTCTACGGCCCGATGCTGACCTCGACGTTCGAGAATTTCTATCCGAACAACGCCGGCGTCACTGGTCAGACCGGGCTTCCGCTCAACGCCGATGCGATCGAGATCCGCAAGTATCCGACCGTCATCTACCAGAACGTGCGGATGAACTTCCGGATCGGCGACAAGCTGCAGGGTCGCAACGAACTCGATTTCTACGTCGGGATCGACAATCTGACCGATCGCCAGCCGCCGTTCGGCACGACCGCGACGGGTTCGGGTTCCGCGATCTACAGCGTGCGCGGGCGCAACTTCTACGCCGGGTTCAAGGCGCGCTTCTAAGCGGTCGAGCGACGTTCAATCCCTGGGGGCGGAGAGCAATCTTCGCCCCCCTTTTTATTCGGGAAACGTCTTGCGCTGTGAGGACGAACGGCGTCCGTTCCTAGAACCAGATCCGGTCGAACCGCGCGCCCAGCCCGGTCAGCAGCTCATATTGCGACATGCCCGACGCCACCGCTGCCGCTGGCAGCGCGTAATCGAGCGTCACCCAGTCACCCTCCCCCAGTGTTGGCAAGGCATCGACCGCGATCGCGGTCAGGTCCATCGATACGCGTCCAAGCACCGGCAGCACGGCGTCACCGACCCGCGCGATCCCGGCATTGGTAAAACCGCGCCAATAACCGTCGGCATAGCCGATGTTGAGGATCGCCACCTCGATCGGTTCGCGGGCGGTGTAGAGCGCGTTGTACCCGATCGATTCCCCCGCCGCGAGCGTCCGGCGCTGGAGGATCTGCGCCTGCGGGGTCGCGACCTGCCGCACCACGTCCGCCAGCTCGCCGCGGGGCACGCCGCCGTACAGCGCAAGCCCGGGGCGGGTCAGGTCGAACGCATACGCCTGCCCCAGCGCGATTCCGGCGGAATTGGCGAGGCTCAGGCGCCGCGCTCCGGTCTTGCCGCGCAATGCCTCGAGCCGGTCGCGCTGGCGCGCGTTGGCGGGTGCATCCTCATCCGCACAGGAAAGGTGGCTCATCAGCGTATCGATCGCGAGCCCGTCGATCGCGCCGTCCGCAACCTGTTCGGGCGACAGACCGAGCCGGTTCATGCCCGTATCGACCATCACGTCGCACCGCCCGCCCCCCGCGTCGCGCCAGCGCCGGATCTGTTCGAGCGTGTTGAGCACAGGACGCGAAAAGCCTTGCATCGCGAGCGGCATGTCCTCTGCGCGCACCCCGTGGAGCACCGACAGGTCGACTTTCAGCGCGGTCACGAGATCCACCAACGCCGCCGCCTCGCCCCAGCTCGCGACGAAGAAATCGCGGCAGCCCGCTTCGGCAAGCCGCTCGACCACGCCGGCCGCGCCGAGCCCGTAGCCATCCGCCTTGATCGCAGCCCCGCACGCGGCGGTGCCGCTGAGCGTATCGAGCGCGCGCCAGTTGGCGACGAGGGCGGACGTATCGAGCGAAAGGCGAAGCGGCGCGGTCATCCAAGCGCGGGTAACGCCCCGCACCGCATTCGGCTAGCCCGCCTTCGCCCGCACGCCCTTGGGCACCGCCGGGCGGATGTCCTCGAGCCACACCACCGTCACCACCAGCGCGAGCGCCACGACCGCGAAGGTGTACCACAGACCGGCATAGGGATTGCCGCTTCGCGCGACGATGAACTGGCTGATGAACGGCAGGAACCCGCCGAAATAGCCGGTCCCGACGTGATAGGGGATCGACATCGAGCTGTAGCGGATTCGCGGCGGAAACATCTCCGCAAGCAACGCCGCGACCGGGCCGTAGGTGATCCCCGACAACGCGCTCAGCGCGAGGATCGCGACGAGGATCAGCGCGATATTCCCCGGCGCGGGAACGACCCGGTCGAGGTTATAGCCGGCGTTGGTCAGTGCGGCATCGAGCCCGGCGTCGCTGAGGTCCTCGACCGGGGTACCGCCAATGATCACCAGCGTGACCGGGGTCTGCGCCTTGCGATACGGCACGCCCTTGCGCGACAAGGTGTCGAGCAATTGCCCGCAGGCATCCGCCTGCCTCGCGGCAAACGGATTATACGCGCAGTTCGGCCCCGACACGACCACCGGCGCGTGGCGCGCGGCGTCCGCCAGCGCGGGGTTGGCCGCACTCCCCATCACCCAGAAGATCGGGAACAGCAGCAACAGCGTCAGCGCATAGCCGATGATGATCGGGTTCTTGCGGCCATAGCGATCCGACAGCCGTCCGAAGAAGACGAAGAAACCAAGCCCGCCGAGCGCGCCGACCCCGACGATCAACTGCGCAGCGGTCTCGTTGACTCGCATCGGCCCTTCGAGGAACGACAGCACCGTGAACATCGCGGTGTACCAGATCACCGTCAGCCCCGCCGCGATCCCGAACAAGGCGACGAACAGCCGCTTGAGGTTGCCGGGATAGGTGAAGCTCTCGACGAACGGGTTGTGCGCGGTCTCCCCGGCGGCCTTCATCTGCTTGAACACCGGGCTTTCGGACAGCTTGAGCCGCATGAACAGCGACACCGCGAGCAGCAGCAGCGAGAAGATGAACGGTACGCGCCAGCCCCACGCGGTCCACGCCGCGACCCCGAGCACGCCCTTGGTGATCAACACGACCGCGAGGCTCAGGATGAACCCGCCCGCGACGCTCGCCTGGATGAAGCTGGTGTAATAACCGCTTTTGCCCGGTGGGGAGTGTTCCGCGACATAGATCGCCGCGCCGCCATATTCCCCGCCGAGGGCAAGCCCCTGCAGGATCCGCAGCCCGATCACGATGAACGGCGCGGCAAGGCCGATCGACGCGGCGGACGGCACCATCCCGACCGCCGCAGTCGCCAGCCCCATCATCGCAATTGTCACGAGGAAGGTGTATTTGCGCCCGAGCCGGTCGCCGAGGAACCCGAACAGGATCGCGCCGAGCGGGCGGAACCCGAAGCCGACCGCAAACCCCGCCCAGGCGTACAGCGTCTGGAGCAATTCGCTTTGCGCGGGGAAGAAGGTGCGCCCGATGATCCCCGACGCGGCGAGCGTTCCGTAGATGAAGAAATCATACCATTCGAAGATCGTGCCGAGCGACGAGGCGGTGATGATGAGTTGGATGTCGCGGCGGCTCGGCTGGGGCACGGCCCCGGGGGGATTCCCCGGTCCAACATCGCCCGCCAGGATTGTCGCCATCGTTCACCCCTCGTCACGCGCCATTCCAGGCTTTGTGTCGACGATAAATGGTTTCGGCGCGGCGGCAAGCGTCGGCGGTGGCTATCGCGAACGTCATCGCGCGGACCCGACCGGCATTCCGATGACCTTCCCCGCAGCGCGTTCAAAAAAAACTTCGCCATCGCGTGCCGCGGCTGCGAACACGCAAGCCTGCGTCGAAAGCGCGGTAAAACGCGCACGCCTGCAATGGTTTTCCGCCGACCGCTCGGCATTTTCCAAAGCCGGCCAGGACGGTACCGGTATCAGTCCGGCTGTATCGAATACACCCGCGCGTCCGCACGCGGTTCCGGCATAACGGCACGAGAAATCGCGGTATTCGCGCAGCAAGCGCCCCTTCTGGAGCGCAAATCGTGCGTGCGGTGGTCGCCAACGCGATCGCCGACCCGCGACAGCGGTCGGTCGCCTTCCGACGATTCGGCTTCGCGCTCGCGGCGCAGCGAGCCGTCGCGGGACCGTCGTCCCGGAGCGCCAATTCTCCCGCAGTGCAATATGAACGTGCCGGAAAAGCCCGTCGGAGGTTTCTGAACAAACGCTTGTCAGGCCCGTTATTCTCATTAACCATTATGGCCCAAGACAACGCAACGGGTCGGAAAGGAGCTTAGAGGATGCGTATCGAATGGCACCAATCCGCCCCCCTCGGGCGCGCTCCTGCGAAGCGGACCATTTCGCCCGCGATCGGTATTACGATTGCGGGGTTGATTTCCCTGCTGATGTGGGCACTTATTGTGCTGGTCGCGATCGCGATCTGAAGATCGCGGGATGCGCCCGCCAAAGGGGTTCCCGCTTGCTTCCACGTCAGTTCAGCAACGGTTCAATCCGGTAGGGTAACGCAGTCGTTACCCATGCCCAATGCCGTCTTGCCCCTTCTCCTGATGCTCGCGCTCGTGCCGTCCGCTTCCGCGGACGTACCGGCGTTCGATCGAGTAGAACTGGCGCAGATGACCATCCACCAGCGAATCGTCATCCGTATCCCGCGGGTGCTCGGCGGGCATCCGATGCAGCAACCCCGCAGCGATCGCGCGATCCGGTGGAGCGAGAAGAAGGGGCCGAAATGCGTCTCGGCGGATCTGCTCGAGGGGGCGATCATCACCGGGGCGGACAGTGTCGATCTCGTGATCGCGGATGGCAGCCGACTGCGCGCCGAACTGGACGATCATTGCCCCGCGCTCGACTTCTATTCGGGGCTGTATCTCAAGCAGACCAGCGATGGCATGATCTGCGCCGACCGCGACTCGATCCGCGCACGCTCGGGCAGCGTATGCCGGATCGACGGATTCAAACGCCTGGAAGCACGCCGCTGACCGCTCCAGATGCCGTTTATCTTGACAATTGCGCCCCGATCCGCAAGCGCTTGACGCCGTTTACGGGTGCTCTCGCCCGAACGATCATTCCGGACACCGCATGACCTTTGCCGATCTCGGCCTTTCCGACGAACTCCAGCGCGCCGTCAACGAGTCCGGCTATACCGAGCCGACTCCGATCCAGGCGAGCGCGGTACCGTCGATCCTGATGGGCAAGGACCTCGTCGCCGTCGCACAGACCGGAACCGGCAAGACCGCCGCGTTCGTTCTGCCGATGATCGACATCCTCGGCGAAGGCCGGTCGCGCGCACGGATGCCGCGGTCGCTGATCCTCGAGCCGACGCGCGAACTCGCCGCGCAGGTTGCGGAGAATTTCGAGAAATACGGCAAATACCACAAGCTCTCGATGGCGTTGCTGATCGGCGGCGTGTCGATGGGCGATCAGACCGCCGCGCTCGAAAAGGGCGTCGACGTGCTGATCGCGACTCCGGGCCGGTTGATGGACCTGTTCGGGCGCGGCAAGATTTTGCTGACCGGCTGTTCGATGCTGGTGATCGACGAGGCTGACCGGATGCTCGACATGGGGTTCATCCCCGACATCGAGGAAATCTGCACCAAGCTCCCCAAGACCCGGCAGACGCTGCTGTTCTCGGCGACGATGCCGCCGCCGATCAAGAAGCTCGCGGACAAGTTCCTCGACAATCCCAAGACGATCGAGGTCGCGCGCCCCGCGACCGCCAACGTCAACATCAAGCAGTGGCTCGTCCCCGTCACCGCCGCCAAGAAGCGCGACACGCTGATGAAGCTGCTGCGGTCGGAAGACGTGCAGACCGGGATCATCTTCTCGAACCGCAAGACGACCGTGCGCGAGCTCAACAAGGCGCTGCAGCGCGCCGGCTTCGCATCGAGCGAGATTCACGGCGACATGGAGCAGTCGCAGCGGATCGCCGAGCTCGACCGGTTCAAGAAGGGCGAGGTCAAGATCCTCGTCGCATCCGACGTCGCCGCGCGCGGGATCGACATCAAGGGTGTCAGCCACGTGTTCAATTTCGATGCGCCGTGGCATCCCGACGATTACGTCCATCGCATCGGCCGGACCGGCCGCGCGGGCGCGACGGGGATCGCGTTCACCTTCGCAACGCCGGACGATGCCGAGAACATCCAGAACATCGAAAAGCTGACCGGGCTCAAGATCGAGCGCTACGCGTCGGGCGATGCTGCCCCGGTCGTGGAAGAAGCGCCTGTCGAGAAAGCTACGCCGACCGCGCCCAAGAAGCGCCGGACCCGGAGCAAGGCCAAGAGCGACGCACCGGTGGTCGAGACGATCGCGGAGGAGCCTGAGTCGGCTGCGCCCGCGCCGGCAACGGTTGAGCCCGAGCCGGAGGAGATTCCGGTCGAAGTCGCGCCCGCGACCGCGTCGGCAAGTCGCCGCGAACGCACGCCCCGGCGCGAGCGTACCCCTGCCCGGACCGAAGCGCCCGCGCCCGCTGCCCGGCAGGAACGCCGCGAGGATGCGGTTTCGGCCGACGACAATGGCTGGAACGGCCCCGTCCCCAACTTCCTGCTGGCGCGGTTGACCTACTGAAGCCAGCGATGGGTGCGCCAGTATCCCGCGCTGCCACCCTGCCGATTCCGAGTCCGTGCGTTGCGCTATGCCGGATCGATCCGGCGAGCGACCTCTGCGTCGGCTGCGGACGCACGCTCGACGAAATCGCGCGCTGGTCGACCGGTACCGAGATGTGGCGCGCGGGGGTGATTGCGGGGCTAGGCGAGCGGCTTGCGGCGGTGTCGCGGGAGACCGGAGCCGAAAGCGAGGTAGCGTAGCGTACCGGCTGAATCCGGTCGGTTACCGGTACGCTATCCCTCTCCCCGTTCGTTTCGAGCGAAGTCGAGAGACCCGGCACCACCTCAGGTTTCTTGACTTCGCCCGAAACGAACGGTGGGGGGTCAAGGCACGAGGACTCCCCCCGGTCCATACCCGGGGGGGCAGCCGCCCAAACTGCGTCAGTCCACCGCTTGCGCCACGGAGGCCGCGATCAGGGCATCGTCAAGCTCGCCCGCACGGCGATACGCGCCGCGATCCTTCACACGCGCCACATAATCCGTGAACACCGCATTGGCCGGGATCGACCCGAACTGAAGCCCCCACATCACCTGCGACCCGGCATAGACATCGACCGCGCTGAACCGGTCGCCGCCGAAATAGGGGTTGACCGTAAGCGCCTTGGCGAGCGTCTCGATCGTCAGGTCGAACGTGCCGTAACCGGCCATCAGCTGTTGTTTCGCGTCCGGTGTCACCCCGAGCGACCGGTTGGTCACGGCATGCTCGAGCGGTCCTGCCGCGAAGAACAGCCAGCGATAATACTCCGCCCGGTCGGCCGGTGTGGGTGCGAGCCCCGCCGCGGGGAATGCGTCCGCGAGATAGGCACAGATTGCGGCGCATTCGGTGACGATGTGCCCGTCGTGGACGATCGCGGGCACCTTCCCCATCGGGTTGATCGCGAGGAACGGCTCGGCCTTCATGCTCGACGCATGATCGAGCACGACCGTGTCATACGACGCGCCGACCTCTTCGAGCATCCACCGCGCGATCCGCCCGCGCGACATCGGGTTGGTGTAAAGTGTCAACGTCATCTTCTCTCTCCCCGTCTTGAAACCAGAACAGGAGTAGAACACGCGCCGCAAACGCGGTCAACGGGATTTCGTTACGGCAGCGTTCAGAGCGTCCGCCCGAACAGGGCGAGCATCCGGCCCCATGCCTTGTCCGCCTGTGCCGCATCGTACACCCGGCTGTCGGGCGGGCACCAGCCGTGCTTGGTCCCGGCATAGACCTCGATTTCCGCAGGCAGCTTCGCCGCCGCAAAGTCCGCCCGCAGCGTGTCCTTGTCGGTCGGTGCGCGCTGGTCGTCATTCTCCGCGATCGCAATGAGATACGATGCCTTCATCTGCGGGATGAGCTTGTCGGGCGAATCCGCCTCGGTCCCGACCAGCCCGCCGCCGTGGAAAGTCGCACCCGCCTTGATCCGCGCCGGAATCGCCGCAGCGGTCCGCATCACCATCGGCCCGCCCATGCAATAGCCAGTCGACGCCATCCCGCGCTTGCGGTCGACCTGCGGCTGTGAATCGAGGAAGCCGACGAACGCGGTCGCATCGCGCACCGTCCCCGCCGGGCTCAATGCCTTGGTGAACGGCATGATCTTCGCGCGCACTTCGGGCTGGTCGTACGATTCGCCGGGGGCAAGGAACGGCGCCCTGGTCGAGCGGTAGAATTGATTGACCACGAGCACCGCATAGCCCGATTGCGCGAGCCGATCCGCCATCTGCCGGAATGCCGGACGCAGCCCCATGATGTCGGGCCACATCAGCACCGCCGGATGTTTCCCCGTGGCGGGCGCGACGAAATAGGCGTCGGCGGTGCCGTCGGGAGTCTTCACGGTCACGTCGCGGCCCTTGATCGGCGCGGCATTGGCCGGCGCGGGCAGCAGCAGTGCAAGCCCGGCTGCCCCGCCCAGTGCGGCGAACTGTCGGCGTGAGATCGCGCCATCGCCGAGAAACGCGTCGTTATCGGCTGCGGTATGCTCGTCGCACATGATGGCCTCTCCTGATTCGCCCGAAGTCGTTGACCAAAGCTAGCGAATCACGCAGCCCGATACCACCGGACACCGTCGATCGTTTCGTGGACCGCGCGCTGCTCGACCTCTAGCCGCCGCAGATGCGCGAGCGCCTCGCCCGTCGCCATACCGAGCATGTCCGGCCCGATCGCGCGCCGGAACAGTCGCCCGAAACAATCGACCGCGCGGCGCGGTTCGGCAAGGAAGGCGTGGAGCTCGTCAAGCCGTTCGCGATGCTCGCGGTCCATTGCGTCGAGCCGCCGATGGAGCCCGGTGAACGGGTCGCCATGCCCGGGCAATACCAGCAGGTCGTCGGGCAACTGGCTCAGCCGCGCGATCGACTCGAACCATTCGCCGAGCGGGTCCGCGGTCGGTTCGGTCACGCCGAGCGAGACGTTGGGGCTGATCCGCGGAAGCACCTGGTCCCCCGCGATCAGGACCTTGCCGACCGGATCGTACAGGCAGGCATGTTCCGGGCTGTGCCCCGATCCGACGACCACCTGCCACGCGACCCCGCCAATCGTCAGCGTGTCGCCATGCGCGATGCGAATGTAACCCAGCGGCAGCGGTATCACGATGCGCTGGAACCCCGCCCAGCCGCGCGCTTCGGCATGCGTGATCTGTGCGTCGTCCCACCCTGCCCCGCGCCAGAACGCGAGCATCTCCGGCGGGACTGCATCGCGCGCATCCGCGATCAGCATCCGCGCGGTCAGCCATTCGCCCCGCGTCATCACCAGCGGCGCGGCGTGCCGGTCGCAAATCCAGCCCGCGAGCCCGATGTGATCGGGATGGAAATGCGTCCCGATCATCCGCGTCACCCGCACCCCCGCCAGTTCACCGCGCCACAGCGTCTTCCACGCGTCGCGTGCGTCGCTGGTGTTCATGCCGGTGTCGATCAGCGCGACGCCGTCGCCGCGATCATCATCGTCGTCCAGCAGCCAGCAATTGACGTGTCGCAACGGCCCAGGGATGTGCAGCCGGACCCAGCAGATCCCAGGCGCGACCGTCATCGCCGTTCCCTGTGCGGGCTCGCTGCCCCCGAAGGGATAGACCAGCCCTTTGTGGGTGGTCGGTTCGGGGGCCTGCTCGAGCAGGGCGACATCGGGTGCATCGGACATAAGTTGCAAGTAACAACGCGATCCGCGCCAAGTCACGCGCTATGTGCGGCCGCAGTCTCGCCGAGCACCAGCGTCGCGATCTGTGCCGGGGTCTCGAACGCGAGGTCGGGGCGCATCGCCAACAGCGCGGTCGGATGCGCATAGCCCCACAGGACCGACCCGCACGCAATCCCGACCTTGCGCGCCGCGACGATATCGCGGGTCTCGTCGCCGATCGACAGCACATCGCCACGCGGCATCCCGCTCCGCCGCAATACGCGACGATAGCAGCGCGCCTTGCCGAACAGCGACGCGCCACACTCGAGCCAGTCGAACGAATCCACCGTTGGTCCGAGGATCGCGCGGACGTTATGCTCGGCGTTGGAAGTGACCAGCGCCAGCCGAACCCCGCCGTGCCGCAGGTCGCCGAGCATCGGCACGATTCCGTCGAACACTGCGATCCGGTCGGTCTGCTGCGCGAGCAAGGCGTGGAGATACCGTGCCATCGCGGGGAGTTTCCAGCGCGGGATGCCGAGCTGGCGGATCACCTCGCGCGTGGTCTTGCCGCGGAGCGCCTCGACCTCCTCGGGGAAAACGCGGCGGAACCTGAACCGCTCGGCGAGATGATCGACGGTCGAGAGGAACCAGTCGCCGCTATCGGCCAGCGTCCCGTCGAAATCGAAGATCACCAGACGATAGCGCGGATCCCCCATCACGCCGTGCTCCTGCGGTGGCTGACGACGTTCGGGAGCACCGCCTCCCGTTCGTTACGGTTTACGCTTCCGCTTGCCGGTGTCCACCGGGCGCAATCCGCTGCGGATCGTCAGCAGCTCGGCGCGGGTCACCATGCCGTCGCGGTCGAGATCGAACCGTGCGAACAGCCGCCCGAATTCTTCCTGCAATTCCAGAACCGTGATTCGATTGTCCTGGTTGGCATCGACCCCGAACGGGCTCGGCAGCGCGTTGCGATCCCCGAGCCACAACAACGCCCAGTCGGCATAACCGATATAGCCGATCGTCCCACTGCTCGCGGTGTCGATCCGCGCGAAGCTCCGCGCGACGCACGGATCGAGTTCGGCGCGGGTGGTGCGGCCGTCGGCATTCTGGTCGCACGCGGCGATGAACAAAGCGGCGGGCTCGGCGACGATCGTCGCGGTCGGTTGCGCAGGCGCGACCGGCGCGGCGATGGCGGGCGGAGCGGTCTGCGTGCCGGCGCTTCCCCCGGCGAGGACGCCCAATCCCAATATCGCGGCAACGACCAGACGCATTCTCAGTCCCTCGACGGCAGCAGCAGACTGGCATCGCCATAGCTGTAGAAACGATAGCCGTCTTCGATCGCATGCGCATAAGCGGCCTGCATCCGCTCGATCCCCATCAGCGCGCTGACGAGCATGAACAGCGTCGAACGGGGCAGATGGAAATTGGTCATCAGCCCGTCGATCCCCTTGAAGCGATAGCCCGGCGTGATGAAGATCGCGGTATCCCCCTCGAACGCGCGGATCTGCCCGGTCGCGTCGGCGGCGCTCTCGATCAGGCGGAGGCTGGTCGTGCCGACCGCGATCACACGGCCACCATTCGCACGCACCGCATTGAGACGATCGGCGGTGGCGGCGTCGATCCGGCCCCATTCGGCGTGCATCCGGTGCCGCGTGGTGTCGTCCGCCTTCACGGGCAGGAACGTCCCCGCGCCGACGTGCAACGTCAGCGTTGCATGCTCGATCCCCTCCGCCGCGAGCCGTTCGAGCAGTTCCGGCGTGAAGTGCAGCGCAGCGGTCGGTGCGGCGACTGCGCCCTTTTCCGCCGCGAACATCGTCTGGTAATCGTCCTGGTCCTGCGCATCGGCCGGCCGGCGTGCGGCGATATAGGGCGGGAGCGGCATCCGCCCCGCGCGCTCAAGCAACAGTTCGACCGGCTCGTCACCCTCAAAGTCGAGCGCGAAGCTGCCGTCGTCGCCGCGGTCGCGCGCGCGGGCGATCACGCCTTCGCCGAAATCGATCGCATCGTCCTGCTTGAGCCGCCGCGCATTGCGGATGAACGCGCGCCAGCGACGTGGCCCCTCGCGCTTGTGGAGCGTCGCGCCGATCTTCGAATCGCCGCGCCGCCCCTCGAGCTGGGCGGGGATCACGCGGGTATCGTTGAACACGAGCAGATCGCCCGCGCGCAACAGGTCCGGCAAAGCCGAAACCGAGAGGTCCCGCGAATCCGCGCCGTCCAGCAGCAGCAGCCGCGCGGCATCGCGCGGCACGGCGGGGCGCAGCGCGATCCGCTCGGGCGGCAGCGCGAAATCGAACAGGTCGACCTTCATGACGCTCCTCTTCCGCGCCGTAACGGCTGGCGGATTATGCCGCCTTCTTGCGCGGGGCCGAAGCGGGCTTCGCGCGCGGCGGAAGCTTCAGCGTCGGCACGGGCGTTGGCGCTGCAGCGGGTGCCGGGGGCGCGGGGACATAAGCGGGCGGATTGTCGCTTCCGAGATAAGCGTGGAGGATCCGCGACGGGGCCGTCGGCGGCTCGCCGCGCGCAACCGCGTCGACATAGTCCATCCCCGAGATCACGCGGCCGAACACGGTGTACTTCTTGTCGAGCTTCATTGTCGGGTTGAAGACGATGAAGAACTGGCTGTTCGCACTGTTCTCGGCCTTGGTGACCTCCTCGACCGTAGCGCCCTCGGCCGCGCCCTCACGCGCCGCCGACACCGCACCGCGAACATGCGGCAGGTAGTTGAACTCAGCGGGAACGTTGGGGAGGGTCGAGCCGCCGGTGCCGTCACCCTTGGGGTCGCCGGTCTGCGCCATGAACCCCTCGATCACGCGGTGGAACAACAGACCATCGTAAAAATGCTGGCTCGTCAGCAGCTTGACGCGCTCGACCATCTTGGGCGCAACGTCCGGACGCAGCCAGATCACGACACGACCGCCGGTCGACAGGTCGAGATACCACAGGTTCGCGGGGTCGGTGACCGATGGCACCGGCAGGCGGTCAGTGGTCACGACCTTGGCGTCCTTGACCTCGACCTTGTCCTTTTTCTTGTCGGCAAAGGCGGGGCCGGAAACCAGCGCGAGGATGAAGGCAAGAAGGGTGGCAACGAAACGCATCATGTCCCCGCGGAAAAGCTCGGTGGAAGGTCGCTTAGACCAAGTCGTCGCTTGCGCCAACGTGAACGTCGGTGCGGCAGTGTCGTGGCAGATGCCGTGCGAAAGCGACCATATTGAGGCCGCCTCCCATATCAGGGCCCGGTATCAGGGACGGGCGCGATGCGCCTCGCCCTTGCGGCCGATCCTGTCGACTCGCTCGGCCACTTCAACGGCGACCGCAGGCGTGACGAACCGGTTGATCGGCCCGCCGTACAGCGCGATTTCCTTGACCAGCCGGCTCGCGATCGGCTGGAGCGAGACGTCCGCCATCAGGAACACCGTCTCGACCCGCGGATTGATCTGCTGGTTCATGCCGGCCATCTGATATTCGTACTCGAAATCGGCGACCGCGCGCAGCCCGCGGACGATGACCTTCGCCCCCTCGCGTTCGGCGAAGTCCATCAGCAGCGAATCGAAGCTGACGACGTGAATCTCCCCTTCGACCCCCTCGACCTCGCGCTGGACCATCGCCATCCGCTCGTCGATCGTGAACATCGGCGACTTGGACGGGTTGGTCGTGACGCCGATCACAAGCCGGTCGACCAGCTTCGCACCGCGCCGGATGATGTCCATGTGCCCGAGCGTCACCGGATCGAAGGTGCCGGGGTAGACCCCGGTGCGGATCGTCACCGATCGCGCTCGAGCGTGAACCGGGCAATTTCGCGCAACAGGTCGGCCTCGGGGCCATAATGCTTGAGATGGTCGATCGCCTGGTCGACCAGCATCCGCGCCTGTTCGCGCGCCCGCGGCAGGCCGAGCAATGAAAGGAAGGTCTCCTTCCCCGCGCCTGCATCCTTGTGGAGCTTCTTGCCGACCGCGGCCTCGTCGCCCTCGACGTCGAGGATGTCGTCGGCGATCTGGAACGCCAGCCCGAGGTCGCGTGCATAGCCGCGCAGGCCGGTGCGCCCTTCGGGTGGCAGCTTGCCGAGGATCGCGCCCGCCTCGACCGAACAGGCGATCAGCGCGCCGGTCTTCATCGCCTGCAACCGCGTGACGGTCGGCAGGTCGAAGGTCGATTTCTCCGCCTCGAGGTCCATCGCCTGACCGCCTGCCATGCCCGCGGGGCCGGCCGCGCGCGCGAGGTCGAGCACGAGTTCGCTGCGGACGAACGGATCGGCATGGGTCGCGGGATCGGAAAGGATCTCAAACGCGAGCGCGTGGAGGCAATCGCCCGCGAGGATCGCAGTGGCTTCGTCGAACGCCTTGTGGACGGTCGGCTTGCCACGCCGCATGTCGTCATTGTCCATTGCGGGCAAATCGTCGTGGATCAGCGAATAGACGTGGACGCACTCGATCGCCATGCCCGCGCGCCCGACACAGTCGCGGTCGACCGCGAACAGGCGGCCGGTCGCCATCACCAGCAACGGGCGAAGGCGCTTCCCCCCGCCGATCGCGGCGTGGCGCATCGCGCGATACAGCGGTGCCCGCGCATCGTCGGGAACCGCTATCAGCGAATCAAGCCGGGTGTCGATGTCGGTGCCGACGTCGACCAAGGCGTCGGCGAGCGACAAAGGCGCGCTGCTCATCGGCTCAGACTGCCGCAAAGGGCTGCGTGCCGATGGCCCGCCCCTCGCTGTCGGTCCGGATCGCCTCGATCCGTGCCTGCGCCGCATTGAGACGGTCGTCGCAACGACGCCGCAGCTTGTCGCCACGTTCGTAGAGCGCGATCGCCTGATCCAGCGGCGCGTCGCCGCTTTCGAGCCTCGACACGATCCCCTCCAGTTCCTTCAACGCCGCTTCGAACGTCAGCTCTTCGATCGGTATATCCATGAGCAACCTATGCGGCAGGCAAGCGACGGGGGTCAAGGATACGTCGCCAAGACTTTGCGTTTGATGACAGCATTCCCATCTCCAGGTTTCCCCGCAGGAGCGATTCCCATGTTTACCAGTATCAACCCCGCCACCGGCGCGCCCGGTGAGAGCTACCCCGAGCTGACCGGGGACGAGATCGAGACCAAGGTCGCGCGCGCCGAAGCGACGTTTCGCGAGTGGCGGCTGACCGATGTCGCCACGCGCGCCGCGTTGCTCGAGAAGATCGCCGAGCAGTTCGATGCCAATGCGCACCGGCTCGCCGAGATCGCCACACGCGAAATGGGCAAGACGCTCAAGTCCGCGCTCGCCGAGGTCGAGAAATGCGCCGCCGCGTTCCGCCACTATGCGCAGGAGGGCCCCGCGATGCTCGAACCGCGCGCGTTCCCGAACGCGACCGCGACGTGGCACCCGATGGGGCCGGTGCTCGCGGTGATGCCGTGGAACTTCCCCTATTGGCAGGTGGTGCGCTTCATGGCGCCGACGATCCTCGCGGGGAATGTCGGGTTGCTCAAGCACGCTTCGAACGTCCAGGGCTGCGGTGCCGCGCTGGAGGAAATGGTGATCGCGGCGGGCGGCCCGGCGGGACTGTTTCAGAACCTCGCGATCAAGTCGGACAAGGTCGCGGGCCTGATCGCCGACGACCGGATCGTCGCGGTGACGCTGACCGGGAGCGAAGGCGCTGGCATGAAGGTCGCGGAAGCCGCGGGGCGCGCGCTCAAGAAGGTCGTGCTCGAGCTCGGCGGGTCCGATCCGTTCATCGTGATGCCCTCGGCGGATCTCGACGAGGCGGTCAAGCAGGCGGTCACCGCGCGGGTGCAGAACACCGGCCAGTCGTGCATTTGCGCCAAGCGGATGATCGTCCACGCCGATATCTACGACGCGTTCCTTGAGAAGTTCTCGGCGGGGATGCAGGCGGTGGTCGCGGGCGACCCGCTCGATCCGGACAGCACGATGGGGCCGCTGTCGAGCGAGGAGCAGCGGCAGACCGTGCTCGGCCAGTTGAAACTGTTCGAGCAGGCGGGGGCGAAGCTGTTGTTCGGCGGCGAGGCGCTTCCTGGCAAGGGGGCGTATATGTCGGCGGGGATCCTGGTCGACGTGCCGCTCGACGATGCGGTCGCGCATGAGGAACTGTTCGGGCCGATCGCGATGCTGTTCAAGGCGGACGATCTCGATTCGGCGATCGCGCTGGCGAATGCGGTGCCGTTCGGGCTGGGCTCGTCGGTATGGACCAACGATGCGGATGAGCGTGCGCGATTCGAGCGCGATCTCGAGGTCGGCATGATCGCGGTCAACGCAATGCTCGCGTCGTCGCCGGAAGCGCCGTTCGGCGGGGTCAAGCGGTCGGGCCACGGCCGCGAGCTCGGGCCGTACGGGTTGCATGAGTTCATGAACCTGAAGACCGTGATCGGGTAAGCTTCTAGTTTAAGCCCCTCCCCTTCAGGGGAGGGGTTGGGGTGGGGAAGTCCAGTAGAGCGAGTTCTCGATGAGACACTGCCCCACCCCCAACCCCTCCCCTGAAGGGGAGGGGCTTTGCGAGTAAATTACTTCAGCGCCGCCAGCACCGCATCGCCCATCTGCGCGGTCGTCAGCGCGCCGCCCAGATCCATCGTCCGTGCACCACCGGCGATCGCGGCCTTCACCGCCAGCTCGATCCGCTCGGCCGAGGCGTCGTCCGACAGCGAATGCCGCAGCAACAGCGCCGCCGACAGGATCGCCGCGCACGGGTTTGCCTTGCCCTGCCCCGCGATATCGGGCGCCGACCCGTGGATCGGCTCGTACAGCCCGCACGACCCCTGCCAGTCGTTGAGCGACGCCGACGGCAGCATCCCGATCGACCCGACGCACATGCTCGCCTGGTCGGACAGGATGTCGCCGAACAGGTTGCTCGTCACGATCACGTCGAACGCGCCCGGGTTGCGCACCAGCTGCATCGCGGCATTGTCGACATACATGTGCGTCAGCTTGACCTCGGCATAATCGCGCGCGATCTCGTTGACGATCTCGCGCCACAGCTGCGACGTCTCAAGCACGTTCGCCTTGTCGACCGAGGTCAGCTTGCGGCTGCGCCGCGCCGCCATCTCGAACCCGACGCGGACGATCCGCGCGATCTCGACCTCGTCGTACCGCATCATGTCATGCGCCTCGCGGAGGCCAGTGTGCGTGAAGCCGCGACTCTTGTCGCCGAAATAGACGTCGCCGGTCAGCTCGCGGACGATCACCATGTCGATCGCGCGCGCGATCTCGGGGCGGAGCGCGGACGAATCCTCGAGCCCGGGGAGCATCGTCGCTGGCCGAATGTTCGCGAACAGGCCGAGTTCCTTGCGCAGGCCGAGGATCGCCTGCTCGGGCCGCACCGACCGCTCGAGCCCGTCCATGTCGGGATCGCCGACCGCGCCGAACAGGATCGCGTCCGCGCGTCGCGCCAGATCGAGCGTCTCGGGCGGGAGCGGATGGCTAGTCTTGCGATAGGCAGCACCCCCGACGAGGCCGTCCTCGAAACTGAGGTCGAGCCCGAGCGCCTCGAGCACGCGGCGCGCCTCGTGCGTGACTTCGGGGCCGATGCCGTCTCCGGCGAGGATTGCGATCAGTGCCATTTTCCGTCCCGATCCGTGTTTTGAAGGCGCGGCCATGCCGACCCTTGGCGAATCACGCAACCGCCCTTTTGAGCCGATCGACCAGCCGCGCGCGTGCCTCGAGCGTCACCGCACGACGATCGACCAGGATTTGCGCGGCCAGCGCCTCCCCCAGGACGCGCAGCGCGACGAAGACATCGGGCCAGTCGTTCGCCGCGGGATCGGTCAGCGCGGACGGCAGCACATCCTCGTCGAGCCCATAGCCGAGTTCGGCGAGCAGCAGTTGCTCGTAGCGCGCGAGCGTCAACGCCCAGCCGCGCGCGGCAGGGGCGAACGCGATCGCCTCGATCACCGCGTCGAGCGCGAGATAGATCCGTGGATAGGGCAACGCCTCGGGCAACGCCGCCGCGGTCAGCGCGGTAACCCATTCGAGCGCCAGCGCCGGGAGCGGCTCGGCGTACAGCGGCGCGCGACTGGTAACGAGTTCGACCGTCAGGCTGGCAAGCTGGTCGTCGGTGCGCGCGCGCCATTCGCCCATTACGCGGTTGGCGGGCTGCAGGATCGGCCGGATCCGGCTCGACCGCCCGCCACGGACATAGCCCGCCTGCAGGCCGTCGTCGGGGGTCAGCGAACGGACGATCGCGCCATGCTCGCCGTGGTGGCGGACGCCGAGGATCAGGGCTTGGGTGCGCAGGTGCATCGCGGGGGTGTAGCCTGTGGTCCGCGCTGAGGGAACGGCGGGGGGATCAGTCCGCCTCCCCTCGTTCCGCTCCCCCCTCGCTCCGCTTCCCCGGCGAAGGCCGGGGCCTGGTAGGAGACAGAAGAATACCGCCGCTGTGCCCGATTACCAAAACCTGCGCAACTGAGCCCCGGCCGTCGCCGGGGAAGCGCAGTACGGGAGGGGATCGAACAGCCCGCCCCTCAGTCCCCGGTCAGAATCCGGTCGACCAGTTGCTTGACCGTCGGCACGAAGCCGTTGGAATAGAACGGATCGCGCTTGAACTGATATGCGCCGTGCCCGGCGAACATCAAATTCTGCTCGACGTCGCCGCCATGCGCGATGTCCTGCAGCGTCTTCTGGATGCAGAAGCTGCGCGGATCGGCGAGGCGACCGGTCGAATTGGTCTCGGTATCGGACCAGGACGAGAAGGCGCACTGGCTGAGGCAACCCATGCAATCCGCCTGATCCTTGCGGATCACACCCTTGTCCTCGGGCGTCACGAAGACGAGCGTGTTGTCCGGCGTCTTGAGCGCGTCGGTGAACCCCGCCCCGAACCACTCGCGCGCGCGGAGCAGATCGTTGCGCGTGACCCAGAAGTTCTTCCCCTTGACGCCGACGTCGAGCTGGAACGTGTGGTCGCCGGCACTCTGCGTCGAAAACGCGATCTGGCGCTCCGAGCGCGCCTGCAGATGCCGCAGGAACGGATTGAGCACCGCGCTCGAATAGAATCCGGTCGGCGAAAAGCGATGCAGCAGCACCTCGCCTTCCTGAATGTTGGTGAGGCGCGCCTTCCACTCCTCCGGGATCGGGCTTTCCTGCGTCAGCAACGGCCGCGTGCCGAACTGGAACGCGATATTGCCGAGCTCGGGATTGTCGATCCAGTCGGACCAGTCGCGCAGATACCAGACGCCGCCCGCCATCACGATCGGGACTTCATCCGAGATCCCGCCCTCGCGCATCGTGTCGCGCAGCGCCTTGACGCGGGGGTAAGGATCCTGCGGCTGCAACGGGTCTTCCGCGTTCGACAAGCCGTTATGCCCGCCCGCGAGCCACGGATCCTCATAAACCACCGCCGAAAGCCAGTCCGCCGCCTTGGAATACGCACGCTTCCACAGCGCGCGGAACGCGCGGCCAGAGCTGACGATCGGCAAATAGCTGACCTCGTACGACGAGGCAATCTCGCTCAGCTTGTACGGCATCCCCGCGCCACAGGTAACACCCGCGACGAGCCCGCGCGTACGCTCGAGCACGCCGTTCAGGATCCGCTGCGCGCCGCCCATTTCCCACAGCACGTTGATGTTGATCGCGCCCTGCCCGCCCGACAGGTCATGCGCGCGGCGGACCTGCTGGACCGCGCCCTCGATCGCATATTCGATCAGTTCCTCGTGCCGCTCGCGCCGGGTTAGCGCCTTGTAGAGCTGCGGTATGATCTTGCCGTCGGGGTCGTAGCTGTCGGCATTGACCGCCGAGACGGTGCCGATCCCGCCGGCCGCCGCCCAGGCACCCGCGCTCGCATGATTGGTCGCGGCGACGCCCTTGCCGCCCTCGACGAGCGGCCAGACCTCTCGGCCTCCATAAACGATGGGCTTCAAACCTTTGAACAAGTGAACGGCTCCCGGATTAACATACGTTCGATATAAGCTTTGGATGCCACGCCCGGCAAACCGTGATTCAGCCCAGCCGCCCCGGTTCCCCGAGAACGCTGGAATAGAGCGCAGCGTAGCGCGCGATCATCGTCGCTTCCTCATAGTCTGCGACCGCTTTCGCGCGGTTCTTCTCGCCCAGCCAGCCCCGCTGTTCGGGCGTCGCGTCACATAGGGTCTGGAGCGAATCCCGCAAAGCGACTTCGTGATCACGGCGTTCAATGAAGCTGTGATTGTCGGTGGTTACCATTTTCAGGATATCGCCGACCGGCGTCGCGACGATCGGCAACCCCGCCGCCATCGCCTCGATCACCGGGATCGGGAACTGCTCGCTTTTCGACGACAGCGCAAAAATGTCGAACAGTCCGATGTAGCGGTGCGGTTCGGGCAGGAAGCCGGGCAGGATGAGCTGGCTCTCCATCCCCATCCGCTCGGCGGTGTCGACGATCGCCTGCTTTTCCGGCCCATCGCCGACGATCACCAGCCGGACGCGACCCGACAGCCCGCCGACCGCGCGGACGAGCATCGGCAGGTCCTTGACCTCGCGCAAACCCGCGAGCGTGCCGATCACGACTTCGCCCGGCTTGCGCTTGAACCCCGGGATCGCCTTCGGATCGGGCCTCTTCGCGTACAGCGCGGTGTCGATCCCGTTGGCGATGCGGTGGACCCGCTCGCGCGGCTGCTTCCACGTCCTGAGCGCGATCTGCTCGAGCGTCTCGGACGGCACCACCAGCGCCTCCGCCTTGGTCAGCGCGAAACGGCGGTAGAGGTTGCGCTGCGGCTTCAGCCCGTCCGCCTCGTCCGCGTCGAAGCCGTCCTCGTGATGCACCACCGGCGGCATCCCCTTCGACGAAACGCGCTTCGCCATCACCCCGTCGATCGCGCCCCAGTTATAGGTCAGCACGAGATCGAACCGACGCATGTACGCCGCGATCGCCTCGTAGCGCTGGACCGAGGGGCCGCCGGTCAGCGGCGGCGGGTTCTGCGCGATCTCGTAATCGATCCCGGGCGCGATCGCCGCCTGCGCGCCATACGCCTCCTCCATGTTCGATACGATCGTATGCCGCGCATTCGCCCCGAACGCGTTCATCAGGCGGACAGCGCGCGCCTCCTTCCCGCCGGGCGAGAAAGACGAATGGAGGTGCAGGATGTTGACCGGGCGCATTTGCCGGAGTGCTTACCGACTCCTTGGCGCAAAACCAGCCCTGTCGTGTCCCGGACAGGAGTCCGTCCCACGGAACACGCACATCGCGGGCGGCGGTGGTTCCGGACCCACCCGTCGCGCTGGTTCTGGTGGGCAACTGACGCTGCGGAAATATCGGTGGGGTCGGGGAATAGCCGCAACCCGCCCGTCCTCCCCGCTTAGGCGGGAATCCCTTGTCACCGTCCGTCCAGTCCTGCGCATTCAGCCGGTATGGATCCCCGCCTACGCGGGAATGGGTTGGCCGTGAGCCTCTGCGAATTTTCCGCTACGCGTCAGGCTGGACGGCAAGAATTGGTGGAAAGCCGACAGGCAGGTTTCAGGAACGAGATGGACGATAGCTGCCCTTTGCTCGGTATCAAACCGGTGCGGTTACGAGGCGATGCCGCTAGCGCAGCTTACCCCGACAGGTCGCATCGTCTCGACAAACGGGATCAACTTTCCTTGCCGCAGCCCTTAAATCCCCGCTCTCGTTTAGAGCACGATAATCCGGGTCTACGTCCTGCTGTTTTGAGCAGTCGAGCACCAGACCCATCATAACCTTTTCATCTTTGCCATATTTCGACAGGAGAGCCTCACCCTCGCCCCGACCGTTTTCAAGGAGCCCGCGTGCTTTCAGCTTACGTCCTTCGTATAGGGACCGGGCAGTCGACTGGACCGCAAGGTTCAAATTTGGCGGGCGGCCGCCCAGCGCGATCGTCCTCGCATAGGAAAACGCCGCCATGCAGTGAGCAGGATTCGTGCTGTTGGGTGGCGATGCGGTTGCGGCTCCGCAGGACCCTAGCAACAAAACGCTGATAATCGCGCTAAACTTGCTGGTCATGTATTGCTCCTTCCCGGCCAGTTTCGGCCCGAAAGGTTGATTTTGTCTGTAGTGTCATAGCCGGGGCGGCATTGAAACTACCGCGTTTTCCAAGCTTTTTTGCAGGCTTACCGGCGTCAGAACCCTCGCCCATAATGTCCGCTCTCAGGATCGGCAAAACGCTTCGGTAATGACTTACTTCGGGCGTCAGCGGACATCGGCTTTTAACGAGGGAATCACCCCAAACCGTCCGCGCGCGTCATGAAATAAGCCTGCACCGTGGCCTGGCGCAACGGAGCGATATGGTTTTAGAAAAACGCCAACCGCTGCGCCTCGCGTTCGCCACCACCGAAATAGCGTCGGGTCCAGCCGTCGGTCGGATCGAGGAACACCGCGCGCGGATCGACGACGGCTTCCGCCTTCGCCGCCTTTACATGGTCCCGGTAGTAATAGTGATCGAACATCCGCATGAACTCGCCGATATAGACATCCGCGACCGCGGTTTCGGTGAAGATGAAGAGCTGGTTCTCGTCGTTGTTGCGCGACGAATTGTTGCTGAAGTTGGCGGAGCCGGTAATCACTTGCGGCTGGGCGGACAGCGGATCGACCAGGATCAGCTTGGTGTGGATGAAAACACCGCTGTGGTGGAGCGATTCCGCGCGAACCTCGCGCAGCATCTTGTCCTGCCACGCTTCGAGGACCGAGCGTTCATTGAGTGCGCCAGCCTTCGCGAGGCTCGTGTTGGGGGCGGCGTACAACGCGGGTTCCACGACACCGCGCTTGTTGAGCAGGCCGAACACCTGCGCCGGAGCACCGATCAGCGCCGCCTCGATCGCGTCGTGGAGGGCGAATGGCGCCGTGAAGCATACCATCTTCTCCGCGCTGAGGATCAGCGACGCGCACAGGCTGATCGCCCCGACCGTCTCGCGCGGGCTGAACACCACCGATGTCCCGGTCGCGGCCGCACTCGCCACCGGCAGCGGCGACAGCGCCGTTGTCTGCGTCCGGGTCTTGCTGACGGTCAGATCGGGGTGATTCCAAACGGTCTGATGCCAGGTGAAATAGGTCGTGGCGGGCTCGACACCGACGATCGCATGGCCGACGTTCGATTGCGCATAGATCGCGGCGTCGCTGAAATTGGTCGATCCGGTCCACACCGCCCTGGGCACGCCATCGACGTCTGTGCGCACCATGAACTTGTTGTGCGATATGCCGATCCCCGCGCCGTTCCGCCCGCGCGCGACGGCGTCCAGCCCGAACTCGACCAGCAACGGGTCCGCCTTGACCGAAGGCCCCTTCCCGTTGCGGTCGAGAATCGCGTCGTGAAGGATCTCGAGCCTGACCCCGCGACTTTGCGCCGCCTTGAGCGCCCGCGCGAAATCGCGCTTGTCGAATTCGTAGAGGAACAGGTGCAGCCCCTCGCCCGGCTGGGCCTGATCGATAAAGGCAACCAACGCTTCCTCCAGCCCGCGCGACAACCACGTCCGCGCGGCGGGGTCGGTCACTTCACCCGGCGGCAGCGACGCGAAACGGTTGGCGAACGCCTGGCTCGCGGCGGCGCTGCGGTTGAAATGGACCGCATGGCCGTTCGTCCCGACATGGTCTGGATCCTCGCACCTGACCTCGAGCGTCGCCGAGTCGGCGGACGCGAGGTCGGCGGCTGTCCCGCGCAATGCGTGGACTTCGTAGGTATAGCGGCGACCTGCCTTGGTCGTGTAATCGCCCCAGTGGAACTTCTGGATCGGATGCCGCCGGGTCGTGACGCTGTCGCCCTCGTCGGATTGCGGCAGGTCGAACTTTTTCAGTCCGCGGAGCCACATGCGCTCGTCATTGGTATGATCGGTGCGGAGGATGCCAAAGCCGAGCAGCCCCTCGCAATAGGCCGCGTCGCAATTCCACGCGAGCAGGACGACATAAGTCCCGGCAATCGCGCGGACGCGCAGGCCCTGCGGACTTTGCGTCTCGGTGCGCATCGTGGTTTCCCCCAATCCCCGTGCCCATCGCGATACGACATTCGCGTGACAGCCGTGCGACAGAACTCTGAAGGTCGCCACCGATATGGTGTCAAATCGCCCGCCACCCGTGGTGCCGATTCCCCGACCCGCGGAGGAGGCGGCGCTGCGGATCCCGGTGCAGCGCCGCGATGGATCGAGCCCTTAGTCGAACGCCGTCTTGGGCACATGCGAGATCCGGCACGCGAGATCCGCCTCGCCGCTCGCGACGACATAATGGTCGCCCGCGTCCGCGATCCCCGTCGTGAACACGACATTGTCGATATACATCTGGTCGCGCAGCGGATCGGTCAGCGCCGGGTTCGCTTCCATCAGCGGATCATGGCTGGTGCGAAGCACACGACTCGGATCGTCGCGGTCGAGCAGCGACCAATAGGTGCGATACACCCCCACTACCCCCATCGGCTCGACCCCGTGCCACAGGCTCAGCCAGCCGCCGCCACCGGACCGGTCGACGAGGATCGGCGGGGTGCCGCCCCCCATGCGCGCGGTCGCCATCGTCGCGGCATGCGGGCGGATGCCGGGGCGTTCGTGTGGCCTCCAGTGGAGCGCATCGGGCGAGGTCGAGAGGTTGATCGACGGCCCCGCACGCCATTCGCTCCCCGGCGGGTACGCGAAATACAGGTCGCCCAAAGGCCGCGTCTGCGCCCAGTATTTGCCGCCGACCAGCCCCTCGAAGATCAGCATGTCCTTGTTCTGGTGGTCGAGCACGATCCCTTCCAGCGTCCAGTCGAGCGCATTGTTCGAACTGTAGAGCGTGGTCGAATGCCGCTCGGGGCTGACCGAACAGGTCGTCATCAGATAGCGGTCGCCGACCTTGCTGATCCGCGCATCCTCGACGCCGTAGCATTGGTAGGACGCGCGCGGCGCGATCGCCTTGGCGTAATGTACCGTCACGACCTGCGTCCCGTCGGCATTGAGCTCGACCGGGAGCAGCCAGGACAGCGAGGTTAGCGCCATCACCTTCCACCCGCCGCCGCGCATCATGAACTTGCGTGGGTCGGCGGTGTCGACGAAATCGAGCGGCCATGCATCGAGGCAGTAACCGCCGTCATGCCAGCGGATCGCGTGGATCTGCTGCTCCTTGATCGGCGTCCGCAACGCCTCGGCGATCCGCACCATCAGCAGCAGATTGCCGTTGGGCAACCGCGTCATCCCGGGGTTGAACGCGCCGAGGACATAGGTCTCGGCATCGATCTGCCCGGCGAGCGGGGACTTGCTCAGGTCGACATCGGCGGGGGTGAAGATCAGCGCGTCATGGGGGAAGGTCATGCAGACTCCTGGTTCCGCGGCGGGACGATGCGGTGCCGGATACCCGTTCGCCGCGGTTGCGTCGCGCTGTACGCCACCCCGCACGCAATGTCTCCCGCGCGGCGGCAGTCTTTCCGCATCGACCTCAGCCCACAGCGGGTTCTCCCGGGATCCGCGCGAGCAACCGGTCGATCGCGGCGATCACCTCGGGTTCGTCGAGCGTCGGGGCGTGGCCGGTGTCCGCAACCGTGACGAGTTCGCCCTCGTCGAGCGCCGCCGCCATCCGCTCCGCCACATTCGCGGCGAGCACGTCCGAGGTCGCGCCGCGCACGATCAGTGCGGGCACGGTCTTCAACCCGTCGAGCGTGCGCCACATGTCGGGCCCCGCCTCGTTCCCCGGCACGCGGAACGGCTCGGCGATCTTCATGTCGTAATCGAGCACGATCCGGCCCGCGCTGGTCAGCCGGTACAGCCGCTTCGCCATCGCGAGCCAGTCCTCGAGCTGGAAATGCGGATAGACGTCGCCATTCGCCTCCGCCACCGCGCGCGCGGCGTGGAGCCAGGTCGGCCAGCTGTTCGACTTGCCGACATAGCTGCGGATTCGCGACAGCCCCTCGGGCATGATCTCGGGCCCGACATCGTTGAGCAGTACCCCCATCAGCGTCTCGCGCGCGGTCCCCGCGAGCAGCATCGCGACGATCCCGCCGAGCGAGGTGCCGAACGCGATGTAGCGCGCCACGCCAAGCTCCCCGAGCAGCCCCTCGATGTCCTGGACGTAGGTCAGCGGGACATAGGTCATCGGGTCCTTGGCGTAGCCACTGTCGCCACGGCCGCGCAAATCGACGGTAATCACGCGCCATTCCGGCGACAATCGCCGCGCAAGCGCGTCATAATCGCGCGCATTCCGCGTCAATCCGGGCAGACACAGGATCGGCGGGCGTCCGGACGGGCCCGGATAGTCCCGATAATGCAGCCGCAATCCATCGTTGGACCACCAATATCGGTTTTCATAGGGTGGCATGGTTGCGTCCTGCGGTTGGCGCCCTCCATATCCACGCATGGACACGACCCCGCAACCCTATCGCCCCGAAACCGCGATCCTCGATCTCGGCGACGCTTTCTATGATGCTGTCTCGGCGGCGCATTTCCCCGAAACGCACCTGCGCTTCCGCAACGATCGCGCCGCCGCCGAGGTCGGGCTCGAGACGCTTGGCGGGGCCGAATGGATCGAGCATTTCGGGCGGTTCGAGCCCCTGCCCGGCAGCCTCCCCCACCCGCTCGCCCTGCGCTATCACGGCCACCAGTTCCGCAACTACAATCCCGAGATCGGCGACGGACGCGGCTTCCTGTTCGCGCAGCTCCGCGACGGTGCGGACCGCATGATGGACCTCGCCACCAAGGGCTCGGGCACGACGCCGTGGAGCCGCTTCGGTGACGGGCGGCTGACGCTGAAGGGCGGGATGCGCGAAGTGCTTGCGACCGAGATGCTCGAGGCGCTGGGCGTCAAGACCTCGCGCAGTTTCTCGCTGGTCGAGACGGGCGAGCAGCTCGAGCGGGGCGACGAACCCTCGCCCACGCGCGCGGCGGTGCTGGTCCGGCTCAGCCACAGCCACATCCGCATCGGCACCTTCCAGCGGCTGGCCTATCTGCGCGATGCCGAGAGCATGACCAGGCTGGTCGGCTATGTCCTGCGCACGCTCTACAACGAAGAACCCGGCGACGATGCCCCCGCACGGCTGCTCGATCTCGTCGTCGGGCGCACCGCGACGCTGGCGGCGAGCTATATGGCGGCGGGGTTCGTCCACGGCGTGCTCAACACCGACAACATCAACGTGACGGGCGAGAGCTTCGATTACGGCCCGTGGCGCTGGGCACCGACCTGGGACCCCGCCTTCACCGCCGCCTATTTCGATCATGCCGGGCTTTACGCGTTCGGGCGCCAGCCCGAGGCGATCCACTGGAACGCGATGCAGCTCGCGGTCGCGCTGCGCACGATCAGCGAGGCGCAGCCACTAATCGACATCCTCGAGACCTTCCCCGAACGCTATCAACGTGCGGTGTCGGACGCGATCCTGTGGCGGCTCGGCGTGGTCCCGCAGGAACCGGTGCGCGACCGTGCACTGGTGCAGGCGATCGAACAGGGGCTGGTGCAGAGCGGCGTCGGGATCGACCGATTCTTCTTCGATGCGTTCGGTGGCACCTTGCCCGAGGACGACGCCTTCGCCGACGCTCGCGCCGCGCTGATCGGTTATGCGCCGCGCAAGCCGCGCGACCATCCCTACTGGTCGGGTGAACCCTGCTCGATGCTGATCGACGAGGTCGAGACCTTGTGGTCCGCGATCGACACGCGCGACGACTGGCATCCGTTCCACGACAAGATCGCAGCGATCCGCCAGATGGGCGAAGCGCTCGCCGACTGAGCGCTGTTCGGCGAGTGGATTCCCACACCAATCTGGGGCAAGACCACGCGATGTCGAGTAACCTGCTTTCCTACGAACCCGCCACCGGTGCCCTCCTTTGGGAGGGTGCGGTCGGCGATGCCGATGCCGAAGTCGCCGCCGCGCGCGCGGGGTGGCCGGCCTGGGCGGCGCAACCGCTGACCAACCGGATCGAGACGCTCCGCCGCGTCGCCAACGTCGTCCGCGCGCGCGCAGATGCCTTTGCCGACCTGATCGCGCGCGAGACCGGCAAGCCGCTGTGGGAAGCGCGGACCGAGGTCGAATCGGTGATCGCCAAGGTCGACATCTCGGTGACGGCCTATGCCGATCGCACGCCGCAGCGCCGGCTCGACACGCAGATGACCGGGCGGATGGCGCTCCGCCACAAGCCGCACGGCGTGCTCGCGGTGCTGGGACCGTATAACTTTCCCGCGCATCTGCCCAACGGACATATCGTCCCCGCCCTGATTGCGGGGAATGCGGTGGTGTTCAAGCCGTCCGAAAAGACCCCCGCGACGGGCGCATTCCTGGTCGATTGCTTTCGAGCGGGCGGTGTGCCCGACGGTTGCATCCGCCTGCTCGTCGGCGGTGCGGACGAAGGCAAGGCACTCGCCGCTCATGACGGGATCGACGGGCTGCTGTTCACCGGCTCCGCGCCGACGGGGATCGCGCTCAATCGACAGTTCGCGACGCGGCCCGAGAAGATCCTCGCGCTCGAAATGGGTGGCAACAATCCGATCATCGTGTGGGAATCGCCCGATCTCCACGCGGCGGCAGTCATCATCGTCCAGTCCGCCTTTACCAGCGCAGGGCAACGCTGCACCGCCGCACGCCGGCTGATCGTCGACGAGAAGCTCTACGATCCGCTGATGGACGAGGTGACCAAGCTGGTCAGCCGGATCATCGTCGACGAGCCGCACGCAACCCCCGCCCCGTTCATGGGCCCGGTGATCGACAACGCCGCCGCCGACCTGCTCAGCGAGAGCTTCCTCGAGCTGATGATGCGCGGCGGGCGCGCGATCCGCCATCTCGAGCGCCCGGTCCACGACCGCCCGTTCCTGCGCCCCGCGCTGATCGACACAACCGAGCTCAACGACCGCCCCGACATCGAGCTGTTCGGGCCGATCCTCCAGGTGATCCGCAAGTCGAGCTTCGAGGATGCGATCGTCGAAGCGAACAACACGCGTTATGGCCTGTCCGCGTCGCTGCTCAGTCAGAACCCCAAGCTCTACGACCAGTTCTGGGCGAATGCGCGCGCGGGGATCGTCAACTGGAACAAGCCGACCAACGGTGCCTCGTCGGGCGCACCGTTCGGCGGGATCGGCTGGTCGGGTAACCACCGTCCGAGCGCCTATTACGCCGCAGATTACTGCGCCTATCCCGTCGTCTCGAACGAAGCCGAACAGGCGCGCGCGAGCATCGGCGTGGGGTTGCGCGACGGTTGAGTTGATCCGGATCAGTGCAATAGGATTGGCGCCGGCGGGACATTAAGCACGCCACCCGGCGTTCCCTTCACCGACACCACACTGGTGCGTCGGAGATGCTACATGGCCCTTAAATTCGCCGGAACGATGAACGCGATCAACCGCGGACTGGATGCGACCAAGCCCACCAAGGGCGCGGACATGGTCGAGGATTGGGAAGCCGCACTGGCGGATAGCGAAGTTTCGGGCTCGAAGGGGATTCTCCGTGATCTCGCGGCACTGCGCAAGCAGCTCGAGCGCGATGAGCCCGATGCTGACCGTGTGCATGCGTTGCTCCACCGTCTCGGCGCGGCGACCACCAAGATCGCTGACAAGGCCGACGGCTCGCAGGAAAAGCTCAAGGCGCTCGGTGAGGCGCTGACCGAGGCCGGCGAGGATACGCCGGACGAGGAAGAGGATACCGCCGCAGCCGCCGCCCCCAAGCGCGCGCGCAAGAAGGCCTGATCCTGACCCGCACCGGCGCGATCTCAGCGCCGGTCTGGACTGAAGCCCGTCGTTTCTCCGGAGACGGCGGGCTTTTGCTTGAAACCACGGTCGAAGCGGGCATGGTACCCGTCCAGCGATTGAGGACACTCCATGCCGATCTTCGACCCGACACGACGCTCCCTCCTCGCCGGTGGCGCGGCGCTGGCACTGCTGCCCCCGGCCGATGCGCTGGCGCAGTCCGGCACTACGGACGAGGTCGTAGCACTTTGGCCAGGCGCGATTCCCGGAGATCGTCACGCCACGCCGAAACCGAGCATCGAAGAACGCAGCCATGATCCGCAACACCCCGACCGCTGGATTCGCGGGGTCGCTCGACCGACGCTCACGGTAAAGCGCGCGGTCCGACCCAATGGCGCGGCGGTCCTGTTGATGCCGGGCGGCGGATACGGGTTCCTGTCGTATGACAACGAGGGGCTGGAACAGGCGGCGTGGCTCAACGCACGCGGCATCACCGCGTTCATCCTTCAATACCGGCTCCCGGGCGAAGGATGGGACCAGCGTGCAAAGGTACCGCTGCAGGATGCGCAGCGCGCAATGCGGTTGATCCGCGCGAACGCAGCACGGTATGGGGTCGATCGCTTGCGGATTGCGGTGCTCGGTTTTTCCGCGGGCGGACATCTTGCCGGGTCGCTCGCGACGCGACATGCGGAGAAGACCTATGCGCCGGTCGACGCGGCGGACACGCAATCGGCACGGCCCGATTATGCCGGCCTTGTCTATCCGGTGGTGAGCCTTGAAGCCCCCTTTACCCACGGCGGTTCGCGCGACGCCCTGCTTGGCCCGGACGCCTCGCTTGGGCTCCGCCACGAAGCTTCTGTGGAGGCACGTGTGACTCCGGATACGCCCCCTGTCTTTATCGCGCACGCTGCGGACGATGACCTCGTCCCCGTCGCCAACAGCCTTGCGCTCTTCACCGCGCTCAAGGCGCAGGCACGCCCCGCCGAACTTCATGTGTTTGAAGCAGGCGGTCACGGTTTTGGCGTGCGTCTCTCACCCGCACGCCCCGCTTCTGCCTGGCCCGCGCTGTTCCTGGCGTTTGGCGCGAGCAAGCAGATCTTTCCCGCGTGAGTTAATCAGCGCTGTCGGGCTTCTTCGTCTCCCCGGCGGCGGGCTCGGGATATTGGTCGGGCGTCACGACGCTCTGGTTCTTGACCGCCTGCCGGTCCTCGACCTTCCGCACGTCGCCGTCATCGTCGATCGCTCCGCCCGGCTTGTTCGCTTGTTCGGTCATCGTTCTGCTCCTGATCTGGGACACGCAAGACTAACGCACCATTGGCGGATGCGTTCACCCGGTCGTCCCGGTTGCCAGTACGGGTTCGACGCGCACCCGCCCGCCGATCAGAACATGGAGATCGATCACCGAACACGCCCCGTCCGGAGTCTTGATCGTCTGGGCAATCCGCCCCATCGCGCGGTCGGACCCGGCATCGCGCAGGCGCTGGACCGACGATCGCTCGACCGCGCACAATTCGTCGACCATGAACCCCGCCTGCTTTCCATCGAGCGATGCCAGCAAGGTAAACGCCCCCCCCCCCTGGGCACTCGTCGGCAGACCGAGCGTCTGGTGGAGATCGACCAGCGGCACTCCGCGTCCGCGGTAAAGCTGCCCTGCGGGGGTGAATGGAAGGCGCGAAAAAGGGGCGACCGTTCAGCACGGCCGCCCCTCTTCGCACGTTTCCAGGCCGTTACCCGACAGGTCAGAACTTGAAGTTCGCCCCTGCCCGGAAGCTGCGCCCGATCAGGCCGGGCGTGTGCCAGCTGGTCAGATAGTTGGGCGAGCTGGTGTACCCGGCAGGCGCCACCGGGGCGCGGGCATTGAGGAAGTTGCCGACGTTCAGGAACACCTGGAACTTGTCGTTCACCGCCACCGTCGCGTTGAGGTCGACATAGATGAAACTGTTGACGTAGCAGAACTTGTCCGAGCCATCCGCCGCCTTGTACAGCGCCGCCGCGCACGACGTGTCGAGCGTGCCTTCATCCGCTGCGACTTCCTTGATCCGGCTGACGTAATAGGCCGTCGCGGTCAGCGAGAACTTGTCGAACGCGATCGTGTTCTGCCAGTTGCCGCGCAGCCGCGGCGTGCCGTTGCCCGACGACAGTTCCTGCGGCCCGAGCGTGCCCGCATATTTCTGCACCGTGCCATTGGCCAGATGAAGATCATACTGGAACGTGTCGGTCACTTCGACGCGTGAGGTGAAGTGGATCGAGGACGTGACCGGCAGCGAAACGCTCGCCGCGAGATCGATCCCCGAAATGATCGAGTAGTTCGCGTTCACGAACGGCGTGTTGTAGATCAGCAGGCGCGGCAGCGCATTCTGATTGGACGGATCGGCTGCGTCGACAACGTTGCACGAATAACCCGCCCCCGTTGCGGCAAGCGCCGCGCAGCCCGCTGCCTGCGCCGCTGCCGCCGAAGCAAAGGTCTGCCCTGCAACCGAATAATAGTTGCTGCGCGCCTGCCCGCCGAGCGGACCGCTGACGATCAGGTCCGACTTCTTGATGTTGAAATAATCGGCGGTGAACGTCAGCCAGCGCTTGGGCTGGAAGATCGCCCCCGCGGTGAAGCTGCGCGACCGCTCGGGCTTGAGGTCGGGATTGCCGGTCGCACCACTGCCGAGCGAATACAGCGTCGAATAGGTCGGGTTGGACGCATGCGCCGCGACGAACGATGCTGGCGGCGTGAAGTTGGAGAACCCCGCATAGGAGCTGCGCGTGTTGCTCTCGGCGAAGGTCGGGGCACGGAACCCCTGCGAATAGGTGCCGCGCAGCGAAAAGCCCTGAACCGGGGTGAACTTGACGCCGATCTTGGGCGAGAAGTGGTTGAACCCTTCCGAATAATGGTCGTAGCGGCCCGACACGTTGACATCGAGCTGGTCGAGGATCGGCGCGTCGACCTCGAAATAGCCTGCCGTCACCGAATGCTGCCCGAACGCCGCCGAGGTGTTGAGCCCGTTGACGTTGAGATTGGGGTTGCGACTGTTGTTGGTCAGCGATTCCCGGCGGAACTGCCCGCCGACCGCGACCTTCATATCGCCACCCGGCAGCGCGAACAGCGTGCGGCTGAGCGAGGCGTCCACCGTGGCGATCCACGAATTGGACGCGGTGTTGATCGCCGGAGCGACTGCGTTGCGGACCGCGTCCGAATTGAGGCTCGGGTTGACGAAATTATACGAGCCGGTGTTGATCGCCGTGAGCAGCGCGGCGTTGTTGGTATAGCCGTAATCGGTCAGGTTCAGGTTGTCGCGCGCATAGACGCCGTCGACCTTCCACGCCCAGCTGTCGCCGAAGCTGCCCTTGAGCCCGGCGGTCCCGCGGAACACCTCGTTGATACGCGAGCTGCCCGAGCGGAGATCGCCGAACAGATAGTAGATCCGCGCGGCGCCGTTCGAGGGATTGTTGGCGTACGCCGCTGCATAGGGGTTGTTCGGGTTGAGGCGACGGTCGCCTGCGACCGCGCAGTTGATTCCTGCGCTGCAGATGTAGACCGGGAGGACAACACCCGGATTGCTCGTCGCCAGCGTCGGCGAAGCGCCGAACGGCTGGGTCTGCCGGATGCCGACCGGCGGCGCGATGATGTCGACGCGGTCATGCGAATAGCTCCCGGTGACATAGCCCTCGATCGAATCGCTCAGGCGAACGCTCAACCGCGCTGTGAAGCCATAGCGCTCCTGCAACGGCAGGATCTGGCGATATTCGTCCGGCGTGTTGTGCTTGCATGCGGTGCCGACCTGCGATGCGGTGTTCACCGTAAAGGTGCCACGCGCGCAGTCGGTCAGCGGCACGAGCGTCTGGAAAATCGCCGGCGTGGTGGCGTTGGCGACCGAGCCTGCGCGCGGGTCGTTGAGGTTGGTCTGCGTCACGCGCGTGACGATCGCGTCGGTCGAGGCGGTGGTCAGCGAATCGTCGCCGCGTTCGTTGTCCTTCCCGCCGATCGAGGTCAGGTCGAGCGTGTTGAACGGGAAACCGCGCGAGTTATTGCTGATCCGCCCGTTACGCTCATATTCGCCGGTCGCGTAGATGTTAAAGCCCTGCGCAGCATAGTCGCCGTAGCCCGCGACGAGATGCGCGCGATATTTCTCGCCATCGCCCTTCTGCGTCGCGCCGCCCTCGACCCCGCCTTCGATCCCCTGGACGTGCTTGCGCGTGACGATGTTGACGACACCGCCGATCGCGTCCGCGCCGTACAGCGACGATGCGCCGTCCTTGAGCACCTGGATGCTCTCGATGCTGCTGATCGGGATGCTGTTGAGATCGACATAGGCGTTATGGCCATCGTCGTTGAGCGGGAAGTTGGTCGAACGCAGCCCGTCGATCACGACGACGGTCGACGAAACGCCCGCGCCGCGCAGCGACACCGCGGTACCGCCTGCCGAGAAACCGCCCTGGAACCCGTTGCCGATCGAGCCTGCACCATCCGCCGAGATCGAGCGGACCGCGTCCGAAATGTTGGTGATGCCGGCCTTCTGCAACGTGTCCGCGGTCAGCACCGTGACGGGCGAATATTCGGTCGTCGCGCCGCGGAACAGCGTTCCGGTCACGACGATGTCCTTGTTGGCGTCGGCATCGGCCGCTTCGGTCGGGACTGGATCGGCGGGCAGCGTCGTCGCAGTCTGTGCCAGTGCAGGATTGGCCGAGACGGCAATCAGGAGCGCAAGTGGCGCGGACGCAGAACGAAGACGCGCCAAGGCGCGTTGATGCGTAGAAAGCATGTAACGATTTCCCCCCATTGCGCACGAAACCGGCGCAACACCTGTTCGCGACCCTGGACCCCCTGTCCCGCCGCAATAAAAGGAAACTGTCGTCTGTTTGGTGTATTGTAAAGATGAATAAACTAATCTGTCCGGGAGTGTGCCCGATTTGCAACACTAAGACACCAGTAAGTATTTAGATCAATCGTGTAGGCTGCCGTCCGGTTGCGAGCCATCTGTTTCAACCCGTCTTCCGGCGAGCAGCAAGACAAGGATCGGCGGCGCGTCGGTTTTCCAACGCCCGCCGTACGAAGCTATTAAGATGACGCGCTAAAACTCAGCAGGATTCTCGCATGCGGACGGTTCACGCCATCACTGCCTTCCGGAGGACCCGCGAGAGTTGCTCGACCGAATACGGCTTGTGGAGCAGCTGGAACCCGTGCGTGCCGTTCTGGGCGAGCACGTTGCTGTATCCGGACGTCAGCACCACCGGGAGGCCGGGATAGCGCTTGCGGATCGCTTCCCCCAGCTCGATCCCGTTCATCCCGGGCATCACCACATCCGAGAACACGATTCCGAAACGCGCCGCATCGTTCTCGAGTTCGGCCAGCGCTTCCTGCGCATTGGTCGCCCACACCGTGATATAGCCGAGTTCCGCAAGCGACTGGGTGGTGAACGTCCCCACCTCCTTATTGTCCTCGACCACCAATACGCGGGTGCCGTGGCCGTCCTCGAGCTCCTCGGTCGGTATGTCCTCCTCGGCGGCAAAACCATGCTCGACCGCCGGAAGATACAGCGTGAAAGTGGTCCCGCGACCGACGTCGCTTTCCACGGTGATATCCCCCCCGGACTGCTTGGCGAACCCGAACACCTGGCTCAGCCCCAGCCCGGTCCCTTCACCCACACCCTTGGTGGTGAAGAACGGCTCGAAGATCCGCTCGAGCTTGTCGGGCTCGATCCCGGCGCCCGTATCGGTCATCGCAATCGCGACATAGCGACCCTTGACCTCGGGATGTGCGCGCACGGCGGGAATCGCGTTTGCAGGACGCACGACGATGTCGATCCGTCCAGCCCCGCCCATCGCGTCGCGGGCGTTGACCGCCATGTTGACCAACGCGGTGTCGAGTTGGCTCGGGTCGACATTGGTGAAACAGGCGCTGTCAGGCACGTCGATCCCGATCACGATCCGCGATCCGGTCAGCGTGCCCAGCATGTCGGCGATGACGCGCAGGCTATGCCCGACGTCGATCACCTCGGGCTTGAGTGCCTGGCGCCGCGCAAACGCGAGCAACTGCCCCGTCAGCTTTGCTGCACGATCCGCGGTATCCGAAATCGCGTCGATATAGCGCTCGCGCCGTTCGGCGCTGAGATCGGGGCGCTTTAGCAAGTCGGTCGCCGAGCGGATGACCGTCAGCAGATTGTTGAAGTCATGCGCGACGCCCCCGGTGAGCTGACCGACCGCTTCCATCTTCTGCGACTGGCGGAGCGCGTCCTCGGCAGTCTGCAACTGGCTCGTACGCGCGACGATCTGCTGCTCGAGCGAGGCAGCGAGCAACGCCAGTTCCTGCTCCGCACGCCGCCGCACCATCGCGATCCGGGTACGCTCGGCGACTTCGCGGACGAACGCGATCTCGTCCGCGGGCCAGCACCGCCGGTTCGTATGGTTGAGATACAGCAATGCGACCAGCCCGCCATGTTCGGTCAAAGGCATGTTGATGAACGCGCGCGCGCTGATCGCCTCGAGCACTTCCGCCGTATCGGCGGTCCGCGGATCGAGCCGCGCATCTTCGACGATCGCGGTCTCGCCACGCTTGAGATCGTCGATATACGACCCGTGCTCGCGAAAATGCAGCACGCCCGCGATCGTGGTGATCCCCGGCGCATTCCAGTCCCGCGCGATGCTGATCGTCTCGGCCTTCGTATCGACCTCGCCGAACCCCACCCGGCTGACGTCGAGCGTGCGGCCGATGATCCGCGCCGCCTCGAACGCGATGTCGTCGGGCTGTTCGGTATCGCGGAACACGTCGCCCAGCTCGACCAGCGCGGACCGCATCAGCTCGCTGCGGCGCTGCTCGGTAATATCGGTCGAAACCCCGGCGATGCGTAACGCCTGGCCTCCCGCATCATAAAAGGGCTGGCCGCGCGACCCGATCCAGCGCAATTCGCCGTCACGACGCCGGATGCGATAGACCACCTCGTAATCGGTGCCTTCCGCCACGCACCGTTGGACTTCGGCAGTGCTCTTCGCACGGTCCTCGGGGTGGATCGCGGCCAGCCGGTCCTCATACGTAAAAGGCAGGTCGACGGGGCGACCGAAGATCTCCTTGCAGGTTTCCGACGCGGTCAGCCGCTTCGTAGCGATCTCGAGGCTCCACGTCCCGAAGCGTGCGGCCTTGAGCGTGAAGGCGAGCTCGCGCTCATGCTCCTCCTGCATCCGCAACCGGTCGGTCAGTTCCGCCATCAGCGAGGCGTTGCTCGCCTCGAGCCCGTGCAGCTTCTCGCGCTCGAGCGTCACATCGACCTGGCTCGCGAAATAATAGGCCAGCACGCCTTCGGTGTCGTAGACCGGCGCCATCAACAGCCGGTTCCAGAAGATTTCGCCGTTCTTTCGATAATTCAGAATATCGATCTCGAGCGGCTCGACGCGCTCGCACGCGGCGCGCAGCCGCGCGACCGTCGCACGATCCGTGTCCGGCCCCTGCAGGAACCGGCAATTGCGCCCCAGAATCTCCTCGCGCGCGTAGCCGCTCAACCGGCAGAACGCGTTGTTGGTGAAGACGATCGGATTGTCGGGCAGCCGCGGATTGGTGATAATCATCGGCATCCGGGTCGCGCGCACCGCCGCGACGAACGGATCGGTGCCGACGTCCTGACCGAGGACTTCGGCGGCAATGCGTTCGGCGTCCGCCGTCATCTCGCTCATGTCCGACGCCGGACGGGGAATCGTATCAGTCAAAACCGCCTACTCGGGAGAACCGCAACCATTACGCTACTTAGGCATTCCTCCGCCCCCCCGCAACGCCAGCGCGAGGCATCTCCATGAGAGCGCTGCGTACCTGCCCCGACCCTGAGCTACGGGGTCAGCGATAGCGCCCCATCGTTACTTTCAGAACTTGCGGACGGCTGATCAGGTTCAGACCGTAATCGGTTTGGTCGCCGTTCCACACCCGGCGCATGACCCAGCGGCCTTTGTCGAACCGTCCTTCCTCGACGCGTACCATGACGCCGTTCGATCCCGTGCCGGGTGCGCCGGCAAAGTTGACGCGGACATGGTCGCCCATCACGAGGAATTCGTTCGCCGACAATTGCGCGACCGCAACCCCGCCGACGGGCTCCTTGCCCCACGGGGCCTGGTCGCTCTTGAGCCACGCCCAGTCCTTCATGCCGAACTGCCATTCGCCCCAGGCGGCGGTGATCGTCCAGTCGCCCATCCGCGTCGACTGGACCGCGCCGTCGTCGGGCTTGGCCGCGCCCCACGTCGGCTTCTCGAACGCGATCCGAGCCCAGTCGCGCAGCATCGAGCCGACCGCTGCATAAGGGAGCGCGAAGGCGTCGAGCGTGGCGGGCGACAGGTCGAGCGCGCCAAGCGGATAATTGGCGTAGCCGGTGTCATCCATCCCGAACGGCGAAAAGCCGATCGCGCCGCGGCCGAGCGTCGGCCAAAAGAAGCGCGCGAAATCGCGGGTGTTGCCCATCTCGGGGACCATCAGCGCATTGTCGGGGCGGGCATATCGGTCGAGATACTTGATCACGTTCGCGCTGGTCTTGTCGTAGATGTCGGGCGCCTGGAAATCGATTGCTGGCGCGGCCGTCTTCCAGATGTCGAGCACGTCCTGCTGCGGTCCGCCGCTCGCGACGCCATACGGATCGGGGACGTTCGACGGACCCGACAGCGAAGCGTTGACGTACATCGGCAACGGCTTGATCGCCTTGCCCGCCGCCGCGATCGCGTTGACATAGCTGCCGACATACCAGGTGTTGAACGCCCGGTCGGCCTGCGCGCCGAACGCTGCGCCCCATGTGCCGGTCTTGTGCAACCGCTGCGCCAGTGCCGACGGGATCGGCTTTGCGAACAACCCATTGCCGGTGGCCGAGAAGTCGCGCGGGTTCTTGTAGCTGCCGGTCTCATTCTCGACCTGCACCATGATGACGGTGTTCTGCGGATCGTGATCGCGCAGGTAGGTCATCAGCTGAACGAACGCGCGTTTGTCCGCGGCGAGCGTCGCTGCGCCATGCGCGCTGAGCACGCCGTGATCGGCGCCGTCCTTGGTCTTCATCCGCGGGAAGCGGCGGTTGTCGAGCTTGACCCAGTCGGGCGTGTACGAAAACGACGTGTTCTTCCACGTGCCGAACCACAACAGGACGACGCGCTTGTCATGACTGCGCGCCTGATCGAGCAAGGTCTGGAGGAAGCTGAAATCGAACGTCCCCTCCTTCGGCTCGACCTGTTCCCACGCGATCGGCACCTCGACCGTATTCGCGCCGATCCGATCGAGCACCGGCCATGCGGTCGCGAGCGGCTCGGCATAGTTGCTCGAATTGTTGACCTGCGCACCGAGCATGAAAAACGGCGCGCCATCGACGATCAGCGCGTGTCGGCCGTTGCGCGTCTCGATTCGTGGAACCTCGTGCGACGCCTGCGCGGATGCCGCCGAACCGCCGGCAAGGAAAAGGCCGGCCGACAGCAGGGACGCGATCGCGCGTCGGTACCGCGTGTCGCGGCGGAGGGAGGTGCTGGTCATCTGAATTCTCCACGGATCTTTTGAAGTACGACGCGCCTGCTCATCCGTGCGGGGCGGGATCGAGCGTCATCAGCACGACGTCGTTGGTATCGAGCGGCACCGTCGCTGCGTACCGCCCACTGGCGTCGACCCGCACGACGCGGTCCTGCTCGGGCCTGTCCTGCGTCAGCGTCTTAAGCCGCGCGACCTGCGCGGGGCTCAGGGCGTTGGGCAGACCCATATCGATATAGGCCGAATAGGCATCGTTGTGCCGATAGCCGGTGCGATAGGTCCGCAGCCTATACCGCCCGGGTGCGAGCCCGGCGAACCGCACCGCGGCGGAGGCCTGTCGCGTCGTCGGCACCAGCCTGGTGTAGAACGGGCGGTTGCTGACCGTCTGGTCAGGCTGGTGCCAGTCCCAGACGAGCACGCTGGTCCGCTTGCCCTCGGTCGCGGCCCAGCTGCCGGCGTCGACGGTCGGGACTGCCTTGCCGCGCAGCGCATGGAGATATTTGTACGCGAACCACGCGGGCTTCCGGATGCCCTGCGGGTTCATCAGCCCAAACCCACCCTGGAACGGGGCGGTCGGCGGGCCGGGTTCCTCGAACAGGTCGGTGTAGGTCCAATAACTCATGCCCTGGACGACGCCCTGCACCGCCTTAAGCTTGCTCAAAATATACGGCGCGCTGACATAGCTGTCGTGGACCGGGTCGCGCGGGGTGTAGCTCGTGCTCCATTCAGTGAAATAGAGCGGCAAATTTGGGAATTTCGACGCAGCGATCTCGGCGCGCACCTTGCGCGCGTCGGCGATGATCGCATCGGGTGCTGCCGACAGCTTGGTGTCGCTCTTGCCCTGCTCGTCGAGGAAGCCGCCCTCGACCCCGTAGGTATGCGTGGTAACGAAATCGACCGGCGCGCCGCTCTTGGCGACATGGTCGAGGAATTCGGGCACCCACGCCGCGCCCGCCGTGGACGGCCCGCCGACGCGCAGCGCCGGATCGACCTTCTTGAGCGCGCGCGCAGTCACGTCGTACAGTTGGAAATAGGCGGGCTTGTCCGCTTTCTCCCAGAAGCCGTCGAGGTTGGGCTCGTTCCACACCTCGAAATACCAGCTCTGGACTTCAGCCTTGCCGTACCGCTGCTGCAGGTGGCGCGCGAAGGCGCCGATCAGCGCGGCCCAGCCGTCGAGCCGCGGATGCGACGTGTTGCCCTTCCAGTAGAAGATCGACAGATCGGAGGTCTTGAGCGCCTGCGGGGTGAAGCCGAGCTCGACGAACGGCTTGATGTGCCGCCGCAGCATATCGTCATACAGCCGGTCGATCCCGGTCCAGTCATATACTGTGCGCCCGTTCTCGACGCGGACGGTCTTGAGCACGTCGTGGAAGATCGCGTGGAACCGCAAATAGCGAAAACCGAGTTCGTCGGTCGCGGTCTTGAGCTGCGCCTGGCTGTCGGCGCGCATCAGCGTGCCCGGATAGTCCGAGCCGACCGAAAGATCGTAAAAGCGGTCGACCGGCCCTTGGGCATGAGCGACATCGACCGTGACGACCCGCTCGGGTGCCGCCATTGCGGGAAGCGCCATCATCGACGCTGCAGCAATGGCGCCGCGCGATCCCCAAACGAGCCGTCGCATAGTATCCACTCCCGAAAGTCTCTGCGCCTGAACGTCACTTGCACGAAAGAGAATTCTATTGCACCAGTGAAACCCGCCCGCGGGAGAGAAAGATGACGACCTTCAGCAAGCGTGAGATCCTTAGCGGCCCGCTTGCCGCGCTCGGCGTCGGTGCGCTGGCCCGCGCCGCGCCCGCCATCGCTGCGCCCCGCACGCCCGCGGCGGGCACCGTCCCACCCGGTCGTTTCGATGCGACGCGGGAATCACTCTCCACGTACACGACGCCCGAATGGTTCAAGGATGCCAAGTTCGGCATCTGGTCGCATTGGGGCCCGCAGGCCGTCCCCGCGCGTGGCGACTGGTACGCGCGGTGGATGTACGTCCCGGGCCACCCGCATTACGAGCATCATCTCAAGACCTACGGCCACCCGTCCGAAAAGGGCTATAAGGACATCATCCCGCTGTGGCGGGCGGAGCGCTGGGACCCCGAGGCGCTGATGGCGCGCTATGCCAGGGCGGGCGCGAAATATTTCGTGTCGATGGGCGTCCACCACGACAATTTCGACCTGTGGAACTCGAAGCACAACCGCTGGAACGCAGTCGCGATGGGGCCGAAGCGCGACGTGGTCGGCGCATGGCAGACCGCCGCCAGGCGACACGGCCTGCGCTTCGGCGTCTCCGAACATCTCGGCGCGAGTCATAACTGGTGGTATCCCAACCACGGCTACGATCAGTTCTGGCCCAAGCTCGGCATTCCCTATGACGGGGCCAATCCGGCGTTCGCGGATCTCTATCACGACAACCGTAGCGAACCGTATCTCGACACCAAGGCAAGCTGGTACACCACCAATCCGGCCTATCATCAGTTGTGGCTCAAGCGGATCAGCGATCTGGTCGATAGCTATCAGCCCGACCTGCTCTATTCGGACGGCGGGCTGCCATTCGGCGCGGTCGGTCGCAATCTGGTCGCGCGCCTGTACAACGCCAGCATCGCGCGCACCGGGCGGCTCGAGGCGGTGTATAATTGCAAGGATTCGGGCACCGGCGAGTTCTTCAAGGAAGGCATGGTGCAGGACGTCGAGCGCGGCGTGCTCAAGGGGATCAATCCGCTCCCGTGGCAGACCGACACGTCGAACGGCGACTGGTTCTACAGCGAGGATGCCACGTACAAGACGTCGAACGAGATCGTGACGATGCTCGCCGATATCGTCAGCAAGAATGGCAACATGCTGCTCAACGTCGTGCAGCGCGGCGATGGGTCGCTGCCGCCCGAATCCGACAGTCTGCTGACCGACCTCGCCGCCTGGATGGCGGTCAATGGCGAGGCGATCCACGGCACGCGCCCGTGGACGCACTATGGCGAAGGGCCGACCGAGGCGGTCGAAGGCATGTTCAAGGAAAAGGCAGATTACACGCCGCGCGACATCCGCTTCACGACCCGGGGCAAGACGCTGTACGCGATCACGCTCGGCGAACCGCGCGGCGTGACCGAGATCGCCGCCTTGCGAAGCGGCGCGCCACAGGCGCGTGGCCGCGTGGTCGGGGTCGATCTGCTCGGCGCCGGACCGGTGCGCTTCCGCCAGACTGCCACCGCGCTGTCGATCGACGTTCCCGCACGTCTCCCGACCCGCCATGCCAGCGTGTTCCGCATCCACCAGGCCTGACGCCCCCCGATCCGCGTTCCGAAGGACTTGCCATGTATCGTCGTCCCACCCGCCGCGCCGGCGTTGCGCTCGCGCTTGCGCTCGCTTGCGGCATCGCCCCGAACGCGCTTGCGCCCGAGGCGCGCGCGCAGAGTGCAGCCGGCCATCCCGGCTGGCCCGGCAAGGGCGAGCTGTTCGTCGGCACCTGTTATCAGCCGATCGATCGCAGCCCCGCGCAGATCCGCGCGGACATTGCGATCGTGAAGGCCGCGGGCATGACGATGGTGCGGATGGGCGACCTGTCGTGGGATTCGTTCGAGCCCGAAGAAGGTCGCTTCGACTTCAAATGGTTCGACGACGTGATCGCGCAGATGCACGCGGCGGGCATCCGCGTGATCGTCGACATCCCCGGGCAGCCCGCGCCGATTTGGCTGCACAAGACCTATCCCGGGGTCGACATCGTCAACCAGGACGGCGTGCGGATCAACGCCGCGAGCCGCTACTGGGACAATATCAGCGACCCCGATTATCGCCGCCTCGCCGCCCGCCTCGCGCAGAAGATGATGGAGCGGTACGCGCACAATCCGGCGGTGATCGCGCTCGGCTATGACAATGAGATCGGCAACGGGCATATGTCCTATTCGCCCGCCGACCGGACTCGCTTCGTCGCATGGCTCAAGCGCCGCTACGGCTCGATCGATGCGCTCAACAAAGCCTGGGCGACGCAGCGCTGGTCGCGCCGGATCAACACCTGGGATCAGGTCGACCTGCCCTATGAACGCGGCCCGGGCCCGAACGAGCGGTATCTCGACCTGCATCGCTACTGGTCGGACGACACCGTCGGCGCGCTTCAGGAGCTGGAGGCAGTGCGCAGGCAATACGCCCCCAACCTGCCGGTCGCATCGAACTTCTGGCCCAACGCGGGGTCGAAGGGGTTCGACTATCTGCGCAACTGGGACAAGATCTCGACCTATGGCGCACAGGGCTTCTACCCCGGCGATCCGCTGAGCGCCGCGTTCGACGTGATGTCGAACCGCGCGGGGCATGACACGCCGGTGTGGTTCAACGAATTCACCGCAGGCGGCGGCGGCTATTACGGCACGCCCGGCCGCTCGCGGATGTGGGCTTATTTCGGGCTGCTTTACTACACCCAGAGCTTCCTCGCCTGGACCTTCAATTCGCACAGCGGCGGCGAGGAACAGGCGCTGTTCGGCCTGGTCGACCATGACGGCCGCGCCTCGTGGAAGGTCGACGAATTCGCGCAGATCGCGCGCGAGATGAAGACGCTCAAGACCCTCGGCTTTCCGCGCTACGATCCGCCGCAGGTTGCGGTAAACTTCTCGTACCAGAGCTACTGGCTGACCAGTCCGCCCCCCGGCCCCAACACGATGCAGGAATATTTCAAGGGCGATTACAGCAAGTTCGGGCAGGCAGCCTATCGCCCGATGTTCGAGGACAACATCGATACCGCGGTGATCGACTTCGGCCATGACGCGCTGGCGAAATACAAGCTGGCGATCCTGCCGAGCGCCTATGTGATGGACGCGCCGACTGCGGCGGCAGTCCGCAAATATGTCGCGGATGGCGGGACCGTCATCATGACGGGCTATTCGGCCAAGGTCGACGAGACCGGCAAATGGTTCGAGACGCCCCTGCCCGGTCGGCTCGGCGACGTGTTCGGCGTGCGCACCAACGCCTTCTATCGTGCCGAGCAGCCGCTCAAGGTGAGTTTCAACGGCGCGACGCTGACCGGCAGCGACCCGTATTACGAGATCCTCGAGCCAAGCACCGCGACGCCGCTCGCGACCTTCGCCAACACGCCGCAGAAAAGCGCCGCGATCACGATCAACCATTACGGCAAGGGGCAGGCGATCTACGTCGCGACCGCGCCGCAATCGGAACTGCTCGGGCCGCTGGTACGGTCGCTCTACCCGTCGCTCGGGATCAGGCCCGGGCCGAAGACTCCCGCCGGCGTGGTCGCGCGCGTGGTCGAGGGCCGCACGCTGTACGTCAATACGACGCAAGCGCCGGTCAGCGTCTCGTTCACCGGAACGAAGCGCGGTCTGCTGTCGAACAGGCCGTATGCAGGCACGCTCGCGCTCGCGCCTTACGGTGTCGAGGTCGTTCAATAGGGTGCGTCGGTCCTACAACGCGTAGAAGGCGGTCGCCGCACCGCCGAACAGCTGGTCCGGATCCGCGCCCGCGCGGCCGGCGAGCTGTCGTGCGTCGTCGTGCCAATGTCGCCAATCATCCCCCGACAGGCGCACCACCGGCCAGTCGCTTCCCCAAATCAGCCGTACCCCGAACGTTTCGACGAGATGCGCGACATAGGGCATCAATGCCGTCGCGGGCGCACCCGTCGCCTGCTCGGTCCGCAGACCCGAGAGCTTGCAGAACAGGCCAAGCCCGCCAAGCGCCGCGATCTGATCGCGCCACGGGTCGAGCACCATCCGCGCTGCGTCGGGCTTTGCGGCATGGTCGATCACGATCGCGAGATCGGGCCAGCGTGCGGCGAAACGCGCAAGCATCGGGAGGTGGCGCGGCTGCACGAGCGCATCGAGCCGCAGCCCCGCCGCCTGCATCGCCTCGAACGCGGGCGTCAGCGCGTCCTGCAACAGCCAGTCGGGATCGGCGATCGCCTGCAGCATCGGGCGCAACCCGCGCAGCTTCGGGTGGCGCGCGAGCGAAGCGATCCGCGCGGGTGCGTCCGGCTGCAGCAGATCGACCCAGCCGACCACCGCGCGCACCAACGGCGTGCGCGATGCCAGCGCGAGGATCCAGTCGGTATCGCGGTCGGTCGGCTGCGAATGCACGAGCACCGTCCCGTCAAGCGCCACCCCGGCGCCGGCTGTCCGCAGGTCATCGGGTCCGAAATCGCGATAGATCGCAGCTTCCGACGCGGTCGGCCATGTGTGTCCCGGCGTGGCAAGCGACCAGAAATGCTGATGCGCGTCGATCAGGGACATCACGGCTGATCGGCGAGTGTATAGATCTGTTCCGCCTCGACCCATTTCTGCCCAGCCCGTGCCGACGGCAGTGGTCGCTGGAACCGGTCCATGAACGTCTCCCACGCCCGGATGTCGGGGTCGGCGGCGTCACGTTCGGCCTTTGCGGCGGGGTCGAAACCGGGCGTGGTCTCCATCAGCATGACCAGCCGGTCACCGACATGCCAGATTTCCAGCGCGGTGATCCCCTCGGCCCGGATCGCCCGCGAGACCGCTGCGGGCGGGCCGCCCGGGCGATGCCAGTGGCGATACGCGGCGATCGCCGCGGGCTCGTCCTGCAGGTCGAGCAAAAGGACATGCCGGATCCGGTTTTCGCCGTCCTCACGCCCGGTTTGTGCCGGAATGCCAGTCATAGCCTCACCTTTTCGTTCGCGTCCCCGCGATAGTGCAGCGGTAGCAGCGATTGCCTCCGCCGGCTCTTTCCTGCGACAGATCGCCCCGGTATGCCCGGGCGCATACAGAGAGGACCTATGTGACGCGAACCGGACCGAAGGGCGTATATGCTGCGCCAGCGCTGGAGAAGGCGTTCGAGATCATCGAACTGCTCGCCGACTATCGCGACGGTGCGCTCGTCAGCGAAATGGCCGCCAGCCTCGGTCGATCGGTCGGCGAGTTGTTCCGCATCGTGATCGTGATGGAGCGGCTGGGCTATCTCCGCAAGTCCGCCAACACCGATCGCTACACCGTATCGTACAAGCTGCTCGAGACCGCCTATCGCGCGACCCCCGCGCAGAACCTGGTGCGGGCCGCACTGCCGCAGATGCAGGGCCTTGCGCTGGCGGCGGGGCAATCGTGCCATCTGGTAGTGGCGAGCGAGGATCACGGCCTCGTCATCGCCTGCGAGCAGCAACCCGGGGCGCGCGGTTTCTCGCTGCGCGTCGGGGCGCGGGTCGACATCGTCAGCAGTTGTTCGGGGCAGGTTCTGCTCGCCTACGCTGCCCCCCGGCGACGCGAACGGATTCTCGATGCCATCGCCGCCCAGCGCGCGGACGAGGTCGATCGCAGCCATCTGGAGGAACGCTTCGCAACGATCCGCGCGGCGGGGCACGACAGCCGGCAAAGCCCGATCACCTACGGCGTGACCGATATCAGCTTTCCCGTCTTCGGCTTCGACGGACGGGCGATGGCGGCGCTGACCATCCCGTTTCTCGAATTGATCGACGGTTCGCAGAAGGTCGGGCTGGAAGCAGCCCGCGAGTTGCTCCGCGCAACGACCGTGGCGATTTCCGACACGCTTGGGTATCAAGGTGCGCCGTCGGAGGGGTGATCCCGCATCCGGCGTCGGGGCACCGGAACCGCTCGAACGTCCGCTAGAAATAGGCGATCGCCTTCAGGACATGATCCGCCTCCGCGATCAGTTGCGGCAGCCGCGTGGGCATGTCCTCGGCCGGGAAGCTGTGGGTCTGCAACGCATCGATCGGAATATGCCCCGTCCGGATCGCCGCGATGACGTTCGCAAAATCGCTCGTCAGCGCATTGCGGCTCGCCAGAACACACGTCTCCCGCTTGTGGAATTCCGGATCGGAGAAGACCAGATTGCCCGGTGCCACGCCCACCAGCACCAGCGAACCGCCATGCGCGACATAAGCGAGGCTTTGCGTCATCGCTGCAAGGACGCCGGTCGCATCGAATACCGCATCGAACATCTCGCCGCCGGTCCGGTCGGCCAGGGCCGCTCCCGTATTGTCATTGACCGGCAGGGTGTCGTCGAAACCAAGTTTCGCGCGGGCATAGTCGAGCCGGGCAACGCGCGTATCGATCAACGTTACCGTCGCCCCCGCCAACCGCGCGAACAGGCCGACCGCGACGCCGATCGGCCCCGCGCCGACGACCAGCACGCGGTTACCGGCTGTTAGCGCCCCGCGCGCGACGGCATGCGCGCCGATCGCGAGGAACTCGATCATCGCCGCATGGTCGAGCGAAAGCCCCGCGACATCGATCACTGCGCCCTCGGGAACCGCGATCAATTCGCACATCCCGCCATCCTGGTGGACGCCAAGCACGGAAATGGTGACGCAAGCATTGGGCTTGCCCACGCGGCACGCAATGCAGGTGCCACACGACAGGTACGGATTGATCGCCACACGTTGGCCGGTGGTGAAGGCCGATCCAGCGGGCACCGCCTCGACCTCGCCGGCAAGCTCGTGCCCCATCACGCGGGGATAGGACAGGAACGGATGCCGCCCGGCGTAGATATGATAATCGGTGCCGCACAGGCCGATCCGCCGGATCCGGATCAGCACCTCGCCCGCACGCGCGGTCGGCGAAGGCCGATCGATCAGATCGAGGCGCTGTGGCGCCTGGCACACGATGGCTTTCACAAGTTCGGCAGCTCCGGGGAAACTCTCCCGTCATTACGAACCTGATGTCATATGTGCAACTGAACTTTGACATATGCAAACTGATGGATTGCGGGCGGCGACCTCAGAGGCGCTCGTCGCTCTGCACCAGTTGCTCGGCAATCCGCCGGGCCGCTGCGAGCACCATCGCCCCGACCTGCTCGGCACTGTGCACCGGCTCGCGCCGCTCGAGGTACGGCACGGTGAGCGCGGCCGCCGCCGCCCCACCGCGCATGATCGGCGCGGAAATATCGGTGACGCCCGCAACCAGCGGGCTCTGAGTCAGCTCGACCTCCCGCGTGCGCACAAGATCGGCGTAGGTCCGGAACGCGTCGAGCCCAGCCGGGTCGAGCGGCGGCGCGAACAGGGCCTCCCAGCGGCGGCGCACCTCCTCGGGCTGGAAGGCATAGAGCACGGCACCGGAGGCGGTTTTCGTGATCGGCCGGCGATAGCCGACGCGGACCGAAAAGCCGACTTGCTCTCCCGATTCGACCCGCGCCACGACGACCATCTCGCCGCGGCTGTGGAACGCGAGATGACAGGATTCGCAGGAGTCCTGCACCAGCCGCCGCATGACCGGGATCGCCAGTTCGATCAGGTTGCGCGTGCGCGGCTGCCGCATCCCCAGCGCGAACAGCCGGTCGGTGAGGCGATACCCCTCCGAGCCGGGATCCTGATCGATATAGCCGCGGAACTGGAGCACCTGCACCATCCGGTGCAGCTCGCCGCGCGACCGGTCGAGCTGATCCGCGATCGCCGCCAGTGGCAAGGGATTGGTCGCGTCGGCGAGCAGCTCGAGGATGTCGAGCCCCTTTTCCAGCGCCGGCGCCTTGTAGCGCCGGTCCTCGTCATCGAACTCGTCCATCCTTCCCCCATATGCGACGTCGTTGCGCCGCCCCGACCATAGGGTGAGCCGCGAGATTGGAAAAGGGATCGCCGCGCTAGCGCCCGATCACCGTGACCAGTGCGCCAACGTCCTGCCCGCTCGGCAACTTGCCCGAGGCGGTGAGCTTTCCGGTCGCCTCGTCCCAGCGCAACGTCGCGGTGCTGCCGCCCTTGCGATAGGCGTTGGTCACGCCGTCATCGTCGTACAGCGTGAAGCTGGTCGATCGCCCGGGATAGACCCGGATACTCTCGAGCCGCTGGCGGGTCGCGGTGCTAGGGACTTGAACCCCCATCGGCACGATCGAGCCGGCACGCACGAACAGCGGAATCTTGTCGATCGGCGCTGCGGCGGTGATCGTCTGGCCGCCGGTATGCCGCTCGTTGGTCCAGTAATCATACCAGTCGGCCCCGGCGGGCAGGTAGACCGGGCGGCTGGTCGCGCCCTGCGCGGTGACGGGCGCGACAAGAAAGGCGGGGCCGAACATATATTCGTCGCCCATGTCGGCGACCTTGGGGTCGTTCGGGAAATCCATGAACAGCCCACGCATGAACGGCGCGCCGGTCTCATAGGTCTGGTGACCCATCGCGTAGAGATAGGGGATCAGCGTGTAGCGCAGCTTTAGATATTGCGCGAGTACGGGCTCCGCCGCCGTGCCATAATCCCAGATCGCGGTCCCCGGGCGCTGCCCGTGGATGCGCAGCGTCGGGGTGAAGGTATTGTACTGGAACCAGCGCACGAACAGTTCGGGGTAATCGGCATAGCTCGGCGCCATCGCGGTCGCACCCGCGGGATCGAGCAGGACCGGATGCTCGGCCTTGGGGCCGTTCGGATACTGCCAGCCGCCGGTGTCGCTGCTCCAGTAAGCAAGGCCCGATGCGGTGAAGTTGAGCCCGGTCGGCACTTGCCGCTTGAGCGCTTCCCATGTCGACTGGACGTCGGACGACCAGAACAGGCAACCGTTGCGCTGCGTGCCGAGATAAGCGGCACGGCACAGGATCAGGTTGCGGAAATCGGGCCGGTCGCGGGCCGAACCATCGGCGACGCCGGCGGTGTGCACCAGCGGAAACAGGTTGTGATACCGGTCGCCCGAGCCGATCGCGAACTGATGGCCGTCGGGGACGAGATCGGGCTCGGTCTCGTCGAGCCAGAACCAGTCGAACCCTTCCGAGGCGATATTGTCGCGGATGCGATCCCAGAACCAGCCGCGCGCATCGGGGTTGGTGCTGTCGAGCAACGCGCCCGCACGGTCCGAGCGGATCGGCAGGCCATCGACGACGGTGCCGTCGGCATCGTGCAGCAGCCAGCCCTTGGCGGCGAGGGTGTTATAGTAACGCGATTCCTTCTCGAAACGCGGCCACACGCTGATGATGCTGTGCATGCCGAGCCCCTTGAGCTTGGCGTTCATGCCCTTGGGGTCGGGGAAGAAGGTCCGGTCGATGTCGAGCTGCCCCATCCGGCTCCAGTAGAACCAGTCGAGCACCATCACGTCGAGCGGATAGCCACGGCTGCGATAGCCCTCCGCCACGCCGAGCAGTTCGGCCTGCGTCTCGTAGCGCGCCTTGCTCTGGATGAGCCCGAACGCCGCCTTGGGCGGGAGCGGGGTCTTGCCGGTCAGCCTGGCATAACCCGCATACAGCGCGTCATAGGTATCCCCGGTGATGACGAAGAACGAGACGCGCTCGCCGACTTCGGATTGCCAGTGCGTACTGTTGTGCAACCCCGGCGAGACGGTCGCGGTCGAGGGATTGTCCCAGACGATTCCGTACCCCTTGTTGGTGACCATGAACGGCACGCACACCGTTTCCCCGGCGGGCGCATCGTAATTGTGTCGGCAGTCGATCGTCCGCCCGCGCAGGTCGAGCCGGCCTTCCTGGTTCTGGCCCAGCCCGTAATAATGTTCGTCGAGCGGGGCGGCGAAGCTCGCGCCGACCTTGAAGGTCTTCTCGCCCGCGACGGTGTGCGGCGCCATTTCCCATCCGGTCATCTGCGTGATCAGGTGGCCGTCGGCCCCTTTGACGCTGATCGATACGGGCGGCAGCGACGGGGCGAAATACCGCTCCATCTGCGACGGTGCCTTGGGCCAGGGCTGCGCGGCGACGGTGAGCGACAGCGCCGGGGAGACGAACACGTCGCCCGATGCATCCGCGCGGTGGCTCCAGCCGGTTGCGTCGGCCTTCGCGTTCGCACCGGGCCCGGGCGCGGCATCGGCGAGATCGCGGTCGAGCGCGATCGTGACTCGGACGATGTTGGGCGCATAAGGCTCGATCGAGACGCGACTGCCGTTGCGGTCGAGCGAGGCCAGCGGCTCCGCCTGCGCGGCAGCGAGCGGCATCAGCCCGATGACCGCAGCGCCGGTCCATCTCGCGATCGCGCGTCTGCGTGCCGAAACCGTTGCCATATCGCTGATCCTCTTCGTCGACGCCGGTGGTTGACGCATCCGCATCGCCCGGCCAGTTACGTTCACCTATGAGCAATCGTTTCACTGGCGCAAGCGACAATGCGAGTCGACCGCGTTCCCGGGATACGGCCTGCGGGGTGTGCCGCCCGTTGGCAACCGCTCCGATGGTCGCGGCTGCCGCTGTGCCGGTATTTCCTTACGCTCGGCGCAACGGCGCGGCGGGCATCGCGCCCGGCATTTCCCCGCAAAAGGATCCGACATGAAGAGACTGCCCGTGTTCCTAGCCGCGCTGGCGACGGCCACGCCCGCCCTCGCCCAGTCCGGCGCACCGTCCGACGAAGTCCCGCACATCGTTTCGCGGGGCGGCCATCACGCGCTGATCGTCGACGGCGCGCCGTTCCTGATGCTCGGCGCGCAGGTCAACAATTCGAGCAACGCCGCCGCCGCCCTCCCCGCCGTCTGGCCTATGCTCGACCGGATCCACGCCAATACCGTCGAGGTGCCGATCGCCTGGCAACAGGTCGAGCCGGTCGAGGGGACGTTCGACTTCACCTTCCTGCAGACGCTGCTCGAACAGGCGCGCGCGCACGACAAGCGGCTCGTCCTGCTGTGGTTCGGTGCCTATAAGAATACCGGGCTGGGCTATGCGCCCGACTGGGTCAAGCAGGACAATCGCCGTTTTCCGCGGATGAAGACGCGCGACGGCAAGGACCACGGCGTGTTCAGCCCGAACGCCCACGCCACGCTGGAGGCGGACAAGCGCGCGTTCACACGCTTCATCACCTATCTGCGCGACCACGACCGCCAGAACACGACGATCCTGGTGCAGGTCGAGAACGAGACCGGGAGCTACGCCAACCCGCGCGATTTCGGCCCCGCGGCGCAGAAGCTGTTCCTCGGCCCGGTCCCGGCCGCGCTCGGCAAGCGCGGGACATGGTCGCAGGCGTATGGCGCACAGGCCGACCGCGCGTTCAACAGCTGGTACACCGCCGCCTATTGCAACGCGCTCGCGGTGGCGGGCAAGGCGATCAAGCCGCTGCCGATGTACGCCAATGCCGCGCTCGCCGACCCGTTCAAGGTCCCGAACCCCAACGCCGTCGCGAGCGGCGGGCCGCAACAGGACGTGCTCGACATCTGGAAGGCCGCCGCCCCCGCGCTCGATTTCGAGGCGCCCGACATCTACGACCGCAAGAGCGCCAACGTGTTCGCGTTCCTCGACGGGTACAACCGCCCCGACAATGCGCTGGCAGTGCCCGAGATCGGCAACGCCGCCGAATATGCGCGCTTCTTCTGGGCAGCGATCGGTCGTGGCGCGATCGGCTTCGCACCGTTCGGGATGGATGCGACCGGCTATTACAACTATCCGCTCGGCGCCAGACGGCTCGACGACGCCACGCTCGACGCCTTCGCGCTTCCGTACCGCTTCTTCGCCGCCATGCAGCGCGACTGGGCGAAGATCGCGTTCGAGCACCCGACCTGGGGCACCGCCAAGGGCGACGACGGTGCGCCGCAATCGACCACGCTGGGCAAGTGGACGATCACCGCGAGCTATGGCGAATGGCAGTTCGGCCACCGCACCGACACGTGGATCCAGTCCGTCCCGCCACCCTGGGCAAGCGACCCCGTCGGCGGCGCGGTCGTCGCGCAGATCGCGCCCGACCAGTATCTCGTCGCGGGCGACCACGTCCGGCTCGATTTCAAACCGGGCAGTGGCGCACCGAAGAACGCATTCGTCCTGCGCGTCGAGGAAGGACGGCTCGTCGGCGGCGCGTTCGTCGTCGATCGCCTGTGGAACGGCGACCAGACCGACCACGGGCTCAATTTCACCGAGCAACCGACGCTTCTGCGCGTGACGGTGGGTCGCTACGAGTAAGCCGCTGCTTGAGTCGGGATTTCGACGCTAGCAGCCGTCCGATCCTACGGTGCTGCCGGATCAAGCTCGATCGGTGGTGCTTTCCGCCTGTCGAACCGCTCGCGAAGCCATTTGCGAGCGGGTTTCTCGATCGCCAGAAACAATCAGGGCGGGGAACAGGAGGACGACCAACACGTCGGACCCGTGCACTGCGATCAGGGCACAGAAGGCTGCGATCCACACCCCATCAAACCACACTCCGGTTTGGCGAATAAACTGCCCACCAGCCCCCCATAAACGCGCCACGCGAGGACACCGCCGGTGAAGCCCGCAAGACAACGAAGCATCGGCCACGATGTTTGCCCGCTGTTAGAGTCGAGCGGCCCTCGAACCCCGGGCGCCATGATCGACACCAACGCAATAGCACTGGCGCACGCTAGTCCGCAGGCGGATTTCCCCGGTAAATTTGTAACCGCTTGCGGTCGCTCACCACTCCCCCTTGGTCTTGCCAAGAGAAAACCCTCACGTTGCCCGCGAAATGTTTGCCGATTTACCCGAAAAGCGGCGGATACTCGCGAACAGAAGATGAGCCAAGTCGTTCAAAAGATTGATGTTTCAGTGAGGTAGAACGCTAGTACGGCTGCTATGAGGCGGGGGGCCGCCGATCAACCGATCGACCGGCAAGCAAACGTTACCTCACAGAAACGCTCGGTCCGGCCCTATCGTTTACCTATAAACGCTTTGCGCACTGGTCGACAATTTGATTGACCCACCGGCACGGCGCGCGTAGCCGACCACCACTGGAGACTGCCTCGACACCACAAGTGACGCGAAGGCAGCTCGATGGGAGAGGCGCGGCACGAGCGATCGCCGAAACCTTCCCGGGTAGATTTAGGACTCTCGCAATCGCGAGGCTTTTGCGCTTTGGAAGGAATATGAATGTCTGCTGCCGTTGAGGTCCGTCGTACCGGAAGCAACAAGGCGCTGCTGCTGAGCGCGTCGATCCTCCCCTTCCTGATGCTCGCCGCCCCCGCGGTCGCCCAGACGACGCAGCAGACCACCGCACCGACCGGCCCCGCGCTCCCCGCAAGCGACCAGTCACCCGCCACCGCCCCCGCCATCGACCCTGCGGTCGAGGCCCCCGCCGCCGCCGCCGTCGGCCAGGACATCGTCGTCACCGGCGTCCGCGCGAGCCTTCGCTCGGCGCAGAACATCAAGCGCAATTCGGATCAGGTGGTCGACTCGATCGTCGCCGAGGACATCGGCAAGCTGCCCGATCGCAACATCGCCGAGGCGTTGCAGCGCATCTCGGGCGTCCAGATCCAGCGCAACTTCGGCGAAGGCAGCGCGGTCGCGATCCGCGGGCTGACGCAGGTCCGCACCGAACTCAACGGCCGCGACATTTTCACCGCGAGCGGATCGGGCAATGCGCTGAGCCTCGAGGACGTCCCGTCCGAGCTGCTCGCTGGGATCGACGTCTACAAGAACCCGTCGTCCAACCTGATCGAGGATCAGTTGAGCGGCACGATCAACTTCCGCACGCGCAAGCCGTTCGACTTCGACGGCTTCAAGATCTCGGGCTCGGTCGCCAACACCTATTACGACTTGATCGGCAAGAGCCAGCCCGCCGCATCGCTGCTGGTCAGCCAGCGCTGGCATACCGGCATCGGCGAGATCGGCATTCTGGCGAGCGCGTCCTACCAGAAGACCAATTTCCGGCAGGATACGATCTCGACCGAGCCGTTCTACACGCTCGACCAGAGCCGCAAGGCCGATGGCAGCTTCACCAGCCCGAGCGACGCCGCGACCGCGGCGCTGCTTGGCCGCACCGGCCAGACGACCACGCTGCCGCACGGCACCGGCATCGGCGAGGTCATCGGCGACCGCCGCCGCCTCGGCGTCGACGTGTCGCTGCAATGGCGCCCGAGCAGCACGCTCGAATTCACCGGCGAGTATTTTCACAACGATTATAAAATCCGCAATTATGGCTACAGCTACTTCGCCTACACCAGCGGCGCCGCGATCACGCCGCTCGCGGGCGCGCCCTTCACCTATGCGGAGAACGGTGATTTCCAGAGCGGCACGTTCACCGACGTGCCGATCGGCAACAACACCTCGATCGGCTCGCGCCATTCGGTCACGAGCGACTACTCGCTCAACGGCAAGTGGAAGCCGTCTGCCAATCTGACGATCACTGGCGATTTCCAGTATGTCGATTCGAAGACCGACAATCTCAACTCGATCGTCGGGCTGAGCGGGACGGCGACGACGTTGCGGCAGGACATTTCGGGCACGACCCCGTCGTTCCAGATCGCATCCGCTGCCGGTCTCGCCAACCCGGGCACCTACAGCAACGGCTTCTACCTCGACGATCTGAACAATTCCAAGGGCACCGACACGGTCGGCCGCCTCGATGGCGAATATCGCTTCAACGGGGGCATTCTGAGCGCGATCAAGGTCGGGCTGCGCTATGCCAATCGCGAAAACGCCACCAACGACACCGGCTATCGCTATATCGGCCTGACCGGGCCGGCGAGCAACCTGACCTATGTCGACCTGAGCGACTTCTACCGCGGGCAGGCGAACCTGTTCGGCGATATCCAGGCGTTCTCATTGCCGACCGTGCTGAACTATGACGCGACGCGTGCGGCGCTAGGCGTCACGACGACGCCGCCGTTCGCGCCGAGCGGCACCAACTCGCAGTCGCAGAAGAGCTATGCCGGCTATGCCGCCGCCTTCTTCAAGGCAAGCAACCTGCCGGTGCCGATCGACGGCAACATCGGCGTCCGCGTCGTGCGCACCCAGTCGGCGGTGGCGGGCTTCTACCAGCAGATCGACCTGATCACCGCGCCGGATGGCACCCAGTCGACCGCCGCGCCGACCTTCACCGCGATCGGCGAGACGAACAGCTACACCTCGGTGCTGCCGAGCCTCAACCTGCGCGCGCACCTTACCGAAAAGCTCCAGTTGCGCTTCGCCGCGTCGAAGAACATCTCGCGCCCGCGCTTCGATCAGGTCAATCCGGCGCTGACGATCACCGAGCCGGGCACCGCGCAGATCAACCAGCAGCACACCACCTCGAGCGGCAACCCGTTCCTCAAGCCGATGAAGTCGACCAATTTCGACGTCTCGGCCGAGTGGTATTTTTCGCGGACCGGCTCGCTCACCGTTGCTGGCTTCTACAAGGACATCTCGAACTACATCCAGACCGTCATCAACCAGCGTAACGTCACCTTCACGGACAACGTGACGGCGACCTACGACGTGACCACCTACAACAATGCCGCCAAGGCCAAGGTGAAGGGCGTCGAAGTCGCCTATCAGCAGTTCTTCGACTTCCTTCCCGGCGCGCTCAAGGGCCTCGGGGTCCAGGCCAACGCCACCTATGTCGACTCGCAGGCGCCCAGCCCCGCAAGCCAGGGCCCGGTCACGCAATTGCCGCTCGAGGGCCTGTCGAAGTACAACTTCAACCTGGTCGGCATCTACGAGCATGGGATCATCTCGGCGCGCGCGGCGTACAACTGGCGCAACAAGTTCCTGGTCACGACCTCGGCGAACGGGACCGGCAACCTGCCGATCTTCCAGAAGGCGTCGGGCCAGCTCGATGCGTCGATCACCGCCAACGTCACGCCGCACTTGTCGCTTACCGTCAACGGCACCAACCTGACCAACACGGTGCGCTCGACCTATTACGGCATCCTCACCCGCCCGCGCGATTCGATCATGAGCGATCGCCAGATCAGCGGCGTGGCGCGCATCACTTTCTAAGGTTTCCCGTCCGGCGACGGGCGGTCACGAGGTTCCTCCCCGCCTGCCCGTTCGGACGGCATCGCTTCGGTGATGCCGTCCGGGCGGGTTTTTTTATGCGCCCCGGCGCGGCAGGCAGGCCGGTCCGACCGGATCGAACTGCTTGTAGGTCAGGATGAACTCGCGGTGCCCGAGTTCCTCCGACACACTCCGCACGCCCTGCGCGACCGTGACCATCCGCGCGTAGATCTCGTCGCTGACCTCAGCGAGCGACGCCTCGCCATCGAGGATCCGGCCGGCGTTGACGTCCATGTCGCCCGCCAGCTTGCGCGCGGTCTCGGGATTGGCGCAGATCTTGATGACGGGCGAAATCGCCGACCCGACGACCGACCCGCGTCCGGTGGTGAACAGCGTGAGATGCGCCCCGCACGCGATCAGCTCGACGATTTCGGCATTGTCCGAAATATTGGGAAAGCCGAAGCGTGGCTCACCGTCGGGGACGACATCGAGCATGTACAGCCCCGGTGAAGGCGGCACATCACCCGGCTTGACGACCCCCGAGATCAGCGAGCTGCCCGACTTGGAATAGGCCCCCATCGACTTCTCTTCCTGCGTCGTCAGCCCCCCCTCGGCGTTGCCGGGCGCGAAGCTGCCGAAGCCGAGCACGGTATAATAATGCTCGGCCTTGCGGACGCTGGCGATCAGTTCCGCGCCGAGTTCGGGCGTCAGCGCACGGTCGGCCATGATATTCTCGCAGCCGACCAGTTCGCCGGTCTCCTCGAAGATGCAGGTCGCGCCCTCGGCGACGAGGCGGTCGAACACGCCGCCGACCGCGGGGTTGGCGGTGATCCCGCTGGTCCCGTCTGATCCGCCGCAGATCGTCCCGACGATCAGCTCGCTGACCGCCATTGGCACGCGCGGCCCCGCGTCGGCTACGGCCTTGACGCGCGCGACCGCCCCGAGCCCCGCTGCGATCGTCGCCGCGGTGCCGCCATTCTGCTGGATCACCAGCGTCTCGACCGGCCGTCCGCTCGCCGCGACCGCGGCCGCCAGCCCCTCGCGGTTGAAGCTCTCGCAGCCGAGCGAGACGATCACCAGGGCGCCGACATTGGGGTGCGTCGCGATCGCCTTCATCACCGTGTCGGCATAACTGTTGGGGAAGCAGCCCGGAAAGCCGATCAGATGGACGTCGGGATCGTCGATCTTGTCGACGATGCGCCGCGCGACATGGTGCGCGCATTCGACGAGATAGGCGACCGCGACGACGTTGCGGATCCCCTTGCGGCCATCGGCACGCCCCCAGGCGGAAATCATGATGTGCTCCGTTCAAGCGTGTCGCGCAGGTGCGTCGCGATATAGTCGCTCTTCATGTTGTGCAGGTGGACGTGATCGCCGGGTGCCGCAGGCGCGGTCATCGAGCCGATCGGCGCGCCATATTTGATCACCGTATCCCCGGTGGAGAGCGCGTGGCGGGCGATCTTGTGGCCGACCTCGATCGGCACCGCCATCCTGATCGACGCACCGTCGATCGCGACCCTATCCCCTGCCGCCAGCGCAGTGGTGACGACGAGGATCGTGTCGTCCGGATGCAACAGCAGCGCGCTCATGCGACGGGCTCGGACACGCCCAGCGCGTCGCACAGCGCATCGGGGATCGGCCAGGCGGCGTAGCGGATCGTGTCCGCAACCTGCGCCGCCCCGACCAGACCGGGGATCACACAGGCGACCGCCGGGTCGCGCGTCAGGAATTGCAGCGCGGCGGCGGGCAGCGGCACGTCGAACGTCGCGCAGACCCGCTCGAGGTCCGCGACCCGCGCGACGATCTCGGGCGGCGGCGCGGCATAGTCGAAGTGGCTCGCGGTGCGACTGCCCTCGACGAGGATGCCGCTATTGTATGGCCCGCCGATCACGAGTTGCGTGCCGGTCGCGCGGCACCGGTCGAACAGGCTCTGCGCGCCCTGTTCGAGCAGGGTATGCCGCCCGGCAAGCAGGATGACGTCGAGTTCGACCCGGTCGAGCAGGTCGTGGCACACCGCGACTTCGTTGACGCCGAGCCCGATACCGCCGATCTCGCCCGCCTCGCGCAGCCGCCGCAGCGCGGGATAGCCACCCGCGACGAAGTCGGCCAGATGCCGCGCGGCGTCGCCACCGTGCACCACCGTGCCAAGATCATGCGCGTACAGCAGGTCGATCCGGTCGCGCCGCAGCCGTTCGCGGCTCGCGTCGACGCTGCGCAACACCCCGTCATGCGTATAGTCGAACACCGGCTCCAGCGCGGGCGCGGCGACGAAGCCGTGCCGCTCGACAGCGGCGTCTGCGGTCGGTTCGAGCAGGCGACCGACCTTGGTCGAGACGAACGCGCGGTGCTGCGGATCGTACGTCGCAAGCGCCTCGCCAAGCCGCGCCTCCGCCAGCCCGAAACCATAATGCGGCGCCACGTCGAAATAGCCGATCCCCGCCGCCAGCGCCGCCGCGACGGTCTCGTCCGCCACACGATCGCCGACCGCGCGATACAGGTTGCCGATCCCGGCGCACCCCATGCCAAGCCCGGGCAACGCGATCATGCCGGTTTCCGAATGCTGAACAGACCGAACAGCAGCACGACGAGGAAGCACGCCGCCGGCACGACCATCGCCCGCACGATCGATCCCGTCGCGTCCGAGACCAGGCCCATCCCCGCAGTAAACACCGCACCACCGATGATCGCCATCACGAGCAACGCCGACCCCGCCTTGGTCCGCCCGCCAAGGCCATTGACCGTCTCCGCGAAGATCGTCGGGTACATGATCGACATGAAGAAGCTGCTCGCGACCAGCGCCACCACCCCCGCCATGCCGCCGACCGAGGCCGCGAACAGGCAGCAGCCGCACGCCGCCGCCGCAAAGCCGGACAGCAGCGGAAGCGGCCGGATCCGGCCCATCAGCCCCGCGCCGACGAACCGCCCGACCATGAACACGACCAGCGACAGCGTAAGATACTCCGCCGCCTCGGTCGCGCGCGTCCCCGGGAGCGCGACTTCGGCGTAGCGGATCATGAAGCTCCACACCCCGACCTGCGCGCCGACATAGAAGAATTGCGTCACTACCCCGGCGAGGACGCGCGGCATCCGCAACAGCGCCGCAAAGTCTCTGGTTGCGCCGACCCCCTCGTCACGGTCGGGCTCGGTCACCGACGACGGGAAGGGCGCGAGGAAGATCAGCAGCGCCCAGAACAGCACGCCGAGCCCGATCACGAGATACGGAACCTGCACCGCCGCCGCCTGCATCGCGCGATCGAGCGCCGGCGAATCCGACAGGATGAACGCCCGCCCGATCAGCACGCCGCCGATCGACCCGAGCGGGTTGAACGCCTGCGCGAAGTTGAGGCGGCGCGATGCGGTCTCGGGGCTGCCGAGCCGCGCGATCAGCGGGTTGGCCGACGTCTCGAGAAAGGCGAGCCCGCTGGCGATGACGAACAGGGCGAGGAGGAACCCTGGATAACTGAGCGCCCCCGCCGCCGGCCAGAACAGCAAGGCGCCAAGGCCGTAGAGGCCCAGCCCGAGCAGCACCGCAGCACGATACCCATAAGCGCGCATGAACAGCGCGGCGGGGATCGCGAGGCAGAAATAGCCGAGGTAGAAGGCCGATTGCACCAGCCCCGCGCCGAAATCACCGAGGCTGAACAGCCCCTTGAAATGCGTGATCAGCACGTCGTTGAGGTTGTTTGCCGCGCCCCACAGGAAGAACAGCGCAACGATCAGCACGCGCGGCACGACATGCGCAGCGCGCGAGGGCGGCGCGGCGCTCATACCAGCCCGCGCCCGTCGAGCCGGATGACGGGGACGAAGCTGCCATCGGGCTTGCGCGGCAGGTCGAAATGCGTGCCCGCGGCGTCCTGCCGATGCGGCACCGGCCCGCCGCCAAGCAGGGTCGCGCGCTCGATCACGCCCGCAAGCCGCCCGCGCGCAAGCGACGCGACCGACGCGGTCCCGCTCGGCCAGCCCAGGAACAGGACATACAGCGCGCCCTTGTTGGTGGTGAAACGGACGTCGCGCGGCGTGAAGGTTCCGGCACCGGCTTCATTCTGCATCCCCGGTGTTAACTGCGTAGGCCCCTCCCCGTAGCGACGCCACGGCCGCGAGCCGAAGATCGCCTCGTCGTTGATCGCGGTCCATTCGCCCAGCCGGTCGAGGATCCGTTCCTCCTCGCCGTCGATCGCGCCATGCCCGGGTTGCGGGACCGAGAGCAGCAGGTTGCCGTTCTTGGAGACGACGTCGGCAAGCCGCTGCACGACCTGCTCGGCGGTCTTGTAGCTTTTGTCATTCAACCGCGCGACGTTGTAGAACCAGTCCCCAAGGCAGGTGTCGGTCTGCCACGGCTCGTCCCAGATATGGTCGGTAAAACCGCGCTCGACATCCTGCACGACGCCGAAGCGCTCATGGGCTTTGAGTTGCTTGGCAAAGAGCGCGACGTCGATCTTGCCCGACCACTCGATCGAGCGATTGTAATAATCCGCCGCCGCCGCAAGCCCGACCGACCCGAACGGCAGCCCGTAATCGTCGAAATAGACGAGGTCCGGCTTGTACTTCGCGACGAGGTCGGTCTGGCGGAGCAGCCAGCGCGTGACATAGGCGGGATCGTCGGTCGGGCCGGTCTCGATCCATTGGCCGTCATGCGTGTCGTGCCACGCTTCCATGCCCGCGATCGTGTCGATCCCGTCGGGCATGACCGCGTGGCCGCCGGTGTAGAGTTCGCGCGGATCGAGCCCGTCCCACCACTGCCCCTTGCCATCGCCCTTGCGCAGCCGGAACGCGTCGTAGCGTTCGCCACGTTTCGGCCCGGTCGGGTCATAGCCATAAGCGGTCTGGTACCAGTGCCAGCTATGCGCCGAATGATTCGACACGCCGAACTTGAGTCCCGCCGCGCGCGCCGCCTTTTCCCATGTGCCGACCACGTCGCGCTTCGGCCCGACGCGGAGCGAATTCCACGCATGGTAGCGGCTGTCGTAGCAATCGAGATTGTCGTGATGATTGGCGAGCGCCATGAAATAGCGCGCGCCGACCTTCTTGTAGCGCGCGATCAATGCCTCGGGATCCCAGCGGTCCGCGGTCCACAGGTTCTGGATGTCCTTCATCCCCGAGACCGTCGGATGACCGTAGGTCTTGCGGTGATGCTCGTACATCGGATGGCCCTGCATATACAGGAAGCGGCCGTACCAATCGCCCTGCTCGGGAACCGATTGCGGCCCCCAGTGCGCCCACAACCCGAGCTTGGCGTCGCGAAACCAGTCCGGGTAGCGATAGTTGGAAACGAGCGACGGCCAGTTCGCCTCGACCGGGCCACGCGCGAGCCCCATCGGGCTTTGCGCGAGCGCCGCGCGCGCCATCGGCAATGCGGCCATGCCGGCGAGGACCGAGCGGCGGGTCAGGCTCATCTGCCGAGCGTCCGCGCGATTGCGGCAAGCGCGAGCGGTCGCATCACCGCATAGCCTCGCGATGTCGGATGGACGCCGTCGCTGGAGAGGCCGGGCTTCATCGCGCCCTCGGGTGTCGCGAGCGCGGCGAAATAATCGACATAACCGAAACCGTTCGCCTTGGCGTAGCCGCGCAGCCAGGCGTTCATCGCGGCGATTTGCGGGACCGGCCGCTTGCCCGGGCTCCACGGAAAGGCCGCTGCCGGGGGGATCGAGGCGATGATGACCTTGATCCCGTGCGCGCGCGCCAGCTCGGCCATGCTGGCGATATTGCCCTGGACGGTCGCGATCGTCGCCGCGCCGGTATTCCCCGCGATGTCGTTGGTGCCCGCCATGATATGCACCGCGCGCGGCTTGAGCGCGATCACGTCGACGCGGAAGCGCGCAAGCATTTGCGGCGTGGTTTGCCCGCTGATCCCGCGATCGACCACGCCGTGGCTGAACAGGGCCGCGTCGCTGTGGATCCAGTTGTCGGTGATCGAATCGCCCATGAAGACGACGCGCACCGGCCGTGCGTTTGCCGCGAGGGCGCGGTTGGCGTCCGCATAGCGACACGTCTGCCCGAAATCGCGCGTCAGCATGTGCAGCTTCCAGACGTCCCAGCCGGGACCGTCGGTCGGGGCGGGATGCTGCGGGCATGGATTCTCGACGATCCCGACCGGATCGCCCGCATGGGGGTCACCCGGGACATCGGTCTGCGCCTGCGCGGCAAGGGGGGCGAATACCGCCAGCACCGGAAGCAACCACGATCGGTGGGCCATGCGTCTTCCTCTCCATGTTCAGGCTCGGCAGACGCGAGAGCGCATACGCGGCGTTCGTTTGTACGTGCAGCCATAAAGCGCGAATTCATATACGAACAGGGGTAAGATCCAGCACCTGCAAGAAGCCAGGCATGACGATCTCGGTCGTATCACCGCCCGCCCTTCGCTGCGCATGCCGGTGCTCGGAGGATCGCACCGCGACCAGACGCAAAAAAGCCCGCCATCTCATCGAGAAGGCGGGCCTTTAATGGTGGGCGTGGCAAGGATTGAACTTGCGACCCCTGCGATGTCAACACAGTGCTCTACCACTGAGCTACACGCCCACTTCGCCGCGGCGGTGCCGGGCGAGGGGTGGCCTTTAGCGAAGGCTTTTCCCCCGCGCAAGCACCTCTTGCGCGAATTCAGAAATTTCCGCCGACCCGCTCGAGCTCGAACATCCGGTCGACCTCGAGCACGAGGTCGCGCAGGTGGAACGGCTTGGACAGAACCCGCGCCTGCGGCATCGACTTGCCTGCCTTGAGCGTCACCGCGGCAAAGCCGGTGATGAACATCACCCGCAGGTCGGGTGCCATTTCGCTCGCCTTTTGCGCGAGTTCGATCCCGTCCATCTCGGGCATCACGATATCGGTGAGGAGCAGGTCGAAGCGTTCCTCCTCGAGCAACGGGATCGCCGCGGTCCCGCGGTCGACCGCCGCCACCGAATAGCCCGAGCGCTCGAGCGCGCGCGTCAGATACTCGCGCATCACGCGATCGTCTTCCGCCAACAAGATCCGAATCATGCCATTCTGCCCTGGCGGGCAAAACCACCCGCATTTGCGGTATTGTATGCGCGAAGGGCTTAACATTTTCCAGCCGGTACGGGCCGGATGCATGCTACCATCGGGGGAGATGAGCCCTGCCCCGCCCCCGTTCGACCTGCCCTCGTTCGACCGATACGGCGACGCCGTCCCGCGCAGCCCCGTGGTCCTGTCGGTGCCGCACGCCGGGCGCGACTATCCGCCTGCGCTGCTCGCGGCGCTGCGGGTGCCGCTTTCCGCCGCAACGGTGCTGGAGGATCGCCACGTCGACGCGCTCGCCTTCGCCGCACGCGGGGACGAGACGATGCTGGTCCAGCGCCGCGCACGCGCCTGGATCGATCTCAACCGCAGCGAACAGGAACGCGACCCCGCGATCGACGAAGGCGCACGCGCGACCGCGCTGCCGGCACCCTCCGCGAAGGTCCGCGGCGGGCTCGGGCTGGTGCCGCGACGGGTGAATGGCGCAGGCGAACTGTGGCGGCGGCGCTTCACCGCCAGCGAGGTACAGGCGCGGATCCTCGCGGATCACCGGCCCTATCACGCTATGCTCGCCGAGACGCTCGACGCGACGCGCGCACGCTTCGGGGTCGCGGTGCTGCTCGACGTTCATTCGATGCCCAGCCTCGGCCCCGGCGGCCCCAAAGTCGTGATCGGTGACCGCTTCGGGCGCAGCGCCGACTCGCGCTTCGTCGACGCGATTGAGCGGATCGTCCGCGACGCCGCCATTCCGGTCGCGCGCAACACGCCCTATGCGGGCGCACATGTCCTCGATACGCATGCGCGCGGCGGGAGGGTCCATGCGATCCAGCTCGAGTTCGACCGGGGGCTGTACCTCGATCCTGCCGGGGATCAGCCGGGCGACGGGCTGGCCAGCACCGCAGCCATCCTCCGCGCGGTGATCGATGCGCTCGCGCACGAAGCGGCGGGCGGGCGCGGCCAGACCGCAATCGCGGCGGAATAACCAAAAAAAACCACCGCGTGCAAAACACGCGGTGGCCAAGGTTCAGGGAGGAGACGCTCCCGGAGGAGCGTCGCGCGGTCCCGCGAAAGGGGGGAACACGAAACCGCGTAGCAGCGATATAGGTAAGCGGTTTTTGCGGTTCAAGGGATAAAATCACCGCCGGATTGGCCCGTTTGCGCGGTTTTCGTCACCGCCCCCGGCCCGCGCGGCGAGCCGGGGGAAAGCACGGATCAGTTGATGAGCTGCTGGACCGGGACCTTGCCCAGCTTGACCTGACGATCGAAGATCTGCGGCAAGGTGGTCAGCGAGAACAGGTGCGCATAGACCAGCGGCAGCAGGCCCGACTTCTGGATCTTGCGCAGCTGGTCGCCGCGCAGGTCGTTGAGCTTTTCCTCGTTGACGATCTGGAAGCCGCGATAGACGAACGGCTGGTCGTTGCCCGCCATGTTGAGCGTGAACTCACCGTCCATCAGCAGGTCCATCTCGCGCAGCTCGGTCATGAAGTTGGCGGTACGCGCACCGGCCTGCTCGAACTGCTCGTTGAAACCGAGGATGTTCTGGACGAGCTCGGTCGGCTTGCCGTCTGCGAACAGCGCCTCGCCCTGGTCGAACGCGCCGATCGTCTCGCTGGTCGGATCGAAGCACAGCGACAGGTCCTGCGCGTCGGGGCGAAGCCGCGCGAGCATGAACGGGTAGCGGCGGATATAGGCGGGGACATAGACCTTGTCCTCGATCAGCTTGCCGTCGTCGCCGACGAACACGTTGACGCCCTCGTTGAGCCCCATCAGCGCGATCGGGATCGAATCCGCGCCCGTCGTGAAGACGATCGGCAACCACGGCTGCGCCGCGACGAACTCGTCGACGGTCACCGGAATGGCATGCTGGTTGACGAGGAACGGCGCCGAATCCGCCGCGTTGAAACGGAAGTTGGCGTGCGTCTCGCTCGAAAGCGGTTCGAGCGCATTGTAGAACAGGGGAAGGGCTTGCGGCGCGCTGGCCATGATCGTCTCCATCGGTGAAAGTAGCGCGCAGGTCCCCCACGCCTTACGGACGCTGGCTCTATGGTGCGCGCGGCTTTTCCGCAAGAGCGAGGAGCTTGCCGGGATTCATCAACCCCTGCGGATCGAGCCCCGCCTTGATCGCACGCAGCGCCGCGAGCCGCGCGGGCGAGGACAGCCGCTCCAGCTCGTCGCGCTTCATCTGGCCGATCCCGTGCTCGGCCGAGATTGACCCGCCCGCCGCGACGACGAGATCGTAGACCATCCGGCTGGCGGGCGCACCCACCTCCGCGCGCCAGCGTTCCGCGGCGGCGGGGTCGTGCTGCAGGCCGGCGGGCGCGTTGACGTGGAAATGGACGTTGCCGTCGCCGAGATGCCCGAAGCCCGTCGCATGGACGCCCGGATAGGCCGCCTCCACCGCCGCGGCGGCATCGACCATGAAGTCGGGCATCGCTTCCACCGCGACCGAAATGTCATGCGCGATCGTCGGCCCCTCGGCGCGCTCGGCCTCCGAAATCGAATCGCGCAGCCGCCAGAAGGCGCTCGCCTGCGCCGCGCTCGCGGCGACGACCGCATCGCGCGCCAGCCCGCCCGACAGCGCCGCCGCCAGTACGCCCTCGAGCTGATCGCGCGCAGGCGCCTGACCGGGTCCGGTCGCGTAATCGATCAGCACCAGCCACGGATGTCGCCCCGCCAGCGGCGCGCGCGTGCCGGGAATATGCTTGAGCACCAGATCGAGGATCCCGCCCGGGACCAGCTCGAAACTTTCGATCGCATCGCCTGCGCGGTTTTCGAGCGACCGCAACAGCGCCAGCGCCGCCTGCGGACTGTCGACCGCGATCCACCCCGTCGCGCGATCCGCCGCGATCGGGACGAGCCGCAGCGTCGCCGCGGTCACCACGCCGAGCGTCCCCTCCGCGCCGACCAGCAACTGCGTCAGGTCATAGCCGCGATTATCCTTTTTGAGCGCGGAGAGCCCGTCCTGGATCTGCCCGTCTGGCAGCACGATCTCGAGCCCCGCGACGAGCGACCGCATCGTCCCGAACCGCAGCACCTGCGTGCCCCCCGCGTTGGTCGAGACCAGCCCGCCGACGGTTGCGCTCCCGCGCGCGCCGAGCGTCAGCGGGAAACGCATCCCCTCCGCTTCCGCCGCGTCGTGCAGGTCGGCGAGGATCACCCCCGCCTCCACCACCGCAAGCCCCGCCGCCGCATCGATCCGGCGCATCCGGTTCATCCGCCGCAGCGACAGGATCAGCGCGGAACCATCCGCAGGCGGCGTCGCACCGCCGACCATCGAGGTGTTCCCGCCCTGCGGGACCAGCGGCACCCCGTGCGCGCCCGCAAGCCGGACGATCGTCGAGACGCTCTCGGTGTTGTCGGGGGAAAGGATCGCCGCGCTCGCACCGTGATAGCGCCCGCGCCAGTCGTCGAGCCACGGCGCGATGTCGGACGGATCGGTCGTCACCGCCTTCGGCCCCAACAGGGTCCGGACGGATTCGACAAGGCGGGTCTGGGATGGGGTCATCGTCACACGCTGCATCTAGGCGCGATCCGGCGCGAGGGAAATTGCCGCGCCTCGGGAAATGCGCGGATCGATCCTGCGCGACACCACCGTCGCGCAGGATCGTACGCCGTTTACATCGGCGGGGTCAGGCCATCCTTGCCGATCGCGACGAACTTGGCGCCCGGCGCATCGTCGGTCTTCACGACGAACACCTTCTGGCCCTTGGCGAGCATAGAACGCTGGGTCGGCTCGAACCGTACGATCGGCGTACCGGCGGGGACCAGCACCTTCGCGGTACCGCCCTTGTAACCGATCGTCAGGCTGGTCTCGCCCGCCGTCCCCGCGGTCGAGCTGACCGTCCCGTTGGTCATCCCGCTCTGTTCCTGCACCGTGCCATTGGTCATCCCGCTCGCGTTCTGGCCGCTCTGCTGCTGAACCGTACCGTTGGTCATGCCGCTAGCGCCGCCGCCGCCATTGCCGCCGCTCGCCGCGACCACGCCTGGAACGTCCCAGCCATAATGGCCCTCGCCCGATCCGCGCATCGCCTCGGGGAAGATCACCAGCTCGACCGCGCGCAACGCGCTGTCCGGACCCGATGTCGCGGTGCCGACGAAGTCACCGGTCTTGAGCGTCGAGAGGCTCGAGCCGACCACCCACGCGAAGCCCGTCTTGGCGTCGATCGGCACCGTCGTCGTCTTGCCGTCATAGCCCTGGATCGTGACGCTGTTGGTGTCGACCGTCTGGACGACGCCGCGCACGCGCGTCGCCGCGGGGGCTGCGCTGGTGGCGGTAGTGGTGGTGGTGGTGGTGGCATTGTCGGTGCCGGTCTTGGTCCCGCAGCCGGCGAGCAGCACGGTGGTTCCGGCCAGCAGCAGAAGCGTCTTGTTCATCATCGAAGCGATTCCCAGGCTATGTGTTTACGCGCAAGTCGAACACCTTGCGGCAATTTGCTAGGCGCTTGGACGGTGCGCTACAAGCTCAGCCGCGCGCCATTGTGCTGCCACGATCGTCGGCACAATCGACCATGACGAGCAAGGGTGGGGAAATGCAGCTACGAATGGCGGCCTTGGCTATCTCGGTGGTCAGTGCTGCACCATCGGCAGAACGGGTGGTGAGCGGCGACGCAACTGTTCCCGTCACCGTCGCCAGACGCGCATTGCGGCTCCGGATCGAGCCCGCGGCACCGGGGCTACCGTTGCTGCCAAAAGCACTTGCCGCCGAACTCGGCATGAAGGGCGGCGGTATTTTTGCCGTAGCCGTGCGGTACCGGATCGGGAAAGAAAACGTCTATGGGCGGACAGCGACCGCCAGGTTCGGCTGGCACGGCCGGAAAGCTGCGCGCCGAAAAGTCGGCTGGCTATCGCGCGACTATGTGCCATTCGCCAACGGCTCGATCGGTCCGGCAGGTGTGCCCGAGCCGGTGGTGCGGTTTCAGCTGCAAGCAGCGCGACCCGGGGAAGTCGCGTTGACTTTGCCGCTCGATAACGAAGGCGGAGTGGCCGGTGCGCTGTTTGGAGACTGGATCTTCCTGGACGCCTTGGTGACGATCGGCGACACGCCGGTCCGGATGCGGTTCGACCCCCACAGCCCTATGACGCTGGTAACAGCGCCTGCCGCGCTGGCGCTCGCGCGATCGCAGGGGGGCACGATGACCCACATAACCGGGCAGCAAGAGGTCGCGTTCGGGATTGTGCGGCCATACCGCGTCATGCAGTTGGCGCGGCCGCTGATCCTGGGCGGGATCGCGCTGTCGCGCGTCGGTATTCGCGTTACCGATGACACCATAACGGGGCACATTCCCGAGGAAGGAGCGGCTATGCCTGCGTCAGACCCCGACGAGATTGTCGTCACCGCCAAATCCAGGCATCCGAAAAAAGGACTGATCGTCCTGGGTACCGATGCCTTGGCCGGGTGCTCCACGCTCGTCTTCGACAAGCCTGCGAAGCAGGTGCGGCTGTCCTGCGCGGCGGGAAACTAGTTTTGGCTCGGACGGCATCAATCCAGTAAATCCTGCGGTTCAGTTTGATGCGTCGCGGTCGTCTTTCAGAAGGTCACGCCCCTTTCCGTCATCCCCGCGACGGCGGGGATCCATACTGGCTGACTGCGCAGGACTGGACGGACGGCGCGAATGGATCCCGTCTACCCGAGAATTAAGGACGGGGTGCTGACATTCCCCATCCCCACCGTCATTCCTAGTATGACCGCTCTCCAACACATTGCGACGTTCCAGACCCAATCCCGAGCGCATGCCACGTGAATGCCGGTCAGCAGCTATCAGAACGAAAAACGGTCGGGCGGCTGACGCCTCATGTCAGACGATCGGCGCGGCGATTCCCAGCCCGGAAAGCAGCCATTCGTAAAACGCTCTTATTCTCATAATCCCGCTTTCCAACTGGGAAATTTTGAAATGGGTAATCACGAACGGAGTTCGAGAAGGCCAAGGTACTCACTTCAGCTGGGAATATCGGCAGACCGTATCGACAGTCTTTCCGAAAGCAGACATACTCACGCTTTGAGTGAGGGGAATGATAGTGGGAAGTCGCAGCGCGATCATCATGGGATTTTTCGGCGCAGTGTTTCTGGCGTTGACACTTGCCTGGCAGTGGCATGTTCTCGGGTCGATCCTTGTCATCCCCTTCCTGGTTTTTGTGCTCATAGCATTCACCGCGTCGTACGCGCTTCGCCAACCCGGTAGCGGAATTGCATTATCCAGCACGGCAAAGCGGACGTTCCTATGGGCCAGCACGGCGGAAGGGGCTGGGATCTTCGTCGCGATCAACGTCGTCATGAATATGCATCGACCGGACTGGCGCTTGCCAGCAATGGCCTTGGTGGTCGGCCTGCACTTCCTGCCAGTCGCCTATGGGACCGGATTTCGAGCCTACTATCGTCTGGGAGGGGCCCTGATCGCGGTCGCTTTAGTCGGATTTGCGGTACCGTCACCCTTTGGCGGCGCATTGTCTGGCGTTGCAGCAGCAGCTTGCCTCTGGAGCGCATCCGTCATTGCGGTCTTGCGCGATGGGGGAATGGCCTTGCTCCAGACCCGGCGGGTGTAATCCGTTCGCGGGAACAGCCACAATGCGCCCCACTTGCCGATCCCAACAAAAGATTGCCTACCTCGCCCCAAAGCATCCTTGAATTGCCGATCGCGCTGGTCCAGCCCATCTGACAGCGATGGCAACTCTCCTCGATCCCACCGCCCGCGGGCGAGTCATCCTCGTCGGCGCGGGTCCGGGCGACCCCGGCCTGCTCACCGTCCGCGCGGTCGCCGCGCTGCGCGAGGCCGATGTCGTCGTCCATGACGGACTGATCGACCCGCGCGTGCTCGATCTCGCCCCGGCCCATGCCCAGCGCATCTCGGTCGCCAAGAAACGCTCACGCCACACGCTCCCGCAGGAAGCGATCAACGCGCTGATCATCGCGCATGTGAAGACCGGCAGCGTAGTCGTGCGATTGAAGGGCGGCGATCCGTTCATTTTCGGTCGCGGCGGCGAAGAGGTCGAGGAAGTGCGCGCGGCGGGCCTGCCGGTCGAGGTCATCCCCGGCGTATCGGCGGCGCTCGGCTGCGCGGCGGAAGCGATGCTCCCGCTCACCCACCGGGATTATTCGAGCGCGGTCAGCTTCGTCGCGGGCCAGTGCAAGGGCTTGACCGAACAGGACTGGTCGGGGCTCGCGGGCAAGGGCCGGACGCTGGTGATCTACATGGGGATCGCGACTGCATCCGACATTGCGGACAAATTGATGCGCGACGGCGTCGCGCCCGAAATGCCGGTCGCGGTGCTCGAACGCGGGACGCTCGACGGGCATCGCGCGATCCGCACGCTGCTCGCCGATCTCGGGCCGATGGTCGCGCGCGAGCAGGTTGCGTCGCCCGCGATCATCGTCGTCGGCGAGGTCGTCGAGCTGTCCGACGCGGAAGACAAATTGGGGTCCTGGGCACGGATTGCCGGGACATTGGCGGAGACTGTCGCGTGAAATTGCTGACCGGAAACGATTTGCCGACGGGCGATGTGATCTGGTGGACCGGCAACGGCTGGTCGCGCCATATCGAGGATGCAAGCGACGTCGCCGATCAGGGCGAAAGCATCGCGCGCGCGCAGGAAGGCCTGCAGCGCGTTACCGGCCCCTATGTGATCGATGCGACCGTGACGCCCGAAGGCCCCCGCCCCGCGCATATCAAGGACCGTGTCCGCGCGCTCGGCCCGACGGTGCGGCCGGACCTGACGCTCAAGCCCGCCGATCCAACCGCCGGGAGCTGGGTGATATGATCCTCGATCCCGCAAACCGATCGTTCTTCCTTTTCGCGGCTTCGCGCCTTTGCGTGACCACCCCTTCTGCGATCCTGCCCGGAATTGCCCATGTATAAATATGACCAGTACGACCAGTCGATCGTCGACTCCCGCGTCGAAGAGTTCCGCGACCAGGTGAAGCGCCGCCTCGCGGGGCAGATCACCGAGGACCAGTTCAAGCCGTTGCGGCTGATGAACGGTCTGTACCTGCAACTTCACGCCTATATGCTGCGCGTAGCCGTCCCATATGGTACGCTGGACGGGCGGCAAATGCGGATTCTCGGCCATATTGCGCGCAAATATGACCGGGGTTACGGTCATTTCACCACCCGCCAGAACATCCAGTACAACTGGATCAAGCTGTCCGATGCGCCCGACATCCTCGCCGAGCTGGCGACGGTCGAGATGCATGCGATCCAGACCAGCGGCAATTGCATCCGCAACATCTCGTCCGACCAGTTCGCCGGCGCCGCCGCGGACGAGGTCGCCGATCCGCGCGTTTGGGCCGAACTGCTCCGCCAGTGGAGCACCTTTCACCCCGAGTTCAGCTACTTGCCGCGCAAGTTCAAGATCGCGGTGATCGCCGCGGACGAGGATCGCGCGGCGATGCGGCTGCACGACATCGGCATCCAGCTGGTCGAGCGCGATGGCGTCCTCGGCGGGCGCATCTTCGTCGGTGGCGGCATGGGCCGCACCCCGATGATCGCGCCCGAAATCAAGGACTTCATTACGGCGGATGATCTGCTGAGCTATGTCGAGGCGTGTCTGCGCGTCTACAATCGCTACGGCCGCCGCGACAATATCTACAAGGCGCGGATCAAGATCCTGATCCACGAGCTCGGCGCGGACGAATATCGCCGCCAGGTCGAGGAGGAGTTCAAGCACGTCAAGTCGCTCGGCCTCGATCCGCCCAAGGCCGAATTCGACCGCATTACCAAGATGTTCGCGCCCCCCGCCTTTGCGGCGGTGGAACCACAGGCCGACACCGCGCCCAACCCCGCCTTCGACGCATGGCGCGCGCAGAACACCGTCGCGCACAAGCAGCCCGGCTATGCGATCGTGACGATCAGCCTGAAGCCCACCGGCGGCATCCCCGGCGACGCCTCGGCCGACCAGATCGACGTCATGGCCGATCTGGCAGAACGGTTCAGTTTCAACGAGTTGCGCGTGACTCATGCGCAGAACATCGTCCTGCCGCACGTCGCTGTAAGCGACCTTCACGACGTTTGGAGCGCCCTCGACGTGGCCGGCCTGGCGCCCGCCAACGTCGATCTGATCAGCGACATCATCGCCTGCCCCGGCCTCGATTACTGCACCCTCGCCAACGCCCGCTCGATCCCGGTCGCGCAGAAGATCGCCACCCGCTTCGCCGACCCCGAGCGCCAGCGTGACTTGGGCGAGCTAAAGCTCAAGATCAGCGGCTGCATCAACGCCTGCGGCCACCACCATGCGGGCCACATCGGCATCCTCGGCGTCGACAAGAAGGGCACAGAGAATTACCAGCTCCTCCTCGGCGGCTCGGGCGCCGAAGACACCAGCCTCGCGCGGATCACCGGCCCGGGCTTCAGCGAGGACGGCATCGTCGACGCGGTCGAGACCGTGACCAACGTCTATCTCGAGAAGCGCGAAGCAGGCGAGCGCTTCCTCGATACGTACCGCCGGCTCGGCATGGATCCGTTCAAGGAAGCGCTTTATGGATAAGTCCGCCCTGTCGATCGGCTCCGACGAGCCAGCGGTCACGCTCGACGCGTTCCTCGAGGACCAGACCAACGCCACCGCGGTCCGCCTCGAGGCGGGCGAGGACGCGCGCGCGCTGCTCCCGCATCTCGACCGGATCGCGCTGGTCGAGATCAGCTTCCCGAGCTTCCGCGACGGCCGCGGCTATTCCGCCGCCCGCATCCTGCGCGAGGCGGGCTACACGGGCGAGCTGCGCGCGCAGGGCGACGTGCTCGTCGACCAGATGCCGTTCATGAAGCGCTGCGGCTTCGACAGCTTCGCACCCGAGGCGGAGATCGACGCGGCCACGCTCGAGGCGGCGCTGACCCGCTACGACCATGTCTATCAGAAAGCCGCCGACGGTCAGGTCCCGGTGTGGAAGCTCAGGAATGGCTAGCAGCGCGCGCAAACTCGACCTGATCGACGTCGCGCCCTTCTCCCCCGCTGACGCGGCGGCGATGGAGGCGCGTTTCGCGGGTGTCGGCACCGGCGACTTGCTCGGCGAGTTGCTGACCGGCGACTTGAAGGGCCGTGTCGCGGCGGTATCGTCGTTTGGCGCAGAGAGCGCGGTGCTGCTGCACCTGATCGCGCAGGTCGATCGCGATATCCCCGTGCTTTTCCTCAACACGCAGAAGATCTTTGGCGAGACGCTGGCGTATCGCGACCAGTTGTCGGAGATGCTTGGCTTCACCGACCTGCGGGTATTCCGACCCGACCCGCATCTGCTCGCGGCGCGGGATGCAACGGGGCTGCGCTGGAACTACGACCCGGACGGCTGCTGTGACCTTCGCAAGGTTGAGCCTTTGCGGCGGGCGCTCGCGCCGTTCGATTCGTGGATTTCGGGACGCAAGGGCTTCCAGGCGGGCACCCGTATCGCAATGCCGCGGTTCGAGGAGGATGAGGGGCGGCTGAAGATCAATCCACTCGCCGACTGGGACAAAACCCGGCTCGAAGCGTATTTCGCCGACCACAAGCTGCCGCGCCATCCGCTGGAGGCGCAGGGCTATCCGTCGATCGGCTGTGCGCCCTGCACGTCCAAGGTCCAACCGGGCGAAGATCCCCGCGCCGGGCGCTGGCGCGGATGGGACAAGGTCGAATGCGGGATCCACGTGCCCGAGAAGCCCGGCGAGGAACCGGTTTTCTGAACGTCTGCCGAACTTCCAACTGGCGCTTCCCTAACTGGCGCTTCCCCAACTTGCCCTTCCCCGGGAAGGCCGGGGCACCGGAGTGGCCGTGCTGAAGCCGTCGCTGCGCTAGCCAACAACAACCTTCGCACCTGGGCCCCGGCCTTCGCCGGGGAAGCGGACGGGGTAGGGAAACCCGGCGGCTGCCCTCACCTCAATAGCCCACGTAATCGCTGAACCGCGTCACGCTTGGCTCGAACTTGAGGATCACCTTGCCGGTCGCGCCGTGGCGCTGCTTGGCGACGATCAGCTCGGCCAGCCCGAACACCCGCTCCATCTCGAGCGCCCATTGCGCGTGGTCCTCGAACACCTTGGGGTTGTCCCCCTCGACCGGGCGCTTGGGCTCGCGCGACGCGACGTAATAATCCTCGCGGAAAACGAAGAAAACGATGTCCGCATCCTGCTCGATCGACCCAGATTCGCGCAAATCCGACAACATCGGGCGCTTGTCCTCACGGCTTTCGACCGCGCGACTGAGCTGCGACAGCGCCATCACGGGGACGTTCATGTCCTTGGCGAGCGTCTTTAACCCACGCGAGATTTCGGAGATTTCCTGCACGCGGTTTCCCTCGGAGCTTTTGCCCGATCCGGTCAGCAGCTGGAGGTAATCGACCACGACCAGACCGATCTCGTTATTGTGGCGCCGCTGGAGACGCCGCATCCGCGTATGGAGCGCAGCGATCGTCAGGCCCGCCGTATCGTCGATGAACAACGGGAGGTTTTCGAGGTCCGCCGCTGCCGCCGCGAGCTGATTGAACTCGTTGCGGCTGATCTTGCCCATGCGCAGCGCCTCGGAACTGATCCGCGCCTGCTCGGAGAGGATACGCGTCGCGAGCTGATCGGCGGACATTTCGAGGCTGAAGAACGCGACCTTGGCACCGACCGACTCGCTTGGCTTGATGCCGTCCTGCATGTCGCGCATCCAGCGCGCGGCTGCGTTGAACGCGATGTTGGTCGCAAGCGACGTCTTGCCCATGCCGGGACGCCCGGCGAGGATCATGAGATCGCTGTGATGCATGCCACCGATCTTGGCGTTGACGCTGTCGAGCCCGGTGGTGATGCCCGAAAGACCGCCGCCGCTGTTGAGCGCCTTCTCGGCGTTCTTGACCGCCAAGGTTGTGGCCTGCGCGAAGGACTTGATCGCGGTCTCGCTTCCACCGTCCGCGGCGACCTTGAACAGTTCCTCTTCCGCCGCCTCGATCTGCGCGCGCGGATTGACCTCCTCCGACGTATCCATCGCGCGCTCGACCAGTCCGCGCCCGACCGTCACCAGAGTCCGCAGCATCGCCAGGTCGTAGATCTGCTGCGCGAACTGGCGCGCGCCGATCAGCCCCGCGCCGCTTCCGGTCAACTGCGCGAGATAAGCCGGGCCACCGAGTTCCTTCATCCCCGCGTCCTGTTCGAACATCGGGCGGAGCGTCACCGGCGAGGCGAGCATGTCGTTCCCACGCAGCAACCGGATCGCGCTGAAGATCCGCCCGTGGAGCGGCTCGAAGAAATGCTCGGGCTGGAGCTTGTCGATCAGGTCGTCGGCAAGTCGGTTGTCGATCATCATCGCGCCGAGCATCGCCGCCTCGGCCTCGACGTTCTGGGGCAAGGAGACGGCTTCAGGGACAGCGGGGGGTGGGGATGCAAATGCGGTGGCCATGCGCGCGGTTTGGACCCGTCGGCGCGGCGGCTCAAGCCCGTTGCGCCGGACCGCTTGGCGCACCTGTGGATAAGTTCGGGGATAAGCCCGGCAAAAGTGCGGGAGGAGGTGTTTGAAACTCCGGCGCAACTCCGGGACAACCCGTGCACAACCTGTTGAAGGACCGTGAAGAAGCTGTGGATAACCTGACCTGCGCTGTGGATAAGATCGTGCATAAACCCGGTAGCACTTGTGGATAAGATTGTGGGTAACCCCGGCAGGGATCCGGCAGACATAGTCTTGCGCGTCAGACGTGCCGTCGGCGATGCTGGAATGCGTTGATTCCCCCTGCCCTTCCCCTCTACGGCTAGTGCATGGCCGATCCGCGCATCATTGCCGTCACGCTCGACGAACGCACGATTCTGTGGCGCTCGGCCGACATCGAGCAGGAACGGCGGATCGCCATCTTCGATCTGATCGAAGGCAACCACTTCGCGCCGCAGCGCGTCTATCCCGACGGTTATGCAGGGCCCTACCGAATCGCGCTCGCGGTGGAGGAAGGCAGGCTCGCGATAGCGATCCACCGCGACGACGATACGTTGCTCGAGACCTATGTTTTGGGGATGGGGCGCTTCCGTCGCCCGATCAGAGATTATTTCGCGATCTGTGATAGTTATTACCAGGCAATCCGGAATGCGACGCCTGCGCAGATCGAAACGGTGGACATGGCGCGTCGCGGCATTCACAATGAGGCAGCGGAATTGCTGCGCGAGCGGCTGGCCGGCAAGATCGAAATCGATTTCGACACAGCCCGACGCCTCTTCACGCTGATCTGCGTCCTTCACATCAAAGCATAATCCAGGGGTATATTCGTTGACCGTTCGCCGTTTGGGCAGACTGGTCGCTCTGTTCGCAAGTGTCGTCGCGGCGCTCGGGCTGGCGGCGATCGTGGCATGGGTGGTCGCCATTGGCTGGAAACCCGGCGCGCCATACACTTTCAAGGGTGTCGATATGTCGGGCGTCGACGGGGCCGTCGACTGGTGGGCCGTAAAGCGCAGCGGCGCAGATTTCGTCTATCTGCGCGCGACGGTCGACGCCGACCGGCGCGATACGCGATTCGAGGAAAATTGGGCGCGGATCGCAGAGACCGGGATGCGACGCGGGGCGCTCCACCACTATTCGTTGTGCAAGAGCGCGGTCGATCAAGCCAATAATTTCAACACGACGGTACCGCGGACCGACGACGCACTCCCCGCCGCCGTCGATCTCAGCTTCACGCCCGATTGTACCGCACGGCCTCAAACCGGAGTCGTGCTGGAGGGATTGCGCCGCTATCTCGACATGGTGGAGGCGCATACCGGCAAGCCGGTGCTGGTCAAGGTGACGCGACCGTTCGACACGGCGTACGGCGTGACTGCGGCGATCGCCCGTCCGGTCTGGGCAGTGCAGAACTATTTCGCCCCTGATTATCCCGCACGGCCGTGGCGGATGTGGCAGGCCAACGCCGCGTTGCATATCGAAGGGGTCGAAAAACCAGTACATTGGAACGTGGTGCGACCATGAAAGGGAATGAGATGACCGGATCGGCAACGGGACTGCGCCTGATCGCAGCCGCACGGGTTGCGGCGCGCAACGCCCACGCACCCTATTCGCGGTTCGCTGTCGGGGCGGCAGTGTTGCTCGATGATGGCGAGATCGTCACCGCCGCGAATTTCGAGAATGCGAGCTATGGCTTGTCGCTTTGCGCAGAAACGGTTGCGCTCGCGATGGTCAGTAGCGCGGGAAAGCTGGCGCGGGTGGTTGAGATCGGGGTGATTGGCGGCATGATGGACGCGGGGGGGGTACCAACCGGATCCGCGCCGGTCGGCCCGTGCGGGCGATGCCGCCAGGTGATCAACGAGGCGGCGCAGATCGGCGGGCATGACGTGATCGTGTGGTGCGGCGCAGCGGAGGGTGACGCGATCGAACGCTACCCGTTGTCGGTTTTGCTGCCACACGCCTTTGGCCCGAAGGATCTCGGGCTGGGTCCGGCTAGCTATTGATCTTGCGGAGAGAATAGCGCGTCGACATTGCCGCCGTTGGCGGCCAGCCGTTCCGCCACCCGCTTTCGACCGTGGTAATAGACCAGGGCGGGATGCGGCACGTGGCGCGCCTCCAGCGCTGCTGCGGCACGATCGGTAAGGCTGCCGCCGCCCGCGACGACATCGCAATAGCCTTCGCGCAGCCAGGCGGGATACCGCAGATCGGTCAGAATCCCGTACCGCGCGCGAAGCAAACCGTGCGTCCGTTCATGCGCGATAACACCCGAAAGTGTGCGGGTTCCACCGATCGCAGCGGCATTATCGACCCGATCCAGCGCCGGATTGCTGCGGTTTACGACGATCGCCTCGCCGATCGGCCGGGTGAGCGCAAACGCGCCCGGAGTCTGAAACGCGAGGACATGCCAGCGCCAGCCCCCGTCGGTCAGAAAGATCC
>CAZNQA010000004.1:0-79325 GCA_964575105.1 uncultured Stakelama sp.
CTTGGAGCGCGGGGCGGTGCGGGGGGTAAGGTGGGAGGACATTGCGCGGCCCTTAAGCGAAAAAGCCGCGGACGGGAAGCTGGGGTGATTGGGGGTTGGGGTAAGGGCCCTTCTAAGCCCCTCCCCTTCAGGGGAGGGGTTGGGGTGGGGCCGTGCAGCAGAACTTCGCTATCTGCGAGGCACTGCCCCACCCCCAACCCCTCCCCTGAAGGGGAGGGGCTTTAGAAAGGGGCACCCTCCCCTGAAGGGAGAGGGGCAAGACGTTAGAGCCGCAACGCCACCGACCGCGCATGCGCCGGCAACCCCTCAGCCTCCGCCAGCGCCACTGCCGCCGGCCCGATCGCCGCCAACCCCTGCGCGCCAAGCTCCAGAAAGCTCGTCCGCTTCATGAAATCGAGCACCGACAACCCGCTCGAGAACCGCGCCCGCCGCCCGGTCGGCAGCACATGGTTCGGCCCAGCGACATAATCGCCGATCGCTTCGGGCGTATGCCGCCCGAGGAACACCGACCCCGCATGCCGCACCCGGTCGAACAACGCCTGCGGCGCATCGCACGCCAGCTCGAGATGCTCCGGCGCCAGCCGGTCGACCAGCGGCAGCGCTTCCTCGAGGCTCGCGGTCACGATGATCGCGCCATTCGCATCCCACGCCGCGCGCGCGACCTTGGACGTCGCGAGCGTTCCGATCTGCAGATCGACCTCGTCCGCCACCGCGCGCGCGAAGGCCGCGTCGTCGGTGAACAGGATCGACTGGCTCGTCGGGTCATGCTCGCTCTGCGACAGCAGATCGGCCGCGATCCAGTCCGCGCGGTTCTTGCCGTCCGCGACCACCACAATCTCCGACGGCCCGGCGACCATGTCGATCCCGACCACGCCGTACAATTGCCGCTTCGCCTCGGCGACCCAGGCGTTGCCCGGGCCGGTGACGACATCCACCGCGCCGATCCGCCCGGTGCCATAAGCGAGCGCCGCCACCGCCTGCGCCCCGCCGATCCGCCACATCTCGTCGACACCCGCGACATGCGCGGCGGCGAGCACCAGCGGGTTGACCTCCCCGTTGGGGGTCGGCGTGACCATCACCAGCCGGTCGACGCCAGCGACCTTCGCCGGAATCGCGTTCATCAGCACCGAAGACGGATAGGCCGCGCGCCCGCCGGGAACATACAGCCCCGCCGCCGCCACCGCATTCCACCGCGCGCCGAGCCGGACGCCCGCCTCGTCGGTCGTGTCGCTGTCGGCGGGCTTCTGCTTCTCGTGATAGGTCCGGATCCGCGCCGCCGCGAGATCGAGCGCATCGCGCAATTCAGGCGTCAGCGCCTCATAGGCGGCTTTCCATTCGGCGCGTTCGATCCGCCAGCCGGTCTCGTTGAGATCGTGCTGGTCGAACTTGCGCGTGAACGCGTGAAGCGCGGCATCGCCCTCGTCGCGGACGCTCGAGACGATCGTGCGGACGTCGCGCGCGACATCGGCGTCGGCCTCGCGGCGTGCGTTGACGAGCGTGTCGAACGCGCGGTCGAAGCCGGGCTCGGAAGTGGAGAGACGGATCATGCCAGACTCCCCTCCCCTTTAGGAGTGTCAGGTGAATAGCCCCCCGGGCTATTCAGGTCAGGCCGGGGGCCTGACCGACCTGACACTGGGTTGGGGGTGGGGCAGTGCAGCAGTGCCAACGTCTCTGCGAGGCACGGCCCCACCCCAACCCCTCCCCTGAAGGGGAGGGGCTTTAGGTTTAGAAAAACACTCACGCCGCCATCTCCTGCGAAACCGCCCGGCGGAACGCCTCGACCAGCGGCACGATTTCACCCCGCGTCTTGAACGCGGCGCGGTTGACGATCAGTCGGCTGGCGACCTCGCAGATCACTTCCACCTCGACCAACCCGTTCTCCTTGAGCGTCCGCCCCGAAGACACCAGGTCGACGATCCGCGGCGCGAGCCCAAGCAATGGTGCCAGTTCCATCGCCCCGTTCAGCTTGACACACTCCGCCGACACTCCCCGCGCCGCGAAATGCGCCTCGGTGACGTGCGGATATTTGGTCGCGATGCGGACATGACTCCACCCGCGCGGGTCGTCATACGCTGCCAGATCGGCAGGTTCGGCGACCGACAGGCGGCAATGCCCGATCCCGAGATCGACCGGCGCATACAGTTCCGAATAGTCGAACTCCGCCAGCACGTCCGACCCGACGATCCCCAATTGCGCCGCGCCATGCGCGACGAAGGTTGCGACGTCGAACGCGCGGACGCGGATCAGGTCGGTCCCTGGGTTGTTGGTGGTGAAGCGCAAGGCGCGCGAATCCGGGTCGCTGAACGCGGCTTCGGGAACGATTCCAGCGCGTTCCAGCAAGGGAACCGCTTCGGACAGGATCCGCCCCTTGGGGACGGCAATGATGATCGGATCGGCCATATGGGTCGGGGCTTTACTTGGGCGGGGGGGTGGGCGCAACAACGCCCGAGAGAGCATGAAACGCCGCGCAAAAAGGATTGGTTCAATGGCCGACGAAACGACCAACCGCGGCGCCTTCCTGATCCAGCAGCATTATTGCGAGCGCAACGCCGCGCCGATCTATGCGCGGATGTGCGCGGCGGTGGCGGCGGGGATCACGCGGGACGGTCCGGTCGGCATACGGGTGCTCGACTGGCCGGGCGAACCGACCCGCGACGCGCTGCCGTTGCGGCTGTTCGGCGGGCTGCATGCGCTCGTGCTGGCGGGGCAGGATGCGGGGCTGGCGGAGGTCTATGCCGGGCGCGTGACCGATCCGGGCGCGATCGCCGCGACGCTCGAACGTGTCTTCGCCGAGCATGCGACGGCGCTGCTCCCGTGGCTCGACGGGCCGCCGCAAACCAACGAGCCGGGGCGTTCGGGCGCGCTGATGCTCGGGCTGATCGCGCTTGCCAAGCGGCATGGGCCGAAGATCGACCTGCTCGAGATCGGGTCGAGCGCGGGGCTCAACCTGTTGATCGACCGCTATCGCTTCGATCTTGGCGGGACGCTCTATGGCCCTGCGGACTCGCCGGTGACGATCCGCCCCGCATGGCAGGGGCCAGCTGCCCCGTCGGTACCGCTCGACATTGGGTCGGTGCGCGGCTGCGACATCAACCCGATCGACGCGACCGACCCGGCGGTCGCCGCGCGGCTCGCGGCCTATGTCTGGCCCGACACGCCCGAGCGGCTCACCCGGGTCCGCACCGCCATTGCCATGTTGCAGGAACGCGGCGTCGATCTGGTCCGCGCGGACGCCGCCGACTGGGTCGAGGCCAGGCTTGCCGAACCGCAGGCGGCTAGCGTGACCCGGGTGCTGATGCATTCGGTCGTCTGGCAATATCTGCCCGAGCCGGTCGCCGAGCGAATCCGCGCGGCGATGCAGGCGGCGGGGGCACGTGCCACCGCGGAACGTCCGCTCGGCTGGGTGATGATGGAGCCGGACCGCGCATTCGGGCACCAGACGATTCGCGCGCGGAGCTGGCCGGGAGACGACGCGTGGGAAACGCTCGCGACCGCGCATGCGCATGGGAGCTGGGTGGATAGCGGCGGAGAGACCAGCGACGCGCCGCCGCCGGTAGCGTTGCCGGAGGCTGCGCGGATCGCGGTTTGAATTTCTGCTCCCCTTCCCCCTTCCCCGGCGAAGCGCGACTTCTGCGAACGTTGGGTTATGGACCCGTCATTTGCTGTTTTCCCGCGAAGGCGGGAATCCAGAGCCAAGCAGAACAACGACTGACCGCTCTCGCGACTCCTCGACTCCCGCCTTCGCGGGAGAACAGCTATGATTTTGCACAGGCCTTGCGAAGGTCGGGCCCCAGTCGTGGAACAACTGCAGAAGACCGTTCCGCACGGAAAAGCCTTCGCTACTGGGCCCCGGCCTCCGCCGGGAAAGCGGCTGTGTTTGAAGGCGCCTGTGCTTGGAAACGGTAAAAAGCCGCGCCGGAATCAGCTATCCCCCAACCACCCCCGGATCGCCGCAACCACCGCAGGCGCATTCTCCCACGGCACGAAATGCCCCGCATCGACCTGCCGCACCGTCAAGTCCGGCACCAGCACGTCCAGCCCTTCCAACTGGCTCGGCAACAACGCGACGTCCTTCATCCCCCAGATCACCAGCGTCGGCTGCCGCACCGGGGGGAACGGCGCGTCCAGAAACGCGGGACGCTCGGGCGTCTCGTCCATCTCCGGCACGATGATCGCGCTCGCGCGGTACCAGTTGAGCATCGCGGTCAGCGCGCCGGGCTGGCTCCATTGGTCGAGATAGACCGGCTTCTCTTCCGCGATTCGCGCGGCATCGGCGTGCTTGGCGAAGCTGCCGTCGAAGAACGCCGACAGGCCGATGCTCTCGACATGCTTCTCGATGTCGGGATTGCGGAAGGCGCGGATGTACTGGCTTGCCGCGCGCTGCGCCATGTCGTCGAACAACGTGCGCTGGAAGACGAACGGGTGCGGCGCGTTGATGATGACGAGCCGGGTGATCCGGTCGGGGTTCTGCAACGCCGCCATCCATGCGATCGCGCCACCCCAGTCATGGCCGACGAGCGTGAACTGCCCGATCCCGAGATGGTCGGCGAGCGCGAGCAGGTCGGCAACGATCTTGTCCGGGGTATAAGCGCTGACCTCGGCGGGCTTGGACGACCGCGCGAACCCGCGCTGGTCAGGCGCGATCACGAAATGGTCGCGCGCGAGCTCGGGCATCACCTCGCGCCAGGTGCGGTGCGATTCGGGGAACCCGTGGAGCAGGATGACCGGCGGGTTGGCCGGGTCGCCCGCGGTGGCGACCTCGAGCGTCACCCCGGTGGGCAGGTCGATCCGGTGCAGGTCCTCAGCCATGTCTCTCTCCCTTTTGTTCTTTCTCAAAGCCCCTCCCCTTCAGGGGAGGGGTTGGGGGTGGGGAAGTCCAGCAGAACTTAGCTCTCTGCGAGGCACTGCCCCACCCCAACCCCTCCCCCGAGGGGGAGGGGCTAATCAGATCAAGGATAACTCACCGTCTTCGGCACCGCCGGAATCGGGATCCACTCCTTCTCGTCCCCCGGCACCCGCGCGAATTCGCCCGCGGTCCAGGCTCGCTTGGCCTCGTCGATCCGGTCGCGCCGCGACGAGACGAAGTTCCACCACACATGCCGCGGCGTCGTGAACGCCTCGCCCCCGCACAAGGTCACACGCCCGCCCGAGGTCGACCGCAAGGTTGCCGCAATCCCCGGGCGCACTACATAAAGGATCATCGGTTCGAGCACCATTCCGTCGAGCGTCGCCTCCCCCATCGCGACATACAGCGCGCGTTCGTCGGCGGCCGCGTCAATCGGTACGGAACCGCCCGGTTCCAGCATGATATCGGCGTAAATCGTGCTTGCGTACGTCGTAGTTGGCGCAGAAACGCCCCACAATTGACCCATAACGACGCGCGCTTTCGCCCCCGGCGTCTCGACCACCGGCAGCGCATCGCGCGGGACATGTTCGAACGCGGGATCCATCTCCTCGTCCTTTTCAGGCAGCGCGATCCATGTCTGAATCCCTGACAATTCAGGCCCATGCGCCCGCTCGGCGGAGGGCGAACGCTCGCTGTGGACGATCCCGCTGCCCGCGGTCATCAAATTGACCGCCCCCGGCTCGATCGTCGCGAGGCTCCCGACCGAATCCCGATGATCGATCGCGCCTGCGAACAGGTAAGTCACTGTAGCGAGGTTGATATGCGGATGCGGCCGGACGTCGATCCCCTCGCCCACGCTCAGCACGGCAGGCCCCATCTGGTCGAAAAAGATGAACGGCCCGACCATCGTCCGCGGCCGTGACGGCAGCGTGCGGTGCACCTTGAACCCGCCAAGGTCATGCGTCACCGGGGTGATCGTCTGCAGGATCAGATCGTCATTGGTCACAGATCGGTCTCCAGGGTAGCGAGTATCTCGCTGAGGTCGCTTGGGAAATACGGTTCGTCGAGCGCGGCGAGTTCATCGGCGGCGAACCACCGCCAGCGTGTCATCACCCGCTGTTCGAGCGCGGTGTGCCCGCTCGTGTCGATCGCATCCGCGTCCGTCCGAACGTGGAAATAGCGCTCGTCCGCGCTCACCGGCACCCCCTCGATCGTGACGAACTCGGCATGGCGGCGCAGGATCTCGGGCCCGGGATCAGCGTAAATCCCTGTTTCCTCGATCAATTCGCGCCGCGCCGCGGTCGCATAATCCTCACCCGGATCAAGCGCGCCACCCGGGGTGCACCAGAATGGCGGACGATCGGCGGGGTCGAAGCGGAACAGCAGAACGCGGTTCGCCGCGTCGCGCAGCAGGATTCTCGCAGCCGGGCGCAAGGCACGTCCGCTCATTCGCCGTCCAGCTCGGGATAATGACGAAAGATGCCTTCGGTCGAGAACGGCAGGCGGCGCTCGCTTTTTAGATAGGCGCGAATCCCCGGCAACTCAGCCACTTGATCGCGAATTGCGATGACCCGCGGATAGTCCGCCTCGATCGTCGCCATCCGCTTGGGGAACATGTAACGCAGCCCCTCGACCAGCTGGAACAGCGACGTGTCGGCATAGGTCCAGCGGTGGTCGACCAGCCAGTCCCCGCTATGCGACGCCGCAGCCTTCTCGAAATGCTGGAAATACTTCGGAATCCGTTCGTCGCGAAACGCGTCGGCGGCGCCCAGCGCCGCGGTCTTCTGGTCTTCGTAATAAGCCATCATGTCGACCGGATGGTGGACGTTGTGGACCTCGGCCACCATATCCGACATCGTCAGCTGCAACTGGTTGAGCCACAATCGGTCCGCCATGTTGGACGGCGCGAGCTGATGCCGCTCGCCTAGATATAACAGTATGTTGGCGACCTGCCCGATCATCATCCCGTCGAGTTCTAGATAGGGCGGCGCAAACAACCCGCGCCGTGCGGCATTCTTCTCGAGATTGGCGACCAGCGCCTCAACCCCTTGTTCGCGCGCGCAATCGACATAATCGATCCCGGCGGCCTCCAGCGGCAGGCGGACGAACTCGCCACGTCCCTGGATACTCGGCCAATACCACAGCCCGTACCGCACGCTCATTCTCCCGGCGCCGTCGCACGAATCGCGAGCGCATGGATGCGATCGCGCAGCAGATCCGCCAGCGCCTGGTTCACCAGCCGCTGCCGCTGTACACGCGAGATGCCGGCGAACGCGGTCGCCTCGATCGTCACCGAGAAGTGCGACTCGCCCGTACCATCGTCCCCCATGTGCCCGGCATGCTGCGCGCTATCGTTGCTGACGTCGAGACGCGTGGGCGAAAGCGCTGAATTCAGCCGGTTCTCGATCTCGACGACAAGAGGAATGGCGGCGGCGGCTGTGCTGGAAGGTTCGATCATCGCGCCTATATAGGGCGCTTTTGCATCCTCAGGGAGCCTGCGTGGCGCGCGAATCCGAAAAGAAAGACCGACCCAATGCTCGTTTCCACGGTCGCGTGGAGGGGACCGGACGACCATGCTCGCACCCCGGCTGCCCCGAACCGGGCGAATTCCGCGCACCGCCCGAAGACGGCCCTGCGAACGGGTTCGAGGGGCCGCGGCCGTATCGCTGGTTCTGCCTCGAACATGTCCGCGCCTTCAACGCGCGCTATAATTTCTTCTCTGGCATGAGCGCGGATGAAATCCAGCAACAGCAACGCCCGTTTGCAGGTTGGGAGCGTGAAACGCGCGCTTTTGCGCATTCCGGTGCCGACGTGCCGCCGAAATGGGCCGATTTCAACGATCCGCTCGACGCGATCGGCGCACGCTTCCGCCGCGCGGCAGAGGCGCAGCGCAAGGACGGACGGCCGTTGTCGGAGACGGACCGGCGTTCGCTCAAGGTGCTGGGGCTCGCGACCGACGTCGACCGGCGCGCGCTGCGCGAACGCTATGCCGAACTGGTGCGGCGCTATCACCCGGATCGCAACGGCGGGGACCGGAGCTTCGAGACGAAGCTGCAGGAAGTCATTGGTGCCTATACGCAATTGAAGAGCGCGCCGGCGTTCGCGTGACCGCGAGTCGTTCAAACCCCCAAGCGAACGAGACGCGCAACGTTGCGCGCCAGATTGCAACACAGGTGCCGGATCCGCACGAATAGGAACTTTACCGCCCTAGCATGAATGGGCATTGGAGAGATCGAAGCGCCGCGCGCGGGACTTTGCCGCGACCGGTGCGTTTGTCGATGCGCGACCTCCCTGATCCTGCAGGGCGGCATTTGGATTGAGCTAATGACCGATATCCCCAACACCCAGCCCGACAGCCGCGAGACGACGATCCTCGACGCGCCCGATCGCATGGTGAAAGTCCGCGATCTGTTCGGGATCGATTCGGACATGGAAGTCCCCGCGTTCAGCGAGGCCGACGAGCGCGTGCCCGATCTCGACCCGGCCTATGTGTTCGACGTGCCGACCACGCTCGCGATCTGCGCTGGCTTCGCGCACAACCGCCGCGTGATGGTCCAGGGCTATCACGGTACCGGCAAGTCGACTCACATCGAACAGGTTGCGGCGCGCCTCAAATGGCCGTGCATCCGCATCAACCTCGACGCGCACATCAGCCGCATCGATCTGGTCGGCCGCGACGCGATCGTGCTGCGCGACGGCCAGCAGGTCACCGAATTCCGCGAAGGCCTGCTCCCCTGGGCGCTGCAAACGCCGACCGCGCTCGTGTTCGACGAATATGACGCGGGCCGCCCCGACGTGATGTTCGTGATCCAGCGCGTGCTCGAGACCGAGGGCAAGCTGACCCTGCTCGACCAGAACCGCGTGATCCGCCCGAACCCCTATTTCCGTCTGTTCGCGACTGCCAACACGGTCGGCCTCGGCGACACTAGCGGGCTGTATCATGGCACGCAGCAGATCAACCAGGGCCAGATGGATCGCTGGAACATCGTCGTCACGCTCAACTATCTGCCGGCGGCAGTCGAGGCGCGGATCGTGCTCGCCAAGTCGGGCGAATATGACAAGCCGACCGGCAAGGCCGAGGTCGAGAACATGGTGCGCGTCGCGGATCTCACTCGCCGCGGCTTCATGAACGGCGACATCTCGACCGTGATGAGCCCGCGCACCGTCATCACCTGGGCGCAGAACACGCTGATCTTTGGCGATGTCGGCTTCGCGTTCCGCTTGTCGTTCCTCAACAAGTGCGACGAGACCGAGCGGTCGCTGGTCGCGGAATATTATCAGCGCGTGTTCGGCAAGGACTTGCCCGAGAGCGTCGTCGGCGCTGGCGTGAAATAAGCGATGCTGCTCGCGTTGCTCCTCCAGGCCGCTACGTCGACACCGGTGCCGTGGGCGGTGACGACCAAGGTCAACGGTGCGAGCACCGCGACCTCCGCTTCGGTGTGGTCGCAGGACGGCGCGGCGCGGCTCGTCGTGCGGTGCGACGCCGCGAGCGAGAAGATCGTCTCGATCCAGTTCATCCCGCGCACTGGCTTTCCCGCCGCGCAACCGCGCCCCGTGTCGATGAACGTGGACGACAATGGCTGGCTCGGGTCCAACTGGCAGTTTCCCGGGAGCGGCGCGTTCACCAGCCAGGATACGATCGTCACCACGCTCGCCGCGCAGCTCGCGCATGGAAAGGCGATCAAGGTCCGCGTGATCAACCCGGACAATACGCCGGTGGACGCGACCTTTGCCGGACCTGCAACCGATGCGCCGGTCAAGCGCGTGCTGAGCGCGTGCGGCTATGAACTGGGGGTCGTCCCGGCACGGTCGGCGGTGCCGGTTGCCCCGGCTGCTGCCAAACCGGCGTCCCCAGACGAGGAATAAGCGATGCAGTTCGGACGGTTAAACCATGTTGGCGTGGCAACGCCCTCGATCGAAAAGGCGATTGCCGTCTACCGCGACGTGCTGGGCGCGACGCGGATCGGCGAGCCGTTCGACCTTCCGGCGCAGGGGGTGAAGGTCTGCTTCATCGATACGCCGAACACGCAGATCGAACTGATCGAGCCGTATGATGACAGCTCACCGATTGCCGGGTTCCTGCGCAAGAATCCGGCGGGTGGGCAGCATCACGTTTGTTTCGAGGTTCCCGACATCGCCGAAGCGGTCGCCGACCTCAAGGCGAAGGGCGCGACGATCCTCGGCGAGCCCCGGATCGGGGCGCATGGTACGCCGATCGTCTTCGTCCATCCGCGTGACATGGGGGGCGTGCTGGTCGAGCTGATGGAAACGCCGGTCGGGGAGCACGACTGACGGCTTGCGCCATCCGTCCCTCCCGCGAAGGCAGGAATCCATTGCTTCGAGACCTCGAAGAACAGACATCCAAGACAGCCAGTATGGATCCCCGCCTCCGCGGAGATGACGAAGGCAGGGTGTCGTGTCCGCCCATTCTGCCCGCGCTTCCCTTTTGGCGCACCTTCGGCTAAGGGCCGCGTTCCATATTTCCGCAACATCGCTAGAGGTTTGTTTGGCCAAGGAAGAACTGCTCGAAATGCGTGGACAGGTGGTGGAGCTTCTCCCCAACGCCATGTTCCGCGTAAAGCTCGAAAACGACCACGAAATTCTCGGCCATACCGCCGGCAAGATGCGCAAGAACCGCATCCGCGTCCTCGTCGGTGACGAGGTGCTGGTGGAATTGACGCCGTACGATCTCACCAAGGGTCGGATCACCTATCGCTTCAAGTGAGGGCTCCGCTTCCGCAGGCGGAACCGCCCGGGAAGACACTGCCATGACGCTCGTTCTCGCCTCCGCCTCGCCGCGCCGCCGTGACCTGCTCGCGCGGCTCGGGGTGACGCCCGGGCGCGTTGTCGCGCCCGATATCGATGAGAGCCCGCTCAAGGCCGAACCGCCAAGGGTCTACGTGACGCGGATCGCCGAGACCAAGGCGCGCGCGGTGGAACGTGGCGCTTGCGAGGTGATTCTTGCAGGTGACACGACGATTGCGCTCGGTCGTCGGATCCTCGGCAAGGCCGAGGATGACGCAACTGTTCGCACGATGCTCGCCGCGCTGTCGGGGCGCCGTCATCACTGCCTCACGGCGGTCAGCGTTGTGGATACGACTGGCAAGCTCCGTACAAAGCTGTCGGACACGATCGTCGCGTTCAAGCCGCTCTCCCCCGCCGAGATAGACGCTTATGTCGCCAGTGGCGAAGGGCTCGGGAAAGCGGGCGGCTACGCCATCCAGGGACGCGCCGAAGCGTTCGTACGGTTCCTCTCTGGGTCGCATTCCGGCGTAATCGGGCTTCCCCTGTTTGAAACCCGCGCCTTGCTGCTCGCAGCTGGCATGCCGCTTGGCTGAGTGGCTCCACGAGGCCGGGATCGGCGAAACCCGCGCCGCGCTGCTCGTCCGCGGGGCGATTGTCGAAGCACGGATTGAACTGGATCGCCCCGGTCCACGACTGGGCGCTATATTTTCCGCCCGGCTCGTCGAAATCACGGTCAAGGGACGCGAGGGGCGGGTTGCCTTCGATGGCGGCGAAGCGATGCTTGCTCCCCTGCCCCCCGGGATCACGCAAGGTGCGACGCTGACGGTTGAACTTGTTCGCGAAGCGATCCCCGAAGCGGGTCGTACCAAGTTGCCGCGCGTAGCCCCTGCCGAATGCCCCGCGCGCGACGGTCCGGACCTGCTTGCCCGAATCACCGCCAGCGGCATCCCGGTACGTACGCTCCACGCGCACGAACCCGACCTGCTTGAAGCCGCGGGCTGGTCCGAAGTGCTTGAGGAAGCGATGACTGGCGACATCGTGTTTCACGGAGCGGTCGGTGGCGCGCTCAGGATGAGTCCTACGCCTGCAATGACCTTGTTCGACGTCGACGGCTATCCCCCGCTAGAGCCGCTCGCGCTGGCGGCGGCAAAGGCGGTGGCGGCGGCAATCGTACGGATGGATATCGGCGGGTCGATCGGGATCGACTTCCCGACGCTGACCGGCAAGGCCGCCCGCGCCGCGGTCGACGCCGCGATCGATGCCGGACTTCCGCAACCGTTCGACCGGACCGGGATGAATGGCTTCGGTTTCGTCCAGATTATCCGTCGCCGCCCGCGTGCCTCGCTTCCCGAACTGTTGCGCGCCGATCCCGCCGCCGCGGAGGCACGCGCGCTACTCCGGCGAATCGAGCGGACTCCGCCGCCCGTTCCGGCGAATCACCGAATCAGTCCACGGGTGCTGGCTGTGCTGCGGGCGCACCCCGACTGGACCACGGCGCTGGCGAAGCGTACCGGCGTCACCCCGATCTTCGAAAGCGTCTGATGCCCCGTAACAAACCCTGCCCCTTGTGCGGAAAACCGCTGTCCGCGGCGCATGCGCCCTTCTGCAGCCAGGGCTGTCGCGACCGCGACCTGCTGCAATGGCTGGGCGAAGGCTATGCGATTCCGGTGACAACTCCGCCCGGAGATGAAGAAGACGGGCTAGACAGCACGAAATCACCCGACTAAGAGGCCGCTTCCCAGACGGCTCCAGCGGGGTCGGACGGTGTGCCCGAGTAGCTCAGTTGGTAGAGCATGCGACTGAAAATCGCAGTGTCGGTGGTTCGAATCCGCCCTCGGGCACCATTTTCCTGCAGAGACATTCGTCCGGAAAATGGTGGCTGCGCCATCGAGCGCGGTGACGACGCGGCACTCGCGTTACGTCTGCTAGCGCACTGACAAGAGGGCGTTTTTTGCACATGACGCGAAAATGCGCCATCTCGTCGTGGAAACGCTTGGCGGCAATGGCTGGGAGCAAACACAGCTGACATTCCGGGTGAAGATTTTCGACACGCGATCGTGCTCGAACCGTCACCCCGATTCCGGTGCCGATATCTCCGAACGCGCTACCTCTGTGCCAGCTCCCGGCGAGGACGCGCTTCTGCGTGTCCGGCGAGACCGTGGGGCGGTGCTGACCTCCTGCGAAAGATTGCGACATCGTGGCGCTCCGCACCGGACCGAACGACGACACCTTCCTCACCCCGCACGTTGAACAGGCGGGCGTTACGCGCCGCGGCATGCTCGGGTCCGCGATCGCCGCCGGGAGCGTCGCGATGCTCCCGGGCGAGGTCGCTGGCGCGCCAGTCGAGCGCACCGTCGACGTACTGCTGGTCGGCGGCGGAATCATGAGCGCAACGCTTGGCGTGCTGCTCCGCCAGCTCGAGCCGAGCTGGACGATCCGAGTGGGTGCCTACGGCAAGGCCGCGGTCGGATCGCCGCCGATGTCGGTGCCGCATCTCGACACGCGCTATCTCGACGTCAAGCAGGTGCTGCTGTTCGGCCCGTTCGCGACCTTCTCGACCAAGTTCCTCAAGCAGGGATCGTATTTCGATCTGCCCGCCTCGGTGACGCTCGACAATTTCCGCCCGATGGTCGCGGTCGGATGGGACGATTTCGATCTGGTCGAATATCTCGGGGGGCAGCTCATCATGTCGGATGCGGACCGTATGACCGCGCTGCGCGAATATCTGCCGGGCGCGAAGGACGGCGACTGGCGGCTGTCGCAGGCAGGCCAGCGCGTCCAGATCATCAAGCGCGATCCCAAGAAGGGTGGCGTCCTCGCGCTCGGGACCGAGATCGTCGCGTCAAAGGACGGCTCGATCGCAGCGCTGCTCGGCGCATCGCCAGGCGCATCGACCGCGCCGTCGATCATGCTGGACCTGTTGAAGAAGGTCTTCCCGGCCAAACTGGCGACCCCCGAGTGGCAGGCCAAGATCCGCGAGATCGTGCCGAGCTACGGCGTCGCGCTTAACGACGATACCCACCGGCTCGCGCAGACCTGGGCGTCGACCGCGATGACGCTGCAACTGGCGACCGCACCGCCCGCGATCACGGTGCCCACCACCCCCCCGGCCCGCCGCGACGCGGGTCAAGGTCGATCGCCACCCCGACTTGGCGTTGCAAGGTACGGTGTCGGCGCCCGCGCGAGCAGGCGCCGATACTCCGACTCCGCGCGGCCGTAGGTGTCCGACGCCATCGCGATCAGCTTGGCACGATCGCGCACCACCACGCGCCCGCGCACCGCGCGGATCGCCTACTGTTCCTCAAGGCGATGCAGTGCATCGGTCACGCTACTGCGCCGCACCCCGAGCATCAGGCGGAATTCCTCGTGCGTCATGCAGATGTCGTCCTCAGCGACGCGGTCGTGATACAGCAGGATCCACCGTGCGAGCCGCCGCTCCACGGGATGCGCGAGCGACGACACGATCGTCCGCCCCATCTGGATCATGAACGTCTCGACGAACCGTAGCAGCGCGACGCTCAGGGTCGCGCTTTGTGCCAGCGCGGTCTGCAGATCGCTCGCGCATATCCGTAACGCCGCGCCATGCTCGGCCCGCATCACGATCTCATAGGGGGAGCGATCGTCCCCCAGCAGCAGCGGCCACCCGACGACCCCCTCCGCCCCGACCAGCCCAACCGCATAACCGCGCTCACCCTCCAGCGCGTCGAGCACGCCTGCGATCCCCGCCTCGAGAAAGCAGCAGCTTTCGATCCGCTCATCGGCGCGTAGCAGGACATCCCCGACCGCGAAGGGCACGCGTTCGAGACGCGGGGCCAGCAGCGCATAATCTGCATCGTTCAGGCTGCGCAGCAACAGGTTGCGAGTCGGGCGCTCGCGGTCGGTGTGCACCGGTGTCGCGGCGGTCAGCGGGGCAGTCGTTACAGGCATGGCATTCCCTAGGAAGTTTCGATCAGTCGCGCCAATTCGCCGTGTGTCCGGTTTCGTACCGAAACCAGCGTCGACGCGAACCGTTCAGATCCCGAATAAAGAGGAAGAAAACGGCGCACGCGTTCGCGCTGATCAATCGTCCGCGTTGAACGTTGTTGGCAGGAACGGCGTTCCGCCACTGGCCCCGCCGCCCTACCAACCATCAGGAGTTCGCCATGTCCCCCGTCCGCTACACCCCCGCCGTCGAAACCGTGAAAGCAGATGAAGGCGAGACAATCGCTGGTCTCAACACGGCGTTCGACACGATTCTCGAGCGGACTGCAGAGGATTACGGTCATGCGGTGCGGTCGGTCCACGCCAAGTCGCACGGCCTGCTCGAAGGTGAGCTGGAGATCGACGCCAACCTGCCCGCAGAGCTGGCGCAGGGGCTGTTCGCATCGCCGGGCAAGCACAAGGTGCTGATCCGTATGTCGACCAACGCGGGCGACATCTTGCCCGACGTGATCAGCCTGCCGCGTGGTATGGCGCTCAAGGTCTTCGACGTCGGCGGCGAGCGCCTTCCGGGGTCCGAAGGCACCGCGCAGGACTTCATCATGGTCAACGGTCCCGTCTTTCAGGCCAAGGACGCCGACAAGTTCCTCGGCAACCTGAAGATGCTCGCGAAGACGACCGACCGGCTGGAAGGCACTAAAAAGGTCATTTCTGCAACGCTGCAGGGCGCACGTCAGGTGCTGGAAGCGGTCGGCGGCGCGTTGCCAGCCTCGCTCAACTCGCTTGGCGGCGCGCCCAATTCGGAGCCGCTCGGCGACACTTATTACAGCGTCACCGCGTTTCGCTTTGGGGATTACATCGCCAAGTTCAGCGTTGCCCCGGTCGCGCCCGCAATGACCGTGCTGACGGGCAAGGAAATCGATGTCGATGGCCGCGAGAACGCGATCCGCGAGGAAGTGCAGAAGGAAATGCGCGACCTGAACGCCGAGTGGGAATTCCGCGTCCAGCTCTGTCGCGATCTCGAGGCGCAGCCGGTCGAGGATCCGACGGTCGAGTGGAAGGAGAGCGAAGCCCCGTTCATCCGCGTCGGCACGATCCGTGCTGCTGCACAGGATAGCTGGAGCGACGCGCACGTGCAGAAGATCAACGAGGAAACGCGCTTCAGCGTGTGGACCGGGATCGCCGCGCACCAGCCGCTTGGCAACATCAACCGCGTTCGTCGCGACACGTACCGCCACTCCGCCGACTTCCGCGCGCGGACCAACGGCTGCCCGTATCACGAGCCGACCGGCGCGGACGCCTGAACCCGTCGCCGGGGCAACCCGGCGACACCCCTCCCCGCTGCGAGACCCGATCATGCCCTATCTTCGCTACCGTGATGACATCGAGACGCCCGAAGCAGATGAACAGGCGTCGATCGACGGCATCATCAAGGGAATGACCCAGTCGAGCGGGACTGTCGAGAAGCGGGACGGTCATGCGGTTCGCGCAAGCCACGCCAAGAGCACCGCCTGCGTCATTGGCGAGTTGATCATCGCGAATGACCTGCCGCCCGAACTGGCCCAGGGCCTGTTTGCAAAGGAAGGGCGTTTCCCCGTCGCGGTCCGCTTCGCGCAGGGGCCGGGCGAGAAACTCGGCGACCGGGTCTCGACCCATCGCGGCATGTCGATCAAGGTGTTCGATGTGGAGGGCGAGAAGCTCCCCGGGCACGACGCGCCGACGCAGGACTTCGTCCTGGCCACCGGGACGACCTTCCCCGCCGGGACCGCTGCCGGCTTCCTCAGCCAGGGCAAACGGATCGGCGCGACCACGTCGCTGCCTGAGGGGTTCAAGAGCGCGGCCGCGTCGGTCGCCCGCAACATCAACCGGTTGCTCGACAGCGTCGGTGCCGAACCGAGCCCCGCGCTGGATTTCTACGGGCATCCGTTCGGCCATCCGCTCGCGGAAAGCTATTTCTCGCAGTGCCCGATCCGCTTCGGCGACTATGTCGTCAAGCTGGGGGCCTTCCCGGTCGCTCCCGAGCAGCGCGCGCTCAAGGATTGGCGCCTCGACCCGCATCAGGACGAGGACGGTTTCCGGCATGCCGCGACTGCCTATTTCGAGGGGCATGACGCGGTGTTTGAACTTCGCGCGCAGCTGTGGGCGAACGCCGATACCCAACCGATCGAAGATACGTCGGTCGACTGGCCGACCACCGACAGCGCCTATTGCACGATCGCCACGCTCCGCCTGTCTGCGCAGCCAGCCTACGCACCGAAGCGGGTCCATTATTTCGACGAGGTAATGACCTTCCGCCCGGCGTACAGCCTTGCCGCACATCGCCCGCTCGGCGGCGTGATGCGCGCCCGGATACAGGTCTACCGAGCGCTCAGCGCGTTCCGCCACCGTGAAAGCGGTATCGCAGAGGTCAACACGTCCACGGTCGATCAGATTCCAGCCTGATCGCCTCCATCCTTCCCCCACCAGACACAGGAGATTCTCATGAAACTCGACGGCAAGAACATCGCAATCCTGATCGCACCTCGCGGGACTGAAGAACCCGAATTCGCCAAGCCCAAGGCTGCGGTCGAAGCGGCTGGCGGCAAGGTGACGGTCATCAGCCTCGCGACCGACGACGCCCAGTCGGTCAACAACGATCTCGACCCCGGCGCGACCTTCACGGTCGATAAGGCGATCGAGGACGTTTCGGCGGACTCGTTCGACGGCCTGATCATCCCCGGCGGCAGCGTCGGCGCGGACAAGCTGCGCGGGTCTAAGGCAGTCGTCGCGTTCGTCCACGCCTTTTTCCAGCAGGAGAAGCCGGTTGCGGCAATCTGCCACGCGCCGTGGACGCTGGTCGAGGCAGACGTTCTCAAGGGCCGGACGCTTACGTCCTTCGCGACGCTTCAGACCGATATCCGCAACGCGGGCGGCACCTGGGTCGATCAAGAAGTCGTCGTCGACAAGGGCCTCGTCACCAGCCGCACACCGGATGACCTTCCCGCCTTCTGCGAAAAGCTCGTCGAGGAATTCGCCGAGGGCAAGCACGCCGAGCAGGCGGCGAGTGCGTAACGTGGCGCGGTTCAGCGACAAGGTCGTCATCGTCACCGGCGCGGCTTCGGGAATTGGCGAAGGGGCTGCGCGCCGCTTCGCTGCCGAGGGCGCAACGCTGGTGCTGGGCGACAAGGATACGGCGGGGCTTGAAACCCTCGCCGCCGAACTTGGCGACCGGGTCGCAATTAAGGCAACCGACGTCTCGCAAAATGCCGAGTGCGTGGCGCTGGTGGCGTTCGCCATCGAACGGTTCGGAAAAGTCGATGTGCTCGTCAACAACGCCGGTGTCGATCATCTCGGCAAGCTCGATGAGGGCGACCTCTCCGAATTCACCAAGGTGATCGAGACCGACCTCTACGGCGTCGTCCAGATGAGCCGTGCGGCGATTGCGTATCTTCGCAGCGCGAAGGGATGCATCGTTAACGTCTCTTCGGTGTCGGGGCTGGGTGGCGACTGGAACCACAGCTTTTACTGCGCCGCCAAGGGCGCGGTCACCAACTTCACGCGAGCGCTTGCGATGGACGAGGCGAAGGCCGGGGTTCGTGTCAATGCCGTCAACCCGTCCTTCACGTATACCGCGCTGACCAAGGGCATGACCGAACAGCCCGAACTGGTCGCGAAGTTCGAGGAACGCATCCCGATGGCGCGTGGGGCGACCCCGGAGGATATTGCGGGCGTCATCGCCTTCCTTGCCAGCGACGACGCTGGATTCGTCACCGGGGTAAATCTGCCGGTCGACGGCGGGTTGTCCGCGTCGAACGGGCAACCGGCGCTTTCCTGACGCTGCAGCGGGGGACAGCGGTTGCCGTCGTTCCCCGTCTCGCCAAGTCCTTTTGAGGGTGCTTTTTCGATCAGTCGCGACATACAACTGGCGTCGCGGATGGTGACCAACGAGCGTTTCGCGTCATGCGCTTCGCCCCCGTCATCCCGCGCGCGATGCCGGCACCTTGAGCCTTTCACCAAGCCTGCGCGATGTCCGGCTGTTCGATCGCCTGAAGGTGCGGCTGGCTAACCGCGCCCCTCACCTATTTCAGGTCACTGGTCGTAGCGTCTCTTCCGGACCGTACCCTCGCCGGTCAAATCAGTTGCACCTCGCCGATCTCGGCGATTGCGCGCTGGTAGCCTATGCCAGCGACCGCGGCGGCGGTGTCAACCGATGCGACGATAGCGTCAGGGCAAGTCCCGTCCGCTTGGCCTCCAAACCCTCCGCAAGACACGTGCGTGAATGAGAACGCTACCAGTCAAATTCCGGATCTGTGGCGAAATTACAACGAATCTTAACCAAGTTGCACACCTCGTCGCTCACCATTGCAATCGATTGTTATCTCTGAGATTTGCGCGCAATCATTGTCTTACCGGCCTCGCCAGAAGGCCTGCTGTTCGAGGGGATTCGCGTGCGTAACCGTGTAACCATCCGTAGCCTGCTGTTCGCCGGCAGCGCGACCATTGCCTTTCCAGCACTCGCGCAGACCGCCACCCCGCCGGAGCCAGCGGCAGTTCAGGACCCGGCAACCCCGGCCACGTCGGACACGACCGACAATCAGGACATCGTCGTCACCGGCCAGACCAGTCGCAACCGCGCGCTGATCACCTCGTCGGCCGATATCACGCTCGCCTCGCGCGCCGACATCGACCGCAAGGCACCGCGTTCGACCGCCGACATGCTCGAACTGGTCCCCGGCATCTTCGTCGAAAGCACCGCGGGTTCGGTGTCGAACAACTATTCGGTCCGCGGCCTGCAAGGCGGTGGCCAGCGTTTCGTCCAGCTGCAGGAAGACGGGCTGCCGATCCTCTATAACGGTGGCGGCGCGGACTTCTTCTTCGATCAGGATCTGACGATCGACCGGCTCGAAGCGGTCAAGGGCGGGTCGTCGGGCGTGCTCACCGTCAACGGCGCGGGTGCGACGATCAACTTCGTCTCGAAGCGCCCCAATTTCGACCATGCCGAGGGCATGGCGCGCGTGACCGCGTATAATTACGGACTCAAGCGCGGCGATTTCTATTATTCGCAGCCGATCAGCGACAAGCTGGCGTTCAACGTCGGCGGCTACGTCCAGTCGAGCCCGGGCGTGCGCGACAATCCGTTCGATTATCCGGGCTGGCGGATCAAGGGTGCGCTCGAATACAAGTTCGACGGCGGCGGGTATGTCAGCCTTTCGGCGAAGGGCGGCGAGGTCAAGAACGCCTTCTACGCCGACCAGCCGTATCGTTTTACCAACGGCGATCCCCGCGGCATCCCCGGCCTCGACACGCAGTTCGGCAATGTCGGTGGCGATGCGTTCACCAACATCGCGGTGCCGGTCTCGACCAACGCGCATGCCAGCGGTTTCCGTCCGTTCCGTTATGACCAGGGGATCGTTTCCAAGACCGCGCAGGTCCGCTTCGACATCGAGAAGCCGGCGAGCGATTCGATCAACCTGTTCCTGCACACGCGCTATCTGAAGTATTCGTATGACTTTAACGGCCTATTCCCCGGCTCGGGGACCGGAAACGCAGGGCTGACGAGCGCGGCCAATTACCTGACGCCGGGTGCGTCCTCGCCGATCAACGACCTGCTCACCGCAGGTCGCGCGGCGTTCCCGACCGCGACCCGTTTCGGAATCAAGAACCTGCGCACCGGCGTGGTACTCGGGGCGAACCAGACGGCGGATCTCAACGCGCTCAACGGCAACGGCTTCCTCCAGCGCACGACGCTCAACCACGATTATGTCGACGGGCGCGATTTCGGGCTCAACGTCGGCGGCCGCTGGGATGTCGATACCGGGCGGTTCAAGAACTCGCTGACGGTCGGCGTGATGTACTATAACGTCAAGCGCGCACAGGATCAGTCCGCGACCGCGAGCGTCGTCAACGACGTCAAGACCAACAGCGACATCTACGACATCGTCGCGCTCAACCAGAACAACGCCGTCGTCGGCACGCTCAGCGACAACGGGCTGGTCTCCTATGGCGACTGGGGTGCCGGCATTCGCGTCCGCAACGATTCGACCGTCTCGCTCTACGCCAATGACGAGCTGGTGTTCGGCGATCTCCACATCGACGGCGGCATCCGTTGGGAAAGTGACGACGCAACGTATCGCGAGGGCAATGCCGCACTGGTCAACCAGGCGGTCCCGGCGGGAGTGGTCGGCGTTGTCCGCACGGTCGGCTCGACCTTCGACGGGACCTACACGACGACGCAGCGGACCCAGTCCAAGGCGGCCTATACGGTGGGCGCAAACTATCTCATCACCCCGCGCTTCGCGCTCTACGCGCGGTACGCGAACGGCTTCCAGACCAACAACACCGATCCGATCACCACGATCGAACTGTACGAAGCTGGCGTCCGATACACGTACGGTCGCCTGTTCAGCGGATCCGCTACGATCTTCCGGACCAACTTCAACAACCAGAACTATAATTTCGCCGATCCGCTCAACCCTGCGGTGCAAAGCAACATCAATGCCGATCTCACCACCAAGGGAATCGAACTCGACGCGAGCATTCGTCCGATCGCGTGGTTCTCGCTCGACCTGCAGGGCGTCCTGCAGGAGCCAAAGCTGGTCAACCTGCAGATCAACGGCGCGGCGCAGGCGGGCTTCACGGGCAACCGCCCGGAGCGCACCCCAGCGAAGCTGTTCACGATCACCCCGACGTTCAAGCTCCCGCACGGGCTGGGGGAGGTGTACGGCCGATACAAATATATCGGCCGGATCTTCGCGGATGCGGGCAATGGCGTGGCACTGCCGAGCTACGGCGTGACGAGCGCGGGGATTACCTTCAACCTGACCGAGCGGCTCCAGGCGAGCTTCAACGCGGACAATATCTTCAACGTCATCGGCCTGACCGAGGGCAACCCGCGGCAGGGACAGACGCAGGCGGTGACCGATGGCTATTTCTACGCCCGCGGGATCGTCGGCACGACCTATGGCGGCACGATCACGATGAAGTTCTGATCAATACGGCGAGACGGACGGGGCGGGAGCGCGGCAATGCGTTCCCGCCCGTTTGCTGAAGGAATGGCATGATGAAGACGATGGTGAGGTGGTCGGCGGTGGCGCTGGTGGCCCTGGCGAGCGGCAGCGCGGCGCAACAGGCGGTCCGCCCGGAGCTTGCCTATCAGGTCACCGAGGGCAAGAACCTCAACGCCTTCGTCCGCGACAAGATGGTCGCAGCGCATCTCCTTCTCCGCAACGGTATCGATCCGCGTATCCTCGTCGCCTTCCCGGCCGGGAACAGCGGCTTCGGCCTGTGGTTCGAACCCACTGCCAGACCCGCGACGTGGCGGCTCGACACCGCGCCCGTTCCGCTCAACCGTGACGGGATGCACGGCGTGGTCGCGGTCGCCAGCATCGATGCGCCGCGTCTGGTGGCGAGGCAGGCGGTCCTGTCCAACATCCGTTTCCTCCGCGACTATCAGGCGGTCGGGCATTTCCCCGACGAACTCGCGACGACGCCGACCATCGCCGGCAACACCATCACCTATCGTCGCCAGCGGCTCGACGGCGCGCCCGGCTATGCGCTTGTGGTGCGCGTGCTTGGCGGGCGGATCGCCGGGGGCGGGATCGTCGCCGGGGCGGACGGGCGAATCCGGATCGAGATCACCGCGCTGACCGGCGAGGCCCCGCTGACGCCGATCCCGCTTGCGCAGCTGCTTAACACCACCGCCGCCGCCGACCCCGCCGCGCGCAACGCGCTTGCGTTCCTCAGCTACCGCGAGAAATTCCTCGCCGGATCGTGGCGGTTCGACACCTATTTCGGGCGCGACACGCTGATGTCGGTACGCCTGCTGATGCCCGCCTTGCAAAACGGGTCGATCGAGGCCGGGCTCAACGCTGTGATCGCTCGGCTGTCGCCGGGCGGCGAGGTCGCGCATGAGGAAGGGATCGGCGAGTTCGCGGTGGTCGAGAACCGCAAGGCGGGCCGCAACCGTGCCGCCGCCGATCTCGATTACGGCATGGTCGACGACGATTACATGCTTGCCCCGATCACCGCCGAGTATCTCCTCGGCCCTGGTCAGCCGCGCGCGCGCGCCTATCTTGCGGCACCGCTGGCAAGCGAAAGCCAGCCGGGACGGACCGAGGCGGTCGGCGCGGCACTGGTCCGCAATCTGCGCTTCGTGCTCGCGCAAAGCCGCGCCTTCGCCGCGACGCCGACGTGGCGCAATCTGATCGCGATAAAGCCGGGCCGGATGACGGGCGAATGGCGCGACAGCAACGAAGGACTCGGTGGCGGCATCTACGCCTATGACGTCAACGCCGCGCTCGTCCCGGCCGCGCTCGAGGCGGCGGTTCGGTTGCAGCGGGCGGGGCTGCTCGATCCCTATATGACACCCGCGGACCGTGCCGCCTTCGCCGCCGCTGGCACGACCGCGCAGGTCTGGCGCGCGAAGGCGCCCGCGCTGTTCGGGGTCTCGATTCCAGCTGCAGCGGCCATGGCACAGGTCCGCCGCTATGCGACGGCGCTTGGCGTACCCGTGGCGGCGCCTGTCGCAGCGCTCGGCGAGCAACCGCTGGTCTTCCACGCGCTGTCGCTCAGGGCGGACGGCACCCCCGTCCCGATCGTCAATTCCGACGAGGGGTTCGTTCTGTTGTTCGGCCAGCCCTCCGCCGCCGATCTCGACACCTTCGTAGGCGGCATCATGCGGCCCTTCCCTGCCGGGCTGATGACCGATGTCGGGCTGGTGGTGGCAAACGCCGCCTTCGCCGACGCGGCGACGCAGGCGCGGTTCACTCCCGGGGCGTATCACGGCGCGGTGGTATGGTCGTGGCAACAGGCGTTGCTCGCAGCGGGGCTCGAACGGCAACTGGCGCGGACCGACCTCCCGGCGGCGACCCGCGCCCGGCTCGTCGCTGCGCAAACAACGCTATGGAAGGCGATCGGCGCGACACGCGCGGTGCAGAGTTCGGAGCTGTGGTCGTGGGCGTTCCGGGACGGGCGCTACGACGTGGTCGCGTTCGGCGCGGGCAAGGCCGACGTCGATGAATCGAACGCCGCGCAATTGTGGAGTACGGTGTATCTCGCAGTCCAGCCGCCCCGGCGGCCGGTGCGCTAGACGCCGGAGACCGCGAAGAAGCCGGTCACCGTCAACCGCCCCGTCGCGGGATCGGCCGACAGCGCCGCGTCGGGCGCAATCGCGCCCGAATGCAGCATCCGGCTGCGATACAGCAGGGCGCGGTTATAGATTCCGGGGAGCAACGCGGTCTGCTCGAACAGTGCCGTGTCCCCCGTGATATACGATTCGGGCACGGCACCCTTGGCGAGATCACGCTGGAGACTGGCGAAATAGGCGGCGCTGCGGGCTGCATCGACCGTCTCATACCCGGTCGCGCGGTGGCGATAGAAGGCCGTGCCGTCCGTTCCGCCGGGCACCAGATAATGCACCAGCGCCAGCCGCCCCGGTTCCAGCGCATCGACATGCGGCAGCCGCTGCTCGATCGAAAGACTTGCCGGCACGGCGGTGACGATCGAGAAGTCCGCCTCTAGGATCGAGACCTTTCCCGCGACGCCGAACACTTCGCGCAGGATCTTGCCGATCAGCGGGCCTTGCGTTTGCAGGTAGCCAACGGGAAGTGCTGCCTTGATCCCGGGATAATGCCGTCCTGCCGCGGCAAAATGCTGTTCTGCGGCAAAGCTTCGCAAGGCGTCGGGATACGGCGCAAAATCGTCGATGATCACGACCGGCTCGCGCTCGCGTCCGACCCGTCGTGCGACAACCGACGGCCCGCTCACGCCGCCGCGCCGGTCAACGCGCGGATCGCCGCATCGTGGAGCGGGAGGGTCGGGACCGCGCGCGCGATGACCGCTTCGATCTGCTCGAGCTGCGCCCGGTTGCTCGCGCCATCCAGCGTATCCGCGAGCGGCACATGCCCCTGCGCCTCCACCCCCTGGCCGTTCAACACCGCAAGCCAGCTTGCCTCGCGAAACAGCTCCTCGGGTTCGAGCATCAGCCGCCCGGTCCGCCGATAATGCGCCATCTTGTCGAGCAACGTCTTGGGTACCGCCATTGCGCGTGTATGCTGCCAAAACGGGGCGTCATGCCCCTGCGTGGCGTGGTAATGGAGGATCAGGAAATCACGGATTCCGTCCATGTCGCGCCCGAGCAACGCGTTGTACTGCCGCGCGAGCGCAGGATCGCAATCGGCATCGGGAAACAGCGTGATCAGCTTTGCGATCCCGCTCTGGATCAGATGGATGCTGGTCGATTCGAGCGGTTCGAGGAACCCCGAGGACAGACCGATCGCGACGACATTGCCGCGCCATGCCTCGCGCCGGAAGCCCGCCGTGAAGCGAAGCATCCGGGGATCGGCAAGCGGCGCTCCGTCAAGATTGGCGAGCAACGTCGCCGCCGCCTCGTCGTCCGACAGGAAGGCGCTCGCATAGACATAACCGTTGCCGGTGCGATGCTGGAGCGGGATCCGCCACTGCCACCCGGCGTCGCGCCGAGTCGAGCGCGTGAACGGGGTCGTCTCCGCGACGCGCGCACATGGAACGGCGACCGCTCGGTCGCACGGCAGCCACTGCGACCAGTCCTCAAACGGTGCGCCCATCGCCTCGCCGATCAGCAACGCGCGGAAGCCCGAGCAGTCGACGAACAGATTGCCCTTGAGTGTCTCGCCCCGGTCGGTCGCGAGCCCGGTAACAAAGCCGTTCAGGGGATCGCGGTCGATCCGTGCGAGCAACCCTTCGTGGCGCGTGACCCCGCGCGCTTCGGCAAGCGTGCGCAAATGCCGCGCGTACAGCCCCGCGTCGAAATGATAGGCGTAACCAAGCGTCGACAGGATCGACCTCGGATCCCCCGTCGGCTTGGCGAAGCGTCCAGCTTCGGCGAGCTGGGTCGCGAGCGAATAGGCCGAAAGCGGACGATCAAGCCCGTCCGCCCGTGCGCGGAGCCAGCGCTGGTGGAACGGCACCGTCCCGAGATCGACGCCATAGCGTCCGAAGGGATGGAAGTAGCGATTCCCCGGCCGCGTCCAGTCGACGAACTCGATCCCCAGCTTGAAGCTCGCGTTGGTCTCCCGGACGAAGGCGGCTTCGTCGAGTCCGATCAGTTCGTTGAACCAGTGGATCGTGGGGATCGTCGCCTCGCCGACCCCGACCGTGCCGATCGCATCGGACTCGAGCACGCTGATCGAAGCCGTCGCGCCGTAAGTCGCGCTCAGAGCAGCGGCTGTCATCCACCCGGCGGTCCCGCCGCCAAGAATGACGATCTTGCGAACTCTCTCCACGCGTCGACCTTCCCACATGCGTTACGCTACCCGCCCCGGCCCGGCATTATCGGGCAACTCGCGTCACACCGATAGGATCGGTCCTATTGGGCTATTCCAGCCGGTGCAATGCATTGCAAACGCACTCATTCCCCCTCCCCTCCCGACAGATTGTCCCGACCAAGGAGTGCCGGAGTGCCGTACCTTGCGCGGCGAATCCCGACTGCCTATTTGCCGAATCCGATACGAACAGCAGCCCCACCGCGACCGGCGCGGTCAACCGCGACTGGACCCTTTCCATGAACGAAGCCAAACGTACCGCCTTCATCACCGGCGGCACCGCCGGGATCGGCGCGGCGGCCGTCCATGCGTTCGCTGCTGCCGGATGGCGCGTCGTGACCACCGGGCGCCGTACCGACCGGCTCGATACGCTGACCGAAACCCTTGGCGCGGACATGGTTCACACGCTTGCCTTCGACATCCGCGATCGCGCCGCACTGGAAAGCGCGATCGGAGGTCTGCCCGCCGGTTTTGCCGACATCGACCTGCTCATCAACAACGCCGGGCTCGCGCTCGGCACGGCGCCCGCGCCCGAGGCAAAGCTCGACGACTGGCAGACGATGATCGACACCAACGTCTCCGCTCTGGTTGCGGTCACACGGTTGCTGCTGCCGGGGATCGTCGCGCGCAAGGGCGCGATCATCAACCTCTCGTCGGTGGCGGCAACCTATCCGTACGCGGGCGGCAACGTCTATGGCGGGACCAAGGCGTTCGTCCGCCAGTTCAGCCTTGGTCTGCGCGCCGACCTTCACGGGAAGGGCGTACGCGTGACCTCGATCGAGCCCGGCATGGTCGAAACCGAGTTCACCACCGTCCGCACCGGTGGCGACAAGGCGGCGTCGGATACCCTCTACGCGGGCGTCACTCCGATGACCGCCGAGGACATTGCCGCGACGGTGCTGTGGGTCGCGGAACAGCCGCGCCACCTCAACATCAACACGCTTGAGTTGATGCCGGTCAATCAGTCCTTCGCCGGGTTCGCGGTCGCCCGGGAAGGATAATATCGGAACCATAACGCCTTTCTAGGGGGCGGAGAGCCACACGGCAGGGAAGCATCTCGCTCTTGGCGGCCCTGCCCGAGACAGTATTATCTCCTGATCGCCCCGAGGCGTACAATCTTCTGGAACCGCGTGTTGACGAGTAACGATCGGCCGCGCGGGCTTTCGCTTTGGAGGGTTGCGGCGGACCGACGTCGCGGGGGTGCGGCCTGATCAGCCCGGGCTCCGCTATACCAGAAACGAGGAACTCGTCCGCTCGCTGCCCGTCGATGGCGTGCGCTCTGTGCAACGCTGGCGTGGGGCGCGGGACGAGCCTGTTGAGATACAGGACTACCCCGGCATCGCCCTTCCCCGCTGCGACAGGCTGCGAAATGTTACCGACCAGCGTGGGGCCGTGATCGGTGCGATGCTATGCTCCCAATCCCAGCGCGCCTCGCCTGCCAAATGATAGATCCCGCGCGACGCCAGTGGCTGCGCAACCCGGCGATAGACCGCACGACCACCCCGTTCCCCATCGCGCAGCCGGAACCGCATCGTCGCAGGCGCGCCTAGCGAAAGGCCAACGACATGCTCGAACATCGGCCGGTCGCGGTGCCAGCCGATCCCCGCCCCGGGATCATACCGGATCAGCAACGCCTGCGCCAATTCGTCAGGCGCCAGCCCCGCAAACGCCGCCGCACGCGTGCGAACGGGGAGCAGCGCATCGGGAATTGGATCGGTCGGCGCGAAGGTGCCGCGCTCGAAATCATAATGCCAGCCAAACGACGCGGTCAGCCGCTTGCCGAGCCACTGCTGAAAGCGGAACGGCGTCAGCGCGGCAGCATCGATCGTTGCGATCAGCGCTTGTTCCTCCGCAAGCGAGAGAACGTCTTCCGCCGCCGTCAATCCCGGGAGCGAGGAAGCGGCGAACAGGTCTCTCTGGTGCAATGCCATTCCTCGATATAGGGACGCTGCTTGAGGATCCCAATCCACTCACCCGCGGTCGAGCGGAACCCTGATCGACACCGCACTGCCACGATCCGCCAGCGCCACCGTGAAGCCGTGGAGGTCCGCGATCGCGCGGACCAGACTCAACCCGAGCCCGGTGCCGGGGACGTTCTGCAACCCACGTGCGCGGAAGAAGCGCTGGAACACGCGTTCGCGGTCAGCAGCGGCGACGCCCGCGCCCTCGTCCGCCACCGTGATCGTCGCGGCGGAGTCCTCGACCGCAAGGGACAGCGTGACGATGCCCCCGATCGGCCCGAACTTGATCGCATTGTCGATCAGGTTCGACAGCGCCTCCCCCAGCAAGTCGCGGTCCGCCGATACCGACACCGCCGCTGCGCCGTCGACCGCAATCGCCAGCGTCCGACCGCTATCCTCCGCGACCGGAGCGTAAAGCTCCCCGACATCGCGGACGAGAGCGCCAAGGTCGACGCGGGTAAATCCTGCGCATTTGGCGCGATGCTCGATCTCGTGGATCCGCAACAATGCCGCGACGATCGCGAGTGCCTGGTCGACGTCCGCCAGCGTCGCTGCCCCCGCCCGCGCAAAATCGTCACGTGAGACTGCGTCCTCCATCTCGCGCTCGACCCGCGCGCGCAGCCGGGTGAGCGGGGTGCGCAACTGGTGCGCGATATCATCGCCGATCCCGCGGACCTCCCCGACCAGCGTCTCGATCCGGTCGAGCATCGCGTTGATATGCGCGCACAGCTGCCCGAAACTGTCGGGGTGCTCGGCGACCGGCAGGCGACGGTTAAGCTCGCCGCGGGTGATCTGCTCGGAAAGCACGCGGACCGCGTCGAGTTGCCGCCCCGCACGCCGCGCCACGTACCAGCCCCCCAACACCGCGATCAGCAATCCGGGCAGCAGCGCGAACAGCAAGGTCCGCTCGACGATCCGCAGCGCCTGCTCGCTGTCGTCGAGATCGATCCCGCTGAACAGCACTTGCCCGCCCGGCAACCGGCACAACCGTCCGCGCGCGACGTCGCTGGTCTTGCCGGGGAGCGTGGTCGGCGTGACGGTCGCGGTGCCGATGCCGTTCATCGCGACCCCCGGGGGCAGCACCGCGATATTGCCGTACAGTACATGCCCGCCCGCATTGGCGACGGCGAGAAAGCGGTCGCGGTGCACATCGAGTTCAAGCTGGCGATGCAGTTCCATTCTGCGCGCCGACGGCGAAAGCGCGGCAAAGGCGGTGCAATCGTGGGATAGCGCCTCATCCAGCTCGCCGCGATGCCCCTCTCGCGCCGACACCCAGAACAGTGCCGCCATCGCGACCGACTGGACCGCGAGCAGCAACGCAATCGCGATGCCCCAGTGCAGCAACGTGCCCCGCCCGATCACCCTGGCACCACGCTCACGCAGGGGCATCGAAACGATACCCTTCCCCGCGCACGTTGCGGATCAGCGGCGGGTCGCCATCACCGTCGACCTTGCGGCGGAGGCGGCTCATGTGGACATCGACGACATTGCTGCGCGGGTCGAAATTATAGCCCCATACGTCCTGTAGCAGCATCATGCGCGTGACGACCCGCCCGGGACGGCGGACCAGATATTCGAGCAACAGCAGTTCGCGCGGAAGCAGTTCTAGATCGCGCCCGTTGCGCAACGCGGTGCCAGCGAGCAGGTCGATGTCGATCGGGCCGGCGAACAGCTGCGTCTCGCGCCCCTCGACCGGGCGACGGAGCAACGCCTCGATCCGCGCGAGCAGTTCGATCAGCGCGAACGGCTTGGGAAGGTAATCGTCGCCCCCCGCGCGCAGCCCGCGAACGCGGTCGTCGAGGCTGCCCATCGCACTGAGCACGAGCGCAGGGGTGCGGATGCCTTCGCTCCGCATCGTCGCGATCAGGTCGAGACCCTCGCTGTCAGGCAACTGCCGGTCGACGATGACGAGGTCGTTGTCCCCGTTACGGATCGCAGCGAGGCCGTCCGCACCGGTCGCGGCACGCGTCGCGACATAGCCTGCGCGCGCGAGACCGAGCAGGATCTCCTGAGCGGTTCCGTCATCGTCTTCGATCAATAAGATGCGCGCCACGGCCAGTCACTCGAAACGAACGGGGGATGCGTTCGATGCCGTCCTGCCTAGCACAAGCAATGCCCTCGGGACTGTGAAATGCAGTTCATTTTATGGCGGTTATTTAACCCGAAGCGGCTGGAACTTGGTGACTTCGTCCACGGTTCTGGGGGCCTTCCCGGAGTATGAGGAACCTGTATGAAAGTCCTGAAAACCAGTGCCGCCATCCTGCTCGCGACGCTCGTGGCGCACGCGCCCGCCTCGGCGCAGGATCTTTCGATCTATCGCTCGGCGCAAGCCCCGCAGCAGGTCCCGCTGAGCGCCGACAAGGCGCGTCCGACCCAACAAGCGTTGCAGGCGACGCTGTACGAGCTGATCGGACTCCAGCAGAACATCCAGCAGCTTCACTGGAACGTCACCGGCCCGACCTTCTATTCGACGCACGAGATGCTTGGCGATTTCTACAAGACCGTCGCTGGCTATGTCGACACGGTTGCCGAGCGGAACCGCGCGCTGGGCGTCGCGGTCGACGGTCGTCCGTCCGCGGTTGCAGCGAATGCGCATTTGCCCGAACTGCCCTTTGCGGAAACCAAAGACGCCGAGGGGCTCAAGATGCTGACCGTCGCGTTCAAGACCGAGAACGACCGTATCTACGCGCGGATCAAGGCGACCGAGGAGACCGATCCGGTGACGTCGAACATGTTGCAGGAAGTCGCCCATGACATCGACAAGCAGCTGTGGATGCTTCGCGCACACCAATTGTGAGGCGGGTGGCGAACAACGCCTGACGAAGGCCGCCCTTTAACGGTTTGCAAGATCGACTGGCGGTGTGCCCCTTCACCGCCAGTCGGTACCCTCGGGTCTGAATGACGGCCCAATGCCATCTCCCGTCAATCTCTTCCTCTTCCTTCAGTGCCGCGCCGGCGTGAACCAACATCGCGACGGTCCGATCTCATTTGATCGGCCAGCCAGATTGAATCCCTGCCTCCGCAGCAATGACGGGCGGAGGAAGGGAACAATGGGGTCAGTCTGCCGCGACCACCAGGTCGCTCGGCGCGGGTCGTCGGGTCAGCCAGATGACGCCGATCATCACCACCGCCATCCATCCGCAGATCCAGAACAGTTCCAGCGACGACAGCAGATACGACTGGTTGACGACCTGCCTCATCACCGCGCCCGCCGCCTGCTGCTGGGTCATCCCCGCCGCCTGCAACTGCTCGATCGCGTGACGATAGATCGGCGAATAGTCGGTGCCCACTTCGGTCAGCCGGGTCTGGTGGAGCGCCTCGCGGCGATCCCAGGTGGTCGTGATGATCGACGCCGCGAAGCTGCCCGCGGTGATGCGCGCGAAGTTCGAGATGCCGCTCGCCGAGGGCACCCGCTCCCCCGGAATGCCGTCGAACGAGATGGTGACGAGCGGCACGAAGAACATACTCATCGCCAGCCCCTGCAACAGAAGCGGGAACATCAGCGTCCAGAAACTCGCGTCGGGCGTATATTGCGACCGCAGAAAATACGACCCGGCAAAGGCGAGGAACGCCATCGTCGTCAGCCAGCGCGGATCGATCTTGAGCCGCCCGACGAACGGCGTCGCGATCACCGCAACGATCCCGCTCGGCGCAGCGACGAACCCGGCCCAGGTCGCAGTGTATCCCATCTGCTCCTGCAGCCACAGCGGGAGCAGCAAATTATTCGCAAAAAACAGCGCATAGCCGAGGCACAAGGCCAGGGTCCCGAACGCGAAGTTGCGCCGACGGAACAGGCTGAGATCAACCGCGGGGTTGCCGTCGGTGATTTCCCAGATCAGCCACGCAACGAACCCGACCAGAGCGCAGACCAAAAGGATCACGATCAACGGGTTGTTGAACCAGTCGCGATCCTTGCCGAGATCGAGCATCGTCTGCAGGCTGAACACCCAGAAGGCGAGCAGGATCAGCCCGACCGTATCGATCGGCAATTTGCGGGTCGGAGTCTCGCGGCTCGCAAGCGAGCGCCATGAGACGAACGCACAGGCAATGCCGACGGGGACGTTGATCAGGAAGATCCAGCCCCAATGGTAATTGTCCGAGATATAGCCGCCAAGCACCGGGCCGAGCACGGGTGCGGTCAGCGTCGTCATCGACCAGATGCTGAGCGCGGTGCCGCGTTTGTGTGGCGGGAAGATCGCAATCAGCAGCGCCTGACTGCCCGGGATCATCGGCCCCGACACCGCGCCTTGCAGGATGCGGAAGCCGATCAGCGACGACAGGTCCCACGCGAGGCCGCACAGCAGCGAGGCGATCGTGAACAGCACCACCGACACGGTAAAGGTCCGCACCACGCCGAACCGCTGCATCAGCCAGCCGGTCAGCGGGACGGTCACGCCATTGGCCACCGCGAACGACGTGATCACCCAGGTTCCGTTATCGGTCGAGACGCCAAGGTTGCCCGCGATCGTCGGGAGCGAGACGTTGGCGATCGTCCCGTCGAGCACCTGCATGAAAGTGCCGAGCGCGAGCGCGATCGAGGTGACCGCGAGCGTCGCGCCGCGAAGCGGGGCCGCCCCCGCGCCGGCGGATGCGCTCACCGATCGCGCCCGAGGTTTTGAGCAATAATGCGGCGGACCATCGCGTCGACCTCAGGGCCACCGTCGAGGCTCTGCTGGACCCCGCCAGCAGGCGCGGTGCTGCCGGCGACCATCGGGCCGGACAGGTTGGTGGTCGAGACGACCGCGTTGACCGAGAGGCCGATCCGCAGTGGATGTGCGCGCAGTTCGGCGGGATCGAGCGCGATTCGCACGGGGACGCGTTGGACGATCTTGATCCAGTTGCCCGAGGCATTCTGCGGCGGAAGCAGCGAGAAGGCGTTGCCGCTCCCTGCCCCGAGCCCGAGCACCTTGCCGTGGAAGGTGACCGCCTTTCCATAGACGTCCGCAGTGATCGTCACCGGTTGCCCGACGCGCAGATGCTGAAGCTGCGTCTCACGGAAGTTGGCGTCGATCCACAGGCTGTCGAGCGGCACCACTGCCATCAGCGGCGTACCCGCAGCGACGCGCTGGCCAAGCTGGACGGTGCGTTGCGCGACGATCCCGGCAACCGGCGCGACGATCTTCATATGGCTGCCGTCGATCGCGGCGCGACGGACGTCGGCGATCGCGGCAAGCACTTGCGGGTTGTTGGCGATGTCGGTGCCCGCGACGGTGCTCGCGGCCTGCGCCTGCTTCGCCCGCGCAAGCGCGAGTGCGGCGCGCGCGGAAGTGACTGCGTCGGACGCGTGCGACAGTTCCTCGCCCGAAATCGCGCCGTCGCGCGCGGCGCCCTGGCGGCGACCATAATCGTTCTGGGCGCGAGACAGTTCGGCCTGCGCCTGCGCGATCTCAGCCCCCGCCTCGTCGACCTGTGCGTGGGTCGAACGCACCGCGCGGACCGCGCGACCGAGCGCGGCTTGTGCGGCATCCATCTGGACGCCGACCGTCGCGGGATCGAGATCGATCAGCGGCTGGCCGCGCTTTACCGACTGGGTGTTGTCCGCATGCAGAGCGAGGACGGTCCCGCCGTCGCGTGCCGTGACCGAGACGACGTTGCCCGCGACATAGGCGTCGTCGGTTTCCTCGGTCGCGGGCGCGGTGAAGACGCTGATGCCGTACAGGATCAGCCCGATCAGCACGACCAGCGCGAGGATCAGGAAGCCGATCCGCCGGACCCGCGACCGCCGCTTGATTGCGGGGTCGACCGGCGTGGGGGGCGGTTCGGCGGCGATCGGCTCGGGGCCGACGACAGGATCGACGCGCTCGGCGGTTTCCGTCTTGCGCTTCCAGTCGGTGGGGGTCTGGTCGTTCATGATGCGCTGTCCGCAAGGGCCGCTGCAGGCGGCGGGGAGGAAGAATCGAAACCGCCGCCAAGCGCGGCGATGAGCTGGATCCGGCGAGTCAGCGCATCGGACTGTAGCCCGACCAGCGCCTGTTCCGCCTCGAGCAGGCGGAAGCCCGCATCGATGCTGTCGAGCTGCGAACCGAGCCCGGTCGAGACGCGGACCTGATCGAGCCGCACCGTCTCGCGCAGACCCGCGACGACGCGGCGCTGTGCGAGCGTATCCTGGTCGGTCGCGCGGACCTGAGTCAGCGCATCCGCCGAATCCCGTACCGCGCCGAGCACCGCATCGTCATAGGCGGCGACCGCCTCGTCGAGCGCGGCGGTCGCGCCACGATATTGCGCCTTGAGTTTGCCGCCTTCGAAGATCGGCACGTGGATCGCCGGGCCAGCGCCATAGGTCCGCGCGCCGAGATCGAAGAAGCTCCCGAGCCCGAGCGCGGCGAAGCCGGCGAGCGCCTGGATGCTGACGTTGGGGAGGAAGTCCGCGCGCGCGACCTTGCGCCCCGCCGCAGCGGAATCGATCCGCGCCTGCCCGGCGAGCAGATCGGGACGCCGCCCGAGCAGATCGGCCGGAAGCATGTCCGGAACCACCGGCGGCGCATCGAACGCCAGTTTGGGACTCCCGACCTGGGGGTAGAAGTCCGCGCCCCGCCCGACCAGTGCAGAGATCGCGTGGACGAGCAATTCGCGCTGCGCAACGGCACGTGTGCGTGCCTGATCGGCTTCGGCGAGCAGTGTCTCGGCCTGGCGCAGCTCGAACTGGCTGGCGAGCTTGTTTCGGATGCGCGAGTTGACGAAGCCAAGCGCCTGCCGCCGGGTGGCGACGAAACTGTCCGCAACGCGGATCAATTGGTCCGCGCGTGCGAGACCGACCCATGCCTGCGCAATCGAGGTCGACACCATCAGGCGTGCCGCCGCCGCGTCGAGCGCCGCCGCAGCCACATCGGCGCGCGCACCCGAGACCAGCGCACGCTGGCGGCCGAACAGGTCGAGGTTCCAGTTGAGGTTCGCCTGCACCGACGAGACCGGATAGGCGTTGCCCGCATACGGCGGCGGATAGACCGAACGGTTCGGAAAGCGCTGATAGGTCGACTGACCATCGAGCGTCACCTGAGGCAACTGGTCGCCGCGCCGAATGCCAAGCGTCGCCTCCGCCATCCGCACCCGCGCGATCGCACGATCAAGCGACGGATTGGCGGCGAGCCCCATCGCCACCAGCGTATCGAGCTGCGGATCCTTGAATGCGGTCCACCAGTCCGCGGCGATCGGCGTGCTCGCGGTGCTCAACCCGAGCGTTGCCGACTGCACCTGCGCTATCTGCGGCGGATCGTGCGGCACCGCGGCGCAGGACGACAGCAGCACCGCCGCGAGCGAGACGAGGCCGGTCGTGCGGATCACTGCGCCACCTCCGCCAGCGGTGCATCACCCGCAACGCGTTCCGCCACCGCAAGCACGCGCCCGAGCATGTCGACGAACTGCTGTGCCTCGTCCTGCGTGAACGCGGCCATTACCTCGTTCCATGCGCTGACGACGTCGTCCTGGAGTCTGCCGACGGTCGCGCCGCCCAATTCGGTCGTCACCAGCCGGACGACGCGGCGATCCTCGCCGCTGCGATCGCGTGCCATCAATCGGCGGGTCTCGAGCACATCGATCAACCGCGTCGTTGCGCCCGTCGTCAAGCCGAGTTCGCGCGCGAGCTCACCGGCATTGCCGACCATCCCGTCCCGCACAACCTTGAGCGCGACCCATTGCTGATAGGACAGCTCACGCCCGGCGATGCGCGATTCGACATAAGCCGACATTGTCTTGTCGAGCCGCCGCAGGAGCCGCCCCGGCGCGCGACTGGCCGCACAATCCTCGACGTTGAACACCGCCATCTGTCTTCACCTTCATTAGCTGCACGTGCAGATACAGCGCGCAAAGACATTTGCAAGGTGTGTAATGAAATGTTGCCGGGCCGCGCTCCGCTGTCACCCGCCACCCCGGCCTCAGCGACGGGGTGGGCGAAGATGAACTCAGGTTCATTATGTTGACGCCAATTAACACGACCGCGCCGGGGGATACCGGTAGGAACGGGCCATCTCGCGGGTTGGTGCGGGAGACAGGATACCGATGATTTCCAGATCCGAACCGTTTCGCCGCCTGCCCGATTGCCGTTTGCGCGTCGTCGGGCTGATCGGCACCGCGCTGGTGTCAATCGCCGCGAGCGTGCCGGTGGTCCACCTCTCCCCCCAACAGATCAGGGCGCTCGCAATTCGCACTGCACGTGCCGAACCCGCTGCCGACATGCCGGTCGCAATCATCCCCGCGACGGTCCAGCCGCCGCTTGGCGCGCGGCGTGCGGTCGCCGCCCCGTTTGCCGGGATCGTCCGGCAGATTTACGTCGTCCAGGGCCAGCAGGTCCGTGCGGGCCAACCGCTGGCGGTGGTAATGAGCCGTGAGGTCCTGCAGACCGGCGCGGAACTCGCCCGCGCCCGTGCCCGCGCGCAGCTCGCCGGGTCGACTGCCGCGCGCACCGCCGCGCTGGCGCGCGCGGGCGTCATCGCCGAGGCACGCTCGGAAGAAGCAAAGGCCGCCGCTTACGAAGCGCGCACCGTCGCGTCCGAGAACGCGCGCATTCTGGCGCTCGGTGGCGCAGACGGGCGCTCAGGCACCTACACGCTCCGCGCACCGATCGCCGGGACGGTCAGCAGCATGGCGATCCAGGCGGGCGGGACGCTCGACGGGATGGCAGCGCCATTCGTGATCGACGCGTCCGGCCAATATGCGCTCACTGCGCAATTGCCCGAACGCTATGCCGGACAGGTCCGTACCGGAATGCGGATCGCTGTCGCCCCCAACGTCTCGGGCAAGATCGTCGCAGTCGGGACCACCGTCGACCCCGCAACCCGCTCGCTGTCGATCGGCGCGACGATCCCCGGCGGCCCCGGGATCGTGCTCGGCCGCGCGCTGTCGGCGACCGTCCTTGCCCCGCCCCCGGCGGGCGCGGTGCAGGTGCCCGCGGGCGCGCTCACCAGCTACAAGGGCCGCTGGTTCGTGTTCGTCGTGACGCCGCGTGGCTATGCCCCGCGCGAGGTCAGGATCGCCGGGCGCAACGCACAGCGCGCCGTCATCGCAGGCGGGCTCAACCGAGGCGAGACCGTCGCCATCACCGGCGTCACCGAACTCAAGTCGCTGGTGACCAAGCGCTGATGCTCAGGTCGCTGGTTGCCTGGGCGCTGTCGGCGCGGCTTGCGGTGATCGCACTCGCGGCGATCCTCGTCGCGCTTGGCGTGATGGCGTATCGTTCGCTCCCGATCGACGCCTATCCCGACATTTCGTCGACTCAGGTCAAGATGATCCTCAAGGCGCCGGGCATGACCCCGGAAGAGGTCGAGACCCGCGTCGTCACGCCGATCGAGACCGAGATGCTCGGCATCCCGAAACAGGCGACGCTCCGCTCGACCGCGAAATATGCGATCGCTGACGTTACGATCGACTTCCAGGAAGGCACCGACATCTACTGGGCGCGCCAGCAGGTGGCGGAACGGCTGACCGGCGTGATGGCCGACCTGCCCCCCGGCGTCACCGGCGGGCTCGCGCCAATCTCGACCCCGCTCAGCGACGTCTATATGTTCACGATCGAGGGGCCGCTGTCGCTGACCGAGAAGCGGACGCTGCTCGACTGGACGATCCGCCCCGCCCTCCGCACCGTTCCGGGCGTCGCCGACGTCAATTCGCTTGGCGGGCTCGCGGAGAGTTTCGAGATTAAGCCCGATGCAAACGCGCTGGCGGCGGCGGGGATCACGATCTCCGACCTCAAGGACGCGATCGACAAGAACAACCGCAACGACGGCGCGGGCCGCCTGAGCGAGGGCGAGGAAGCACTGATCGTCCGCGCAACCGGCGCGGTCGAGGCGCCCGAGGATATCGCACAGATCGTCGTCAAGTCGGGCCCGACCGGCATCACCCGCGTCGGCGATGTCGCGCAGGTCGTGAGCGGGAGCCTGACCCGCTATGGCGCGGTGACGCAGGCGGGCAAGCGCGAGGCAGTCGAGGGGATCGTCATCGCGTTGAAAGGGGCGGATGCGAGCCGGGTCGTCGAAGCTGTGCGGACCAAGCTCGCGGGCGTCACGCTGCCAAAGGGCACGCGGCTCAAGGTGTTCTACGACCGCTCCGAACTGATCCACAGCGCGGTGTCGACCGTGCAGGAGGCGCTGCTCGAGGCGACCGTGATCGTGCTCGTATTGTTGCTGGTCTTCCTCGGCGACTGGCGTGCCGCGTTGATCGTCGCGGTGACGCTCCCGCTCGCGACGCTGATCACCTTCATGCTGATGCGCGGATTCGGCGTGACCGCAAACCTGATGAGCCTCGGCGGGCTGGCGATCGCGATCGGGCTGCTGGTCGATGGCTCGGTCGTGGTGGTCGAGAATATCGTCGAGCGGCTCGCCGACCCGGACCTGCCCCCCGAACGCCGCCTCAACCGCATCTTCGTCGCGGTCGGCGAGGTGATCGCGCCGGTCAGCGCGGGGATCGTGATCATCGCGCTGGTGTTCCTGCCGCTGCTGTCACTGCAGGGGCTTGAGGGAAAGCTGTTCGCCCCCGTCGCGCTGACGATCGTGTTTGCGCTGGCCGGGTCGCTGCTGATCGCGCTGACGCTGGTGCCGGTGCTCGGCTCCTATGGGCTCAAGGCGCATTCGGATGCCGACCACGAACCCTGGGTGATGCGCCGTGTCCGTCCGGCGTACACCAAGGCACTCGATGCGGCGTTCGCGCACAAGGCGATCGTCGGGATCGGCGCGGGGGTGCTGCTCGCGGTCGCGGTCGCGGCCTATCTGACGGTCGGCAAGACCTTCATGCCGACGCTCGACGAGGGTTCGGTCGTGATGCAGCTCACCAAACTGCCCTCGATCGGACTCGACCACAGCCTCGCGGACGACATGGCCGCCCAGCGCGCGGTGCTGGCGGCGGTGCCCGAGGTGACCAACATCGTCTCGCGCACCGGCTCGGACCAGATCGGGCTCGACCCGATGGGGCTCAACGAGACCGACAGCTACGTCACGCTGAAACCCCGGAGCCAGTGGCGCGAGGGCGACAAGGAGTGGCTCGTCACGCAGATGCGCGGCGCGATGGCCGGGCTCCCCGGGATCGAACCTAGCTTTACCCAGCCGATCGAGATGCGCGTGTCCGAGATGCTGACCGGGTCGCGCGGCGACCTCGCGCTCAAGATTTTCGGAACCGACAACGACCAACTCGCTGCGATCGCCGGCAAGATGAAGGCACTGCTGCAGGCGACCAAAGGCGCGACCGACGTCCAGACGCTTGCCGAGGATCACGTCAATTATCTCGAGCTCGGGATCGACCGACTCGCGGCGGGCAATGCCGGGATTCGGGTGTCCGACGTGCAGGATACGCTACGTGCACAGCTTGAAGGCCTCGACGCGGGCGTCGCGCGGATCGGGCAGCGGCGTGTACCGATCACGATCCGCGGCAGCGACGACATCCGCCAGAACCCGACCGCGTTCGAGGATCTGCTGGTCCGCTCGCCGACCGGCACGCTCGCGCATGTCAGCGACCTCACGCATGTCTCGCGCAAGGATGGGCCGGTGCTGATCACGCATGAGGACGGGCAAAGCTATGCGTTGGTGCAGGCGTCGGTAAGCGGGCGAGATCTGGTCGGTTTCGTGCAGGAAGTGCAGCAAAAGGCGCAGCAAAAGGTCAAATTGCCGGGCGGATATCACTTCGTCTGGGGCGGGCAGTTCGAGAATCAGCGCCGCGCGTCGCAGCGGCTGATGATCGTCATCCCGATCGCGCTCGCGCTGATCCTGCTGGTGCTTTTTTTAACGCTGCGCTCGCTGCGCGCGTCGCTGCTGATCCTCGCCAATATCCCGTTCGCGATGGTCGGCGGGATCGTGGCGCTATTGATTACGGGCAGTTACCTGTCGGTGCCCGCCTCGGTCGGATTCATCGCGTTGCTCGGGATTGCGGTGCTTAACGGGCTGGTGATGGTCTCGCACATCCGCGACCTGCGCGACGACGGGCGCGACCTCCACGACGCGGTCCGCGACGGCGCGGAACGGCGGTTGCGCCCGGTGCTGATGACCGCGACGATCACTGCGATCGGACTCGTCCCCGTGCTGTTCGCGGCCGGGCCGGGGTCGGAGATCCAGCGCCCGCTCGCGATCGTCGTGATCGGTGGATTGATTACCTCGACGCTGCTCACGCTGATCCTGCTGCCGATCCTGTACGAACGCTTCGGGGAGGCGAAGGCATGACCCTGCTGATCGAGATCCTGTGCGCCCCCGACGATGCCGATACGCTGGTGGAGGCCCTCCGCAACAATGGCATAGACACGTGGATCGCGCTCCACCCGATCGAAATCGCGCCCGAAAGCCTTGAGCATGCGAGCGTTCGCGAGCGCGTGACGGGTCGCCGGAAACGGACTGCATTGCGTTTCCTCGGGGAGAACCCGGCGCTCGATGTGGTCCGTGACGTCGTCGAGGACGGCACCGTCTGGCATGCGATAGACGTGGCGGCGCAGTCATGAACTTGCGCTTCGCTCTGCTGCTGTGCGTCGCGACCCCTGCGCTCGCCCAGACCACCGCGCCCGCGATGCCGACGCAGGTGATCGACCCCGCCGACGCCGTGCTGCCCCCGCTGGCGGCGGTGTCCGACGCGCTCGACAACAGCCCGTCGGTCCGCGAGGCGGCGGCGCGCGTCGACGCGGCGCGCGGCCATGCCGGGGTATTGAGCGCCGGCCCGCACGAGTTCACCGCGACCGGCTCCTATGTCCGCCGCCGCGTGACCGGCGAGACGACATATAACGAGTTCGACGTCACCGTGCTCAAGCCGTTCCGCCTGCCGGGCAAGGCCTCGCTCGATCGCGCGGCGGGCGGATATGAGATCAAGGCAGCGCGCAACATGTTCGCGGATGCGCGTCATCAGGCGGCGCTGACGCTGTCGGGCCAATGGTTCGACTGGGTCGCCGCACACGAACGGGTAACGATCGCCCAGCGCTCGATCCTAGTTCAGCAGCGGATCTCCGCCGGGATCGCGCTGCAGGTCCGCTACAAGGACGCGAGCCGCCTCGATGCGGACCGCGCAACGCTCGAACTCGAGACCGCGCGGAGCGAGCTTGCCGATGCGACGGGCGCAGAAGCGGCGGCCGCAGCGATGCTGCGCGCAACCTATCCGACGCTCGAATTGCCGGACGAAATCCCCCTGCCGCAACCGATCCGGGCGTCGGCGACGGACCTTGCGGGGTGGCGCGACGATATTCTCGGCGACAGCCACGAGATCCGCGCTGCCGAAGCGACAGCGCAACAATATCATGCCCTTGCAGAACGGGCCCGGCTCGAACGCCATGCCGATCCCTCGGTCGGCGGGCGCGCTTTCAGCGAGCGGGGCGGACTCGAGGTCGGCGTCGGCGTGGTCGGCGTGGTTCCGTTCGGCGGACGCTTCCGCAAACCCGCGCTCGATCAGGCGATCGGCGAAGCGGGCGCGGCGGATCAATCCCTTGCGCGGGTCCGGCGTGAGATCCTCGCGACCGCGGATACCGATCTGGTGCAGGCGCGGACGGGCTATGCGTTGCTTGAGTCCGCCCAGCGTGCGGTGACCGCAGCACGTGCGGCGATGGCTAAGCTGGAGGACGGTCGCAAGCTCGGCGGGGTCGATCTCTCCGAGCTGCTCTATGCGCAGCGGCAGCTACGCGATGCGGAGAAAATTGAGGCAGAAGCGCGCGCTCGCGCCGCCCGCGCGGTCGCGAAACTGCGGATCGACGCCCACCGGTTATGGGCACCGGCGGAGGCGGACGAGTAGGACGACCGCGATTCTTGCGCTTTCCGGTCAGTCCGCGGGCGTTTTGTCCCGCTTTGCGACGAACTGCCCAGGAGTCGGGATGGAACCCCCGTCTGGACCGGATCGAACGGTCGCGGTTAAGACACTGATACCCATTTTATGCTACAGGATCACTAACAGACGTTGAGGGACATGTTCCAAACCGTGCAAGATCAACCACTTATGCTTTCGCGCCGCGCCTTTGGCGGCTCTGCCCTGGCGCTTCTCGGCGCTTCCACGATCGTTCCTGCCCGCGCGCAGGCTCCCGTATTCGCTCGTGGCCCGGCCCCCGCGACGATCCAGCCGCTCGCTTCGAGCCGCGTCGTTCGCCCCGAACTGCTCCGCAAGGCGCTTGCCGCGCTCCAGCAGCACGGGTCGTCGATCCCGCGACATGACCGGATCGCGATCGCCGATTTCTCGCTCCCGTCGTCGCAGCCGCGCTTCTATATGGTTGATATGGCGAACGGAATGGCGACGACGCTGCTTGTCACGCATGGCAGTGGCAGCGATCCGTCGCACACCGGCTATCTCCAGCGCTTCTCGAACAGCGAAGGCTCGAACGCTTCGAGCGAGGGCGCGTTCGTGACGGGCGACTATTATGTCGGCAAACACGGGCGCTCGCAGCGTCTTACCGGACTCGATGCGACCAATTACCGCGCCTTGCAGCGCAATCTGGTGGTGCATTCGGCGTGGTATGCCGATGCCGACATGGTCAAGACGCACGGTCAGCTCGGGCGCAGCCAGGGGTGTTTCGCGGTCAGCGAAGGCGATCTCGACCAGGTATTCGCGCGATTGGGCGCTGGCCGGATGATCTACTCCGCCAAGATCTGACGCGTAAAGCATGGGCATGACAGGAATTTCATGCCCGTGACGGCGCAGCGTCATGCCGCGGGGTGCAGGGTCGGGATCCATCACCGTTGAGGGATTTCATGCACAAGATCTTCACCCCCGCACTCGCCGTCCTCGCCCTCGCCGGCAGCACGATCGCACTCGATTCCCCAGTTGCCGCAAAGGGTTGCATCCGTGGCGCGGTCGCCGGCGGGGTCGCGGGTCACTATGCGGGGCATCATGCGGTCGCCGGAGCCGCCGCGGGTTGCGCGCTCGCGCATCACCATTATTCCAAAAAGGCCAAGGCGGCGGCTGCGCAACAGGGGGCTCCGGCCCAGCGATAAGCGGGCGCACGCCACCCTGTTTCCCTCGCGCGACCCCGGTTCTGCACCGGGGTCGGCTTGGGCTTGAGGTCGCAAGCCGCTGAAGTTGTTGCACGATACACCCCAATTCGGGATGCGCCGAGGACCATTGATGCCCGTACCCCCCGGTCTCTTGCGCAAGGCGACCCGCGTTCTGGCGACGATGGCGCTCGGGGCCGCCGCGGTGCCGGCAGCGGCGGGGACGGTCGCGCTAACCTTCGACGATCTCCCGGTTTTCGGCAAGATGACCAGCGCGGCGGATGGCGCGGTCGTGACCGCGGCGCTGCTTGCGGGGCTCAAGCGGCAACACTATATCGCGACTGGCTTCGTCAACGAAGTTCAGCTCGCCGGACCCGACCGGGCAGCGCGAATCCGCCTGCTTTTGTGCTGGCTCGACGCCGGAATGGACCTCGGCAACCACAGTTATTCGCATCTTTCGCTCAATTCGGTGCCGGTTGACGCCTATATTGCCGACGTCGCGCACGGCGCGCAGGAAACCGCCGCGCTGCTCGCCGCGCGCGGGCGGCGCGAGCGCTGGTATCGCTACCCGTATCTCGAGACCGGCCTGACGCTCGCGACGCGACAGCGGTTCGAGGGGTGGCTAGCGACGCATGGCTATCGCGTCGCGCCGGTGACGATGGAAAATTCGGACTGGCGCTTCGCCGCGCCGTATGACGACGCGATCGCGCGGGGCGACCAGGCCGAGGCGCGGCGCATCCAGCAGGCGTATCTCGCCTTCACCGCGCGGATCGTGCCGTGGTACCGGAAGGCCGGGACGGACCTGCTTGGCCGCGAGCCTGCGTTCGTCTTCCTGCTCCATGCAAGCCGACTCAATGCCGCGAGCATCGACCAGCTCGCCGGGATCCTGCGCGCGCAGCACCTGCGCGTCGTCCCGCTCGATACCGCGATGCGCGATCCGGCCTATGCGATCCCCGACAGCTATGTCGGCCCGAACGGGACCGGCTGGCTCGATCGCTGGGCGCTGACGCTGCACAAGGCGCTCCCCTACGCCTCGGTCCCGACCGTGCCGCACGCGATCCTCACCTATGATTCACGGCTGGAAGGGGCAACCGACCCGCGCGCGAAGGCGACGTCCTGACGATGAGACACGTGTTTTCCGCCCTTGCCCTGCTGTGCGCCGGGATGGCGGGGCCGGGCGATGCCGCGCGCGCGCCGTGGCCCGCCGACGTCGCCTTGCCGGCGGGCGCGCCAATCGACGAGGACTATCGCCGGGAGTTCGGCGTCTGCGACCGGGCGGACCGGTTTCATGGCCATGCGGTCCACGGCTGCCGCAACGACCCCAATGCGGTCACCGCATTGCGCCGCCTGCCCGGCGGCGCAATCGCCTATGTCGCGAAGCTCGCGGTCGACCTCGATGGATCGCCCTTTGCGTGCAGCGCGGACCACGGCGCGATGGACCAGTGCCCGACCTCGCTGATGCTCCCCGACGGCAAGGGCGGCGAAATCCCGGTGGACGCGGACAAGGTGCCCTATGTCGTCATCCCGTGGGAAGGACCGCGTGCCGAACAGGGGCGGTTCACCCGGCTGACCGGGGTCAAGGTCGGCGATTTCGGCGTGGTGATCGCGCGCGGGCGGACGATCCCGGTGATCGTCGCGGATACCGGGCCGTTCGAGAAGCTCGGCGAGGGGTCGCTTGCGCTGCACCGCGCGCTGGGGCGCGAGTTGTGCGTTGCGCGGAGTGGCGCGGGGACGTGTCGCCGGGTGATCGAACGGATGGAGAGCATCGGGGGGGACGTGACGACGGTGCTGTTCCCGCACAGCGCGCGGAAGGACGTGACGCCGGGGACGATCGCGCGGATCGTCCGCGAGGAAGGGTTGCGGCGGTGGCGGGCGATGCGGGCGGGGCGGTAGCGCGCGGCTGTTCAGGGTGACGGTGTTGTCATGGTGCACGCCGCCACCACCCTCCGTCATGCTGAACTCGTTTCAGCGTCCACGGCGTAACCGGCACGGAACGGATTGGCAGCACGGTAAACCCTGAAACGCGTTCAGGGTGACGCTGTTACTGGGACGCCGGTCGCGGCACCCCAGCCCCGCGCCGCGACCGGCTGCCCCGGCGCAGGCCGGGGAAGCGCGGTCTGCTGGGTCAGCCCGTCCTTACCATTCCACCCCGATCTTGCCGAAATGCTCGCCGCCGGTCTCGTACCGGAACGCATCCGCAAGCTGTTCAAGCGGGAAGCGGCGGTCGATGACGGGCTTGATCCCGCCTGCGTCGAGCGCACGGACGAACTCCTGCTGTTCGCGGCGGCTGCCGACGATCAGGCCCTGGAGCCGCGCCTGCTTGGACATGAGCTTCGCAGTCGGCACTTCGCCCGCGCCACCCGTCAGCACGCCGATCAGCGAGATATGCCCGCCGACGCGGACTGCCTCGATCGACTGCGCGAGCGTTCCCGGGCCGCCGACCTCGACGACATGGTCGACCCCGCGACCACCCGCCCACTCGCTGATCATCGCGCCCCATTCAGGGTTGGTGCGATAGTTGAGGCAATAGTCCGCGCCGAGCGCCTTCGCCCGATCGAGCTTGGCGTCGGAGGACGAGGTGATCGCGACCACCGCGCCCATCATCTTGGCGATCTGGAGCGCCCAGATCGACACGCCGCCGGTGCCCAGCAGCAGCACCGTGTCGCCCGCCTTGAGCTTGCCGTCGACCACCAGCGCGCGCCATGCGGTCAGCCCGGCGGTGGTGATCGTCGCGGCCTCGACCGCGTCATAGCCCCTGGGGGCGTGCGTGAAGGCGGTGGCCGGAAGTACGACCGCCTCGCGCGCGAAGCCGTCGATCCCGTCGCCCGGGGTGCGGCTGAAATCGCCGATCGTCGGGGTGCCGTCCTGCCAGTCGGGGAAGAAGCACGAGACGACCATGTCGCCGACCGCGAATTCGGTGACGCCCTCGCCGACGGCCTCGACCGTCCCCGCGCCATCGGCGAGCGGAATCCGGCCCGAGGCCTCGCCCATCCGCCCGGTGACGACGCCAAGGTCGTGGAAGTTGAGCGAGCTGCCATGGAGCGCGACACGGATCTCGCCCGCGCCGGGCTGGCCGGGGTCGGCGCTCTCGCCCAGCGTCAACTGGTCGAGGTCCATCGGTGTCCCTACTGTGATCGTCCGCATCGTCTGTCTCCTGTGGCGGCCTTCCGGCCGGGTATCGCGCTCTCAACGCCCCGGGAGTCGGACCGGTCCCGACAAATGCGGTGAACTCCCCGGGATATGGGTCGTTGTGTCGCCCGACTCCCGTAAGCGAAAGTAGTGCGCATGACCTTCTCCCCCTCCCCCGTGTGGCTGATCACGGGCTGCTCGACCGGTTTCGGACGCGATCTCGCGCAGTTGATCATCGATCGCGGGTGGCGGCTGATCGCCACCGCGCGCGACGCCGCACGCGTTGCCGATCTTGCGGAGGCAGCGCCTGATCGGGTGCTCGCGCTTGCGCTCGATGTGACCGAGCAGGACCAGATCGAGGCGGTCACCAAGGCCGCGATCGAAAAGTTCGGGCGGATCGACGTGCTCGTCAACAATGCGGGCTATGGCTATCAGAGCACGATCGAGGAAGGCGTCGAGGCGGAGATCCGCAAGCAGTTCGACGCGAACACCTTCGGCCTGTTCGCGATGACGCGTGCGGTGCTGCCGCACATGCGCGCGCAGAAGAGCGGGCACATCATCAACATCACCTCGGTCGCCGGGCTCGTCGGCTTTCCGGCCTCGGGCTATTATGCTGCCTCGAAACATGCGGTCGAGGGCTTTTCGGACGCGCTGCTCGCCGAAGTCCAGCCGCTCGGGATCGACGTCACCTGTGTCGAGCCGGGGCCGTTCCGCACCGACTGGGCAGGGCGTTCGCTTCAGCAGACCGAAAACAAGATCGCGGACTATGGCGGTACCGCGGGCAAGCGTCTGGCCGACACCCGCGGCGTCAGTGGCAAGCAGGCGGGCGACCCCGTCCGCGCGGGCGAAGCGATGATCGCGCTGACCGTCGATCCCAATCCGCCGCGGCATCTGGTGCTCGGCAAATGGGGATATGACGTGGTGGTCGACAAGCTCAAGACGCGGCTGGCGGAGATCGAGCGGCATCGTGACGCGAGCGTCGGGGCGGATTTCCCGGAGGCGTAACCTTACCGCGTTGCGTCGTGCCGGGACTGGTCCGGCATGACGCCGCGCGGCCCGTCCTGCCCCATTCGGACAGGACGCCGATGGATCCCGGCCAAGACCGGGACGACGGGCGGAAGAGTGACGCTTGCGGAGCGTTCGCTACCGCGCGTCTTCCCGCGCTTCGGTTCGTGGCGTTCCGATCGCCTGCGTTCGGCGGAAGGGACGCATTCCAAGACGATCAGGCGGTGGTCAGCACGCCCTGGAACACCTGGTCGTCGAGCGCCTGCCCGGCTCCCACCGCGACACAGGTCAGCGCATTCTCCGCGACGATCACCGGCAGGCCGGTCGCCGCCGACAGCACCGCATCGATCCCGGCGAGCAGGCTGCCGCCGCCGGTCATCACGATGCCGCGGTCGAAGATGTCCGCCGCGAGTTCCGGCTCGGTCTTCTCGAGCGCGGAGAGCACCGCCTCGATCACCTGCCCGACCAGATCGGCGAGCGCCTGCGCGATTTCGCCCTGGTTGACGGTGATCTCGCTCGGCACGCCGTTGAGCAGGTCGCGCCCGCGGACGCGCATTTCCTGGCCGATCCCGTCCTCGGGCATCAGCGCGGTGCCGATCGCGAACTTGATCTGCTCGGCGGTCGCCTCGCCGATCATGAGGTTGTGCTTGCGGCGGATGCTCGAGGCGATCGCATCGTCCATCCGGTCGCCGCCGACGCGGACCGAGGTGCTGTAGGCGAGACCGCGCAACGACAGGATCGCGACCTCGGTCGTGCCGCCGCCGATGTCGACGACCATCGCGCCGATCGGCTCCGCCACCGGCAACCCCGCGCCGATCGCCGCCGCCATCGATTCCTCGATCAGATGGACCTTGCGCGCGCCCGCGTTCATCGTCGCCTGACGGATCGCGCGGCGCTCGACCGGGGTCGCGCCCGAGGGGATGCAGATCACGATTTCGGGGCCGCGCGACAGCCAGTTGCGCCCGCCGTTCACCTTCTCGATGAAATGCTTGATCATCTGTTCGGCGACATCGATGTCCGCGATCACGCCGTCGCGCATCGGGCGGATCGTGCGGATCGCGTCGGGAGTCTTGCCGAGCATCAGCTTGGCCTCCGCGCCGATCGCGCGGACGCGCTGGACGCCGTCGAGCGTCTCGAGCGCGACGACCGACGGCTCGTTCAGCACGATGCCCTTCTCGCGCAAGTAGATGACGGTATTCACGGTGCCGAGGTCGATCGCCAGGTCGCTGGAGGAAGGAGACAGCAGACGAGACAAGCGCATGGGCATACAATCTTATAAAGTCGGGAAACACAGCCCCGCCGGGGCGATCGGAATGGTCTTGGCCGTGGTCCCCCGGGTCGCAGCGGTCAAGCCCGTCTGCGTTAAAACGACCGCTGGCGAAGGTCCAACGACTTGATGCCATCGCAGCGGAAAAAATGCCCCGAAGGTACGCGACAGTCGAGCCGGGCGGTTTCCCGGCTCGGATGGCAAGGCGCCACGGCTTGGCGGGCGCAACCGGAAACTGGCGAGAATGCCGCCGTGATGCGCCGCGCGCGCGGCCGCGCTCAGCCCTTTGCCACCGCGATATACCGGGTCACGTTGCCGGCGAGGACATCGAGCGGAACGTTGCCGCCCATGACCACCGCCTGATCGAAGTCGCGCAGGTCGAACCGCGCACCGAGTGCCGCCTGCGCGCGGTCGCGTTGCGCGACGATCTCGGTCTGGCCCAGCTTGTAGCCGCATGCCTGCCCCGGCCACGCACAATACCGGTCGACCTCGCTCGCGGCGTTGCTGAGCGGCAGCCCGGTCGCGGCGATGAATTCGCGCAAGGCCTGTTCGCGCGTCCAGCCCATCGCGTGGATCCCGGTATCGACCACCAGCCGCACCGCGCGCCACGACAGCCCCATCAGATAGCCGAGCCGCCCCGCCGGATCGCCGTCGTACATCCCCAGTTCGTCGGCGAGTTGCTCGGCATAGAGCGCCCAGCCCTCGGTATAGGCGTTGAACGCGAGGATCGAGCGGATCAGCGGGAGCTGCTGCGCATATTCGCCCTGCCAGACATGGCCGGGAATGCCTTCGTGGAACACCAGATCGGGAATGGTGACCCGGTTGTGGATCGTCGGGTCGCCGAGATTGACCCAGATCTTGCCCGGGACCTTGCCGTCGATCGACCCCGGCCCGCCGTAAGCGGCGGGCGCGCCGGGTTCCTGCGCGAGCGGCATTCGCCGGATCTCGAGATTGCCCTTCACCAGCTTGCGGAACGCGCGCGGCAGGCGCGGGCGGATCGCGTCGATCTTGCCCTGCATATAGGCGATGATCTGCGCGCGCCCGGCGTCGTCGTTCGGGAAACCGATTTCGGGGCGCTGCTGCAACGCCGCGGTACGTTCCGCAACGGTCCCCTCGGTCAAGCCAAAGCTCTTGAGGATGACGTCCATCTGGCGTTGCAGGTCGATCACCTGCGCGCGCCCGAGCGCGTGGATATCGGCGGGAGTCCGCCGCGTCGTCGTCCCCGCGCGCAGCCCCCAGGCGTACCATTCCGGCCCGTGCGGCCGGGTCCCGAGCCCGGCGGCATCGGTTGCGACCGCTCGCTCCGCGCGCAATTCGGCGAGCTGTCGCTCGAGCGCGGGAATCACGCCTGCCCGAACGATGCGTTGCGCGCGACCGGTCCAGTCGCTGGGGATGGCCTTGCTCTTGCGCGCAAGCGGCCCGATCAGCGCGCCGTCCGCCGCCGCTGCGGAGGCGAGCGTGCTGGTCATCCCGGTGATCGTCTTGTCGAGCAGGAACGCAGGCGGGACCAGCCCCTTGAGCCGCGCCGCACGGATCCGCACCGTCTCGCCGTCGAGCTGGCCCGCCATGCCCGACAATCGCGCGAGATACGCCTCCGCATCCGCCCTGGTCTTCACCGGCTGGTCGCCGTCGAGCAGCTGCGGCACGTCGATCCACGCGCCGACATTCTGGATCACCGCGTAGGGCGTATTGCGCCAGTTACCGATCGTCGCGACGCCGTAAGGCAGCGCCATCCCGTCGAGCGCGGTGCGGAACGCACTGTCGGCGACCGCCAGACTGGTCTGCAGCGACGGATCCACCCCCTCGCGCGACACCTTCGCCAGATCGGCGAGTGCGCGGGTAAGGAACGCCTGTCGTGCCGCCACCCCGGCGGGGGTACGATCGTCGAGCCGGCTCCGCAGGCCGGCATGCGCCCCGGTATCGACGCCGAGGCCGGTCGCCTGCGCCGGATCGAGGTCGAGCAGCCCCCAGGCGAGCCGGTCGAGCAGCGCGGCGGCGGGTTCGCTGCCGGGGGCCGCCCAGGCGGGCGTTGCGGCAACGGCGACACCGGCGGCGACACCGGCGGCGACACCGGCGGCGAGGCCGGTCAGCGCGTCGCGACGGGAGAGAGCGGGGTTGGTCATGCGCCGAGGATGCCGGTTGCGGTCCGGCGCGTCAAACCGGGTGCGATCAATGCCGCAACGGATCGCCGGGATGCGCCTGCAATGCCATCGGCATCGCTGCTGCGCCGACCCATTGGTCGAAATGCCCCTGCGACTGCGCGATCTGTTCATTGAGCCAGCGCGCGAACGCGCGGACCGGCGCACGGCGTGCGATGTCGGCGGTGGCGTAGAACAGCGTGTAATCGATCCCGATCGGGATCGCCGCGCCGAGCGCGGGGACGAGGCGCCGTTCGCGCGCGAAGCGTTCCGAAATCATCGGGATCGCGAGCGTGAGCCCGAGCCCGCTCGCGGCGGCTTCATAGGTCAACTGGGTCGTCTCAAACCGCGTCACCGGCTGCCAGTGGCGATCGTCCTGCCCCATGCGGTGGAGCCAGCTCCGCCAGAAATGCTCGGGTGCCTTGGCGGCGAGCACGCGGTGCCCCGCGACGTCCGCGAGCGTCGCGGGCGGGAGCCGCCCGTCGGCGAGCCGCGGCGCGGAGGCGAGCACCGCCGAGAGCGCGATCAGCCGTTCGCGGGGCAACGCCTCGTCCGCGTCGAACCCGCCCCAGATCGCGAGATCGGCCGCGCCCGAGGTCAGCGTCTGGACGTCGCGGCTGATCGTCAGGTCGATCTCGATCCCGTGCTGGCGGATCAGATCGGACAGCCGCGGCACTAGCCAGCTCACCGCGAACGAATGCGACGTGACCAGCCGCAGCGTGCGGCTGCCCGCGTGATCGCGGATCCGCATCGTCGCGCGGCGGATCGAGTCCATCGCAGGCGCGACATCGGCGAAATAGTCGGCACCCGCGTCGGTCAGCTGCATGGTCGGCCCCGAACGGTCGAACAAGGCCGCGCCGACGAAGCTCTCGAGCAACTGGATCCGGCGCGAGAAGGCGGACGGGCTGAGCGCGATCGCATCGGCGGCGGCGCGGAACGACGGCGCGCGTGCGGCGGCGAGAAACGCTTCGGTGGCCTCGAGCGGAGGAGCCTGGCGGCGCATGGTCTGTCTCCGGAAGGGGCAACGGAAGCACCCGTAGCGCAGCAACATGCCAGTTTTGCGACTCCTGCGTTGCCGAGACCTCGGCGAATCCATGTTTGTTCTCCCGCGGAGGCGGGAGCCCAGGAGTCACGAGCGCTGTAAGGCGTTGTTCTGCTTGGCCCTGGATTCCCGCCTTCGCGGGAAAACAGCAAACGGGGTGCGTAAATCGACTTTCGTCTTGCCGGTGTTGTGCGGGACGCAACGCGGGTTGCGCCTCGTGTGATTGGCGGGGGTGGCGGTGCGGTTCAGGGTTCGGGGATGCACATCGCCCTGATCTCCGACACGCATCTGATGCCGACCGCCCCCGCGTTCGACGCCAACCTCGCCGCCGCGCGCGCCTTCGTGGTGGACCAGAGGATCACCGACACGATCCACCTCGGCGACATCACTGCGGATGGCGCAGTGGTGCCCGAGCATCTGGCCTATGCAAAGGCGCGGCTGGCGGACTGGCCGGGGACGATCCACGTGCTGCCGGGCAATCACGACATCGGCGACAATCCCGGTGCGTTCGGCCATGCGACGGTCGATCCGGTCAGGCTCGCGCGGTTCGGGACCGCTTTCGGGGGCGAACGCTGGGTGCTGCATCGCGCGGGGTGGGCGCTGCTCGGGATCGACGCGCAGGTGTTCGGGCGTGGCGACGTGCTCGAGGAGACGCAGGACCGCTGGCTCGACCGGGTGCTGGCGAGCGTCACCGGGCCGATCGGGCTGTTCCTCCACAAGCCGCTGTTCCGCGACGACCCCGCCGACCCCGATCCGCACCACCGCTATGTGCCGATCGCGCCGCGCACAAAGCTGCTCGCGCGGTTTGCGGAGCGCGACCTGCGGTTCGTCGCGTCAGGGCATACGCACCAGACGCGGAACCGTCATATCAATGGGATAGAGCACGTCTGGGTGCCATCGACCGCCTTCATCCTGCCCAATGCGCTGCAGGAAACCATCGGCACCAAGGACATCGGCATGATGACGCTTACGCTCGAGGACGGTCCGTCCGCGCGCCACGACTTCACGCTGGTGACGCCGCCGGGGATGATCCGGCACAATCTCTCGGACCAGGCGCATGTCTATCCCGCCGCCGAAGCTTCGCTCCGCGCCGCGCCGCGCGACGACGCATGACGAACGCGCCCCCGGTCGATCCGCTCGATCATCCCGACGCCGCCACCCCGGCCTATGCCTGGTATGCGCTCGGCGTCCTGATCCTCGCCTATATCCTCGCGTTTCTCGACCGGCAGATCCTCAACCTGCTGGTCGAGCCGATCAAGCGCGACCTCCACCTGAGTGATGTCCAGATCAGCCTGTTGCAAGGCCTGTCGTTCGCCTTGTTCCTGTCGCTTGGCGGATTGCCGATCGGGCGGCTGATCGACACGACGCGGCGGACCCGGCTCCTCGGGATCTGCATCGCGGTGTGGAGCGTGGCGAGTGCCGGGTGCGGGCTTGCGCGCGGTTATGGGCAGTTGCTGCTGTGCCGGATCGGGGTCGGCGTCGGCGAGGCGGCGATGACGCCCTCGGCCTATTCGCTGATCGGCGATTATTTCGGCGCGCGGCGGCAGGGCGTGGCGATGGCGCTCTATAGCGTCGGCGCGTATCTCGGCTCGGGGCTTGCGCTGCTGGTGGGGGCGGAGATCACCGCGGGGGTGCCGACCGGGCCGGTCGACGTGCCGGTGCTCGGCGCGCTGCAGGGGTGGCAGCTCGTGTTCGTGCTGATCGCGCTGCCGGGCTTCGTGATCGCGTTGTGGATGGTCAGCCTGCGCGAGCCGCGCCGGACCGGGACCGAGCCCCCCGCCCTGCCCTTGCGTGAGGTGCTCGCGTGGTTCCGCGGGCGCGCGACGCCGCTGGTGCTGGTCAATCTCGCGGTGGCGTTCGTGGCGGTTGCGTCGAACGGCCTGTCGGCGTGGTTGCCGACCTTCTTCCTGCGGCATTTCGGGGTGACGACGGTCGAGTCCGGCCGCACGCTCGGGCTGACGATCATGCTCGTCGGCGGGACCGCGACGCTGACCGCGGGCGCGCTCGGCGACTGGATGCGGCGGCGCGGGCATGCCGACGGGCGGCTTCGCGTGATGATCACCGGGATCGTCTGCGCGATCCCGTTCGCGGTCGCGACTCCACTGGCCGACACCGCGCCCCACGCCTTCCTGCTCGTCGTCCCGACCTATTTCTTCCTCGTCCTTGCGGTCGGTTCGGGGCCTGCGACGCTGCAGGAAGTCACCCCGCGCCGGATGCGCGGGATGCAACATGCGTTCGCGGTGCTCGCGGTCAATCTGCTCGGGCTGGGGCTCGGGCCGACGATCGTCGCGCTGATCACCGATCACGTGCTCCACGACGAAGCGCAGGTCGGCGTCGCGATCGCGATTGCCGCGCCGCTCGCGTTGCTGGGGGCGCTGGTCTTCGCGGGCTTCGCGCGCGCGCCCTACGCCCGGGCGATCACCGCGCACGGCGTTGCGTGACGCACAACGCGGGTGCGAACCTGCGCGCTACGCCCGCGCGGCGGCGCGCCCTAGGCGGGCGTCATCGTCTCCAGCTGGATGTCACCCGATGAACAACGCGCGCCCCCTGTTCGCCCTTGCCGGTCTCGCCATCACCGCTCCAGCCTTTGCGGCGGTGCAGGAGGGGACACCGCCTGCGGACGATATCGTGATCGTCGGCAATCGCGGGGCCGCGCGCGCCGCGACCGATTCGCCGGTGCCGGTCGACGTCTATTCGACCGCCGACCTCGCCGCGCGCGGGGTGAGCGACCTGCCGCACGCGCTGCAATTCCTCGCGCCGTCGTTCAATTATCCACGCGCGGCGACCGCGCCCTCCTCCGCCAACACCCGCCCCGCGACGCTGCGCGGGCTCGCGCCCGATCATGTGCTGGTGCTGGTCAACGGCAAGCGTTGGCACGGGTCGTCGGTGATCAACTTCAACAACGTGATCGGGCGCGGGTCGGTCCCGGTCGATCTCGCGACGATCCCGCTTGCCGCGATCGAGCGGATCGAAGTGCTGCGCGACGGGGCCGCCGCGCAATATGGCTCGGATGCGATCGCGGGCGTCATCAACATCGTGCTCAAATCGGCGGGGACCGGCGGGTCGGTCGCGCTGCAATCGGGGCTGACCTCGGCGGGTGACGGCGCGATGAAGATCGCGACGATCAACAAGGGCTTCCGGCTCGGCGCGCAGGGCAGCGTCGACGCGACGCTCGAGGTGCGCCAGCACGCGCCGACCAACCGCGCCGCGGTCGACAGCCGCTACAACCGCATCACCGCCGAGGCGGGCGATCCGGACGCGCTCGATCTCAACGCGGTCGTCAACGCGCGCTACGATTTCGGCGCGGTCGAGCTGTACGGCGACGTGGTCTACGACCATCGCCGCTCGACCAATGCGCCGCAATTTCGCGTGCTGGGGACGTCGGTGCTGTATCCGAACGGGTTCGTGCCGCACGTCGAGATCAACATGGACGATGCTGGCGGGACGGTTGGGCTGCGCGGCACAGTCGCGGGGTGGAAATGGGACCTGAGCGACACGATCGGCTATAACGACGTCCAGTTCCGCGCGATCGACACCGCCAACGCGTCGCTCGGCGCGGCGAGCCCGACGGAGTTCGACGCGGGCGGATCGCGCTATCTGCAGAACGTCGCCAACCTTACCGTCAGCCACCCGTTCGACCTGCTCGCGGGCGCGAACCTCGCGCTCGGGGTCGAGCAGCGGCACGAAGCGTACGATATCCGTTCGGGCGAGCCTGCGTCCTTCTTCGGTGGCGGCGCGCAGGGGTTCCCGGGGTTCAATCCGCCGTCGCCGGTGCATCTGTCGCGCAACGCCGAGAGCGCATTCGTCGATGCCGAGATCAAGCCGATCGCCGCCTTGACGCTCGATGGCGCCGCCCGCTTCGAGCATTACAGCGATTTCGGCAGCGCGCTGACCTACAAGGCGAGCGCGCTGTTCAAGCCGGTTCCGTTCCTGGGGCTGCGCGCCTCGACCGGGACCGGCTTCCGCGCGCCGGCGCTCCAGCAGATCGGGTTCAGCACCGTCACCGGGCAGCAGAGCGGGACGCAGATCGTCAACGTCGGCACCTTCGCGGTCGACGATCCGGTCGCGAAGGCGCTCGGCGCGACGCAGCTTCGTCGCGAGAAGTCGCGCAGCTATGGCGCGGGCGCGGTGCTCACGCCGGGGCATGGCTTCACCTTGAGCGTCGATTACTTCCACATCGCGATCAAGGACCGGATCGCGCTGAGCGGGACGTTGAGCGGTGCGGCGGTGCTCGCGGTGCTCAAGGCGGCGAAGATCACCAACGCCAGCCAAGCGCGTTTCTTCACCAATGCGCTCGACACGACCACCAGCGGGGTCGAAGTGACCGCGACGTGGCGCGGGACGATCGCGCCGGGCGCGCGGCTGACGCTCAACGGCGGCTATGCGCGCGCGAAGACCAACGTCGACCGGATCGCAGCGAACACGGTGCTGCCGTCGCTCCCGCTGCTCGCGACGACGACGCTCGACCTGCTCACCACCGCGCAGCCCGAGGACAAGATCATCGGCGCGGCGCGGCTGGATGCAGGGGTGTTCGGTTTGAACGTCAACGCGACCCGGTTCGGGTCGTTCAAGGCGTTCTCGGTGCTGCGGGAACAGGTGTTCGCGCCGACCACCACGGTCGACGTCACGCTCGAGATGCAGGTCGCCAAGGCGTTCACGCTCGGGCTCGGCGTGCTGAATGCGGGCGACGCCTATCCCGACAAGGTCGTCGACCGCGCGCTCAGCCAGGGCGGGAGCTACCAATATCCCGAGGTCGGCGCGATCGGCACCAACGGGCGGGAATATTACGTGCGCGCCTCGTTCGCGTTCTGAGGCCGACACGACGCTTGCCGGACACGCGGCGGTGCAGGATCATCGCGGGAACGCCGCTGCTGTCGAAGACGATTCCCCAACCGGAAGTCAGTTTTCGTTGAAGATCATCGTCAGAATTTGGCGATCAGCGTGACACCCGCGACCATCAGCAATGCCCCCGCGAACCGCCACGGGTTCATGGCGTGCTGCGCGACGCCGAACAAAGCGAAATGGTCGATCGCGAGACTGGCGATCAGGTTGGCCGAGATCGTGACGCCGTTCACCGGCCCGGCGCCGAGCTTCTGGATCAGCAACAGGCTGGCGAACACCGCGACCGCGCCCGCGACCCCACCGAGTGGCGCCCACCACGGCATGCCCGCAAGATCGCCGACCGTCGGAAGCGGCTTGGGCATGCAGACGAACAGGCAGGTCGCGACGAACAGCACGATCAGGAACGACACCGCCGTCGCCAGCCACGGATTGACCAGCGATTTGTTGAGCGCGCCGTTCATCGCCGCGCCGACCGCCTGCAAGACGCCCGCGACCGCGATGAACGGAAACAACCAAGCCGAACCCATTGTATCTCTCCTCAACCAATCAACAGGCGCGCGACGAGGGCCGCGGCGAGCGCCGGTGGCATGACCAGCGCACCGACTTTCAGGAATTTCCAGAACCCGACGTCCTCGCCCTCGCGGCGGATCGCAGTGAGCCACAGGATCGTCGCGAGCGAGCCGGTGATCGACAGGTTCGGACCGATGTCGACGCCGATCAGCAACCCGTCGGTGACGATCTGCGGCGGATGCGCCTGCGCGATCGTCGTGCTCCCGATCAGCCCGGCGGGGAGGTTGTTCATCAGGTTCGACCCGAAGGCGAGGATCGCGCCTGCGACACCCGCGGTCTCGGTCGGGGACTGCGCCGCGCTGGCGGCGAGTCGGCGTGCCAGCATCGCGATGACGCCGGTCCGCCCCAACGCCTCCACCAGGACGAACAATCCGGCGACGAGCGGCAGGACCGCCCAGGAGATGCACTTGACCGTCGCCACCGGCGACGTGCGCCCGGTGATGCACACCACAGCCATCGTCGCGAGCCCGGCGAGACAGGTCGGAAGCCCGAGTTCGCCGTCGAACGCCGACACCGCGATCAGCAGCACCGCGGTTGCGACGATCCCGGCGAACGCAAACCAGCCGCCGCGCGACAGGGACACCGGATCGACCGACTCCTCGCACGTTCCCGCCAGTTGCGACCGCTGGACCCAGCGCAGGACGAGGAAGGTGACGACGATCGACGCGAGCGACGGCAACGCGAACGACGCCATCCACGCCCCGAGCGACGGCATCTTGCCGCCGTACAGCACGAGGTTCGCGGGGTTGGAGATCGGCAGCACGAAGCTCGCCGCATTGGCGATCAGCGCGCAGGCGAACAGCATTGGCAGCGGCTTCGCCTTCGCCTTGCTCGCGGCGGCATAGACCGCCGGGGTCAGCACGACCGCGGTGGCATCGTTCGACAGGAACACCGTCACCACGACGCCGACGCCGAACACGAGCGCGAACAGACGGCTGGTCGACCCCTTCGCCATGCTGACCGCGTGCACCGCGACCCAGTCGAACAGCCCTTCCGCGCGCGCGGTTTCGGACAGCAGCATCATGCCGATCAGGAACAGATAGACGTCGGTTCCCTTGAGCACCGCGGTCCACGCCGCGCCGAGCGGCATCAACCCGAACAGCACCAGCAGCACCGCGCCGGTGACCGCCCAGACCGCCTCGGGCAGCTTGAACGGCCGCGTGATTACCGCGGCCGTGGCGGCGAAACAGATGATCCAGATCGCAATCTTGGCGAGCATATCGGGGGCGATCACGCGGCCACCGGCTTGAGCGACGCGTCCGGCTTGCCCGCGCAGGCGGGCTTCACCGATCCGGCGAACCCGATCCACAGCGCGATCGACACCAGCGAGAACGACCCCAGCACGATGAAGGTCACGTGATAGCCGAGCCCCTGCGCGATCCACCCGCCGACCGCGGGGCTGAGCGAGGCACCGACGCCCTGCACCGTCATCACCGCGCCCTGCCCGACGTTGACGCGACCGGTGCCCGCGAGGATTCGCGCGACCAGCCCCGGCACCGCGACGCTCTGCAACCCCGCCGCGATCCCGTCGAGGATCTGCACCGGAAACACGCCCCACGACGTGATGAAGTAGGATGCGATCAGCCCGCGCACCGGCAGAATCAGGAAGGTCAGCAGGATGACCAGCCAATAGCCCTTCGATTCCGCGGACCGCATCGCGACGATCGCGGCGACGATCATCACGGCTTGCGCAACGACGATCATCTCGGCAGCGAAGATCGCCGGATTGACGTCCTTGGTCGCGACCGCGAGCGTATAGAGCGGCAGCAGGCCGCCATTCCCGAGATGGAAGAACGCCAGACATGCGGCGAGCACGAGCAACGGCTTGTTGCGCAGGAGCATCTTGAAGCCCTCCGCCTTGCCCGCGTCGTCGTCCTTGCCCGAATCCCCTTCCAGCCCGCGCGCGGCCTGGTGGTCGATCTCCTTTTCGGGGATCATCAGCACCGACACGATCGCCAGTACGCCGAACAACGCAGCGAGCACGAACACCGCGCCGAAGCCGAACTTCCACCCGAGATAGCCGGACAACCCCGCGCCGACCATGTTCCCGGCGTGGTTCCACGCCTGGTTGCGCCCGTTCTGCCGGTTGAACCCCTTCTGCCGGACGATGCCGAGCGTGATACCCGCCACCGCCGGGCCGATCGCGGCTCCCGCGATCGCGGTCGCGATCTGCGACGCGGCGACGACCCAGACGCTCTGCGACACCCAGATCAGCGTCGAGGCGAGCACCGTGAAGATGCCCGACACGATCACCGCGATGCGCTTTTTCTTCGTCGCGTCGATCAAGGCACCCGCAGGCGCGGTCATCAGCATACCGGCGACACCGCCGACCGTCATCACCGTTCCGATCGCGCCGGTCGCCCAGCCCTTCCCCTGCAGGAAGACGCCGAGGAACGGACCGATCCCGGCCTGCATGTCCGCCATGCTGAAGTTGAGCGCCTCGAGCGCGCCACGCGCGCGCGTGCTGCCCTTGAGTGGTGCCTGATCGTCGCTCACCAGTCCGCGCCGTTCTTGTTGGGGCCGCGCTGCGCGCCGTCGATGCCATGCTCGGGCCACGCACCGATCGCGTGGACGTCCCGACCGAGTGCAACGGGTGCGGTGCGCTTCGGGGTCGATCCTTCGCTGCGGACCAGCACCTCGATCGCATCCTCCGAGCCCCCCGACCGGACGACCAGCCGATGAAGCCCATCCGCCACCGCGCCGAAGCGCGCGCTCCACAGCGCGATTTCGCCCTCGACGGGGACCATCGCGACCGGCGGGCCGTCGTCGAGCAGCGCCTCGACCGTCTCGGCCGACCCGAAGATCTTGGCGCGCGCAGTAAAGCACCCTTGCGGCACCTGTAGCGGGCTGGTGGGATCGGTGATCAGACGGCGATCGACGGGCGAAGTGATCTGGACCAGCGGCCAGGCCGCATCGATCGTCTGGAAGCTCCAGCTCGGAACGCCGTCGTCGAGCGTGACGATCGAAAACCCGGGGACGCCCTCCTCGGCCTGTCCGGTCGAGCGGGTCGCGCCATAGATCACGCGGCCATCGTTGAGCAGTTCGTTGTAGTGCGTGTGGCCGGTGTCGACGAACGCGACGTGATGCGCGGCGAACAGCCCGGCGATGCCCTCGGGATCGTCGCGCAGGTCGCCGGGATAGGCGTGCATGAAGACGACCGACCGTTCGCCCGCCACCCCCGCCGCGCTCAGTTCGCGTTCGATCCAGCTGCGTTGCGCGGGGCCGATGCGGAAGTCCGGGCCACCGTCGCCCGCGGACACGATGTCGAGGAACAGGCAGCGATAGCCGGCGATCCGTTCCGAATAAGGTGCATTCCGGGCGGTGATCGCGCGCATCGCCTGCAGATCGCCGGGCTCGTAATCATGGTCCCCCGCAAGCACGTGCCACGGGCGCTCGAGCGCGGTCATCGCGGCAGCGATGCCGCGATATTGCGCGTCGGTGCCGTGGTTCGCATTGTCGCCGGGCAGGAGCGCGAAGTCGACCGCACCGCCGATATGCTGCTGCGCGATCTTCGCCAGTGCCTCGAACCGCCGCAAGCCTTCGAGGTCGTCCGCCTCGTCCACATGCAGATCGCCAAAGTGTATCCAGCTCAGGCAAGCCGTCATGTGAAAGTCCCTTCCGCACCCAAATCTGTGCGGGGGAGCGGCCTGTGGGGGGGGAACGTTCCATGACATTTCCGTCATGTTAAGATGTTGTACTGCCTCGCTAAGTTGGCACTCAACCGAATTGATGAGGGCGGGTTCGCTCAACCCTTGCGGCTGATCCGATACGGCCCGGCGCGCTCGGGAAGCGGCTGTCCCCTCCAGCTGAGGCGAACCGCTCCTTCGCTGACGAGGCGATCGACCGCCGCGTGCACCGTAGGCATCGCTTCGCGCCAGTCCCCGAACGGCGAGGCGTCCGCGGCGGCGAGGCCCCTGGCGACTTCGCTCGGGCAGATCGAGCCATCAGGCGCGCGGCGTGCGAGCAGCGCCGCCGTGATCGCGCCCGCGTCGTCGACCGCCGTCACGCTCTAGTGCTGGCCGTGTGGAGCGACATCCTTCGGCGTCACCCGGTTGATCAGGTCGGCCATCGCGGTGTTCGCCTGTCCGGCGGCGATGCTGGCGATACTGTTCCCGCCGGCGTCGATCACGTCGGTTTCGGCCCCCGCGGCCAGCAACATCTCGACGATTGCCGCATGACCGAACATGACGGCGTTCATCAGCGCGGTCTGACCGGCGAGGTTGCGCTGGTTCGCATTGGCGCCGGCGTCGAGCAGCAAGCGCGCGATTTCGGCATAGCCCTTGAACGCCACGCCCATCAGCGGCGTGTTGCCGCGCGCGGCGTCCCCTGCATCCACCGTCGCGCCTAGCGCGAGCAACACGGTGGTCGTGGACACCTGCCCGTTGTAGCTCGCGAGGATCAACGGCGTGTAGCCCTTGGCATCGCGCGCATGCACGTCAGCCCCGGCCTGGAGCAAGGCCGGGATGACATCGTCGCGCCCCAGCCGCGCGGCCTGGTGCAACAGGTCCTGCAACCGCTCGGGCGACGGCAAAGGCGGGAGATCGGTCGTCGGCAGTTCGGGCGTTGGGGCGTCTGACACCGGCATTCCTCGCAAGTCTGATCAACCTCAACGATCACGGCACACGACCGGCTCCGCCATAGGGCAAGAAAAGCGTCGGGACGCTGCCGAACGCCGCCCCGGGGCGATGTGCGATACTAGCCGAGCTGCGCCGAGACCTGTCGGCCAACCTCCCCCGCCGGCATGAAGGCGACGCCGGGCCGGTCGTTCAGGCTGCGCAGCAACTGTTCGAGCGCGCCGATCCGATAGGGCAGCCCCATGACATAAGGGGTCAGGTGAATCGGCAGCATCCGCCCGCCGAAGCGCGCCGCCTCCCCTTCGAGCCAGCTGCAGGCATCCTCGAGCTGAGTCCGGAAACTGTCCGCGGACTGCTGCTGGACGGTGACGATTTGCCGGTCGGAGAGTTCGTGGTTGAGCGGGATGTTGAGGATCGGGCCGGACGGCGTCGCGAAGCGATACGGCAGGTCGTCGTTCACCCAGTCGAGCATATAGTCAAGCCCCGCCTCCCTGAGCAGGCGCGGCGTGTTCCAGCTCTGCGACCGCGCGATCGACAGCCAGCCGCGCGGACGCGTTCCCGTCACCTGTTCGAGACCGTCGAGCGACTGCGCGATCAAGCTGCGCTCGGCCTCCTCCTCGAGACCCGTCGCGATCGTGCCGTTCATGTCGGTCGAATGCGCGGCGATTTCATGGCCCGCGGCGACGATGTCGCGCAGGATCGAAGGATAGCGTTCGGCGATTGCCGCGTTGGTCGCCACGGTGACTTGCGCGCCGACTGCCGCGAACGCATCGAGCAGCCGGTAGAAGCCGACCCGCGTGCCATATTCGCGCGCGGTGTAATGCCGGTAGTCGGGATAAGCGGTCTGCATGTGCCCGGGCGCGAGGAACGGCGTCGCGGACGGCTGGATCGGAAACCATTCGAGCGAGACGACGATCGGCACCGCGATCTTTACATCGCCGTCCCAGGCGATTGGCGGACGCTCGAACAGGTTCGACCAGGGGTAGAGGTCGTGGTCCATCCCGCGACGGCGCTTCTCATAGACGAGATAGCTCGGGTCGAGGCTCATCGGCCGTTCTCCGCAAAGCGCGCGGCGTCGGCGGTCGCCGCGTCATAGCCATGCGCGAGGAAATGGTCCGCGATGTCGCCGCTCCGCGTGATCCACGCGCGCCCGTCCGCCGCGATGTGCCGCAACACCTCCTCGAACGGGCCGATCCGGTGCGGCTGGCCAATCAGATAGGAATGGAGCGGGATGCACATCACCGTGCCCGACGTCTCGCCCTCCGCCGCGAGCCGGTCATATTGCCGGATCAGCGCGTCGGCATAGTCGCGCGGGCTCATGTTGTAGATGAAAAAGCCGTAATGGTCGTTGACCTCGAGGCTGTACGGCATCGAGATCAAGCGGCCCGACGGGACATGCACCGGCCCCGGCTGGTCGTCGTGATACAGGTCGCAGGTGTAGGTCAGCCCGTATTCGGCGATCAGGTCGAGCGTGCGCGGTGTGTGGGTGAGCGCGGGCGCGAGCCAGCCGCGGATCATCTGCCCGGTCGCCTCGTGCACGGTGCGGATCGAATCCTCGATGATCGCGCGTTCCTGCGCCTCGTCCATCCCGTAGGAATAGCGCGTGTTGTAGATCCCGTGGCTGAAGAACTCCCAGCCGCGCGCATTCGCATCCGCGACGATCTCGGGAATGTGCTGGCACAAAGCGACCGAAAGCGACACCGATCCGGGGAAGCCGTGCTTGCTCATCACCTCCGCCATCCGCCAGTGCCCGACGCGGCTCGCGTAATCGCGGTGCGCATAGCCGACGACGTCCGGATGCGGTTTGGTCCAGCTCTTGCGGTGCGGGTTGGCGGGGGGATCGATCTCGTAATATTCGAGATTGGGCGAGACCCACACCGCGATCGACTTGCCATCCGGCCAGCGGATCGGCGTGCGGTCGCGGTACGGGCGGAAGTCGTACAGGCCGGGATCGGCTTCGCCTGCGCGCATCAGCGGGCCTCCAGCCAGTCGATCACGGTCTGGACCGGCTCGACATCGGCATATTTGAGTTGAAGGTCGGTCAGATTGGCGAAGTGATAGCTCTCGTGCTTGTCCGCGCAGGTCTCGATCGGCACGATCGTGCGATACCCCCGGCTGAGCGAATCCACCGCGGTCGCGCGCACGCAGCCCGAAGTCGATCCCCCGGTGATCACCACCGTATCGACCTTGTGCCAGACCAGCAGGCTCTGCAGCGGCGTCTCGAAAAAGGCCGAGGGCATGCGCTTGTCATAGACCTGATCGACCGCTTGCTCGATGTCGCAGCGATCGTCGAAGGCGTGGCGGCGCGAGTCATATGTGATGTTCTGCAGACTGTCGGGCGTATCGCTGCGCGTGCCCCACACCCCCGCATCCGCCGCAGTCGCGTGATAGGCGACGCGAGTCCATATCACCGGCATCCTGCGGTTACGCGCCAGGCGGCTGATGTGGTTGACATGCTCGATCTGGCGCGGGTCGGTCTCATAAGCGGTCTTGAACTCGTCGAGCCGGGTATAGGCGTTCTGGAGGTCGACGTTGACGATCGCGAGCCGCTCGCCGAAGCCGAACTTGGCGCGGGCGGGGTTGGACATCACGTCGTTGAAAATCTGCCGCGCGGTGCGGTCGTCAGAGACCATGCGGGTGCCGAGGATGTCGTTCATCGTGCCATCTCCAGTTCGTGTTGGGTCCGTGCCTGCGCGGGCGCGAACCCGAGCGGCAGGCCAGCGTCGGGAACGAAGCCGTAGAGCGGCTCCTCCGGCAAAGCCTCCGCGAGGATCTTGCGGGCTTCGATAAGTTTGGGAATGTCGATCCCGGTATCCAGCCCCATCGCCTCGAACATGTAGACCAGATCCTCGGTGACGATATTCCCGCTCGCGCCGGGCGCGAACGGACAGCCGCCGAGGCCACCGAGCGAGGAATCGAACGTGGTCAGCCCCGCATCGAGCGCGGCGAGCACATTGGCGAGCCCGAGCCCGCGCGTGTTGTGAAGGTGGATTCCGGTCACCGCCGCGTCGCCCGCGACGTCGCGCACCATCCGCACCATCCGCCGCACCCCGGCGGGGTCGGCATAGCCGGTCGTGTCGGCGAGACCGAGCTCGTCGCACCCGGCCTGCATCAGCCCCTCGGCGAGCCGCCGGACCTGCGCATCGGGGATCGCCCCCTCAAGCGTGCAGCCGAACACCGTCGACAGGCTCCCCTCGAAATGCGGTCGCTGATCGGCGGGCAACGCCGCGATCATCTCCGCAATCGCGCGCGCTTCGGCGAGCACCTGTTCGTGCGTCTTGCGCAAATTGGCGAGGCTGTGCGTTTCCGACACCGACAGCGGCAGCGTGATCTTGTGCGCGCCCGCCGCGATCGCCGCCGCCGCGCCCCTGGCGTTGGGCACCAGCGTGGCGACGGTCAGCCCCGGGATCGTCCGCGCGAACGCGACGATTTCCGCGGTATCCGCAAGTTGTGGCAGGAGCCTGGCGGGGACGAAGCTCCCGACCTCGATCTCGCTGACGCCCGCCGCGGCTTCCGCCGCGATCCACGCCTTTTTCACCGCCGTCGGCAGCACCGGCGCGATGCTTTGCAGACCGTCGCGCGGGCCTACCTCACTGATCAATATCTGTGCTGGCATCCGACTCACCTTGGCTTTTATGTCTTATAGATATAACAAATAGGCCAAGCCTGTCGAGAGCGGGCATCGACACGAGACGATGACGTGGGAGACGATGACATGGGAAACGATAGGGTCGACGACGCACTGCCGCTGAGCGGGATCCGGGTGATCGAGTTCACGCATATGGTGATGGGGCCGTCGGTCGGCCTGATCCTCGCCGACCTCGGCGCGGACGTGATCAAGGTCGAGCCCAAGGGGGGCGACCAGACGCGGCACCTGCTTGGTTCGGGCGCGGGCTATTTCCCGATGTTCAACCGCAACAAGCGCAGCATCTGCCTCGATCTCAAGAGCGCGGACGGCAAGGCCGCCGCGATCGCGCTGGTCGCGGGGGCGGACATCCTGATCGAGAATTTCCGGCCCGGCACGCTCGCGCGGCTCGGGCTCGGGCTGGACGCCATGACCGAGCGAAACCCGCGGCTGATCTATTGTTCGGCCAAGGGGTTCCTCACCGGCCCTTACGAGAAACGCACCGCGCTCGACGAGGTCACGCAGATGATGGGCGGGCTTGCCTATATGACCGGCCCGCCGGGTCGCCCGCTCCGCGCTGGCGCCTCGGTGGTCGACATCACCGGCGGGATGTTCGGCGTGATCGGCATCCTCGCCGCGCTCGAACGCCGCCATCGCACCGGGCGCGGCGGCGAGGTGAAATGCGCGCTGTTCGAGACGACCGCGTTCCTGGTCGGTCAGCACATGGCGCAGGAAGCCGTCACCGGAAAGGCCCCGCGCCCGATGCCCGACCGGATCTCCGCCTGGGCGATCTACGACGTGTTCGAGACGCGACAGCCCGACGAACAGGTGTTCGTCGGGGTCGTCAGCGACGGGCAATGGGTCGCGTTCTGCGAGGCGTTCGGACTAACCGACTTTCTCGCGGACCCGACGCTTGCCACCAACAACCAGCGCGTCGAGGCGCGCGACCGGATTTTGCCGACGGTGCGCGACGGCTTCGCCGCGATGGACCGTACCGAGGCGGTCGCGCTGCTCGAACGGCTCGGGCTGCCGTTCGCGCCGATCGCGACCCCGTCCGACCTGTTCGACGACACGCATCTCACCGCGGGCGGGGGTCTCGTCGACCTGACGCTCGAGGATGGCACGCAGACTCGCCTCCCCGGCCTCCCGATCGAAGTCGACGGCAGCCGGATGCCACGCCGGCTCGGGCTCCCCACCCCCGGCGAGCATGGCGCCGAACTGCTGCGCGAGGCGGGGCTCAGCGAGGACGCCATCGCCGCCGCGCTGGCCTGACCTCAGCCGACGGCGGGCCGTGTGCCGCTGTGGAGATCGAGGCTGATCCGGTAGCGATCGGCGCGATAGTCCGCGATCGTGAACAGCACCGGCCTGCCCGCGTCGCCCAGAATGACTCGCTCGATCCGCAGCATCGCGTCGCGCGGTTCGATCCCGAGCAGCGCCGCGGTCTCCGCGCCGGCATGCTGCGCGGAGACGGTCTGCCGCCCCCCCGCGATCGCGACGCCCGCATCGGCGAGGTGCTTGAGGATCGGGCTGGCGGTGAGCGACCGCTTGGTGAGCGTGACCCCGAGGTCGGCGGGCATCCAGCTCGTCACGAGGCCAAGCGGCTCGCGGTCGGTGTGGCGAATCCGGCGCGCGCGATACACCAGCGTGTCCGCCGGGCGTTCGAGAATGTCGGCGATCTCGGGCGGTGCGGGTTCCTTGCCGAGATCGACCACCTTGACCGGCGTGTTGCGCCCGAACGCCATGAGCGATTCAATCGCCTGATCGACATTCGCCTCGATCGGCACGGTCGACGCCTGATAGACCACGCGCGTGCCGGTGCGGCGGCGGCGTTCGACCAGCTTGTGGAGCGCGAGCTCGTGCAAAGCGCGTCGCGCGGTGATCCGCGAGACGCCGTGGCGTGCGCCAAGTTCATGCTCGGTCGGCACCGACGCACCGAACGCGAGCCGACCGCGCAGAATATCATCCCGTAAAGACAGGAAAATCTGGTGATATAGCGGGACGGCGTCCGCGCGTTGAACCGGCACTGCGACCGTGTCGGAACCGTCTTTCCCTGTTGCCATGCCGCGACCTTAGCGCAGCGCCCAAAAGCGGCACAGCGTTAAAACAGATCAGGCTGAATTGTGCTAATCCTATAGCAAATGAGCCGTCGTTCTGGTACATGATGCGAATGGCAAAGACCCTGTTCGACAAGATATGGGAGGCGCACCGGATCGCCGACCTCGGCGATGGCGCGGCGCTGATCGCGATCGACCGCGTGCTGCTTCATGAGCGGACCGGCGGCGTCGCGCTGCAGAGCCTGGAGAACGCGGGATACAGCGTGCTTGCCCCCGAACGCGCGTTCGCGACGATGGATCATGTCGTCGACACCCGCCCCGGGCGCACCGACGAGACCGTCATGCCGACCGGCAAGGATTTCATCGTCGCAACCCGCGAGGCCGCGCGCAAGGCGGGGATCACCGTGTTCGACATCGGCGATCCGCGACAGGGCATCGTCCACATCATCTCGCCCGAACAGGGCATCATCCAGCCGGGAAGCACTCTCGTCTGCCCCGACAGCCACACCTGCTCGCAAGGCGCGCTCGGCGGGCTGGCGTGGGGGATCGGGTCGAGCGAGGCGGAGCATGCGCTCGCCACCGGGACGCTGCGGATCCAGAAACCGGGGACGATGCGGATCACCGTCTCGGGGAAACTCGCGCGCGGCGTCACCGCGAAGGATCTCGCGCTCCATATCCTCGAGCAGATCGGGGCTGCGGGATCGCGCGGTCTCGCGCTCGAATATGCCGGCGACGCGATTACAGCGCTCGATATCGATCAACGGCTGACGCTGTGCAACATGGCGACCGAGCTTGGCGCGTTCACTGCGATCATCGCGCCCGATGACAAGACCTTCGCCTATCTCGAGGGACGTCCGTTCAGCCCGCAGGGCGCGTTGTGGACCGCGGCGCGCACGGCGGGACGCGATCTTGCGAGCGATCCCGGTGCCAGTTTCGATCGCGAATGGACGATGGACGCGGCCGCCGTCGCGCCGATGATCACCTGGGGTACCAGCCCGCAACACGCAGTGCGGCTCGGGGCGGCGGTTCCCAAGACGGGCGATTCCGACCGCGACACCCCCGAAGCGGTCAAGCGCGCGCTCGACTATATGGGACTCGAACCCGAGCAGGAGATCGTCGGGCTCAGGATCGACGCGGCGTTCATCGGCTCGTGCACCAACAGCCGTGTTTCGGACCTGCGCCGCGTGGCGGAAATCCTGCACGGGAAACACGTCGCCCCGCATGTCCGCGCGATCTGCGTTCCCGGCTCGAGCCAGGTCCGCATCGCGGCGGAGGCAGAAGGGCTGCACTGGGTGTTCCTCGACGCCGGATTCGAATGGCGCGAGGCGGGATGTTCGATGTGCTTCTACGCAGGCGGCGAAAGCTTCGGCCCGCAGGAGCGCGTGATCAGCTCGACCAACCGCAATTTCGAGAGCCGTCAGGGCCCCGGAACACGCACCCACCTCGCCTCGCCCGAGACCGTCGCAGCCTCTGCGATCGCCGGGCGGATCGTCAGCCCAGCGGAGGGGGAACCGACCCCATGACACCCTTCACCACCTGCACCGCCATCGCCGCCCCGTTGCTGCGCGACAATGTCGACACCGACGCGATCATCCCGTCGCGCGAGATGAAAAGTGTCGGGAAGACCGGGCTCGCGGACGGTCTGTTCGCGGGGTGGCGCTATACCGAGATCGGCGGACGCGCGCCCGACCCCGCCTTCATCCTCAACCAGCCCGACTATCGCGCCGCGCAATTCCTGCTGTCGGGGACCAATTTCGGCTGTGGATCGAGCCGCGAGCATGCCGCCTGGGCGCTCGCGGAATATGGTTTCCGCGCGGTCATCGCGCCGTCGTTCAACCCGATCTTCCAGGGCAATTGCTTCCGCAACGGGATCGTCCCGGTGGTGCTCCCCGCGGACGTCGTCGCGCAGCTTGCCGGGGAGGCCCCCGCGCCGATGACGGTCGATCTGGTCGGCTGCCAAGTCCGCGCCGCCTCCAGCGCGACGTGGGATTTCGAGATCGGCGAGGAAGCGCGGCACATGCTGCTCGAGGGGCTCGACGCGATCGCGCTTACCTTGTTGCGCCGCGACGAGATCGATACCTTCCTCGCGGACGACCGCAAGCGCCGCCCCTGGATCTACCCCGGGGCGGCCGCCTGATCGGTTACGCGCCGCCGATCGCCGCGGCTGCGGCGAGCCCCGCGAGCTTCCCGAAGGTCGTCGCTGTAAGCAGGCCGTTCCCCGCCATATAACCGTCCGCGCCAGCGCCCGAAACGCCGCGCGCGGCCCCGCCGCCGGCGTAGAGGTTGGGCAGAGGCGTCCCGTCCGCGCGTAGCACCCGCGCGTCGCCATCCACGATTAGGCCGCCCTGCGTGTGGAACAGCGCGCCGGTGACTTTCGCCGCACGATACGGGGCTGCGAGTACGGGCTTGCCGGTAAAATCGCGCCCGAACCGATCCTGTCCCGCGCCCGCGACCATCCGCGCGACCTCCGCCGCAGTCTCCAGCAGCGCGTCGCGCGGAAGCCCGGTCGCCGCCGCAAGCGTATCGAGATCCGCCGCCTCGATCACCGCCCCCGCCGACAACGCATCGCGGTAATCGTCGAACTGGAGCATCACCTGGTGCAACCGCTCGTCGAAGATCGACCAGGCGACCCCGCCCGGCTGCGCATTGACCTTCGCCGCCTGTTCCGAATAGCCCGCCGCCTCGTTCGAGAAGCGCTGCCCCTCCAGATTGACCTGAAATCCGCCCTCCATGATCAGCGGCCAAAGGATCGGCACGCCATGCCCGACCGCAAGCCCGCCATGCCCCTGATAACCGTGCATGTCGCCGGTCGCCGCGCCGAGCGCCTCGCCCCACGCAATCGCATCGCCCGTGTTGCCCGAATGGCCGTAGAACACCGCGCCCGTCATCTCGGGGATGAACCGCCCGACCATCTCGCTATTCCCGCCGAACCCCGAACAGGCGAGGATCAGCGCGTCGCAGCCGATGTCCTCCGCCGCGCCGTCGGGCCGCAGGATCCGGATCCCGGTAACCCGGTCGCCGTCCGCATGGAGCGCCGCGACGGTCGCATCGGTCAGCAAGGTCACGCCCGCGCGTTCGGCGGCGGATTCGAGCGCGCCCATCAGTTCGCTCCCGGACCGGCGCGGCGTCCCGTACATCCGCCGCGCGCTGTGCCCGGGATAGAGAAAGCCATCGACCAGATCGAACGGAACGCCGTGGACATCGCGCATCCACGCCATCGTGTCGGCGGACTGTTCGGCGAGCCGCAGCGCAATCGCAGGATCGGTGCCGCCCTTGGTCTTGCGCAACAGGTCCGCCGCGAAAATTGCCGCGCTGTCGTCGATCCCGGCGGCGCGCTGTTCGGGCGTCCCCGCGGCGGGGATCAGCCCGGTCGACATCGCGGTCGAGCCGAGCGGTGTCGAATCGCGCTCGAGCACGAGCACCTCGACGCCCTTGTCGCGCAGCGCGAGCGCGGCGGTCAGTCCGGTCGCGCCCGCGCCGATGACGATCGCGGGGAACGCCAGATCGAAGGCGACCCCGACTCCGTTCAGGATTTGTGGCATGATCTGTTCCATTCTGGTTTCAGCGGTCGGCACGCGGCGGGGTCGCAAGCAGGTCGAGCAACGGGCGGCAGCTCGGCGCCGTGTCGAGCCCCGCAACCGCCGCCTCGATCGCGGTCGCGACCGTTTCGCCCCACACCGGATGCGCGAGCCGCCGGAATTTCGCGGTGATCTCGTCGGTTGAATACGGCGTTTCGGTGTCGCCGCGATTGACCCGGGTTTCGCCGCGCAGCACGCGGCCATCCGTGAGATGGATCGCAACCCGCGCCGGGCGTTCCGCCGGGAGCGCTGCGGTCATCGCCGCATCCTCGCGCACGGTCACGCGCGCGGCGAGATCGAGAATGACGCGATCGTCGAGTGCGCTCTGGCGGAAGGCCGCGGGCGTCGCCTCGCCGTGGACGATCGTCGTTGCGAGCGCGAACGGGATCGAGAATTTGCCAGCGAGCATCGTCTTCGGCTCGGGCGCATCGAGCTGCGCCGCCCAGACATAGGTATCGACCTCGATCCGCGCGATTACGTCGGGCGTGACCGTGCCGCTCGCCTCTTGCGTCAGAGTTTGCAGAACGTCGAGCGACGCATGCGTATAGCGACAGGCGGCATGCATCTTGAAATAGTTTCGCGCGATTTCCCAGCGCGTGCCGAGCTCCTCGAGCATGTCGTCGGGCGAGAAATCATCCGCGATGATTCCGCCGAACACGGTCGCCACCGCATCCGCCTCGCCGGTGATCCCCGCGCAGGCCATGTCCCACGCGAGCAGACCGAGCTGGTTCGATAATCCAGCGAAACTGTTCCGCACGGTCGCGCCTTCGAGCATCGTCCGGCGGCTGGTCGCAATGCCGAGCCCCGCCGAAAGATTGATCGCGCCCGCCATGCCGGTCGCATCCGCCCCGGCAAGGCTCGCCCCCGCGACCGCCGCGCCGACCGTCCCCCAGGTGCCATGCGGGTGCATCGTCACGCGCAGCCTGGAGGCGATGCCGATCCGCGCGCCGATCTCATAGCCGAGCACCAATGCGGTGAGCAGATCCGCGCCCGTCGCGTCGCCGCCGGTCGCCAGCAGCGCGGGGACGACATGGATCGCAGGATGCCCCCGCGCAAATTGGTTGCCCTCGTCGAGCTCGAGCGTCGTCCCCGCGAGCCCGCCGAGAAATGCCGCCTCCCCCGCCGACGTGGCGGTGCCGCTACCGACGACCGGAACGTCGCCGGAGACGCCGCGTCGGCGGACCAGCGCGGCAACGTCGGGTTCCTGCATCCCCGCCGCGATCACGCCGATGCTGTCGAGCAGCACCAGCTTCGCACGGTCGGTCACCGCCTCGGGCAGTGTCGCACCGCGCTGGGCGGCCGCGAAGGTCGACCATCGTTCGAGCCAGTCGGAGCGGGGTTGCGCCAGCAGGACGCTTGCGGGGAGGACGGGGGTATCGGTCATCACAGAGTCCTTTGCGGGTCAGCGGTCAGATGCGGAGAGGCTACCGAGCCGCGCGGCGATCGCGGCGAGCACGCCCGACAGCACCAGCGGCACCGCGAAACAGGCGAAGGTCACCCACAGCGGTTGCTTCGCCGCGAGCAGCGCGCCCCCCGCGATCGGCCCGATGATCGCACCGCCGCGCCCGATCCCGACCGCCCAGCCGATCCCCGCACCGCGGATCTTGGCGGGGTATAATTGCGCTGACAGCGAGTAGAAGCCGGTGAACCCGCCCTGCAACGTCAGCCCGAGCGCGAAGGCGGTCATCAGGATCAGCGTCAGCGGCAGGCTCTGCGCGAAGATCATCATCAGTACGGCACAGGCCGCGAAGAAAAGCGCGATCAACCGGCCGATCGAGTTGCGCATCGCAAGCCAGCCGATGATCAGCCCACCCGCCGCGCCGCCCATGTTGAAGATGCTCCCCGCCCACAATGCCTTGGACTGGCTGAGGCCGCTTTCGACCGCGAGCTTGGGGATCCAGCTCGTCACGAAATACAGGACCGCGAAGCTCAGGAAGGTCGCCATCCACAGGGTGACGGTCGCGCGCCACAGGTCGGGCGCGAGCAGATCGCGTGGTCTCGGCAGATTACCCTTTTCGACCAGCGGCGGGAGCACGGTCAACTCCGGCCATCCCATCCGACGGCGCAGGTCGTTGCTCCGCGCGAGCGCGCCCGCGGGCTGGCGCGTCTCGAGGAACGTCACCGATTCAGGGAGCAACGCCCAGACGACCGGGACCATCGCGGCACTGATGACCCCTGCCCCGATCAGCGTCGCCTGCCAGCCGAACGCCGGGATCGTGTACAGCGCGACCAGCCCGGTCCCGACCGCGCCGATCGGATAGCCCGCCTGGAAGATGCCGATCGCAAGCGAGCGACGCCCCGCCGGGCCATATTCGCTGACCAGCGCGGCGACGCTGGCGAGCAACGTGCCAATCCCGATCCCGGTGATCGCGCGCAGGATCGAGAAAGTGACGAGATCGCGCGCGAAACCGCTGCCGATCGCACCGATCGTCATCACGCTCAGCGCGAGCAGCACGATCGGCCGACGCCCCCAGGTATCGGCGAACGGCGCGACCGCGACGCAGCCGATCATCATCCCGAACAGCCCGGCGCTGAACACGACGCCGAGGGTCGCGAGACCGATGTTCCAGTCCGCCGCCATTGCGGGCGCGACATAGGACATGATCAGCAGGTCCATCCCGTCGAGCGCGTTGATGACCGCGCAGATCGCAACCACGAGGATCTGGAGGTTGGTCCAGCGTTGCGACCGGAGCCGCTCGCTGAGCGCGATGGCCTCTTCGGCATCGCCGACGGGCAAGGCCACGCTCATTGCGCGACCATCCCGGCATGGGGCAGCAACCCGCGTGGTGCAGCGATCGGCATCGGCTCTCTCCTTGCGTGTCCGATGCCTGTTGCATCCGGACCTGGGCTCAGCGGGCGGGCAGCACGACGCCAAGGCCTCCCTTGCGAACTCTGGCGGTCGCTGGAGGAGGCGGGCGTTCCTTCCCGCGGGAAGTGCCGTGCTGCCCCGCTGATGATGGGGACATCGTATGGCACGGCTGCGCCAAGTCAATCGGTTATGTACTATTGATATAACAAATTACAGCCTGCTTACAGCAACATGTAGATCGTGCCCGACAGGTTGAGCGCATCCTTGAAGCGGCCGATGAACGACGGGTTCTTGATGTAGGCGACGCCCGGCGTCAGGTAGAGCCCGTGGGTGGCGTGGAAGGTGTAGCTGCCGGTCACCGAGAACTGGTGGTCGTTGGCGTAGATCCCGCGCGCTTCGTTGGACGACTGCGCGATGTCGGAATATTTGGTGTAGCCGACCCGCAGTGCGACCGAGTCGAGCGGGCGCGCCTTGATCGGCCCGAGCTGATAGACCCGGCCCTCATAGAATTGCGTCATGCTGTTGACGTTGCTCGGCGCCCAGAACGCGCTCGCGCCTGCATAGATACCGTGCGACGGTTGCGTCGTGTCCGGCTGGCTCAGCTGGAAATCCGCCGCGCCATAGACCGTCTTGTTCGCCGCCGTCCCCTGTCCGTCGAACCGCGTATAGTTGGAGTCGTTGTACATCGCGCCCGCGCGGACCCAGATCTGCTTGCCGTCCTTCGACGCGGGGCGCTTGATCCCGACCTCGCCGATGAACAGCGGCCCGGCATCCTTCATCCGGAAGGCGACATTGGGGCCGTTGTGATCGAGTTCGTACGGCGTCCCCGCGGGTGCGGTGCTGCGCTGGACGCCGAGCTTGAGATAGCCGCCGCGCTTGGCATGGAAGGTCAGGTTCGCGGCGGGCGTCGCGGCGGGATCCGCGCTGAGGCCCGCCTGGATCGGGATCAGCCCGGTCAGACCCGATGCGAGCACGGGGCTGCCCCCGACGAAAAAGCCGACCCATTCGTAATAGTTTGGCATGATGCCGAACTTGAGCTCGATCTTGTTGTCGGCGAAGCTCTGGTAGAACGCGATGTTGCGAAAGCCGACCGTGTTCTGGCCGTTCGGGCGGAACGTCGTGATCTGCGAGTTATACCCGAGGATCAGCTTCGAGTTCGGGAGCCCGAATTTGTTGAGGCCGATCGTCGTGACGATGTTGGTCGCCTGATACTGAAGCGTCGGGCGCTGGCCGTTATACCGCTGCGGCGCATAAGGCTGCCCGGTGTCGAGCGGATTATACAGGCCGACCATGCTGAGGCGCGCCTGTACGCCAATGTCGTGATCCGCGAGCATGCTGCGCACACCACCCGCGTCGCGCAGGATCGAATCGGCGGAACCGGGGACGCTGGTCGTCAGGCCCGGCTCGGCGAGCGTATCGAAGCGCCGGTATTTGGCGGCGTCATCCTCCGCGTCCGACGCGACCGCCAGCGGGGCCTCGGACGGCTCGACCGACGTTCCCGCCGCATTGCCGGCAATCGGAACCGCGGGTTCGCGCTGCCCCTCGGCAGCATCGCTGGCGGGGGCTTGCTGCGCGACGGCTGGAGCCGCCCCGATGGCGACGCAGGCAAACCCTGCGGACAGCGTGGAGGCGCGACAAAGCGCCCGCGAAAGTACGCGTGACATAATCCTGCTCCTGATTGAGCCGCCTTTGCAGCGGTGTCTTTATTGCATCGTCTGCGAAAGCACCGTTTCCACCACCGGACAGGACGCAAACCGTATCGGCCGCAACTTCCGTCCGGATGGCATGCAACTCCGGCACGCCGCATCCGCCCTAGAACGCGCTTCGTCTTCCTGGATTTCGGATCCGCCTCGCTGGCGAGACGACCAATAGCACGGGTCTACTTGTCTCTTGCTTCCCGATCTGGACGTTTTCAGCGAGGGCCAATCTATAAAACACGGGTCCCATGTCAAGTGGTTTGTCCTAGTTATATAACAAAAGAGTCCGCTGGCAGTGCGGGCGGGGGTTGCCGCACGGGCGTGGATCGACCGTGTCGGGACGGTCGAAATCGTGCGGAAGCGATCGGTCGGTTCGCGCGTTGTCGCGCAATGAGCAGCTCGCACCATGACCGTTACGCCTATCGCCCGATCGTCGGACGCCCGGATTACGACTGGCCCGACGGTCGTCGTCTCGCGATCTATCTCGGCGTCAATTACGAAGTCTTCGACTTCGGCGGCGGTCTCGGCCCCGAACTGGCACCCTCGCAGACCAAGCCCGATGTGATGAACTACGCCTGGCGCGACTATGGCAACCGAGTCGGCGCGTGGCGGCTGTTCGATCTGTTCGATCGCCTTGAGCTCCGCACCACCGCGCTCCTAAACGCCGACGTGCTCGATCGCTGCCCAGGGCTCGCCGAGGCCTGTCGCGACCGCGGGGACGAGATCGCGGCGCACGGCGGCAGCAATGCCAAGGCGCAGGGTGCGCTGTTCCGTCCGCGCGAGGAGCATCTGATCGCGGACGTGACCGAGCGGCTCGCGGCGCTCGACGTGCGCCCGACCGGCTGGCTCGGCCCGTGGATCTCCGAAAGCAAGAACACGCCCGACCTGCTCGCCGCGAACGGCTATCGCTATGTCCTCGACTGGGCGCACGACGATCAGCCGACCCGGCTCTCGACCGCGCATGGCGGGCTTCTGTCAGTCCCCTATTCGCAGGAAATCAACGATCTCCCCGCGATCATCGAGCGCAAGCAGGAAGCGGACACGTTCGCGAACATGATCCGTGCCAACGTCGCGCAGCTCCTGTCGGAATGCGACCGCCGCCCGCTCGTCCTCGGCATCGCGCTGCATCCCTACATCGTGGGGCAGGCGCACCGTGTCCCCGCACTGGCGCAGGTGCTGACCGAACTGCGCGACGCGAACGACCCGCGCATCTGGTGGACGACCGCGGGTGAGATCGCCGCGCATGTCGAGGCGAATGACCTGGCGGTCTGATTGGTACGACGGAGGGGCGGGAATGGCACCCGCCCCTCCAGCTGGTCCGGCGCGGCGGCGGCGGGGATCAGGGGACGACCTGCTTGACCGGACGCAGAAGGATTTCCTCGACGAGCACTCGCGGCGGCTGCGCGAAGGCGTAGACCAGCGCCTGCGCGACATCCTCCGACGTCAGCGCGTCGAGGCTTTCGCGCCGTTCGCGCATCGCATCGCTGACATTCTGGCCGAACTCGGTCCAGACCGCGCCGGGCTCGATCACCGAAACGCGAATCCCCTCGCCGCCCAGTTCCTTGCGCAGCGCATCGTGAAAGCCGACCACCGCGAACTTTGTCGCACTGTAGACCGACCAGGATTCGGTCCCGTACCGCCCCCCGACGCTCGACACCGACGAGATCATCGCGCCCGACCGGCCCCGCATCAGCGGGATCGCCGCCTGCGTGCAATAGAGAACGCCGTACAGATTGACGTCGATCATCTGCTTCCAGTCGGCGGGATCGCTGTCCTCGAAGCGCGCATTCACGCCGAGACCGGCATTGTTGAACAACAGGTCGAGCCCGCCGAACCGCTGTTCGACCTCGGCAAAGACGCTCGCGACCGCATCGGCATCCCCGACGTCGGCGGTGAGCGCGATCGCCGCGTCGCCGAGCTCCGCGACCAGCGCGTCGATCCGCTCGCGCCGTCGTGCCACGAGCACCACGCGAACGCCCTCCGCGACGAGCAGTCGCGCGGTCGCCTCCCCAATGCCGCTCGATGCGCCGGTGATCACCGCGACCTTGCCGGTCAGATCCTGCATCTGCATCATCCGTCCTCGGCTGCTTTGTCAGCGACCGAGAACGCTCTGCCCCCCCCGAAAAGAACCGGCACCGCCGGGCGTTTCCGTCCGGCAGAATGGCGATGAACGCATCCGCGGTTCGCACGTTGAGGGGGCCTTCGCTCCCGAACACCCGTTACCACACCCCCGATTGGCAGGACCCCTCATGGTTGAACCGTTTCTCATCGCCGTGCCGGACGACCGGCTGGCCGCCATCCGCGCCAAGGTCGCGGCGTTCGACTGGACGATGGTTCCGGACGCGGGCGGGTGGCAATCGGGGGTCGGGCTTGCCGATCTGAAGCGGCTCGTCGACTATTGGCTGACGCGCTACGACTGGCGCGCGCAGGAGCGCAGGCTCAATACGCTGCCGCAGTTCACCGCCAAGGTACGCGGCCAGCGGCTTCACTTCATCCATGCCCGCGGCGACGGTTCGCGCGCGCCCCTGCTGTTGCTGCACGGCTGGCCCGGCTCGTTTCTCGAATTCGAGGCGCTGATCGCGCCGCTCGTCGCCGATGGCCACGATGTCGTCATCCCCTCGCTTCCGGGCTACGCCTTTTCGGGGCGGCCGAATGCGCCGATCGGACCCAGGCAGACCGCCGAGCTGATGCACGACCTCATGGTCGAGCTGTTCGGTACGACGCGCTATCTCGTCCAGGGTGGCGACTGGGGCGCCGCGATCGGCGGATGGATCGCGCACCAGCATCCCGAGGCGGTCGCCGGGCTGCATCTCAACATGGTGCTGCTCCAGGCGGAGGACGCGGTGCCGAAGAAGCCCGAGGAGCTCGCCTGGGCCGAGCAGCGCGCCGAGACCGCGAAGACGGAGTCGGGATATTCGCTGGAGCAGGGCACGCGCCCGCAGACGCTCGGCGTCGCGATGTCCGACAGTCCGGTCGGCATCGCGGCATGGATACTCGAGAAGTTCGGTGTCTGGGCTGATCTCCCGCGCGACGCGGAGGGTCGCCCCGATTTGTGGCAGACCTTCGCCGAGGATCTGCTGCTCACCAACATCATGCTGTATCTGGTCGAGGGGTCGTTCGTGACGTCGACCTGGATGTACCGTGGCCGCGTGCTGGAAGGATCGGGCAAGTTCCCCGCCGGCACGCGCATCCGCGTGCCGACCGCGGTCGCCGCGTTCCCCGATCCGGTCTTCGCCCCGCCGCCCCGCTCGCTCGCGCAGAAGACCTACAAGATCGCGCAATGGACCGAGATGCCTGCCGGCGGGCACTTCGCGGCGCTCGAGCAACCCGGCCTCCTGCTGGCGGACATGCGGCGCTTCTTCGGGTCCAGGGCGGTGTCGCGCGGGACCGCAAAACGCTCGATCGCGCTTCGCTCGGCGGGCGCGGTCGCCGCGACCCTGGCGGCGGCGGCGATTTACACGCGCGCGACGACGGCGCGGATCGAGCAGGACGTTCCGGCGGACGGCAAGGTCATCACCGTCGCCGGTGCGCGGCTACATTACGTCGATCGCGGCACTGGCCCGGCAATCGTCCTGCTCCACGGATTGGGCGCGCAACTTCGCAACTATTCCTACGGCGTCGCCGATGCGCTGGCGGACCGTTACCGCGTCATTCTCGTCGATCGACCGGGTTCGGGCTATTCGGTTCCGTTCGGGGACCAGCCCGGCATCCTCGGCCAGTCGGCGATGATCGCCGCGCTGATCGACGCGCTCGAACTCGACCATCCCCCGCTGCTCGTCGGCCATTCGCTGGCGGGCGCGGTCGCGCTCGGCGTCGCGACGCATCATCCCGGCGCGATCGCCGGGCTGGCGTTGCTCGCGCCAATGACTCAGCCACCGCATGCGATGCCCGCGCCGGTTGCAAGCGCGATCGACGGCAACGCGACCGCACGGTCGGTCTTCGCCAATGTGCTTGGGACGCCGATCAGCCGCGCGGCGTTCGACCTGCGCTGGCGCTCGATCTTCGCGCCCGATCCGGTCCCGCGCGATTTCGCGACGCGCGGCGGTGGCCGGCTCGGGGATCGCCCGGTTTCGGTCAACGCCGCGCTGGTCGAGCTCGCGAGTGCCGACGTCGATCTTGCCGCGATCGCCAGCCGCTATCCCGCACTGACGATCCCGGTCGCGCTCCTCTACGGTCGCGAGGACCAGGTGATCGCGCCTGCCATCGACGGCGAGCGCGCGGTAGCCGCGATCCCCGGCGCGGCGCTGGAATTGACCCATGGCGGCCACATGCTGCCGGTCGCGCATCCGGCCGCCACCGCCGCCTTCGTCCGCGCCTGTGCCGAACGCGTCTGGAAGTAGCACCGCCCCCCCCGCCGGCCCGCCGTCAGATCCGGATTT
>CAZNQA010000005.1:0-17742 GCA_964575105.1 uncultured Stakelama sp.
ATCGCGAGCACGTTCTTGACCGCGCCACCGATCTCCGCACCGGTCACGTCGGTCGTCGCATAAGGCCTGAGCGCCGGCCCCGCGAGCCGGTCCGCCAAGGCCGCGCCGAGCGCCTCGTCCGCGCATGCCAGCGTCACTGCGGTCGGTTGCCCTGCGGCGACTTCATGCGCGAAGGTCGGGCCCGACAGCACCGCGATCGGCGCGGCGGGGTGAACCTGCTGCGCGACCTCGCCGACCAGCATCTGCGTCCCCGCCTCGATCCCCTTCGCGCACAGCACCAGCGGGGTCGCCCCGACCGCGGTCTCCGCAAGCACCGCGCGGACATGCTGCGCAGGCACGACGACGAGCAACGCATCGCAGGCCGACAGCGCCTCCAGCGACCCGGTCGCGACGATCGTCTCGGGCAGCGGGATCCCCGGCAGAAAGCGCACATTCTCGTGAGTCGCGTTCACTCCAGCGACGACATCCGCCTCGCGCGCCCACAGCAGCACCTGTTCACCGCCGCGTGCCGCGACCTGCGCAAGCGCGGTGCCCCAAGCGCCGCCGCCGATGACCCCGATCTTCATGCCTTCACCCCCGCGCCACGCACCGCTTCCGCGCCCGGGTCGAGCGGCCAGCGCGGTCGCGCGGCGACATCGAGCGGGTCGGTCAGCCCCGCGGCGAACCGTTCCGCCCCGGCCCAGCCGATCATCGCGGCGTTGTCGGTACACAACCACAAGGGGGGTGCCACGAACCGCACCCCGTGCGCCCTCGCCAGATCGGACAGTGCGGTCCGCACCGCACCATTCGCGGCGACCCCGCCCGCGACGACCAAGGCGGTCGCGCCATGCGCCTGCCCCAGCGCGCGTACCGTCCGGTCGAGCAGGCAATCGACCACCGCCTGCTGGAACGACGCGGCGATATCCTCGACCGACCACGTTCCTGCCGCCTGCGCGCGCACGACCGCGCTCTTGAGCCCGGCAAAGGAAAAATGCGGCTCGGGCGACCCTTTCAGCGGGCGCGGCAGCGGGACGATTGCCCGGCCCGCGCGCGCCGCGACCTCGACCGCCGGGCCACCCGGGAAGCCGAGTCCGAGCACCTTGGCGGTCTTGTCGAACGCCTCGCCCGCGGCATCGTCGATCGTCGTCGCGAGCCGGCGGTAGCGGTTCACGCCCTCGACCAGCAGCAACTGGCAATGCCCGCCAGACACCAGCAACAACAGATACGGGAAATCGAGATCGGGATCGGACAGTCGGGGGCTGAGCGCATGGCCTTCGAGATGATTGACCGCGATCAACGGCTTGCCCGCCGCATGCGCAAGCGCCTTGCCCGTAACCAGACCGACCATCACTCCGCCGATCAACCCCGGCCCCGCCGTCGCGGCGATCGCGTCGACCTTGGCGAGCGTGACGCCCGCATCCGCCAGCGCTGCCTCGATCAGCGGGGCAAGCACTTCGACATGCGCGCGCGCGGCGATTTCGGGAACGACCCCGCCATACGGGCGATGCGCCGCTTCCTGCCCCGCGAGGCGGTGTGCGAGGACCTGACGATCCGACGTGACGAGCGCCGCGGCGGTTTCGTCGCAACTGGATTCGAGACCGAGAATGAGTGCCATCCGCCATCCCTACCGTGCCGCCCGCCACTTGTCGAAGGCGAGCCGGTTCGTCATGACAAGCACCGAAGGGATGATGCGTGACAGAACCGCTCAAGCTGGGAACCCGCGGCTCGCCGCTGGCGCTCGTCCAGGCCAATATGGTGCGCGAGGCGCTGTGCGCGGCGCACGGCTGGGACCGTGACCGCGTCGAGATCGTCCCGATCCGCACCACCGGGGACCGTCGACAGGACGTCGCGCTCGCAGAGATTGGCGGCAAGGCGCTGTGGACCAAGGAACTCGACCGCGCTTTGCTCGCGGGCGAGATCGATTTCGCAGTCCATTCGATGAAGGATGTCGAGACCGTCCGGCCCGCGGCGATCAGCATCGCGGCGATGCTCCCGCGCGCCGACGTGCGCGACCGGATCATCGGCGCGGACAACGTCGTCGCGTTGCGCGAGGGCGCGGTCGTCGGCACCAGCTCGCCGCGCCGCGTCGCGCAGGTCAAAAGGTTGCGCCCCGATCTCGTCACGATCCTGCTGCGCGGCAACGTCGATACGCGGCTCGCCAAGGTAACTGCGGGCGAGGTCGATGCGACGCTGCTCGCCGCCGCCGGGCTCGAACGGCTCGGGCGAGTCGAGGTCGGCAGCTGTATCCCGACCGAGGTGATGCTTCCCGCCCCCGCGCAAGGCGCGGTCGGGATCGAGGCGCGCACCGCCGACGACCGGGTCCGCGCGCTGCTCTCCGCGATCGATCACCCGCCGACGCACCGCTGCGTGCTGATCGAACGTGGGCTGCTCGCGGTGTTGCAGGCGGATTGCCACTCGCCGGTCGCAGCCCTCGCGACGCTCGACGGCGAGACGGTGACACTGCGCGCCGAACTGTTCGCCGAGGATGGCAGCGCGCACGTCGCTGGCAGCCTGACCGGCACACTCGATGATCCGACGCTCGCCGCGCGTCTGGCGCAGGACCTGCTCGAGCGCGCGCCGCCTTCGGTCCGCGCGCTGTTCGCGGGATGACGCTGCGGCTGGTCGTGCTGCGGCCCGAACCCGGCAATGCCGCGACGTGTGCGCGGGCAGAAGCGGCAGGGTTCGAGCCGATCTCGCTTCCACTGTTCGCGGTCGAACCGCTCGACTGGACCGTCCCCGACCCCGCCACGCACGATGCGCTGATCCTGACCAGCGCGAACAGCTTGCGTTTCGGCGGCGAAGGACTCGTCACGTTGCGCAGCCTGCGGGTGCTCGCGGTCGGCGCGCATACCGCTGCTGCCGCCCGCGACTACGGGTTTGACGTCATGGCGACGGGGAGCGGCAACGCCGCCGACATTGTAGCGCTGGCGACGCACCACGGTATCGCCCGCGCGCTTCACCTGACCGGGCATGACCGGACACTCGAGGCTGGCGGGGTGATCTCGACGCTGATCCCGGTGTATCGCAGCGCCGCCCTGCCGATCGAACCGACCGCGCTTGCGGTGCTTGAGCAAGGCGTCGCACTGCTCCATTCGGCGCGCGCGGCGAAACGGATCGCGACGCTGATCGACACGCCTGAGACTCGCGCGACGATCGCGCTGGCTGCGTTCAGCCCGGCGATTGCGGCGGCCGCAGGGGCCGGCTGGCGCACGATCGTCACCGCGGCCACCCCCGATGACGCGGCGCTGTTCGCAGCGCTCGCACCGCTTGCGCCGACGAAACGTTGACCGTTTGCGTCAGGACGATGATAAGGCAAGCCTATGGACGAAACCGCGCCAACCGTCCCCGAGACTGATTTCGCCGCTCGCACTCGTGCCGAGCCCCCCGCCCCTCCCACAGTGCCGCCCTTCACCCCACCCCCCTATATACCGCCTGCCGGACAGGGTCGCCGCGGCATGGGCTGGCGCATGGGGGTTGCGCTCGGGCTGATCGCATTCCTGATCGGGGTCGGCGCAACCCACTTTTTCGTGACACGCTTCGGCAAGGATAGCGACGGCAAGCAGGTCGCGACGATGACGCTGCCCGTCTCGAACGGCCAGCCGCCGGTCGTGATCCTGCCGGGCAAAACCGGTGCGCCGGTCCCCGCGATCGATCTTGCCGCGCTCTCCAGCCGCGAGGAACAGCTTGCTGCAAAGCTTGCCGAACTGGAGGCGCGGGAGACCGGAATCGACCAGGATGCGCAGCAATCCGCCGCATATGCGACACGAAGCGAAGGACTTATGGTGGCATTTGCGGCGCGTCGCGCGCTCGATCGCGGGCTCAACCTCGGGTTCCTCGAACAGCAATTGCGCAAGCGCTTCGGCACCACACAAGGGGCGGCCGTCGCGGCGATCACGCAGGCCGCGCGCAATCCGGTGACGCTCGAGGACCTCCGCGCCGGGCTCGACGGGGTAACGCCCGAGCTGATGACCGGGGTCGGCAGCAGCGGCTGGCTCCAGAGTTTGAGTCGCGAAATCCGCAACTTGGTCGTGCTGCGGCGCGCAGGCACGCCCTCGCCGCTCCCGATCGACCGGATCGCCCGCGCCCGGCGCCTGCTTGAGGCGGGACAGGTCGAGGCGGCGCTCGCCGAAGTCTCGCGCACGCCGGGCGCAAGCCAGGCCACCCGCTGGACCGAGGCAGCCCGCCGCTACATCGGCGCACGCCATGCGCTCGACACGATCGAAAGCGCGGCGATCAACACGCCGGGGGTCGAACCTAAGGCGAGCGTACCGACGACGATTGCGCCACCGGCATCCGCTCCCACACAACCGGAAGTCGCGGAAGCCGGTACGTCTCCTGCAGTTTAGGGAATTCCTCGGAGAAATTTTCCCGGGCGGAGGCCGGGGCCGAGGAGCGATGACCGAGGTGGCGAAGCGCAGCATCCAGTAAACTGCTGTCCCGCTCCTGGGCTCCGGCCTTCGCCGGGGAAGAAAACGGAGCGTAAAGGAAGTCGTTCCCTACCGCCCGTTATCCCGAGCAACGCTCGATCAACGCCATAGCCCCATGCGGTGCGCGCACCTTGGCGCCGTTGATGAAGAAGACGAACGTATCGCGTGGCCGCTTGGGTGCCGCGTCCGCGACATAGGGCAACCCTTCGGGCGATCCACCCGTCGCCCAGTCCCGCGCCGCCGCCGCCCAGCGATCGAGCGCCGCCGGGGCATAGCCCGCCGGCTCCTCCTCGACCGCCGCCTCGAGCCGCGCGTAGACGAAGTCCCCGCTTACGTCCGCAATCGCGGGATAGTCGGTCGAATCGGCATAGACGATCGCGACCCCTGCCGCGCGCGCCAGCGTGACGAATTCGGGCACCAGGAAACTCTCGTGGCGGACCTGCACCGCATGGCGCAGCGCGATTCCATCCTGGCTGGCGGGCAACAGTTTGAGAAATGCGCCGAAATCGTCGGGATCGAATTTCTTGGTCGCCATGAACTGCCACAGGATCGGCCCGAGCCGTTCGCCGAGCTCGGCAATCCCCTGCCCGGTGAACTTCGCGATCGATTCCCCCGCCTCGGCAAGCACCTTGCGGTTCGTGCAGTACCGCGACGCTTTGAGCGTGAAGACGAACCCGTCGGGCACCGCCTTCGCCCAGGACGCGAAGGTCGCGGGCTTTTGCGACGAATAATATGTGCCGTTGACCTCGATCGCGGTCAGTTTGGAGGCGGCATATTCCAGCTCGCGCTTCTTCGCCCATTTCTCTGGAAAGAACGTCCCGCGCCAGGGTTCGTAGGTCCAGCCGCCAATGCCGATTCGGATATCGCCGTGTGTCATGCCGGCGATGCTAGCCGACCCGGCTGGTGCGGCCTACCACAACCGGCTGCCGGGAATGCCCTTGAACGGCCCTGCGAACGCGCTGGTGATCCAGCCACCATAAAATTCGCCGGATTGCGGCGTCACCGTCTCGCCGTCGACGCTGCACCGGTCGAACGGCGCGGCGTAGAAGGCGACGTGGTCGCGGAGCATCGCGAACCCCGGAGTAGGGTTGGCGTAGCTCCACCCGACTCGCGGCAGCACGGTATCGCCCACCACCACGTCCCAATAGGCCGCATTCCCCTTCCATTCGCAGAACGACGCGCCCGGCGCGCGCCGCAACACACCGTCGCGAATGTCACCGCGCGGGATGTAATAGCTCGGCGGATGGCTCGTCTCGAGCGTCCGCACCGTCGCGCGGCTGGCCGCAACCACGATCCCGCGATGCTCGATCACGACATGCGCCGTCGTCGCCTGGGCGATCGCCGGGCGCGGGAACGCCCAGACGCTTTCCTGCCCGGGCAACACAGGATCGGGTTTCGGCCACATATGCGGATCAGTCGGTCGCGACGTCTTCCGCGTCGAACTCTGCGAATGCGCTGCGGATTTCACCGGCGCGGCCCTCGTCCTCGACATCGACCGAGACGGTGACACGGCCGTTCAGCGCCGCATCGTCGCGCGATTCGGGACTTGGCTCGCCAGCTTCGGCGTCCGACCCGGCGATCGCTTCGCCCGCGGTGTTTTCGTCGCCGGCGGCGGCAATGAACACATCGGTCCGCTCGATGCCCTGCTCCTGGACGAGACGCTCGACCGTCATCTCGGCTTCACGGCGGGTCGCGAAGGTTGCGGTCAGGGTGGTTGCCATGGCGATCTATCCTCTTCCAACGCACTTCATGTGCGTCCTCCCCGGCTGAACGCCCCGCTGAAATGATCGGTCCCGGCAAAATGAACGGGGGCGGCGAACCGTGCGTTTGGTGCCGGTGTCTTCCCTCATCGATCCCGCCCCCCGAACCTGGCGTCCGCGCCGCCTGCTCATCACCCGCTCGGCGCGCGACTGGGCGCATGGACGCGACATCGCCGCTCGTGCCGCTGCGCAAGGGGTCGCGGTGATCGACTTGCCCAATGATCGAGTCGTGTGGGACCAGCCCGACGATCCGCGCGCCGCCTATGCCGAAGCCAAGGCAACGCTAGCAATCGTCGTCGCGCCGCCGTCGAAGCTCAAGCTCGAGCCGATTGCGCCGAGCGCCGACTGGCGAGTCGATCTCGCGGCGGGATGCCCCGCGCATTGCAGCTATTGCTATCTCGCGGGGTCGCTCAAGGGGCCGCCGATCACGCGCGTCTATGCCAATCTCGACGAAATCCTTGGCGTCCTGCCGCGCTACATGGATCAGGGGACGATCACCTCGCGCTCCGCCGCCCGCGCGCACGAGGGAACGACGTTCGAGGCAAGCTGCTACACCGATCCGCTTGGCATCGAGCCGCTGACGGGGTCGCTATCGCGCATGATCGAATGGTTCGGTACGTCGGACGCAGCGACCCAGCTTCGCTTCACGACCAAGTTCGCCGACGTCGAGCCGCTGCTCGGGCTCGACCACCAGGGCCGCACCCGGATGCGCGCGTCGATCAACCCCGCGCGCTACGCGCGCTTCGAGGGCGGCACAGCGCCGGTCGCGGCGCGACTTCGTGCGCTGCGGCGGATGGCGGACGCGGGCTATCCGGTCGGAATGACGATCGCGCCGATCATCGCGGCGGAGGGATGGGAAGCGGCATACGATACGCTGCTTGCGGATGCTGCGGCATTGCTTGCTCAAGTCCCTGATTTGACGGTTGAGCTGATCACGCACCGCTTCACCAGCGGCTCGAAGGCAGTGCTCGACAGCTGGTACCCCGGCTCCGAGCTCGATATGACCGACGCCGACCGCGTCACCAAGCGGACCAAGTTCGGCACCGAGAAACAGGTGTATGACGCCGCGACGATGAAACGCCTGCGCGAATGGTTCACGCGCGAGATCGCACTACGGCTACCCCTGGCGCGGATCTTATATTGGACGTGACGGACCGTTCGTATCGCTCATCGATCGGAGCTCACACCGTGGCCACGCCCCAGGTGCGCGCTGCCAGGAAAATCGCTAGCGAAATCGTGACGGCGCTGCCGCCGAACGCGACGGCCCGACGCGACGTCGCCTGGTTGACGGGCAGCCAAGCTGCGGGTGGCGGCAGGAGCAACGCCACGAACGGGATAAGCGGTATCAGATACCGGCCCTGATAACCGTCGACCCGAAGCCCGCCGACCGGGCTGTTCTGTATGTACAGAAACGCGAAGGTGGCGCCCGCACAGGCCGCTACCAACAGGAAGGTCGCGATGCGGATCGGCATCTTGGTCATCCTTGTGCCCGCCGTCGCCGCGGCCAGGGCGAGCGACGCCGCCGAAACCAGGACGATGATCCAGGGAAGCAGGACCTTTTGATCGGATAATTTCCGACCGATGATCGTCTTGAGGTTGTTTGGCGTTTCCAGAACGATCGAATTCACGATCGCGACGATGAACCGGATCGGATGACCGAGCACGAAGGCGATCTGGCTCTCCGGGTCGACCCTCAAGTCGGGTGAAATCGGAAAGACATAGCCGCGGATCGACGACGACCAGAGCAAGGTGACCGCGATCGCGGCCAGGGCAACCATCCCGGTTCCGATCACCACCGTCGGCGAACGCTTTCCTGCCAGCGCGCTCGCCAGAGGCATCACGGCAAGCGGCAAATACGCGAGCTTTGCAGCAGAAGCATAGACGACGGTGACCAGGAGCAACGCCCCGAACCACCGGGTCACGGGGGCGCCTTCGACCAACCGCACACAGAGCGCCAGAAGGAGAAGGCTGCAGCCGATGACAGGCGAATCGGCGCATAGCGTCGGAACGATCGAGCTGACCATCGGGAGGGTGGCCACCGCGAAGACGAGGATCGCCGCGTTCTTCGTCCGGAGCAGATACAGTGCGAGCCAGCTGATCGTGAGCGTGAAAAGGCCGTTTGCCAGACGCCCGGCGTAAAGCCAGCCCAGTGGCGGGAGCCCTACGGCTCGTGCAAGTGCGATCGCCAGTGCGGGAACGGCATGGGCAACGGGGAGATAGACGACGGTGTTACTGAACGGAACGATGCGCCGGTCGCCTTGGCCGGATGCGCTGGATACAAGATCGGAAAGCGCGGGTCGGTCTTGTCGCGCACAGCTCCAGTTGGGGATCCCGCAATAGGCATCGACAAGTGCAAACGCAGACTGATCGACCATCCCGCCGGCCCCAGCGCGATACGTCCTCGGCGCAAGCGCGGGTGCGACCTGACCATGCGAGATCTGCACCGCGCGATAGAAATGCGCTGCTTCATCAGGTGCTTGAAACGGCGGGAGGAGATAGATCAACGCAAGGATCAGCGGCGCGCACAGCAACAGATAGACACTATCGAAATGCCGCCAGCCTGACGTCGAATGCATGACACTAACCCATGTTTGCAGAATACAACCTGCGCCCCGGCCCCTGCAAGTAATGGATAACGACCCTCTGGCCAAGCGCTTAGGCGTCAAGGCCTGCTCTTCTCCTGAGACCGCGAACAGGCCTGGACCGACGCCGCTGGAAACCCCGTCTCGAAGCTCAATACTTACGATCATTTGCTATGGGGACCGCACGCTGTCGGCGATCATGCATACCTTCAGGCGCTTCCCCCGACGGCACACCGTGTGTGCTGCGTCGATGGAGACCGCTGGAGCGGGCGAAGGGATTCGAACCCTCGACCCCAACCTTGGCAAGGTTGTGCTCTACCCCTGAGCTACGCCCGCTCTGGCGCTGTGTGCCGGACTGTGGAGCCCGGCGGGTAGGGGGGGGCCTCTAACACCGGGTTGGCAGGTCGGCAAGCGTCTTTTCGCACAATCGCGAAAAGGGTTGGCTTGTGGCCCCTCGCCCCCACATAAGACGCAACGACGGAAACGAATTGGAGCATCTCTTGGCGACCCTGGGAATGAGCGCAGCCGAACGCGACGCGGTGGAGGCTTTCCGTCGCGACGTGGTCGAACCGTCGATGACCAAATTGGTGATCATCGACTTCTGGGCGGAATGGTGCGGGCCATGCAAGGCGCTGACTCCCGTGCTGGAAAAGGTCGCCGCCGCTTATGCCGACAAGGGCGTGGTGCTTGCCAAGGTCGATACCGACAAGAACCAGTTCATCGCCGCGCAATTCCAGATCAAGTCGATCCCGACCGTCTATGCGATGTTCCAGGGACAGCTCGTCGCCGACCTGACCCCGGCACGCACCGAATCGGCGTTGAAGACGATGCTCGACCAGTTGCTCAAGCAATTGCCGATCGAGAGCGACGCCACGCAGGGCGAAGCCGAGATCGAGCCTTTGATCGCAATGGGTGAGGAAGCGCTCGCCGAGGGCGATGCCGATCGCGCTGCGGGGCTCTTCCGCCAGATCGCCGAGGTCGCGCCGGATCACCCCGCGGTCAACGCGGGTTTTGTTCGTGCGCTGGTGGCGGCAGGCGAGCTCGAGGCGGCGCAGGAGCACCTCGCAGCAATGCCCGAGGACGTGTCCAGGCATCCCGATATCGAACGCGCGCGCGCCGCGCTGGCGTTGGCGCAGGATGCGACGCCGGTCGATGATCTTGCGGGCCTCGCGGCGGAAGTGGCTGCCAATCCTGGCGATTACGACAAGCGGTTCGCGCTCGCCAACGGCCAGATGGCGGCGAACGATCGCGACGCGGCGGCCACCACGCTGCTCGCGATGATCGCCGAGGATCGCACCTGGAACGAGGGTGCCGCGCGTACGCAGCTGCTCAAGCTGTTCGAGGTCGTCGGGCTCGAAGACCCGTGGGTGTCGGCACAGCGCCGCAAACTCTCCGCGATCCTGTTCGGATGACGATTTCCCGCCTCTCGATCTTCCCGCTGCCGGGCGCGTTGCTGTTCCCGGGGATGCATCTGCCGCTCCACATCTTCGAGCCGCGTTACCGGGCGATGATCTCGGACGCGATGGCGCGCGACCGGCGGATCGGGATGGTCCAGCCGCGCCCCAACGTCCCTGCCCGCCCGGACAAACCGTTGCTGTTCGACATCGGCTGCATCGGCAAGATCGCAGAGTTCGAGGCGAGCGAGGACGGGCGGTACAATCTGATCCTCGAGGGGCTGTCGCTGTTCCGCATCGTCCGCGAACTCGATGTCCCGACCGCGTTCCGCCAGGTCGAGGCGGAACTGATCGCCTCGCCCAAATCGCCCGAAGTGCTGTCGTTGTCGCGGCGCGCGGCGCTGGAGAGCGAATCGCGGGCGTTTGCCGATTCGCAGGGCTATGCGGTTGATTGGGATGCAGTAACGCGGCTCGACGACGAGGCGCTGGTCAACGGCATCGCGCAGATCGCGCCGTTCGACGTCGCGGCCAAGCAGGCGCTGCTAGAGGCGGAACGAATCGAGGAACGGGCGGAGCTGATCATTCAGCTGATGCAATTCTTCGGGCGCCACGACGGCGAGGATTCGGTGACGCTGCAGTAGAAGCGTCCTCGCTACCACCCCGTCATACCAGGCTTGTCCGGCACAGGTCGGGTGACGAAATTATGGGTCCCCCCCTCCGTTCGGGCTGAGCGCTGTCGAAGCCCCACGCGCAACGCTGGCCCTTCGACTTCGCTCAGGGAAAACGGAATGGTAAGGCAGGGGAACGCGATCCGGCATGGCCCCTGCCCCCCGTTCGTTTCGAGCGAAGTCGAGAAACCCGGCACAACGCGCATCACGGTTTCTCGACGTTGCTCGAAACTAACGGCAGGAAGGTGCGCTACCCCCCTTAAACCATCATCCCCTGCAACAACTTCGGCACATCCCCGCTCTCGCCGCGCGCTTCCGCGATGAAGCGGCGCTTCAACGGCGGCATCTTCTGCACCGCCGACAGGCCGAAACGGCGTACCGCATTGGCGGTCTTGCCCTTTATGCCGAACAGCCGGGTCAGCCCGTCGGTCGCCACCGAGACCATCAACGTGTCGAGGCTCCGCCACCGGTCATAGCGCGCGAGCAGCGCTGGATCGCCGAGGTCGAGGCCGGTCCGCTTGCCCTCGACCAGCACCTCGACCAGCGTGGCCACATCGCGGAAGCCGACATTGACCCCCTGCCCCGCGATCGGGTGAATCCCGTGCGCCGCATCGCCGACCAGCGCGAGCCGGTCGGACACGATCTTGGCGGCGTGATGGAAGCCGAGCGGATAGCTCGACCGCGCGCCCAAGGGCCCGAGTTTTCCCAGGAATCCCCCGATCCTTTTGTCCGCCTCGACGAGCCAGCCGCGATCCGACAGCTTCATCATCCCCGGCGCCTGATCGCGTGTGACCGACCAGACGATGCACGAGCGATGCCCCTGCGCGTCATCGTTGAGCGGCAGGATCGCGAACGGGCCGTCGGGATAAAAGATCTCGAACGCTATGTTTTCATGGGAATGTTCGTGATGCAGCGACGTCACGATCGCGGCGTTGTCATAGGTCCAGCGCGCGACGTTGAGCCCCGCTGCCTCGCGTGTCGGCGAATTGCGGCCTTCCGCCGCGATCAGCAGCGGCGCGCGGATCACTGCGCCCGAATCGAGCGTCACGGTGACCCCCGACGGCGCGCGATCGACTGAAACCGCGCGCGTTTTCATCCGCACGTCGACGTTCCTCGCCGCCGAGGCCGCCTCGAACAGCGCGCCACGCAGGCGACGGTTCTCGACCATATGCCCGAGCGCGTCCTCGCCCGAATCGGGTTCAAAATCGAGCGCGCCCGGTTCGAGCCCGTCACTGACGCGTATCCCCTTGATCGGGCAAGCGATTGCCGCGAGCTTGTCGGCCACGCCGATTGCACCGAGCATCCGCCACGGTGCCCCTGCGATCGCCGAAGCGCGCCCGTCGAAGCCTGCCGCGAGGATGACCTCGGGGTCTGCTATGTCGATGACGATGGCTGACATATTGTGCGCATCGAGCGCCACCGCGAGCGCGCTGCCGACGAGTCCACCGCCGAGAATGATGACGTCTGCTGTATCCATGCCCCGTCTGTAAGCCTCTCAAACGACGCTGCCAATCGCGGAAAACTTGACGCGACCGCGTGGGCGAGCGATGATTCCGCGGGCACAGACAGCGAACATCGGGAAGATATTGCATCATGGCGAGCCAAGCGCAGCCACCGCTCTGGCGTGAGACGGTCAAGGCAGGCGCCGTGCGCAGCGGCGCATTGCTCGGCGCGTTCACGCTGCTCCTGCTCGTGGTGCTGATGGTGATCGTCGTCGCGAGCTATCATGCGAGCGATCCGTCGCTCAACACTGCGTCGGCGGGGCCCGCGCACAACTGGCTCGGGCGGCCCGGCGCGCTCGTCGCGGACGCCGCGTTCTGGCTTTTCGGGCCTGCTGTCGTGTTGTTATTGCCCACTTTTCTTCTGATTGCGCTGCGGTTGTGGCGCGATGTTCCGGTCGGTCGCTGGCGGCGGATGCTGCTGACGTCGACGGGGGGAACGCTGCTTGCGGGGACGACGTTCGGACTGGTGTCGGGCGCGGCGGTTGCGTGGTTGCCGGCGGGCTATGGCGGCGTCTTCGGGCTTGCGCTGTCCAACCTGATCCGGCTCGCGATCCGCCTGCTCGGCGATCCGGTGGTGATCCTGTGGACGACGCGCGGGATCGCGACGGCGTTCGGGATTGCGGCGCTGGTGCTTTGGGCGTATAGTTTCACGATCGACATGGCTGAGCGGACGCTGCGGATCCCGCGCATTCCGAAACGCCTGATCGAATCGCGCCGAAATCGCGCCGAAACCCCTGCATTTGACGACGATTTTGCGCCGGATGACGTCGACGACGACGCCAAACCTGCCCGGAAAGTGTCGATTCCGCGCGCCATCGCCGCGCCCGACCCGCGCCCCGGACCGGTCATCGCAGATCGGCAGATCGCGCCCTCGACTGCGCGGCCGCGGACCCAGCAGACCTCGCTCGATCTCGGCGACAATACCCAGCTCCCGCCGCTCGACCTGCTGATCCCCACGCCCCCTGCCCCGGGCGGGCAGATCGACAAGGCAGCACTGGAGCGCAACGCCCGGTTGCTCGAGACGGTGCTCGACGATTTCCACGTCAAGGGCTCGATCATCAACGTCCGGCCCGGCCCGGTCGTCACGATGTACGAGCTCGAACCCGCAAGCGGGATCAAGGCGAGCCGCGTGATCCAGCTCGCCGACGATATCGCGCGCAACATGTCTGCGGTGTCGGCGCGAGTCGCGACGATCCCCGGGCGGACCGTGATCGGGATCGAGCTGCCCAACGTGCGGCGCGAAATGGTGGGGCTGCACGAACTGATCGGGTCGCAGACGTTCGAGGATCAGTCCGCGTCGCTCCCGCTGGTGCTGGGCAAGAACATCGCGGGCGACCCCGTCATCGCGGATCTCGCGCCGATGCCGCATCTGCTCGTCGCGGGCACGACCGGCTCGGGCAAGTCGGTCGGGCTCAACTGCATGATCCTGTCGCTGTTGTACCGATTGAAGCCCGACCAGTGCAAAATGATCATGATCGATCCCAAGATGCTCGAACTGAGCATGTATGACGACATTCCGCATCTGCTCTCCCCGGTCGTGACCGATCCCGCCAAGGCGGTCCGCGCGCTCAAATGGGCGGTCGAGCAGATGGAGGATCGCTATCGCCAGATGTCGTCGATGGGGGTGCGCAGCCTCGCGAGCTTCAACGAGAAGGTGAAGACGGCGAAGGCCAAGGGCCAGCCGCTCGGGCGCAAGGTGCAGTGCGGCTATTCCGAGACCGGCCAGCCGATCTACGAGGAAGAAACGCTCGATTATCAGGTGCTGCCGCAGATCGTCGTGATCGTCGACGAGCTCGCCGACCTGATGATGACCGCGGGCAAGGAAGTCGAATTCCTGATCCAGCGGCTCGCGCAAAAGGCGCGCGCGGCGGGGATTCATCTGATCATGGCCACGCAGCGGCCGTCGGTCGACGTCATCACCGGGGTGATCAAGGCGAATCTGCCGACGCGAATCAGCTTCCACGTCACCTCCAAGATCGATTCGCGCACCATCCTCGGCGAACAGGGCGCGGAGCAGCTGCTCGGCAAGGGCGACATGCTCTACATGCCCGGCGGCAAGGGCATCGTCCGAGTCCACGGCCCGTTCGTGTCGGATGACGAAGTCCGCGCGGTTGCGGATCACTGGCGCGCGCAGGGGCAGCCCGATTACATCCAGTCGGTCACCGAGGAGCCCGAAGAGAGCTTCGCGCTCGACGGCGCGCCGACCGGCGAGGACAGCAAGGAAGACCAGCAATATCGCGCCGCGGTGCAATTGGTGTGCGAGAGCCAGAAGGCGTCGACCTCGTGGGTCCAGCGGCAGTTGCGCGTCGGCTATAACAATGCCGCACGGCTGATCGAACGAATGGAGAAGGACGGCGTGGTGAGCCGGCCCGATCATGTCGGGCGGCGTGAGGTGTTGCGCGACCGCGACGGGCATCCGGTCTGAGGGGTGCGCGGTCGGTTCACGGCGCGTTAAAGCGCATGCTGGCTTTACATGGTGATCGTTCAGCAAGCGTCCGCTTCCCCGGCGAAGGCCGGGGCCCAGCAGCGAGCGGATAGAAGCGGGTGCTGCGCGCGTTACCTTGGCCAGCTCTACTGGGCCCCGGCCTTCGCCGGGGAAGCACAGCCGTTAAAACCGGGGAGCCCCAGCCCCCGCGTCAGGAGAATCCTTCGTGTCCCTTCGCTACGCCCTTCTCGTCCCGTTCCTCGCCGCCCCCGCAATCGCGGTCGCAGCCCCGTCCGCCGACCTGACGATGGTGCAGAAGCACCTTCAGGCGGTGAAATCGATGACCGCCGACTTTGCGCAGAGTGACCGTTCGGGGAAGGTGCTGACCGGCACACTGACGCTCAAACAGCCCGGCAAGATCCGCTTCCAATATGAAAAGGGCGTGCCGATCCTGATCGTCGCCGACGGCAAGTCGCTGTGGTTCCTGGATTACTCGGTCGGGCAGAAGCAACGCTGGCCGATTGGCGGATCGCCGCTCGGGATCCTTCTCGATCCAGCGCGTGACATGAGCAAGATCGCGACGGTCGTGCCCGCGGGCAATCCCGAGCTGGTCTCGGTCGATGCCGCCGACCCCAGGCATCCCGAATATGGCCGGATCAACCTGGTGTTCAAACGCAACGCGTCCGCGCCCGGCGGGCTGATGCTGCAGGGCTGGGTGACGCTCGATTCGCAGAACAACCGGACGACGGTCAAAATCTCGAACCAGAAGTTCAACGGCGCGATTCCCGATAATGCGTTCCGCTTCAACGATCCGACGCGAAACACAGGGAAAAAGTGAAGCCATTCATATTGGCGACAGGTTTGCAACGCTAATAGCGGGATTGCGGATGTGGGGTGGACCGGGATTTTTCCCCCTGTTGCCCGGACGCACCACTTCCCGCCTGCGTGACGAACGCTAGGTCGGCCCTCGCTCCATGCCCCCGGAGCGGGGGCCTTTCTGTATCCGCACGGGTCTGTATGCGCACGGGGCCGACTGGCGTTGCCCGGTTCGCGCGGCTACACACGCCCGATGACGACCCTGAAGATCGTTTCGTGGAATATCAATTCGGTGCGGTTCCGCATCGAGATCGTCGAGCGTTTCCTGCGCGAGGCGAACCCCGATATCCTGTGCCTGCAGGAAACCAAGGTGATCGACGGGGACTTCCCGCTCGCTGCGTTCCGCGCGCTCGGGTACAAGCATATCGTGTTGCACGGGCAGCGGATGCACCACGGCGTCGCGATCCTGTCGCGCGTCCCGCTCGCCGAAGACGACCGGTTCGACTGGCAGGCGAACAAAGAAGCGCGACATGTCGGCGTCCGGCTCGACAACGGCATGCGGATCGAGAACGTCTATGTGCCCGCAGGCGGCGACGTTCCCGACCGCGAGGTGAACCCCAAGTTCGGGCAGAAGCTCGATTTCCTCGACCGCATGATCGACTGGTCGCGCACGGTGAGCGCGCCCACGCTACTCGTCGGCGATCTCAACATCGCGCCGCTTCCGGCGGACGTGTGGGGGCACAAGCAGTTGCTCGGTGTCGTCAGCCACACTCCGATCGAGGTCGACACGCTCGACCGGTTGAAGGCGTCGAACAGCTGGGTCGATCTCGGGCGGCACTTTCACCCTGCCCCTGCGCGGCTGCACACCTGGTGGAGCTATCGCTCGGCGGACTGGACGGTCAATGATCGCGGGCGGCGGCTCGACCATATGTGGGCGACCGCGGATGTTGCGGCCAAGGCGGTGCGGCACCATGTGTATGAGGAATGCCGCAGCTGGCTGAAACCCTCCGACCATGTGCCGATCATGACCGAATTTGCCTTGTGACCCACACGACCGGGGACGCGCACAAGACCGCGCTCGCGATCGACGCGTTGCGGCGTGGCTGGCCGATCGCGATTGTCGGGAGCGATGGCACGCTTGCATTGTTGCCGATCGAGACGGCGGACCCGGTGCGGCTTGCGGCGTTCGATCCTGCGGCGCGCGCGCCGGTGTTGCTGTCGGCGGGGCGCGCGGCGACGCTCAAGCTCGCCAACCAGCGCGAGGCGGCGGAGCCTGAGTCCCCGGTGCTGGTCGAACGCGCGCCGTGGCTCGATTTCGCGACGGCGACCGCTTTGTCCGATCCGCAATTCGATCTCGAGACGCCGTTCAAGGGGCCGTTCCGCGCGATTGCGCTGGCCGAGCACGACGCCGCGACTGCCGCGCTGACGCTGGCGCGGATCGGGGGGATGCTTCCGGCTTTCTTTGCCATCCCCGGCGAGCAGGCGGCGCTGGTGCTGACTCCCGCTGACATCGTCGCGCATGAGGATGCGGCACGGCTCGCGATCGCGACGCGCGCGCATCTGCCGGTCGCGGATGCAGAAGACGCCGAGATCGTCGCGTTCCGCACGCCGGAAATGCCGGGCGAGCATGTCGCGCTGCTGATCGGCACCCCCGACGGGCTTCCGCCATTGGTGCGGCTCCACAGCGAGTGTTTGACCGGCGACGTGCTCGGGAGCCTCAAATGCGATTGCGGGCCGCAGCTGGACGGCGCGATCCGCGCGATCCACGAGAGTGGCTGGGGGATCCTGCTGTATCTGCGGCAGGAAGGGCGCGGGATCGGGCTGATCAACAAGCTGCGGGCGTATGCGCTGCAGGACCAGGGGTTCGATACGGTGGATGCGAACACGCGGCTCGGCTTCGCGGTCGATTCGCGTAATTTCGCGGTGGCGGCGCGGATGCTCGAACTGCTCGGGCAGACGCGGGTGCGGTTGCTGACCAACAACCCGCAGAAGGTCGCGCAACTCGAGGCGGCGGGCATCGCGGTGTCGGAGCGCGTGCCGCATATTTTGCCGGCGAACCCGCATAACGAGCGGTATCTGGCGACCAAGCGCGACCGGACCGGGCACCAGTTCTAAGGGTTAAGCGGGGGGAATGGTGGAAAACGCCCTTCCCCGCCCCCTCCCGTTCGTTTCGAGCAAAGTCGAGAAAC
>CAZNQA010000005.1:17842-60703 GCA_964575105.1 uncultured Stakelama sp.
GTGGAAAACGCCCTTCCCCGCCCCCTCCCGTTCGTTTCGAGCAAAGTCGAGAAACGAACGGTGGGCGTGGAGTAGCGTGGGGGTGGTGGGTCGCCTTACTCCACCAGCAGCAGAACCGCGCCGAAATCCTTGGCAATGTCATGCACGCCGATCGCGCGGAGCCGGTCGGCATGATCGGGCCCGCAATGCGTGCCCCCGACGAACCCGATGACATGCGCGCCCGACGCGACCGCGCCGGTCGCGCCCACCGGCGAATCCTCGAGGATCGCGCAGCGCCTGATGTCGACGCCGATCGCCTTCGCCGCATACAGATACAGGTCGGGCGCGGGCTTGCCGTTCGCGACATGCTCCTTGCCCGAATAGATATGCTCGCCGAATGCGTCCGCGAGGCCGATATGCTCGAGATGCCGCCTGATCCATTCGGTCGAGCTCGACGAGGCGATCGCTTTGGGGAGATCGAACGGCAGCGCCTGGATGAACCGAACCGCACCCTCGACCGCGCCGACGCCCTCGCGGAGCGCCCGCGCATCCTCGGCGGCGCGCATCGTGTAGAAATCCTCGGGGAGCGGCCGGTCGATCCATTGCTCGAGCGCGCCGATGAAATGCTGCCCCGACAGCCCCATGAAATTGGCGTAGCTGTCCTCGGGGGTGGTCGGATGCCCGATCCCGGTGAGATATTCAGCGATCTGGCGGTTGCCGACCGCTTCGCTCTCGATCAGCACGCCGTCGAAATCGAAAATCAGGCCATCGAAGGTCATGCGCGTGCTCCGAAAAGGGCAGTGCCGACGCGGACATGAGTCGCGCCCAGCATCACCGCGGTTTCATAATCGCCCGACATCCCCATCGAGAGGCCGTCGAGCCCGTGGTCGCGCGCCAGCTTGGCGAGCAACGCGAAATAAGGCGCGGCTTCGGTCTCGACCGGGGGGACCGCCATCAGTCCAGCGAGCGGCAGGCCAGCGTCGCGCGCGGCGGCGATCAGCGCGGGCAGATCGGGAATCGCGCAGCCGCCCTTCTGCGCCTCGTCACCGATATTGACCTGGAGGAAACACGCGGGACGCTTGCCGAGCTTGTCGATCGCGCGTCCGAGCGCGGTGACGAGCGACGGTCGGTCGACCGAATGGATTGCGTCGAACAGTGCGACGGCATCCTCCGCCTTGTTCGACTGCAACTGCCCGACGAGATGGACCTGCGCATCGGGGAACGCCTCGCGGAGTGCGGGCCATTTGCCCTGCGCTTCCTGGACGCGATTCTCGCCGAACACGCGGTGGCCCGCCTCGAGCAGCGGGGTGATTTCCTCGGGCGGCTTGGTCTTGGAGACCGCGATCAGCGTGACCGAGTCGGGGTTGCGCCCGGCAAGGTCGGCGGCGTGCGCGATGCTGGTGGTAACGGCGGCGAGCCGTGTGGTGGGGTCGTCGGTGGCCATGCCGCGCGCTATAGGCGGTCGGATGGTCGTTCGTCACCCCAGCCTGTCCCGTCTCGGTGCGTTTCCGGTACTGTGGCTGATGACCGACGAGCGGATCGGGGGGCGTTTTTGGGATACGCTCGCGCGGTTGCCACGCGGGAGCGGGGTGGTGTTCCGCCATCATGCGACGGCGCCCGCCGAGCGCGCTTTGCTCAAGCGCCGGATCGCGGCGGTCGCGCGGCGGCGGGGGCTGGTGCTGGTCGACGAGGCGTGCGCGCGGGGGCAGCCGGTGCGGATCGGGCGCGCGCATTCGGTGCGCGAGGGGATTGCGTCGCGGCGGGCCGGGGCTGCAGTGGTGTTCGTCTCGCCGGTCTATCCGACGCGGACCCACCCGGGGGCGCGGACGCTCGGGCCGGTGCGCGCGGCGATGATTGCGCGCGCGGTCGGGGTGCCCGCGATTGCGCTCGGTGGAATGGATGCGCGGCGGTTCGGGCGGTTGCGCGCGCTGGGGTTTGCAGGCTGGGCGGCGATCGACGGGTTGGTCGGGCCGATACCGGATTAGAAGCGGAACGCGGTCCCGATATAGACGGCCTGGCTGTCGCGGCGGTCTTCGGTCGGCTGCTGCATCAGACGGTCCCGCTCGGTCTTGTAGCGGACGCCCGCGGTCACATCGAGACGGCGGGTGAGCGAATAGGAACCGCCGACGTCGAGCGCATAGGCGGGCGCATCCTCGATCAGCTTGGGGCCGTTGGGGAGCGGCCGGTCGGCGATCGCATTGACCCGACCGCTGAACCGCTTGCCGGTATAGCTTACGCCGATATCCGCCGACTGACGGCTGCCCGGGATTCCGGCGAGATCGACCCGTGCGACGTCGCCCGACACCGCAAGCCGCTTCCAGCCGACCGCGACCCCGAGGTTGTAGGCGATCGGCGTCAGCGCGACCGTCGCGACCGGGATCGGCGAGGCGCGATCCGCGCGTGCGATCACTCCGCGTGCGCTGCGTGCCTGCACCGCGACCGTCACCGCTCGGCTGCCTTCGCGGCGCGTGTCGGAGGGGGTGAAGCGGAAGCCGCTGGTGTCAAGCCCGCCACGCGCGAACATCGCAGCGAGTCGCGGATCCGCCGAGGCGGGGGTGAACGACCCGAGCCCGCGCACCATCGCGCTGTGCCGCGTGATGATCCGTGGTGCGGGGGCGTCGCTCGCGCCGAGCGCGGGAGCCACGGCGATACCGAGGGCGACGAGCGACCCCACGGCAATCCCGGACATCCAGCGAGCAAGCGACACTTCAGACCCCTTCACGTGTACCTTGGTGGCACTATCATGTTGCGAGACGACTACCATGATTCAATCCGGTACCGCCACCATTCCGACTCATTTTCCCCTGACAGTGTCGTCAGGGCCACACTCTCTATCACCTGCCCTAGCACCCGGATGCTTGCACTTTGGTTACACACCGTCGTGCTTGCGGCGAACGCGGGACATTCTATAGATATCGCCGAACCCCCGACACTCCGATTTGTTCAGGAACAGCCGATGATCCGCCGCCCCCGCACTGCGATTCTGCTTTCGCTCGCGCTCATCGCCCCGCTGACGCTCGGCGCGTGCGGCCACAAGGGCGGTCGCCCGAAGAGCGCGGACCTCGCGGCGTCGAAGGTCACGACGATCGGCGTCAACGCCTATCTGTGGCGCGCGAGCCTCGACACGCTGAGCTTCATGCCGCTGCTCCAGACCGATTCCAACGGCGGCGTGATCGTCACCGACTGGTATATCAACCCCGCCGCGCCGACCGAGCGAGTCAAGGTGACCGTGACGATCCTCGACCAGGATCTCCGCGCGGACGGCCTGCGCGTCGCTTCGTTGCGCCAGGTCAACCAGAATGGCCAGTGGGTCGCGGCGCCGGTCCAGGCGGCGACCGTCCAGAAGCTCGAAGACATCATCCTCACGCGTGCCCGCGATCTGCGCCGCGCTGCCGTAACCCAGTAGGAATACCCGACCGATGGCGTCACGCTTCAACGCGCTGAAGGCGGACGCGGCCTGGCAGAAGGTGTGGGACGACCGCCGCACCTTCGCCGCGCGCGACGACAGCCCCAAGCCCCGCTCCTATGTGCTCGAGATGTTCCCCTATCCGTCGGGGAAGATCCACATGGGGCACGTCCGCAACTATACGATGGGCGACGTGCTCGCGCGGTTCCGCCGGATGCAGGGGATGGAAGTCCTCCATCCGATGGGCTGGGACGCGTTCGGGATGCCCGCTGAAAACGCCGCGATGGAAAAGGGCGTCCATCCGGGCGGCTGGACCCGCGACAATATCGCGACGATGAAGGCACAGCTGAAGCGGCTCGGTTTCGCGCTCGACTGGACGCGCGAACTCGCGACGTGCGAGCCCGACTATTACGGGCACGAGCAGGCGCTGTTCCTCGAACTGTTCCGCCACGGCCTCGTCTATCGCAAGGAAAGCTCGGTCAACTGGGATCCGGTCGATATGACCGTGCTCGCCAACGAACAGGTGATCGACGGGCGCGGCTGGCGCTCGGGCGCGCTGGTCGAGCGGCGCAAGCTGTCGCAGTGGTTCCTCAAGATCACCGACTTTGCGGACGAGCTGCTCGAGGGCCTGGGCGCGCTCGAGCATTGGCCCGACAAGGTCAAGCTGATGCAGGAAAACTGGATCGGCCGCAGCCGCGGGTTGCAGTTTCGTTTTCAACTCTCCGATGGCGGGTCGGTCGAGGTGTTCACCACCCGCCCCGACACGATGTTCGGGTCGAGCTTCGTCGCGGTCGCGGCGGATCACCCGATCGCGCAGGCGCTCGCGGAGCGTAGCCCCGAAGCCGCCGAATTCATCGCCTTGTGCAAGCGCGGCGGGACCACCGCAGCCGAGATGGACACGCAGGAGAAGCTCGGGTTCGATACCGGGCTGACCGCGCAGCATCCGTTCGATCCCGACCTGCAACTGCCGGTCTACATCGCCAACTTCGTGCTGATGGAATATGGCACCGGCGCGGTGTTCGGCGTTCCGGCGCACGACCAGCGCGATCTCGATTTCGCGCGGAAGTACGATCTGCCGGTGCGGCGTGTCGTCTCGGATGGCGACGTCACCGATCCGGTGTTCACCGGGAATACCGCCTATACCGGCCCCGGCACGCTGGTGAACTCGCACTTCCTCGACGGGATGGACATTGAGGACGCCAAGCGCAAAGTCATCACCCGCGCCGAGGATGGCGGCTGGGGCACCGGATCGACTGTGTTCCGCCTGCGCGACTGGGGCGTCAGCCGCCAGCGTTACTGGGGCACGCCGATCCCGATCATTCACTGCGACGCGTGCGGCGCGGTGCCGGTCCCCGCGGATCAGCTCCCGGTCGTGCTCCCCGAGGACGTCAGCTTCGACATCCCCGGCAACCCGCTCGACCGGCATCCGACGTGGAAGCACGTCCCCTGCCCGTCCTGCGGCGGTGCCGCGCGGCGCGAGACCGACACGCTCGATACGTTCGTCGATTCCTCCTGGTATTTCATCCGCTTCGCCAGTCAGCCCAAGGACAGGCCGTTCGACCGCGCGGTTGCCGAGCAGTGGTTGCCGGTCGCGCAATATATCGGCGGGGTGGAACATGCGATCCTCCACTTGCTCTACGCGCGCTTCTGGACGCGCGCGCTGCGGCATATCGGGATGCTCGACGTGGCGGAGCCGTTCGCGGGGCTGTTCACGCAAGGCATGGTCACGCACGAGACCTATAGCCGCCCGGTGACCGAACTCGGCACCGACGGCACCGACACGATCACCAAGCCGCTGTGGCTGTCGCTCGACGACATCGAGAAGCGTGGCGACGGCTATGTCGAGCGCGCGACCGGCGCGGCGGTCACGGTCGGCCGCATCGAGAAGATGTCGAAGTCGAAGAAGAACACCGTCGACCCGACCGGGATCGTCGACCAGTACGGCGCGGACGCGACGCGCTGGTTCATGCTGTCCGATTCCCCGCCCGAGCGCGACCTGCCGTGGAGCGAAAGCGGGATCGAAGGGTCGTGGCGCTTCATCCAGCGCGTGTGGCGGTTGTTCGACGGCGACAAGAGCGGCCAGTCCGGCACGGTCGACGGCCCGCTCGACCGCAAGCTCCACCAGACGATCGCGGGGATCGCGGTCGATATCGAGGCGCTTGCGTTCAACAAGGCGGTCGCGAAGCTGTTCGAGCTGGTCAACGCGATCGAACGCGCCGCCCCTTCCGCATCGCGCGACACCGCGATCGCGACGCTGATGCGGCTCGTGGCCCCGATGGCGCCGCATATCGCCGAGGAAGCCTGGGCCGCTGCGGGGAACGACGGCCTGATTGCCGACGCACCCTGGCCCGAGGTCAATCCGGCACTGCTGGTCGAGGACGAAGTCACGATTGCGGTGCAGATCAACGGCAAGCTCCGCGATACGCTGGTGATGCCCAAGGGCACCGACCGCGACGTGCTCGAGGCCGCGGCGCTCGGCTCGGACAAGATCGTTCGTGCGCTCGAAGGCAAAACGCCGCGAAAGGTGATCGTCGTGCCCGACCGTCTCGTGAACCTCGTCGCATGAAGCGTCTCCTGCCCCTCGCGGTTGCCGCGCTCGCCCTGTCAGGCTGCGGCCTGCGTCCGCTCTATTCGGGCGGGAGCAGCGGGACCGTCGCGACCACCCTCGCTGCCGTCGATGTTGGGCCGATCGAGGGCAAGGCGGGCTGGCTGATGGGCAATGCGCTGCGCGACCGGTTCCACAGCGGTCAGGGCACCGCGGTCCGCTACCGGCTCGAGGTCAAGCTCGACGACAAGATCATCGGTCTCGGCATCCGCCGCGACGACAGCATCTCGCGCGAACGCCGGACGTTGCGCGCGCGCTACCAGCTGGTCGACCTGAGCAACGGGTCTGTGCTGCTCGATGCGGCGGCAGGGTCCGACGCGGGAATCGACTCGGTCGGCTCCGAATATGCAACGATCGCCGCGGAAAACAGTGCGCTCGAGCGGTTGTCGCAGATCGTTGCGGATCAAATCCTCACGCGGGTCGCGACCTATGTCGACCACGCCGACCGCACGGCGCGCTGACGCGGCCCGGGAGCCGCACGGATGAAAGCCAATCTCAACCAGATCACCCGCGCGATTGATGCGGTCAGCCCCGACGTCCGTCTGTACCTGCTCTATGGCCCCGACGAAGCGGGGGCGCGCGACGTCGCGACGCGGCTGGCGCGCGCTCTCGGGCCCGAGGCGGAGCGGGTGGATCTCGAGCCGTCGCAGCTCAAGTCAAGCCCCGGGTTGCTCGCGGACGAGGCGGCGTCGTTGTCGCTGTTCGGGACCGCGCGGTATATTCGCGTTGCGGGTGCGGGGGAGGAAAGTGTCGCCGCCTGCACGATGCTGCTTGCAGCGGAACGCGGGGGCAATCCGGTTGTGGTGATCGCGCCGGGGGCCAAGGCTTCGTCCACGCTGGTCAAACTTGCGACTTCCGATCCCCGCGCGATGGTCTGCTCCTTCTACGTCCCCGATGCGGGCGAGGCGGACAAGCTCGCGACGAGCATCGCGCGCGAGCAGGGGCTGCGCACGACCGGATCGACCGCGGGGCGGATCGCGGTTGCGGCTGCGGGGGACCGCGCGGTGATGACGCGCGAGCTCGAGAAGATCGCACTGTTCCTCGATGCAGCGCCCGAACGGCCGCGCGAACTTGACGATGCGACGCTCGATGCGATCGGGGCGGATCTTGGCGATTCCGAAATCTCGCGCGCGGTCGAGGCGGCGATCGACGGTGGGCCGGACCGGCTTGCGGACGAGCTTGCGCGGCTCGACGTTGCGGGAAGCTCGCCGATCCCGCTGCTGCGCCAGTTGGTGCGCCGGCTGATGGCGATTGCCGAGATGCGTGCCGAAATCGACGCGGGTGCCAATGCCAACACGTTAATAGAGCGCGTTTTCTTTCGCGAACGCGCAGCGACGACGCGGGCGCTCAGGATCTGGTCGGCACCCGCGCTGAGTGCGGCGATCGACCGTATCCGCCGCGCGGAACGCGCGACGATGGCGCCGAACAATGCCGGCAGCGTGCTGGCGGACCAGGCGATCGTCGCAGTCGCGCGGATCGCGGCGCGGCAGAACAGCTAGGGACTACACGTTCCCCCTGCCCTCGCCAAACGAACGCGGAGATTAGAACGCTAGATCCGCTCGCCGGTCAGCCGCTGGCACACCATGTCGAGCTGATCGAGCGTCGAATAGCTCAGCGTCAGCGTGCCGCCCTTCGGACCGTAATTGACCCGCACTCCGAGCCCGAGCAGGTCGCCCAACTGGTGCTCGAGCGCCGCGAGATCGGGGTCTCGCCCTGCCCCGTCGCTTGGCGTCCGCTGGGCGGGCTTGGTCGCCCGAACCAGCTTCTCGGTATCGCGCACCGAAAGCCCGCGATCGACGATCCTGTCCGCGAGCGCCTCGACATCGGGCGCACCGATCAGCGCGCGCGCATGCCCCATCGACAACGCGCCGTGGAGCACCCGTTCCTGGACCTGCTTGGGGAGTTCGAGCAGCCGCAACAGGTTCGCGACATGGCTGCGCGACTTGTGGACGAGCTTGCCGAGCGCTTCCTGCGTATGGCCGAAGTCCTCGATCAGCCGCTGATACGCTTCGGCCTCCTCGATCGCGTTGAGGTCCTGCCGCTGGATGTTCTCGACCAGCGCGACTTCCATCGTCTGCGTGTCGTCGAAATCACGGACGATCACCGGGACTTCGTGGAGCCGCGCACGCTGCGCGGCGCGCCAGCGGCGTTCGCCTGCGACGATCTGATAGCCGGTGCCATGCGGGCGGACGACGATCGGCTGGATCAGTCCGCGGAGCGCGATCGATTGGGCGAGCTCCTCGAGCGCGGCCTCGTCGAAATGCCGGCGCGGTTGGCCCGGGTGCGGAGTCAGCGACCCGACCGGCAACGAGCGGATCCCGGGGGATGCACCCGCCTGTGCGCCACCGACGGGCTCCTCGCGCGCGAGATCGCCCATCAGCGCGTTAAGTCCGCGCCCTAGGCCGGATCGAGGTTTGGGGCGCGTAGCGGGGGTGGTGGCGTCGGTCATGCGGCTTTGGCTGGCTGGGGTTCTTGGATGGACTTGGGTGCGCGGGGCAACCGCGCGATCAATTCGCGCGCGAGGCTGATATACGCCTCGGAGCCGAGGCAGCGATGGTCGTAGATGAGGGCGGGAAGCCCGTGACTCGGGGCCTCCGACAGCCGGACGTTGCGCGGGATCACCGTGTCGAAGACGACCTGTCCAAGCACCGCGCGGACGTCGTTCGCGACCTGCTCGGTCAGGCGGTTGCGACGGTCGTACATCGTCAGCGCGACCCCGATGATCGACAGACCCGGGTTGAACCGCTCGCGGATCCGCTCGACCGTATTGAGCAACTGACTGAGCCCCTCGAGCGCGAAGAACTCGCATTGCAAGGGCACGAGCAGCGAATTGGACGCGACCATCGCGTTGAGCGTCAGCAGCCCGAGCGACGGCGGGCAATCGATCAGCACGACGTCCCAGCGATGATCCGACCGCGCGAGCGCACGTGACAGGCGGTGGGTACGTTCCTCATATTCGACCAGTTCGATCTCCGCCCCCGACAGGTCGACCGTCGCGGGGACGATATCGAGCAACGGGACGACGGTCGGCACCGCGGCGACCTCGATCGTGATCTCGCCGAGGAGGATGTCGTAGGTCGAGTGGGTCCTGTCCGCGCGGCTGATGCCGAGGCCGGTCGAGGCATTGCCCTGCGGGTCGAGATCGAGCAACAGGACGCGCAGCCCGGTCGCCGCGAGCGCGGTACCGAGGTTGATCGCCGTCGTGGTCTTTCCCACGCCGCCTTTTTGATTCGCGATCGCAATGACGTTCATCGCCGTGTCACCCCTGATGCGAGTATGATCATCGACGCCGGGTCGGTGATGCTATGTTCCACGTGAAACACACCATGCCACGCCTGCTTCGCGCTGGCCACCTCTTCCAGCGCAGACTTGCCCTTGGGGAGGATCCATCGCGTTGCGGGCGTAGCGACATGCGCGCTCCACGCGAAGAGATTGTCGAGCGATGCGACCGCGCGCGCGGTGATGATATCGGCCTTGAGCACGACGGTCTCGACCCGCGAGCAGTGAACATCGACCCGCGCTGCGACGCCAAGAGCGTCAGCAAGCTCGGACAGAAACGTCGCGCGGCGACGGCGTGGTTCGACCAGGCTGACCTCATGCGCCCCAAGAAGTGCGAGGACCATCCCCGGGAACCCGGCCCCGCTCCCGATATCGAGCCACCGGCCCGCGTCCGGGGCATGGTCGAGCAGTTGCGCGGAATCGACGATATGGCGGTTCCAGATTGTCTCGAGTGTCGAGGGTGCGATCAGATTTTGCCGGACCGCCTCTGCCGCGACATGCGCAACGAGGTCGGCAAGCCGGTCTACCGCCGGTGCGCCATATCGGTCCGCAATCCAGCCCTTTGCGTCTTCCTCGGTCATGCGGCGCGCCTGCGAACGTGGAGCAGGATCGCGGTCAACGCCGCTGGCGTGATCCCGCGAATCCGCCCTGCCCCGCCGAGCGTGGAGGGGCGTGCCGCCTCCAGCCGCTCGATCATCTCGGTCGACAGCCCAGCGATCGCTGTGAAGTCGGTCGCGTCGGGGATCAGGATCGTATCGTTGGCCCGGAGCGCGCGGACCTCCTCATCCTGGCGCGCAACATAAGGGGCGTAGCGCGCATCTTCAGCACCTTCGCTGCAGACATCGGGGGATACCGTCGCCGCCAGATCGGGCGTGACCATTTCCAGGGTTACCCCGGCGACACGCAGCCATTCCGCTCCGCTCCGAAGGATCGGGGCAGGTTCGATCGGAGCGCCACGCTCGCGCAGCACTGCGGACGAGACCGGCCGCCCGAGCGCGTCCGCGACATCAGCGAGCATCTGCGACCGCTGAGCCAGCCGTGTCCGCCGCGCCGGACTGAGACATCCCAACGCCTCCGCAATCGGCGATAGCCGCGTCTCGGCATTGTCCGCGCGAAGCCGCAAACGGAACTCGGCACGGGCAGTCAGCATGCGGTAGGGCTCGGTGATTCCCTGCAGGACGAGGTCATCGATCATCACGCCAAGGTAACTGGACGCGCGGTCGAGCACCAGCGTCGCACTCCCTTGCGCGCGGGCTGCAGCGTTGATCCCCGCGATCAGCCCCTGCCCCGCTGCCTCCTCATAGCCGGTCGTCCCGTTGATCTGGCCACAACAGAACAACCCGGGCATCGCGCGAACCTCAAGCGTCGGCGCAAGCGCGCGCGGATCGATATGGTCATATTCGACCGCATAACCGGGAGCGAGGATCCGGGTGTGTTCGAGCCCAGGGATTGACGCGATCATCGCTTGCTGGATATCGACCGGAAGCGACGTCGAAATGCCGTTGGGATAGATCACATGATCGTCGAGCCCCTCGGGTTCGAGGAAGATCTGATGCCCGTCACGATCGCCAAAACGATGGATCTTGTCCTCGATCGACGGACAATAGCGCGGCCCCTGCCCCGCGATGTCCCCGCCGAACAAAGGGGATCGGTCCAGTCCTGCGCGGATCGCATCGTGCGTCGCGGGGGTCGTTCGTGTGATCGCACAATGGACCTGCGGCAGGACCCTGCCGTCGGACGCGGGGGACATCGTCCACGGGTCCTCGTCGCTCGGCTGTTGCGCGAGCGCGGCCCAGTCGATCGTGCGACCGTCGAGCCGGGGTGGCGTCCCCGTCTTGAGCCGCGCCATCGGGAGGTTCGCGGCGTATAGCTGGGTCGCGAGCAGCGAGGCTGCCGCCTCGCCCAGCCGACCGCCGATGGTGCGTTCCTCGCCACAGAACATCCGCGCGCCGAGGAACGTCCCCGTTGCGAGAACAACCGCTGCCGACCGCAACAGACGTCCGTCGGCGAGAACGACCCCCGAAACCGTGGTTTCGTTGTCGAGGATGAGCGCGGCAACTTCCCCGGTCACGATCGTCAGCGATGGCTCGTCAGCGAGCATCGCCTGGATCGCGGTCGCGTAGCGACGACGATCCGCCTGGACCCGTGGTCCCTGGACCGCGGCGCCCTTGCTGCGGTTGAGCATCCGATAGTGGATGCCTGCCTGATCGGTCGCGCGGGCGATCAGGCCATCGAAGGCATCGACCTCGCGCACGAGGTGGCCCTTGCCGAGACCACCGATCGCGGGGTTGCACGACATCGCACCAATTTTCTGCGGATCGAAGCTGACCAGCGCGGTACGTGCACCGCGCCGTGCCGCAGCGGCGGCCGCTTCGGTTCCCGCGTGACCGCCACCAACGACGATTACATCGAACTGTTCCATGACGAACTTCGCTAGGTTGCGCGGCGCTTGCTGTCAAAACGTTCCACGTGGAACATCACTTTCCGATGCAGAAACGCGCGAAAATCGAATCGAGAACGGTCTCGATGCCACTTCGCCCGGCAACCGCATCGAGCTGGACGAGCGCCGCCCTGACGTTTTCCGCAACGAGAAGAAGGTCGGTCTCCCCGACCGCCTGATGGAGATCTGCGCTACATCGCAACAACAGCGCCCGTTGCCGGGCGTTGACCGTCAGACCGTCCTCCTGCGGCAGAAGCGCGACGGCGCGCCGGTCGATCCAATCCCATACCGCTTCCACACCCGCGCCGTTCCGTGCGGCGACCGGAAGACGGCCCGCTGGGACGACCGTCCGGTCCGGATCGTCCGCGCGCGCGTGGAGCGCCAGATATCCGCCGTCAGGGGGTGCCGCGTCATCGAGCCAGACGACGATGTCCGCGCCGTCGATCGCGGAGCGCGCGCGAGCGACCCCGATCCGCTCGATTTCGTCTCCCGGGGTTTCGGTAAGCCCGGCGGTATCTGTGAGCAGATAAGCCACCCCCCGCCGCACCACCGCCGCCTCGATCCGATCGCGGGTCGTCCCCGAAATCGACGATACGATCGCCACGTCGCGCCCGGTCAGCGCATTGATCAGCGTTGACTTCCCGCTGTTGGGCGGTCCGGCGATGACGACCCTGATCCCGTCGTGAAGCCGCTCGACCGGGGGGGCCGAGAGCAACCGGTCGATCGCATGCGCAATGATTGCGATGCTTGCCGATGCTTCGCCCGCCGACGTATCCGAAACTTCGTCCTCGTCGGAAAAGTCCAGCGCGGCTTCGATTTCCGCGGCGATACCGACCAGCGCGTCGGTCCAGTCATCGATTTGGGCACGCAGTCCGCCCTCCGCGATCCGCAACGCCGCACGCCGCTGGGTTTCGGTCTGTGCCGCGAGCAGGTCGCCAAGCCCTTCGGCCTCGGTCAGATCGATCCGCCCGTTGGCAAGCGCGCGGCGGGTGAATTCGCCGGCATCCGCAAGCCGTGTCCCGGGGACGAGTCCGATCGCATCCTCGACTGCGGAGACAATCGCGCGACCGCCGTGTACATGGAATTCGACGAGATCCTCTCCCGTCGCCGTATCGGGTCCGGGGAAGACCAGCACGATCGCGCGGTCGAGCAACGCCCCTGTTTCAGGGTGCCGCAATGCGCGGAGCGAGGCCCGCCGCGGCGCGGGGACCGACCCGCCAAGCGCCGTGGCGACGCTGAACGCCCCTGCCCCACTCACCCGGAGGATCGAAATCGCCGCGGGTGGCGCGCCGCTCGAGCTTGCGTAGATCGTATCGCGGTCGGACATCTTTATTTGGTCGCGCGCTCGAACATCTGACGCCACATCGCCATCCCGGCGTCGCCCATCGGCGCCCAGCTCCGCATCATCGTCTCGATCATCTCGGGTGCTGCTGCGCCGTCCATCGACCCGGTCAGCATCGCGAGATATTTGTCATGGACCGGCGCCATGTCGGGGAGCCCCATGAAGCGGCGCGCCTCCTCGGGCGTGCAATCGACTTCGACGTTGATCTTCACCGCGGCTTCTCCCCTTGAGCGGGCGAGCGCCACGCTGCATGATGTGCCCATGTATGCGCGCGATATGGCCCGGATCGCAACGCCTGTTGGGTCCGTGACCCTATGGGGCGACGATGCGCAGCTCGACGCGATCGAGATCGGTGGGGAGGATCTGCCCGACGTGGCCGGATCGACTGCTGCGGTCCAGGAAGCGGCGCGGCAATTGCGGGCCTGGTTCGCCGGCGAGCGCATCGATTTTGACGTCCTGCTCGCGCCCGCCGCGACGATACGCGGGCAGGCATTGCGCGATGCCATGTGTGCAATCGGCCATGGCGAGACGCTGAGCTACGGGGCGCTCGCGTTGAAGGCGGGTTCGAGCGCGCGGGCAATCGGGCAGGTGTGCGCGCGCAACCCCTTCCCGATCATCGTTCCATGTCACTGCGTGCTCAACGCCGACGGAACGCTCGGGGCCTATTCGGCGGGCGCGGGGAGCCGCACCAAGGCGTGGCTGCTCGATTTCGAGGCACGCGGGCGGCGCACGCTGCTGTAGCCCGCGCGCCGCCGATTACTACGCTTTTACTGGTTCATGCTCTCGAAGAAGTCTTCGTTGGTCTTCGAATTCTTCATCTTGTCGAGCAGGAACTCCATCGAGTCGATCGTGCCCATCTGCATGAGGATACGGCGAAGCACCCACATCTTCGAGAGCTTGCCCTGATCGACCAGCAACTCTTCCTTGCGCGTGCCGGACTTGCCGACGTCGAGCGCGGGGAAGATGCGCTTGTCCGCGACCTTGCGGTCGAGCACGATTTCGGAGTTACCCGTGCCCTTGAATTCCTCGAAGATGACTTCGTCCATCCGGCTGCCGGTATCGATCAGCGCGGTCGCGATGATGGAGAGCGAGCCGCCCTCCTCGATGTTGCGCGCGGCACCGAAGAAACGCTTCGGGCGCTGGAGCGCGTTCGCGTCGACACCGCCGGTCAGCACCTTGCCCGACGACGGGACGACGGTGTTGTAGGCGCGGCCGAGACGCGTGATCGAGTCGAGCAGGATCACCACATCCTTCTTGTGCTCGACCAGACGTTTTGCCTTTTCGATCACCATCTCCGCGACTTGCACGTGGCGCGTCGCGGGTTCGTCGAAGGTCGAGCTGACCACCTCGCCCTTGACCGAACGTTGCATGTCGGTGACTTCCTCGGGGCGCTCGTCGATCAGCAGGACGATCAGGAACACCTCGGGGTGATTGTCGGTGATCGCCTTGGCGATGTTCTGGAGCATCACCGTCTTGCCGACGCGCGGCGGCGCGACGATCAGCGTGCGCTGGCCCTTGCCCTGCGGCGAGATGATGTCGATGACGCGCGCCGACTTGTCCTTGACGGTCGGGTCGGACGGATCGAGCGTGAGCTTTTCCTCCGGATACAGCGGCGTCAGATTGTCAAAATTGACGCGGTGACGGACCGCATCGGGATCGTCGAAATTGACCGCGGTGAGGCGGACCAGCGCGAAATAGCGTTCGCCGTCCTTCGGCCCGCGGATCTCGCCTTCGACCGTGTCGCCGGTGCGCAGGCCGAACTTGCGGACCTGATTGGGCGAAATGTAGATGTCGTCGGGGCCCGCGAGATAGTTCGCCTCGGGGCTGCGCAGGAAGCCGAAGCCGTCGGGCAGCACTTCGATCGTGCCGAGGCCCATGATCTGTTCGCCCTGCTCGGCCTGGACCTTGAGGATCGCGAACATCAGGTCCTGCTTGCGCAGCGTCGACGCGCTCTCGATCCCGAGCGCCTCGGCCATCGCGACCAGCTCGGCCGGCTTCTTGTTCTTGAGGTCTTTGAGATGCATTTCGGGCGTCCGGAGCATGAAGATGCGGAGGAGGAGCTTCAGTCGGCGAAGGGTACGCGACGATGCTTGAGGAAGGATACAGCAGCCGAACGGCGCGAGGCCGTCGCACTACGATATCCTCGCCAGATACGACCGCGCCGCGGATGCGTCAAGCCGTGACGGACTGACTCAGAACGGCTGGACGATCGCGAGGATCACGATGAAGGTCACCAGCACCGCGGGAATCTCGTTGATCATCCGCAAATGCCGCCCAGTCAGCGTCGGCTTGCCCGCCGCGAGCTTGCGCGCATAGCCGACCGCCCAGCCGTGATAGCCGGTGAGGATCACCACCAGCAGCAGCTTGAGATGCAGCCAGCCGAGCCCTGCCCCGCCCGAGAACAGTCCGGCGTTTGCGGCGAGAACCAGCCCGAGCACCCAGACGACGACCATCGCGGGGGTGAGGATGATGTTGCGGATCTTCGCCTCGCGCTCGACCCACAGGCCCGCATCGCCGCCCGAACCGGCGAGCGCCTCCTGATGATAGACGAGATAGCGCGGGAGCATGAACAGCCCCGCCATCCAGAAGATGACGAAGATCAGATGCGCCGCCTTGACCCAGAGATAGGCGTTGCCGAGCATTCCAGCCATCATGCGTTCCGTACAAAAGCTAGCAACTGCTCGACATGCGCGATCGGCGTGTCTTGCAGGATGCCGTGGCCGAGGTTGAAAACGTGCGGGCGGTGCTCGAACGCCGTGAGGATCCGCGCCGCCGCCGCCTCGAGATCCGCGCCGCCCGCGATCAGCGCGAGCGGATCGAGATTGCCTTGGACCGGCATCCCCTCGGGGAGGTTCGCCGCGGCCCATTCGGGGTTGATCGTCTCGTCGACGCCGACCGCATCGACCCCGGTTTCGCGCGCATAGATCGGCAATTTCTCACCGGCCCCCTTCGGAAAGCCGATCACCGGTACGCCCGGGTGCCGCGTATGAAGCGCGGAGACGATCGCGGCATTGGGCGCGATCACCCAGCGTTCGAATTGCGCGGGGCTGAGGCTGCCCGACCAGCTGTCGAACAATTGCACCGCTTCGACGCCCGCCTCGATCTGTTTCGAGAGATAATCGACGGTCGAGGTCACGATCGCATCGATGATCTCGCCGAATGCCGCGGGGTCGCCATACGCGAAACGGCGCGTCTCGCTCTGGTCGCGGCTCCCTTTGCCGGCGACCATGTAGGTCGAAACCGTCCAGGGGCTGCCAGCAAAGCCGAGGAAAGTCGTTTCCGCCCCCAGCATCCCCGCGACCTGCCGGACCGTCTCATAGACTGGCTCAAGCCGCTCAGGCGCCTGTTCGAGCGACGACAGCGTATGGTCGACGAGCGGGGGAGTCAGCGCAGGGCCTTCGCCGACGCCGAAGGTGAGTCCCTGCCCGAGGGCTGCCGGGACCATCAGGATGTCGGAAAAGAGGATCGCGCCGTCGAAGCCGAAGCGGCGGATCGGCTGGATCGTGACCTCGGCGGCGGCCGCGCTGTCGTTGACCAGCGCGAGGAACCCGCCCTTTTCAGCGCGCAACGCGCGGTATTCGGGGAGATAGCGCCCGGCTTGGCGCATCAGCCAGATCGGCGGGACGGCCTGGCGCGTGCCTTTCAGCGTCGCGAGCAGCGGTTTGAAAGGCGCCTGAGACAGCGGTCCGGATTGAGTCGATGCAGGCAGGATCGCCGTCCCCACTTCTATAAGAGTCTAGATTCTTGAAAGGTAATAGCGGTTGTTGGCCGGTGGAACCCGGGGCTTATGCAATTGTCCCCGAATTGCCAACAGCGCGCGCCGATTCACGCGGCCGATTCAGCGAGACGTCCGGCGATTCTGTCCCCGGAATTCACAGCCTGTGGATAACTTCGGGCGCTGTGCACGCGATTGTGGATAACGTCGGGCTTGTCCACCGATCCGGGCCGCTTTGCGCGGCGGCGAAGTTACGCTAGCGGTTATCCGCATGTTATCCACAGGGCTTTCCCGGGGGCGCGGCTGATGCGGCTTCATCTTCACCTGCTGTCGGATTCGACCGGCGAGACGCTCGAGAACATCGCCAAGGCAGCGCTCGCGCAATATGACGATGTCGAAACGATCCGGCATTTCTGGCCGATGGTGCGCACCGAGGCGCATCTCGAGCGGATCTTGCAGGAGATTTCGCAAAATCCGGGGCTGGTGCTGTTCACGCTGGTGAACAGCGAGACGCGCAAGACGCTCGAAACGCGGTGCCGCGCGCTCGGCCTGCCCGCAGTCGCGCCGCTCGACGGGGTGACGGGTGCGCTGTCGGGGTTGCTCGGGCAGGCCGCCAAGGCGCGTCCGGGGCGGCAGCACGTGCTCGACGCGGCCTATTTCGCGCGGGTCGATGCGATCCAGTTCACCATCGCGCATGACGACGGGATTTTGTCGGAGGACTGGGAGGAGGCGGACATCGTGCTCGCGGGCGTATCGCGCTCGTCGAAGACGCCGACCTCGATCTACCTTGCCAACCGCGGGTTCAAGACCGCGAACATCCCGATCGTGATCGAGAGCCCGCCGCCACCCAATCTCTATACCCTGAAGAATCCGATCGTCGTCGGGCTGACGACGAGTGCGGACCGGTTGATCCAGGTCCGCCGCAACCGGTTGCTGTCGCTCAACCAGAAGACCGAGACCGCTTATGTCGATCACGACGCGGTGACGCGCGAGGTCGCTTATGCGCGGCGGATGTTCGCGGACAATGGCTGGCCGGTGATCGACGTCACGCGGCGGTCGATCGAGGAAACCGCCGCCGCGATCATCGCGTTGGTCGGCGAACGCGGGATCGTGCCGCGGGGCGACCTGTGAGGCTGGTGCTTGCCTCGCAGAGCGCGTCGCGGCGCGCGATGCTGACCGCGGCGGGGATTCCGTTCGACGCGGTGTCCGCCAATGTCGACGAGGACAGCGCCAAGGCTGCGTTGCTGGCCGATGGCATTACGCCGCGCGATCTCGCGGATGCGCTTGCCGAGCTCAAGGCGGTCAAGGTGTCGTCGCGCGATGGCGCGGCGCTGGTGCTGGGGTGTGACTCGGTCGTCGCGATCGAGGACGGCACGCTGCTCGACAAACCGACCTCGCGCGACCAGGCGGCGGAGCATCTGCGGCGGCTGTCGGGCAAACGCCACGATCTGATCAGCGCGGCGGTGATCGCCGAGGGCGGTCGCCCGGTGTGGCGGGTGGTGGATCGCGCGAAGATGCATGTCCGGCCGTTGTCGGACGCGTTCATCGAGACCTATCTCGACCAGGAATGGCCCGAAATTTCCGGCTGCGTCGGCTGTTACCGGATCGAGGGGCCCGGTGCGCAACTGTTCACGCGGATCGAGGGAAGCCAGTTCACCGTTCTCGGGCTGCCGCTGTTGCAGGTGCTCGACTATCTACGTCTTCGTGGAGTGATGCTGATATGATCTATGCTGAAGTGATCGGCGACCCGATCGCACACTCCAAATCGCCGATCATCCACGGTTTCTGGCTCGACGCGCTCAAGCTCGACGGCGCCTATCGCACCTGCCACGTCACGCCGGATGGTCTCGCGGGCTATTTCGCGAAACGCACCGCCGACCCCGACTGGCGCGGATGCAACGTCACGCTGCCGCACAAGCAGGCGGTGTTCGATCACATCGCCGATCCGGGCGACGTGAAGCGCACGATCGGCGCGGCGAACACGGTGTTCCGCGGTGAGGACGGCGCGTTCCTGTGCACCAACACCGATGCGGCGGGCTTTTATGCGCCGCTGGGCGGGGTCGACCTGACCGGTGCACCGGTGGTGGTGATCGGCGCTGGCGGTGCGGCGCGCGCGGTGCTGTTCGCGCTCGCGAAGCTCGGGGTCGGTCCGGTGACGGTGCTCAACCGCAACGTCCTCAAGGCCGCCGCCCTGCTGTCGTCGTTCGGGCTCAAGGGCCAGGCGCTGCCGCTGACCGCGACGCTCCCCCCCGCCGCGCTCGTCGTCAACGCGAGTTCGCTCGGCATGGCGGGCCAACCCCCGCTCGACCTCGATCTCGATCCGTTGCCCGAGGATGCGATCGTCTATGACGTCGTCTATGCGCCGCTCGAAACCCCGCTGCTCGCGGCGGCGCGCGCGCGCGAGCTCGATACGATCGACGGGCTCGACATGCTGATCGGCCAGGCAGCGCTCGCGTTCGAGCTGTTCTTCGGTGCCGCGCCCCCACGCGACGAGGAGCAGGACCTCAAGCTGCGCGACCTGCTCACCGCATGATCACGATCGGCCTGACCGGCTCGATCGGCATGGGCAAGTCGACCGTCGCGGCGATGTTCGCGGACGAAGGCGTGCCGGTGTTCGATGCGGACGCTGCGGTCCACCGGCTGCAAGCCGCGGGCGGGCGGCTGGTCGGCGCGATCGAGGCGGCGTTTCCCGGATCGACCGGGCCGGGCGGAGTCGACCGTGCGAAACTCGGGCCGATGGTGCTCGGGGATACCGCCGCGCTCAAACGGCTCGAGGGAATCGTCCACCCCGCGGTGGGCGAGGACCGTGCCACCTTCCTCGCCGACCATGCCGATGCGCCGATCGTCGTGTTCGATATCCCGTTGCTGTTCGAGACCGGGGGCGAGTCGCGAGTCGACGTCATCGTCGTCGTTTCCGCCCCCGAGTCGGTCCAGCGCGCGCGCGTTCTGGCGCGCAAGGGCATGACCGCGGCGAAATTCGACGCGATCCTTGAGCGCCAGCTCCCCGATGCGGAGAAGACCGCGCGCGCGGATTATGTCGTTCCGACAGGCGGTTCGCTGGATGAGACGCGCGACGCGGTACGCCGCATCATCGCTTGCCTCGCAACGCACAAAACCCCACTATCCTGAGTCTATGAGAGAGATCGTCTTCGACACCGAGACCACGGGGTTCAGTTTTTCCGATGGCGACCGTATGGTCGAGATCGGGTGTGTCGAGATGGTCAACCGGGTCGAGACCGGCCGCACCTTCCACGCCTATTTCCATCCCGAACGCCCGATGCCGCCCGAGGCGCAGCGCGTCCACGGGCTGAGCGATGCGTTCCTCGCGGACAAGCCGCTGTTCCATCACGGTGCCGAGGCGCTGCTCGAATTTCTCGGGGACAGCCCGCTCGTCGCGCATAATGCGAGCTTCGATTTCGGCTTCCTCAACGGCGAGCTGACCCGGTGCAGCCGCACCCCGATCCATCTCGGCAGGATGATCGACACCGTCGCGATGGCGCGAACCCGGCATCCCGGCGCGAAGCACAATCTCGATGCGCTGTGCAGCCGCTACGGGATCGATCGCAGCCATCGTACGCTCCACGGCGCGTTGCTCGACGCGCAGCTGCTCGCGCAGGTCTATGTCGAGCTGACCGGCGGGCGGCAGATCGGGCTGGGGCTGATCAGCGAGACGATCGAAGTCTCGGTCGCCGCCGCGCCCGCCACGCCTGCGCGGGTCCGCCCCGCGCGTGTCTTTACCGTGCCGGATGCGGATCGCGTCCGGCACGCAGCGTTCATGAAGTCAGTCGTCAATCCTTTGTGGGGAGGCGAGGCGGTCAACTGACTTCTACCGATCGGGGGGTCGAGGCGTCCGGCAGACGTCATCTACCTGCTGGAAGACCCGAACAACGGGGTCCAGCGCTACACATGGAGAATTGCTCATGGATATTCGGGTTTCAGGCCATCAGGTCGAAACGGGCGACGCGCTCAGGACCCATGTCGACGAGCGCCTCCAGGGCATCGCGACCAAATATTTCGCGCGGACGATCTCGGCGCAGGTGACCTTCGGCAAGGGACCGCACGACAATCGCTTTACCTGCGACATCGTCTGTCACGTGATGCAGGGGCTGATCCTCAAGGCGAGCGGCGACGCCTCCGACGCGCATGCCGCATTCGATACCGCCTCGACCAAGATCGAGAAGCAGCTTCGCCGCTACATGCGCCGGCTCAAGGATCGCAGCGCCAGCGCGAACAGTGCGGCCTCCAGCGCGGCTGCCGAACTGGCGTCGGGCGATGCGGGCTACACGCTGTTCCAGGAAAATACCGCCGAGGAAGAGGTCGAGGATTTCCCGCTGATCGTCGCCGAAACGCGGGTCGACATTCCCGATGCGACCGTTTCGGACGCAGTCATGATGCTCGATCTGCGCAATACGACGGCGCTGTTGTTCCGCAATTCGGGCTCGGGCACCTATAATATGGTCTACCGTCGCGGGGACGGCACGATCGGTTGGGTGGAGCCGCAGCGCGTTTCATAATGTTTCGCTCCGCTTCCGCTGATCCCTGATCGGCGCTATGGGCCCGCGCAAGCACCCGTGCCTGTCGCGGGCCCAAGGATTGCGATGACTGACTTGCACGATCTTCTGAGCGCCGACGCGGTGCTCGAGCGCGAAACCGCGGGAACGCGCAAGTTGCTGTTCCAGCACCTCGCCGGTGTGGCGGCCAGGGTTTACGGCGTCGATGCCGCTGCGGCCGCTGAGACGCTCGCCACGCGCGAGAAACTCGGGTCGACCGGGTTCGGGCGGGGTGTGGCAACCCCGCATGGCCGCCTTCCCGGGCTGACCAAGGTGTGCTGCGTGTTCGCGCGGCTCTCCAACCCGATCGATTTCGCCGCGGTCGACGGTCTCCCGGTCGATATCGTGTTCATGCTGCTGTCCCCGCCCGATGCGGGCGCGGAACATCTCAAGGCGCTCGCGCGCGTCTCGCGGATGCTGCGCGATGCCGCGTTCGTCGACAAGCTGCGCGGCGCTGGGTCGCGCGATGCGCTGGTCGCGCTGCTGATGGCGGACGAAGCGCGCGATGCCGCCTGAATCCGCCCGGCCCTCGGGCGAGGCGGCGCATTTCCGCGCGCTCGAAACGCTGTATGCCGCGGCGCCGATCAACCAGTTGTTCGAATCCACGCTCGAAATTCCCGAAGCGGGGGTCGCGCGGATTGATTTCCGGATCGATCCCAAGGTCTATCACGCAGGCGGCGCCGCGCATGGCACGAGCTATTTCAAGATGCTCGACGATGCCGCCTTCTACGCTGCCAACAGCCTGGTGACGGATCGTTTCCTGCTGACCACCGCGTTCAACCTGCTGCTGACCAAGCCCTTGCGCGAAGGCCCGGTGGTCGCCGAGGGGCGCTGGGTGTCGGGCCATCGCCGTGTGTTCGTCGCCGAGGCGCGGCTGATCGATGCGGCGGGCGACGAGGCGGCGCGCGGGACCGGCACCTTCATGCGCTCGCAGATCGCGCTCGCGACGCTGCCGGGGTATCGCGCGGCGTGAGCGCGCTGCTGCCGAGCGGGCTGCTCGTCTCGGCGTTGCTCAAGCGCGCCAACGATGCGGGCGGGATGGGGATGGTGCGCGCGCGGGGCGAACCGAATTCTGGTGCTATTTTATTGATTCTTAACGATAATAATGGCGATTCCAGCATCGTCGAGCGCGCGCTCGACCAAGCGGGCAAACCCGCGCTGGTCGCGACCGGTCCGGCCGATGCGAGCAACGTCGCCGAACGCGAGTCGTACTGGCGGCGGCGGCGTGATCGCGACCCGGATTTGTGGGTGATCGAACTGGACATCCCGTCGCCGGAACGATTCGCCGCAGAAACAATCCTGGCGAGTTGACCATCTGACCCGCCCCATCGATAGCCGACGGAACAGTCATGGGCGTTGTGCCATGCCGGGTGCGATCCGGTGGGGTTACGCAGTCGGGGGGATGTCCGGGTAAACGACCTAACGGTCGTTTATGTCCGCGCACCAACCGCACTTTTGTAGTTTGAATGTCGTTTGCCAACCGCGTCGCCACCTGTGCGACGATGATCCTTACCGCAGCCGCCATCATCGGCGCGGGCACGCCGGGCTTCGCTCAGCAACTCGATCGGGCCATCAACGCCCCGGTCGTTGCAACGGTTCCCGAAGTCGGCGTCGTCCAGGAAGCGGATATCAAGGAGCCGATGGCGAACGACGAACTGCAGGACGGCGACGAAGTCGCATACGGAACCCTCGATGCGGCGGTTGCCGCGCAATCGGTTCCGGACGACATGGGCGACGAGCTCCAGTGCATGGCCGGCGCGATCTACTTTGAAGCCAAGGGCGAGCCGCTGAGCGGCCAGCTCGCGGTCGCCGAGGTGATCCTCAACCGCTCGAAGTCCGGGCGTTTCCCCAAGTCGGTCTGCTCGGTCGTCACCCAGCCCGGCCAGTTCTCGTTCGTTCGTGGCGGCCATGTTCCGTCGGTCCCGTCGAACCGCCAGTATCGCACTGCGATCGCGGTCGCCCGCGTCGCGCTCGCTGACAGTTGGGACAGCCCGGCTTCCGACGCGATGTATTTCCACGCCAAGCGCGCCGCGCCGGGCTGGCACCGCCAGCAGGTCGCCGCGATCGGCAACCATGTCTTTTATCGCTGAACACACCGTCGTGTCGGGTTTGACGCGTTCGTGAAATGTTCTAGGATCGGCGCATGTTAGACGATGCGCCCGACTCCCCCCCGCAATCCTGTATCGACGAACCGGGCTCGCCCTTGTGTGCCGCCGACGTGGCGCGCGGGACGGTGCGGATGCTGCTGCGGCACGATCTGGTCGCGCTGAGCGAGGTGCCGCTCGACGGAAATCGCCGCGCCGACCTGATGGCGATCGATGCACGCGGGCAGATCGTCATCGTCGAGATCAAGGTCTCGCGCGCTGACCTGCTCGGCGATTCCAAATGGACCGAATATCTCGGCTGCTGCGACCGCTATTATTGGGCGGTGCCCGCGGGGTTCGACGCGAGCCTGCTCGATCGCGAGGGGTTCCTGCCCGAGCGAACCGGGGTGATCGTCGCCGACCGTTACGATGCGGCGATCCTGCGCGAGGCGCATACCCACCCGCTGTCCGCCGCTACCCGCAAGCGGGTGACGCTGGCGTTTGCGCGGCGCGCGGCGCGGCGGATGATCGGGCTGACCGATCCCGACGCGAACGGGCTTGCGTTTACGGGGTGATCCGCGGCCCTAGAGCTTCGGCCCCGACACCGCCTTGCGTTCCTTCTTCTTCGCCGCATCGATCAGCGCGGCGATCGCGGGGGTGCGCGTGTCCTGATGCGCGTAATCGCGCGCGGACGATCCCTGCATCAGGTCCTTCTGGTCAGGATCGGCCCCGAGGTCGATCAGGCTGCGCACCATCGTCGTATCGCGGCGCTGGACTGCGCGGATCAGCGCGGTCTCGCCACTCGCGTTGCCGAGATTGACGTTCGCGCCGTGCTTGACGAGATTCTCGACGATATCGGTCGCGCCGAGGTTGGCCGCGATCAGCAACGCGGTTTCGCCCCGGTTGTTCTTGAGATTGGGGTCGGCCCCGCGCGCGAGCAGATAGTTGAGATAAGTCGAATCCTGGCGCCGCACCACGAGGTGGAGCGCGCCGTCGCCATTGGTCACGTCGCGCGTGTTGATGACGGTGGCACCGGGCTTGTCGAGGAACTTGGTGACCTCGTCCCCCTTCCCGTCCTTGATCGCCTGGAGGAATTTGTATCCCTCCGACTGGCCGAGCTGCGCCGCGGCCGGGGTCGCGACCACGGCGATCGGTGCGGCGAGGATCAGGAACATGCTGGCGAAGGGGCGGAAAGTCATCGGATAGGAGTCCTGACAGAAGGCGAAACCGGCGCAATGCTTGCGCGGTGCGTGCTAACAGATCATGACCGACCACGCCATGAACCAGATCGCCCGCGCGCTTTCCGCCCTGCTACTGACCGCGCTCCCCATCGCCTGCAGCAGCCCTCCCGCCGCCAGCGACCGACCACCGCTCGAGGGCGCGCGGATCGGCGCGCCGTTCCGCCTGACCGACCAGGACGGAAAGCCGCGTACCGACCAGGATTTCGCGGGGCGCTATCGCATCATGTACTTTGGCTACACCTTCTGCCCCGACGTCTGCCCGACCGACATGCAGACAATCGGCGCCGGATTGCGGCTGTTCGAGGCCAAGGACGCGACCCGCGCGGCGAAGGTCGTGCCCGTGTTCGTGACGGTCGACCCGAAGCGCGATACGCCCGCGGTGCTCAAGGCGTTCGCCACTGCCTTCCATCCCCGGATGGTCGGGCTGACGGGCGACCCGGCGGCGGTGCTTGCGCTCGCCAAGGCGTATGGCGTCGCGGTCCAGGCGGAGAAGCCCAACGCGCAGGGCGGATATCTCGTCGCGCACGGGCGTTTTGCGTTCCTGATGGATCCGGCGGGCAAGCCCGTGGCGTTGTTGCCGCAGGACCAGACCCCGCAAGCGGTCGCAAGCGAACTCGAACGGTGGGTCAAATGAGCAGCAAATTCTGGGAAGAACCGATCGACACGCTCGATCGCGGGCAATGGGAGGCCCTGTGCGACGGGTGCGGCAAATGCTGCGTCCACAAGCTCGAGGATGACGAGACCGGCGAATTGCTCCCGACCAACGTGTCGTGCCGCCTGCTCGACCGCGCGACCGCGCTCTGCTCCAACTACAAGCATCGCCATGCCTATGTCAGCGAGTGCGTCCGGCTAAGTCGCGACAATGTCCGCACGATCGACTGGCTCCCCTCGACCTGCGCCTATCGCCTCCGCGCGGCGGACGAGCCGCTGCATGAGTGGCATTATCTCGTCTGTGGCGACCGCGAGGCGGTCCACCGTGCGGGGCAATCGGTCCGCGGCTGGACGATCTCCGAGGATGACGCGGGCGAGCTCGAATATCATCTGGTCGACCGCGAGCTGTGAGCGAAGCGCCCGAGGTCGTCCGCAACGCCCGCGCGCGTCGCGCGCGGCTGTCGGTCGATAGCACGACCGGGCGGGTGCGGCTGGTGCTCCCGCCGCGCGCGTCGCTCAAGACCGCGCTGGCGTGGGCGGCGGGCAAGGCCGACTGGATCGCCGAGCAGCGCGCCCGCCTGCCCCGCGCGGTGCCGTTCGAGCCGGGGCAAAGCTTCCCCTTCGGCGATCGCGCACTGACCATTGCGTGGGACGAGACCGCAACCCGGCGGATCGTCCGCGACGGAGATATGCTTCGCTGTGGCGGGCCGCGCGACGGGCTGTCGCGGCGGATCGAACTGTGGCTCAAGCGCGAGGCGCTACGCGTGCTGAGCGAGGAGACAGCCGAGTTCGCCGCGCGGGCGGGCGTCACCGTGACCAAGGTGGCGATCGGCGACGCACGCGGCCGCTGGGGAAGCTGCGCGTCGAGCGGGACGATCCGCTATAGCTGGCGGCTGATCCTGATGCCCGACTATGTCCGTCGTTCGACCGTCGCGCATGAAGTCGCGCACCGGCTTCACATGAACCACGGCCCGCAGTTCCACCGCGTCGTCGCCTTGCTCGACGAGAACGACCCGGCGCGCTCACACGCGTGGCTGCGCGCGAACGGCGCGGCGCTTCACTGGGTCGGGCGCGAGTCCTGACGGTCTGACGGCACCGGCTGGGCGCGCGGTGTAGTGCGTGGTGGCTGGCGCTGGCCGTCGCGACCGAGGACGTGATCAAGCCATGCCTGGTCGAGCTTTTCCCCGTCCGCCGGGCGCTCGGCAGGTTGCGCACCGTCGCTTTGGCCCTCGGGCGCGCGCGGCGGCTGGCGGACGATCGGATTGCCGTCTTGGTCGACCTGCTGGCCCTCGGTTGCGGGGGGCTGCGTCGTGCCCGGCTCGACCGGATTGCCGTCCGCATCGACGAACAGACCGTTGTCCGCCTCGCCAAAATAGGATTCCTGGTCGGGCTCGAGCTGATATTCGGGGAGCGTCACCTTGGTGTCGAACTGCTCGACCGGACGGCTGGCGACCGCGACCCTCATGAAATCGGCAAAGGCCTTGGCGGGTGCGGTACCACCGTGGAGCCCCGCGATCGGCTTGGCATCGTCGCGTCCCATCCACACGCCCGTGGTCAACCCGCTCGAGAAGCCGAGGAACCAGCCATCCTTGCTCGACGTCGTCGTGCCGGTCTTGCCGGCGACCGGACGCCCGATCTGCGCGGCGCGACCCGTGCCCGTGTTGACCGCGGTCTGGAGCAGGTCGGTCATCTGCGCGGCGACGAAGGGCGCGACGAGCACATGGCTGGTGTCGACCGTCTGCGCATAGATCGTCTCGCCCGAGGCGGTGACCTTGGTAATCCCGTACGGCGTCACCGCGACGCCCTTGTTGCCGACGCTCGCGAACGCGCGCGTCATGTCGATCAGCCGGACATCGGACGTTCCGAGCACCATCGAGGGATGCGTGTTGACTTTGGTCGTGATCCCGAAGCGCCGCGCCATGTCCGCGACGGTCGCGAAGCCGACTTCCTGCCCGAGCTTCGCCGCGATCGTGTTGAGCGAATAGGCAAAGGCAGTGCGCAGCGAGACCGCGCCCGAATTGCGGCGGCTGTCGTTGCGCGGGCTCCACCCGTCGATCGTGATCGGCTCGTCGACGATCGAGTCCTCGGGTTTGTGGCCCGCCTCGAGCGCCGCGAGATAGACGAACAGCTTGAACGCCGACCCCGGCTGGCGCTGCGCCTGCGTCGCGCGATTGTAGATCGAGGTGACGTAATCGGTCCCCCCAACCATCGCTCGGACCGCCCCGTCACGGTCGATCGCGACGAGCGCGCCCTGCGCACCGCGCGGTGCATTCGCGCGGATCGCGGCATCGGCGGCGCGCTGCATCCCGAGGTCGAGCGTCGTCCACACTTCGAGCGGGCGCTGCGTCTCGTCGATCAGCACCTCGAGCTGCGGGAGCGCCCAGTCGGTAAAATAGCGGACGCTGTTCTGCTTGGGCTCGGGGGCGAGCTTGACGTCCTGCGGGTTGGCGTCGGCGGCCTGTTCGGAGGTGATCGCACCGGTTTCCTGCATCAGCCGGATCACGACGCCAGCACGGTCGACTGCGGCCTGCGCGTCGGCGGTCGGCGAATAGACCGAGGGCGCTTTCACCAGCCCCGCGACGATCGCCGCCTCGGACAGGCTCAGCGTCTCCGCGCCATGCCCGAAGAAGCGCCGCGACGCCGCGTCGATGCCATAGGCACCGCCGCCGAAATAGACCTTGTTGAGGTACAGTTCGAGGATCTGGTCCTTGGTGAACTTCTGTTCGAGCGCGAGCGCGAGGAGCATCTCGCGGCCCTTGCGGCCGAAGGTGTATTTGTTCGACAGGAAGATCGTCCGCGCGACCTGCTGCGTGATGGTGGAGGCGCCCTGCAACCGCCGGCCATTTCCGCGATTGTCGATCGCGAAGCGGATCGACCGCGCAAGACCGACCGGATCGACGCCAAAGTGCGAGCGGAACCGGCGATCCTCGACCGAGACCATCGCCTCGCGCATCGCCAGCGGGATCTTGCCGTAGGGGAGCCATTCGCCATAGCTCGGCCCAAGCGAGACGATCACGGTGCCGTCGGCGGCATGGACCCGGATCATCTGGCCGTTGGGGGACGATTTCAGCTCGTCATAGCTCGGAAGCTGCCCTTCCGAGACGTAGACGGTGATCGCGAGCACTGCGAACGCCAGTACCACCAGCCCTGCCAGCAGCTGGAACGCGAGCACGACGCGGCGGCGCCACAAGGGCGCACGCGCAGAACGGGGGGGAGAAGCGGGAGAGCGGGCCATGCGCGGTTGCCAGCGTTAAGGCCTGCCGAACGATCCGACAAGCCATGCCCTGACGATCCTCGCCACGGATACGCCGACGCGATCGATCAGCCGCGCGCCTCGTCGCCGTTGCCACTACGCGGCTTGAACTCGAGGCTCAGCGAATTCATGCAATAGCGCAGGCCCGTCGGCGGGGGGCCATCGGGAAAGACATGCCCGAGATGCCCGTCGCAGCGCGAGCAACGGGCTTCGATCCGGGTCATGCCGTGGCTGGTGTCGCGGTGATCGGTGACGTTTTCCGCATCGATCGGCTGGGTGAAACTCGGCCAGCCCGATCCCGAGTCGTATTTGTCGGCGGAATCGAACAGCGGCAGCGCGCACCCGCCGCAGCGATACACGCCGTCGGCCTTGTTGTTGTTATAGCGTCCGGAAAACGCTCGCTCCGTCCCCGCCTCGCGCAATACGTGATAGGCTTCCGGGCTCAATTTCTTGCGCCATTCGGTTTCGGACAGGGTGACGTGCTCCATGAACCTAGTCTTCCTTTTGAGGGGCGGCGTGGTCAAGCGGCGAGTGGCCGATACGCGTCGCGCTTGCGATGATCTGGATGAGGCCCGGGACGTGGCCGACCAGCGGGAGCAGCGCCGCGCCGAGCCACGGACGTTCCGCCGCGTCGCGCACCAGTCCCGCCAGCCGGATCGGCCGGGCAGTGGCGGCGGCGAAATCGCGCTGAAAGCGGGGTGCCGCCGCCGCACCGCCCGCGATATAGGCATGGCCCGCGCGTATGCCACTCGCGATCGCGATTCCCATGCCCTCCCCGGCGAGTGACGGAATGACGCCAGCCTGGTCGCCGAGCCGGAACACCGCGTCCCCGGTCTGTCGCGCACGCCAGCCATACGGCACGTTGGCGATCGCATCGATCGGTTCGTCGCCGCGCCGGAACGCGAGCCGGTCGCCGAGCCGCGGACATTCGGCTGCCAGTACGTCGAGCAGCGCGGCGGGCGAGCCCGCGTCGAGCATCTTCGAGCGATGCACCGCCATGCAGATGTTGGCGCTGCCGTCCTCCTGCAGCACGATCCCGACATAGCCGCGATCGAACGGGAACAATTCGATCGCATCGCCGATTAGCCCTGTCAGGCCGGGTGCGCCGGGAATTCGGACGCGCAAGCCCAGCACCGGGTCCGCGCCGCGCGCGTCCGCCGGGCGTGCCGCACCACGCACGTCGTGCTTGCCGCTCGCGAGGAACAGCGAGTCGCCCGCGAGCGTCGCGCCGTCGTCAAGCGTCGCGGTGGTATCGGCGACGGTCCGCACCGTCACGCCGCGCTCGACCGCTGCGCCGAGCGCGGTCGCGTGGCGGAGCATCACCGTATCGAGCAACCTGCGCGAGACACCGTGTGCGGGGCGCGGGAGCGGGGCCTCGACGGTCCGGTCGCCGAGGAGGATCCTGGTGCGCAACACTCGCGCAGGACCGAGCGCCTCGGGGAGGATCCCCAGCCGCCCGAGCGACTCGAGCGTTCGCCAGCTCAGGAACCCGCCGCAGATCGCGTCCCCGGTCTCGCGGCTGCGCTCGACCAGCAGATGCTTCGCGCCAGCCCGCGCCAGCACGATCGCGGCGCTCGCGCCCGCCGGGCCGCCGCCGACGATCAGCGCAGGTGTTCGACGCATAACCGGTACGGAAAGGTGCGATAGACCCGCGCAGTGACGCCAGCCTCGGCGAGGATCGGCGGCCATTCCTCGGGCCGATACGAGCGCGCGACCGACAGCGTCCCGTCATGCCGCACGATCCTGTGCCAGCGCGCGAGCGTCGCGAGGATCGGGAAGCCGCGATGCGCGATGACGTGGCGATGGAGGTCGTTGACGAGCCAGCCGCGCGCGCTTTCCCGGTCCATGAACCGCAGGAACGAGACGAGTTGGCCGTGTGTCATGTGATGCGCGACGAGACTGCTGACGACGAAGTCCCACCCCTTGCCCGCATGATCGGCGTAATCGCCGGTGACATAGCGGATCGGCATCCCCGCGGGGGTATGCGCGGTCGCCGCGAGCGCGCTGCGCGGGTTGAGATCGACCCCGACCAGCTCCGCCTCGAGCCCGCGCCGTTCCGCCCAGCGCGCGATCCGCCGGAGCATGTCGCCGTCGCCGAAGCCGACGTCGAGCAACCGGAACCGCGTCATCCCCTTCGTTCCACGCTTGAGGAAACCGAGCGTCGGGCGTGGCGCCATCGTCACCGCGTTGACCTTGGCGAGATTCCCCACGACCGCTGCATAGGTTTCCGCGGACAAATCGTCCGCGTCCATCAATTCCTCGGCGATCGCGCGGTTTCGGAGGCTCATCCCGCGCTCCGGAAGCCGAAGCCCTCGGCGGCAAGTCCCGGGCCGAACGCAAGCGCGACGCCATTCTCGATCCGCGGCCCGTCGAGCAGCCGCGCGAGCACGAACATCAGCGTCGCCGAGGACATGTTGCCGACATCCGCAAGCACCCCGCGCGACGTCGCGAGCGCGTCGTGCGGGAGCGACAGCGCGGTCTCGACCGCATCGAGGATCGAGCGCCCGCCGGCATGGACCGCCCAGCCGTCGATCTCCTGCGGGTCGCGTCCGCCCGTCGCGGCGGTGGCAAAGACCGGATTGGCAAGCCCGGCGGCAATCCGCGCGGGGACTTCGCCCGACAGATGCATCGCGAACCCCTGGTCGGTGATGTCCCAGCGGATCAGCTCGGCCGAGTCGGGCAGCGTGGTGGCAAAGGGCTCGCCGAGCGCGAGTCCGGCGGGGTCGGCGGTCACGAGCGCGGCGGCGGCCCCGTCGCCGAACTGGAGCATCGCGAGCAACGGTTCGAGTGCGGGCGTATCCTGCAGGTGGAGCGTCGACAGCTCGACGCACACCACCAGCACGCGCGCGGCGGGATCGGACCGGACGATGTGGCGCGCGCTGCGCAACGCGGCGACCGCGGCGTAACAGCCCATGAACCCGACCAGCAGCCGCTCGACCGTCGGCGAAAGGCCAAGCCGCGCGGCGATGATCTGGTCGATCCCCGGCGCGACGAACCCGGTGCAGCTCGCCACGACGAGGTGGGTGATGCCGCCAAGCGCGACCTTCTCCCCGAGCGCCGCGATCGCCTCCAGCGCAAGCGCGGGGGCGGCGGCGGCATAGAGCTTCATTCGTTCTGCGGTGCCGGGCAGGATATCGCGCGCGTAGAAGCCGCCCGGATCGACCGGGGAGCCGCCGTCGTCGCTCACCGGCAACACCGACCAGCGGTGGTTGATCGCTGCGCGGCCCGCCATCCGGTCGAACACACGCGCACTCCGCGCCTCCGGCAGCCGCGCGCGGGCCCAGGCGATGAACGCGGCGTGGATGTCATGGCCAGGAACCGCGGTCCCGACGGCAACGATATGGGGGATGATCGACACATTACGCTTTCGGTCGGGCCGGGCAAAAAATGCAGAGCCGCAACCAGAACGCTACCCTGCCCGTTCCGATCCGACCAGCCTCTCGCGCAAGGCCGGAAGACAGGCGAACGCGGCCGGGGCCGTGCCAGCTACGGCGCTACAGGATGACAGGATGCGGTCGACAGGAATTCCGGCAATGCTGCAGACGGTTCGCCAGCGCCCCGATCGCGTGCTGCTCGCGGCATTCGGGATCGTCGCGGCGCTCGTCCTGGTGGTGCTCCACATCGCCTCCGAGGTTGGCGCGGGCGATACCAATGCGTTCGACAGCGCGATCCTGCGCGGAATCCGCGCGGCGACCGATGGTCCGGGTGCCGGGCTGCACGCGCTGCACTTCGCGATGCAGGATTTTACCGCGCTCGGCGACTCGACGACCCTGACGATCGTCGTGCTGCTGGTCGCAGGCGGATTGCTGATCGTCCGCAAGGTCGCGATGGCGGCGTTCCTCGTCGGCGCTTCGGTGACCGGCACGCTTGCGGTCGTATTGCTCAAGTCGGCGTTCGACCGCCCCCGCCCCGATGTCGTCGCGCATTGGGCGACGTTCTCGCACACGAGCTTCCCCAGCGGGCATGCGGCGGATTCCGCGATCGTCTACCTGACCCTCGCCGCACTCATCGCCCGCAGCGTCGAATCGCGCGGCCTGCGGGTCTATGTCGTGCTCGCCGCAATGCTGCTGACGCTGCTGATCGGGATGTCGCGGCTGTATCTCGGGGTACATTGGCCGACCGACGTGCTGGCGGGCTGGATTCTCGGCGCTGGCTGGGCCTTTCTCGCCGCGACGATCGCCTGGTGGTTGCAGGCGCGCCATACGCTCGAACGACCGGAAGATTGATCCGACGCGCCCCGCCCTCGGCCGAGGGCGGGGCGCGTCGGGCGATCAGCCGAGCGCGCGAGTCAGCACGCGCGCCAGACGCGCCGCGAACGCGCGCGGGTCGAGCGGCTGCTCGCCGTCGGCGATCTGCGCCTCGTCGAACAGCAGGTGGGCGGCGTCCTCGCGGAGCGTCGTGTCCCTCTCGCCGAGGGCGGCGAGCTTGACGATCAGCTCGTGCTGCGGGTTGATCTCGAGCACCGGCTTGGCCTTGGGCGGTGCCTGCCCCGCGCTCGCGAGCATCCGTTCGAGCTGACGGTCCATCCCGCTCTCGGTTGCGACGAGGCACACCGCGCTTTCGGTCAGCCGGTCGGACGTGCGCACGTCCGACACCGCCTCCGCCAGCGTCGTCTTCACGAAGGCGAGGAAATCGGTGACTTCGCCGCTCGCCTCGGTCGACGGCGGCGTGGTGCCCTCAAGCAGTGGGATCAGCGCGAGATCGGCGGAGCCTTGCGTCACCGACCGGAACGGCTTGCCCTGATAATCGACGCCCGCCGTCACCCAGAAATTGTCGATCGGGTCGGACAGCAGCAGCACCTCGACGCCGCGCGCACGGAACCCCTCGAGCTGCGGGGCGGTCGCGATCCGGTCAAGATCGGTCCCCGTCACATAATAGATCGCGGTCTGGTTCTCCTTCAGTCCCGCGGTGTAATCCGCGAGCGAGCGCCAGCCGCCGTCCGAGCTCGTCGTATGGAAGCGCGCGAGATCGAGCAGCGCGGCGCGGCGCTCGAAATCCTCGTACAGCCCTTCCTTGAGCACCGCGCCGAACGTGTCCCACAGCTTGAGATACGCCTCGGGGTCGGACGACGCGCGCTTCTCGAGTTCGGACAGGACCTTGGCGGTCACCCCCTTCTTGATCGCGGCGAGCACCGGGCTCTCCTGGATCATCTCGCGCGACATGTTGAGCGGCACGTCCGATGAATCGACCAGCCCGCGCACGAAACGCAGATAGCGCGGAAGCAGTTCGGCCTCGTCAGTGATGAAGACGCGGTTGACGTACAGCTTGATCCGCCCCGCGCGATCGGGATCGAACAGGTCGAACGGCTTGGACGACGGCACGAACGCGAGCACTGAATATTCGTGCCGCCCTTCGGCGCGATAATGGAGCGTCAGCGCGGGCTCGTCGAACTGGCCCGATACGCTGCGGTAGAAATCGGTGTAATCCGCCTCGCTGATCGCGGACTTGGGCTTGGTCCACAAGGCCGCGCCGTCGGTCAGCTCGACCGGCTCGGCATCGGGCTTCTCGCGCAGGAAGATCGGCACGGGGACATGCCCCGACTGCGCCTTGATCGTCTGCTCGACGGTGTAGCGCTGGTCATAATCCTGCGCATCCTCGAGCAGATGAAGCACGACCCGCGTTCCGCGCACGGGCGCGTCGGCGAGGTCGACCGCCGCGATCGTATAGCTCCCGAGTCCGTCCGACGACCACAGCGACGCCGCCTCGGTCCCGGCGCGGTGCGACACCACGTCGACCTTGCCGGCGACCATGAACGCCGCATAGAAACCGACCCCGAACTGGCCGATCAGTTGCGGGTCGTCCTTCCCTTGCGCGGCGGCGAGCGTGTCCATGAAGCTCTTGGTGCCCGAGCGCGCGATCGTACCGAGCGCGTCGGTCATCTCGGCGGCGCTCATGCCGATGCCATTGTCCTCGATCGTCAGCGTGTGCGCGTCGGGATCGAGCGTGACCGTGATCCGCGGGCTGGCATCGTCGCCGAGCAGCGCGGGGTTGGCGATTCCTTCGTAGCGCAGCTTCTCGCACGCATCCGCCGCGTTCGAGACGAGCTCGCGCAGGAACACGCTTTTGTCCGAATAGACCGAGTGCACCATCATGTGGAGCAGCTTGGCGACATCGGCCTCGAAGGCGTGAGTTTGTGGCGTGGTGGTTTCGGGAGCGGTGGTGGTCGTCATGATATGGTCGCAGCCCCTATGCGGTGATCGTTACGCCGGAGTTGGGTTGGGGCGGCGGCGGGGTCAAGGGCTGGTGACGGACCGGGTGCGGCGAAACACGCAAGTCCGATGGCACGAACGACCCGGTCATCCCGCGCGCGACGGTGTGGGGTCTACCGTGCCGCCCCTGCGCTCGACGGGACGTAACAGCCGCTTGCCCACAACCGCAGCGGCCCGCGCATCCCGCGATCGACGAGGCCGAGCGAGCTCGCAAGCTTCGCGACATAGCCGATGGTCGGCGCGTCCTGGCGAACCGCGATGGCACCGATCGGGATATGGTTCGCCCGGATCGCCTGCGCGTCCATCGTCGGGTGACGCAGCGTGCCGTCCGCGAGCAGCAGCAGGTTCGCGCGGAGCTTGCGTTCGGGTTGCGGCAGCGTGAACCGGTAATGCACCATGTACAGCGCGCGTACCGCAACCGGCCGGGCAGCATATTCCTTCATCGACAGCAGCACCGAATAGCGTTCGGGCAGAAGGATGCTGCAGTTGGGGTTGACCGCGCTGGAGACGTTGAGCGTATCCGCCCAGTCCACCTGATCGACCCGCAGCGTCGGACGGTGCCAGTAAATCCTCTGGAAGATGATCTCGTTATACGAAACGACGACGACGCTTGCCGCGACGATCGCGAGCGAAAGCGCGATCTGGACCTGCTCCGACCGCAGCCGGACGGCATCCAGAACCGCGACACCGAGCAGCGCGATCGACACCGGCGCGAGCAGCGACCAGAAGATCCGGAACCCGAGGTTCCCGGTCAGCTTCACGACCACGGCCCAACCGATCGGGTTCATCGTCACCAGCAGGAACAGCGGCACGTAGAGGAAGGCGGCCTTCCGGCCGAAACCCGCATGCGCCAGACCGATCCCGCTGATCAGCAGCGCGACGAGGAAGAGCCGGCCCGGAACGCCATACCAGGTGTCGAAATTGAGTTCCTTCGTCGGCGTCATGACGGTCAGCACTTCGGACGGGTACGCAAGGCCGAACACCAGGATGCACACCACCGCCACCGCCGGCCAGACGATCGTGGGGGCCAGAGCAACGAGGCGGCGCCACATCGTCGGATCGGCGGCGCGCGTCAGGACAAGCGGCAATGCGGCCATCACCGAGGCGACCGGCCCCCCGTAGATCCCGTTCGCGGTGAAACCGACCGCGCAGACATTCGCCAGCAGCAGCCCGACCAGATCGCTGCGCTCGCCGCGCTGGAACCAGCGCACCGTCATCACCGCGATCAGCGGCAGTAGTGCGGAGACGTAAAAGCCCTTCCCCTGGAACAGCCGCACGACCCCGTGCAGCCCCCAGCCCCCGATCGAACTGAGGTTGAAGAAGAGGATCGCGGTCCACAGGATCGCGGCGGGAAGCCAGCGTGGCCCGGCGGTCGGTCCGAAGGTTACCGCCAGCACCGCCACCAGGAAGGGGATGAGCATCAGCGGCAACAGGAAGTGGAAGACGTAGACCGGCTCGATCCCGCTATAGCTCGACAGGATCGCACCGAGCAGCTCGAACGTGTGGAATTTATACGTCGGCAGATGGATCAGGTTCGGACCGTCGCCGATCATCGTATCGAACTGATAGACGTATCCGGCGGTGCGCTTGGCCCCGATCGCGAGATTGACGAAATTGGCATCGTCGCCATCGGCCCGGTGGCCGAACAGATAGAGCGCGTAGATGAAGACCAGCAGCGCCACCAGCCGCCACCCGAACGTCGGGAGTGGCGGCGCAAAGGGGGCGTCGAACCCGCGCGGGACCGCGCGGTACAGCAGGAACGCGGTCAGCGCGGCGCCGAGGACGACCGCCGCGACGCTCTCGAACCGCTGGGACAATTGCGAGGTGACGAGCGCGACGACCAGCGCCGCCGCAATCCATGCCAGTTTATAGGGCTGGGCGACCAGTGCCTGCGGTACGGGCGCGCGCGACGCGACGATCGAATAGCGGTCGATGATCCCGCGGCCATAGCGCCATGCGGCTGCGGCGGTGATCAGCGTCGGCAGGACGGGCACCCACAGCAACACGGCATAATGAATGCCGGTCAGCACGAGCACGGTGCAGGCTACCGTCCATGCTGCGTACCAGCACAGGAAAATGCCAAGCAACAGCGCAAGATAGCCATAGGTTCGGATAACGCCGTCTGACGCCACAGCTTTAGACATTGCCCAACACCCTGTTTTTTTCCGGTTAACCGATCATTTCGGACAGTACAACGCACTATGTACAGGGGCCGGACAACGGCATTTCGCGGTCGGAACAGGCGTCGCCGGAGGGTCATCGCAAGGATCGGGACGGGTGACGGGGCACCGTCGTCGGTGCCCCCGGCAGGGTTATGATAGCATCCCTGTCGGAAAAATGGTGCGGCCGAGAAGACTCGAACTTCCACGGGCTTTCGCCCACAACGACCTCAACGTTGCGCGTCTACCAGTTCCGCCACGGCCGCACGTAACATCACCGGGCAAGCCCGGCAGCTGGTAGGCGAGCGCCCCTAGCAAAGCTAATCGGGGGACGCAATGCCCGACGCGCAAGCCTTTCGCATTTTGTTCGTTGCCGGTAGCAGCGGCGGATGATCAACGCGCGGCAATCCACCCTTTCGGAAACGCGCAGGATCCTGTCGCTGGCGTGGCCGGTGATGCTCACCAGCCTCAACTGGACGATCCTCAGCGTCACCGACATCGTCGTCGTCGGGCTGACCGGGACCGATCAGGTCGCCGCGTTCGGCGCGAGTCGCGCGCTGACCTTCGTGACGATCGTCGCGGGACTGGCGTGGCTGTCGGGGGTGCTCGTCTTCACCTCGCGCGCGGATGGCGCGCGTGACCTGCCCGCGACCGGCGCGAAGCTGCGCGAAGGGCTGGTGCTGGCGGGGATGCTCGGGCTGGTCGGCGCGCTCGGGTTCGGGATGTTTGCACGACCTCTGCTCGCCGGGATCGGCGTCGCACCCGCGCTGGTCGATCCGGCGGCCGCGGTAGTGCGGATGATGGCGCTCGCCTATCCGGCGCAGCTGGTGAGTATCGCGGCGAGCTTCTTCCTCGAGGGTATTTCGCGACCGCGGCGGGTTACCGTCGTCAACCTCGTAACGCTCCCGGTCAACGCGCTGCTCGCGTGGGTGCTTGCGGACGGGCATTTCGGCGCGCCTGCGCTGGGCGCGGTCGGTGCCGCCGCCGCGACGACGATCGCTTCGCTGCTCGGCGCGGCGGGGATGCTGGCGGCGGTGTGGACCATCGAAGGTGCGCGCGACCGAGGCGTCCGCATCATGACGCCGGCGGCGTGGGGCGCGGCCGTGCCGGGCGCATTGCGGCTCGCCCGGTTCGGCGCGGTGCCCGCGATCGCCTCCGGGCTTGAACTCGCGGGTTTCTCGATCCTGATCGCGCTTTCGACCGATCTCGGCCCGGTCACCGCGCATGCGTTCCAGATCGTCTTCGCGCTCCACAACGTCACGTTCGGCGCGGCGGTCGGGCTTGCTTCGGCGGCCGGGGTGCGGGTCGGCAATGCGGTGGGCGAAGGGAAACCGCAGCAGGTGTGCGGCCGCACGCTGATCGCGGCGGGGCTGGCCGCGGGGGTGACCGGGCTGCTCGCGGTGGCGACCCTGCTTGCGCGCGTGCCGATCGTCACCGCCTTCCCGGCGGCGGCGGGGGTGCATGCGGCGGCGCTCGCGATGGTGCCGGTGTGGGTGCCGTTCATCCTGTTCGACGGCGTCCAGCTCGTGTTCCTCTACGCGTTGCGCTCGCTCGGCGACCAGATCGTCGCCGGGGTCAACGGCATGATCGCCTTTTTTGGAGTGACGGGCGGTCTCGGCTGGCTGTTCGTGACGCACGGAATCGGGCCGCTCGGACTCGTCTATGCCTCGGGGCTGGGGATGGTCGCCGCGACGCTGCTCAATGGCGCGCGGTTCGCCTGGGTCAGCGGGTCGGCTCGCCCGAGAAGCTCAGCACCAGGTCCTTTGCATTGACCGGCACGTCGAGCTTCGCGCTGTTGAACTCGACCCGGCCCTTGGGCGGGAGGAAGGTCGCCTCGGGGCGGATCGTCCAGCTGTAGACGATGCGGTGCTGCGCGTCGCGCAGGTCGGCGCGGATATCGGGGACCGGCTGGCGCGTGTCGGTCGGGTTGAGCACGGTGCCGCTGATCGCGAAAATCTCGTTGCCGTTGTAATCGTGGCGATCGACCGGGCGATTGACGATCCGGAGCGGCGTCTCGACCGCGGGGCGGAACAGCGCGCTCGCGGTACGTGGCGCGCCCGTCGTCACGATCGCGGCGGTCGCGCCGAGCATCGCCACGCCTGCGACGACGGCAGCGATCGTCCAGCGCCGCGCAGGGTTGCGGCGCGGGCGGAATGGCGGCTGGTGCGCAAACGCGTCGAACGTGGCGGGCGCGCGGGCTGCATCCGGGATGGCGGCGGTTTCGATGACCGGCGGGGTTTCGGGGATCGACGCGGCGACCGGCGCGCGGGGCGGCTTCGGCGCTTCGTCCACCACATCCCCGTCCTCCACATCCCCGTCCTCCACGTCCTCGTCCGCTGCGACCTCATCCTGTGCGTCGAGGACCAGCACGGGAACGGGTTGCTGGAACCAGCTGTGCTTGCAATTGGCGCAGCGCACGGTCCGCCCCTCCGGCCCGACCGCGGTATCGGGGATCACATAACGCGTCTCGCACTCGGTACATTCGAGGATCATCGGGGCATTTCAGACAATAAGGGCAGACGGGGCGAGCCAGCGCAGCGGGGAATACACCGACCGGGGCGTCCGCACTCTCCGGGGAATCTACGCTGTTCACCGGCCCGGTGGCAAGAGCCGTGGAATTGCGCCTGCGCGCTTGTCGCGGCGCAAGGGATCGTGCGATGCAGGGCGCGGGGCATGGACAAGTAGCGAGTAGCGCACGCCGCATGGCGAATATCGTTCAATTTGAAAAGGTGGGGCTTCGCTACGGCACGGGGCAGGAGACGCTGAGCGACGTCAGCTTCACGCTGTCGAGCGGCGCCTTCTATTTCCTGACCGGCGCGTCGGGCGCGGGGAAGACGTCGCTGCTCAAGCTGTTGTACCTGTCGCAACGCCCGACGCGTGGCAGCATCCGGCTGTTCGGCGAGGATGCGGTGACGCTTCCGCGCGCGCGGCTCCCCGGCTTCCGGCGGCGGATCGGGGTCGTGTTCCAGGATTTCCGGCTGGTCCCGCATCTCTCCGCCTATGACAATATCGCGCTCCCGCTGCGCGTCTCGGGGGTGCCCGAGCGCGACGTCGCGGACCCCGTGCACGAGATGCTCGCCTGGGTCGGGCTGTCGGACAAGATCGCGGCGCGCCCGCCGACGCTGTCGGGCGGCGAGCAGCAACGCGTCGCGATCGCGCGCGCGGTGATCGGCCGGCCCGAGATCCTCGTCGCGGACGAACCGACCGGCAACGTCGATCCCGACATGGCGGCGCGGCTGTTGCACCTGTTCGATTCGCTCAACCGGCTTGGGACGACCGTCGTCGTCGCGACGCACGACCTGCAGACGATGGGGCGGATCCCGCATGCGCACATGATGCGACTCGACAAGGGGCGATTGGTCGATCCGACCGGGTCGCTGCGCTTCCCGCCCCCGGGCGTGGCGGCATGAGCATCGGAATCCTGGCATCGAAGGCCGACCGGGGGCTGCTCGACGATCGGCGCGGGACGCGGGTGATGCTGTGGGTGATGGCGATCATGCTGTTCCTCACGGTGCTCGCCGCGGCGCTCGGGCTCGCGACCTTGGGTGCGGCGGCGGTGCTCGACCGGCAGCTTGCGGGCCGACTGACGGTGCAGATCGTCGCGCCGGCGGACCAGGTGCGCACGCGCGAGACGAATGCCGTGCTCGCCGCGCTCCGCCGCCTGCCCGAGGTGCGCCGCGCGGTCGCGGTGGACCGCGCGCGGCTCGCGGAAATGCTGCGCCCGTGGCTCGGCGCGGACGGCGCGGACCCCGACCTGCCGATCCCTGCGATGATCGACGTCGACCTGACCCGGGCGAGCCTCCCCGCGGCAAGCAGCGTCGCACGCGCGGTCCGCGCCGCCGCGCCGAGCGCGCGGATCGACCGGCAGGAAAGCTGGATGACTCCGGTCCGCAACGTGATGGCGATGCTGACCGGGCTGGCGGGCGCGCTGGTGCTGCTGATGGCGGCGGCGACCGCGGCGGTGGTGATCCTCGCAGCCCGTGCCGGTCTCGACACGCACCGCGACACGATCGCGGTGCTCCACATGCTCGGGTCGACTGACGTCCAGCTCGCGCGGCTGTTCCAGCGGCGGATCGCGCTCGACACGCTGGTCGGTGGCATTCTCGGCATGGCGGTCGCGCTCGGCGCGGTGATGCTGGTCGGGGAGCAGCTCGATGCGCTCGGGTCCGATCTGATCGCGGGGCTGACATTGGGATCAGGCGACTGGGTGCTGCTCGCGGGCCTGCCGCTCGCTTTCGCGGTGCTGGCGACGCTGTCCGCGCGCGTCGCGGTGCTGGCCGCGTTGAGGCGAGTGTTGTGATCTTCCGGCTGATCGTCCTTGCCGGCTTGTGCTGGATTGGCGGATTCGGCGTGTTCCTCGCCACGCGGCCCCCACCGCTCGAACACACGCGCACCGACGCGATCGTGGTGCTGACCGGCACGTCGGGCCGGATCACGCGCGGGCTCGAGATGCTCCAGGCGCATGCCGCCAGACGCATGCTGATCAGCGGGGTCGCGCCGCAGGTCCGCCCGCGCGAATTGGCGCACGAATACAAGGTCAGCCCGCAGCTGTTCGCCTGCTGCATCGACCTTGGCCACGAAGCGGTCGACACCCGCTCCAACGCCGAGGAAACCGCCGACTGGGTGCGCGAGCACGGCTATCGCTCGGTCCGGCTGGTGACCTCGGACTGGCATCTGGCACGCGCACGGCTCGAACTCGTCAACGCGCTCGGCTCGGATGCGACCGTGCTCGGCGACGGCGTCCCGGGGACGCCGAGCTACACCGTGCTGGTCGGCGAATATAACAAACTCATCCTGCGCCGCGTGGCGCTGCTGATCGGGCAGGCTACATGAACGCGATACGCAACCTGCTGTTCAAGATCGTCTTCTTCGGGGGATCGGTGCCGATCGTGCTGACCTCGGTGATTTCCGCGCTGTTCGGCACGAAGGCGATGATCGCCCACACGCATTTCTGGACGCAATATCACGGCCTGACGACGCGGACGTTCCTGCGGATCTTCAAGCGGATCGAGGGCGAGCGGTTTTACGACGGCCCGGTGATCTACGCCGCCAAGCATCAGGCGATGTACGAGACGCTCGAACTCGGGCGGATGCTGCGGCATCCCGCGATCGTGATGAAGCAGGAGCTTGCCGACATTCCCGTGTGGGGCTGGGCGGCGAAGCAATACGGCGTGATCGTGGTCGACCGCGAGGCGTCGGCGGGGGCGCTCCGGCGGATGCTGCGCGAGGCGCGCGTGGCATTGTCGGCAGGGCGCTCGATCCTGATCTTCCCGGAAGGCACGCGAGTCGCCCCGGGCGAGCAGCCACCGCTCAAGGCGGGGTTTGCGGGGCTGTACCAGATGCTCAAGATCCCGGTCGTGCCGGTCGCGATCGACAGCGGGCTGGTCTGGTCCCGCGAGGGGCCGCATCTGCCGGGGACGGTGACGTATCGCTTCGGCACGCCGATCCCGCCCGGCCTCCCGCGCGACGAGGCCGAGGCGCGGGTCCATGCGGCGATCAACGCGCTGGAGCGCGAGCCGGCGGTCGTGAAGGCCTGATCGCTCGCGTCCGACGCGTCCGGAATGACGGAGGGGGGCGATCTCGCACGGTGCCGGGTCGTGAACCTGTAAAATGCGCGCCACCGAAGCAGCAGTAGTAGACGTACGCAAGGTGTCGGCTTACGTTCGACACTTCACGACGAGGAACCAGTCAATGCTTCCGACCTGGATTTATGGTGCTGTCGCTTTATCGATTGCGCTGGTCGCGTTCGGCATCGGGCAGTTCATCCCCGGAATGGGAATTGTGTTTGTGGCCTTGGCGTCGACCATTTGGACCGCTTACTCGGTCAGCCGTCGAAATGAGTATAAGCGGAACCGATGACCGACGGCTGCTGGTGCTAGCCGGTCCTTCTGCTTCCGGCTTACGGGTTGAGGGCTTGCTTGCACACGAGCGGAGGGGGCCGGGATAGG
>CAZNQA010000005.1:60803-77116 GCA_964575105.1 uncultured Stakelama sp.
CATCAGCGACCGCTGACATCGCGCGGCGACTGCGTAAGGGGCCAGTTCAAACGGGAAGGACCACGGTCGGGCGGAAGCGGAACGACCGCTTTATGAGTCCCCGGCCCGGCGCATGGCCCTAGTCGTGCGTCCGCCCGAAATCGGGGGCCGGATCGTCCTGCCCCTGTTCGATGATCCCGCGCCGCACGTCGCGCGTCTTCGAGAACAGGTCGAACAGCTCGTCCCCCTTCCCCCAGCGGATCGCGCGCTGGAGCGCGGTCAGGTCCTCCGAGAAGCGTTGCAGCATGTCGAGCACCGCCTCGCGGTTCGCGAGGAACACGTCGCGCCACATCGTCGGGTCGGACGCCGCGATCCGCGTGAAATCGCGAAAACCGCCCGCGGAATATTTGATGACTTCGGACTGAGTCACTTCCTCCATGTCGGACGCGGTTCCGACGATGGTATAGGCGATCAGGTGCGGCAGATGGCTGGTGATCGCCAGGACGCGGTCGTGATGCTCCGGCGCCATCATCTCGATCTCCGCGCCAAGCCGGCGCCAGAATTCGGCGACTCGCTCGACCGCGAGCGGATCGGTTCCCTCGGGCGGGGTGATGATGCACCAGCGTTTGTGGAACAGCGTCGCGAACCCCGCTTCCGGGCCGCTGCGCTCGGTCCCGGCGACCGGGTGCGCGGGGACCACCGTCGCGCCCGGGAGTGCCTCGCCGAGCGCGCGGACGACCTCCGCCTTGCAACTGCCGACATCGCTGACGATCGCTTCCGCGGGCAGGTCGGCGGCAAAGTCCGCCGCCGCCGCGCCCATCGCGCCGACCGGCACGCACAGGATCACGAGATCGGCGTCGATCACCGCCGCGCCACCGCTGTCGGCGACATCGTCGAACAAGTCGATCCGATCGGCGATCACGCGGACGTCCGCGTCGGCGTCATACCCGGTCAGCCGCACCGTCGGCATCGTCGCGCGGACCGCGCGCGCGATCGACGATCCGATCAGGCCGATGCCGATGATGGTGACGCGGGCGAAGGGCAACATGGCGTGCGGCATGGCGGATCGATCTGGGGATGGCAAGCAGCACCCCCCCTGTGCGCGACGCTTGAACGCACGTCGCCACACGCTTATCCGCTCCGTTATGGACGACACGCGCTTCGGGCTTGGCCGCCACCTCACGTTGCCGGGGCCGTTGAGGCTTGATGGCGGTGCGCTGCTGTCCCCGGTCGAGATCGCGTATGAAACCTATGGCACGCTCAATGCCGATCGCTCGAACGCGATCCTGATCTGCCACGCGCTGACCGGCGACCAGCATGTCGCCTCGCGGCATCCCGTCACGGGCAAGCCGGGCTGGTGGGAACGGATGGTCGGGCCGGGCAAGCCGGTCGATCCGACACGGCATTTCATCATCTGTTCCAACGTGCTGGGCAGTTGCATGGGGTCGTCCGGCCCCGCGACCGTCAACCCCGCGACCGGCGTTCCGTGGGGGATGCGCTTCCCCGTCATCACGATCCGCGACATGGTGCGCGCGCAGGCGATGCTGCTCGATCATCTCGGGATCGACACGTTGGCGGCAGTCGTCGGCGGGTCGATGGGCGGGATGCAGACGCTGAGCTGGCCCGCGACCTTCCCCGACCGGGTCCGCGCGGTCGTCGTCATCGCCTCCACCGCGCGCCACACCGCGCAGAACATCGCGTTCCACGAAGTCGGGCGACAAGCGGTGATGGCCGACCCCAAATGGCGCGAGGGCGCTTATTATGCCGAGGCCGATCCGCCCGCGGCGGGGCTCGCGGTCGCGCGGATGGCGGCGCACATCACCTATCTGTCCGAGGCCGGGCTCACCGCCAAGTTCGGGCGGCGGTTGCAGGCGCGCGACGCCAAGAGCTTCGGGTTCGACGCGGATTTCCAGATCGAAAGCTATCTGCGGCACCAGGGGATCAGCTTCGTCGACCGGTTCGACGCCAATTCCTATCTCTACATCACCCGCGCGATGGATTATTTCGATCTGGCGGAGGAGCATGGCGGACATCTCGCCAACGCCTTCCGTGCGACGCGGGCGCGCTTCTGCCTCGTCAGCTTCGACACCGACTGGCTGTATCCGACCGCGGAATCGCGCGCGATCGTCCATGCGCTCAACGCGGCGGGTGCGCCGGTCAGTTTCGTCGAATTGTCGAGCCCGTTCGGGCATGACGCGTTCCTGCTCGAGGCGCCCGAGTTGAACCGCGTCGTCGATGGTTTCCTGAAGGCTGGCGCATGACCGAAATCATCCTGTCCGACGACGCCACGCTGTTGCAGGTCGACCGTATCCACGGCTGGCTTGCGTCGAGCTACTGGTCGCCGGGGATTGCCCGCGAGACGGTCGCGCGCGCGATCGCGGGGTCGCACGCGCTCGGCGCGTATCGCGGCGGGGTACAGGTCGGTTTTGCGCGGATGATCACCGACGGCGCGACCTTCGCCTGGTTGGCGGACGTGTGGGTCGACGAGCCCGGACGCGGTCGCGGGCTCGGGCGGCGGATGGTGGCGTGGTTCCTCGACCGTCCCGATTATGCCGCGCTGCGCCGGATCGGGCTCGTCACCAAGGATGCGCACGGCGTCTATGCCGCGCTCGGCTTCCACCCGCTGCTCCGCGCCGACCGCTATATGGAACGCCTGTCGCCCGAGGCCGCCGCGATGCTGCGAGCACCGCAATGACGCTCCGCCCCGATCTCGCAATCATCGCCGACCGGATCGAACCCGGCGCGCGCGTGCTCGACGTCGGTTGCGGCGACGGCGCGCTGATGGCGGCGTTGCGCGACACCAAGCGGGTCGATGCGCGCGGGCTCGAGCTCGATGCGGGTAATGTCGCCGCGGCGGTGTCGCGTGGCCTGTCGGTGATCCAGGGGGACGCCGATGTCGAGCTGTCCGAATATCCCGACGCCAGCTTCGATTACGCGATCCTCAGCCAGACGCTCCAGACCGCGCGGCGACCCGATGTGGTGCTCGATCATCTGCTCCGGATCGGTCAGCGCGCGTTCGTGTCCTTCCCCAACTTCGCGCATTGGGGGGTGCGGCTGTCACTGCTGTGGGGCGGGCGGATGCCGGTCACGCGGCTGCTTCCCGAACAATGGTTCGACACGCCCAATATCCACCACGTCACGATCGACGATTTCCGCGCTTTCGTCAAAGCGCGCGATATTGCAGTGGAGGGGGCATGGTTCCTGTCGGGTGACAAGCAGACGACCTCGGCGGCTGCCAACTTCCGCGCGGAACACGCTGTATTCCTTCTACGTCCTCAAGAATTAAAGGAACCAAAGCGTTCACCGCAGGGTTCGAACCTTTAACTTACATCGTGTAGATAGTGTTCACCTTATGTCCGTGCCAACCGCTCTGATCGTAGAAGACGAGATCTTCGTCGCGCTCGACCTCGAGCGGATTCTGATCGATGCCGGTTATGCGGTGAAGGCGATCGCCGCGGACAAGCTCGGCGCGCTCGATGCTGCACACGACTGCAGTTTCGCGCTGGTCGACATCAACCTGCGCGACGGTGCGACCGGCCCCGAACTCGCGCGCATGCTGTCGGAGGATTTCGGGCTCAAGGTGGTGTTCGTCACCGCCAATCCGGCGCAGATCGCGCATCCGAGCGGTGCGGTCGGCTATGTCTGCAAGCCGTTCAGCGAATCCGCGATTCTGTGCGCCGCGGCGGTCGCGACGTGCGATGACCACACGCCGCTCAAAGTGCACCACATCGAGTTCGTCCCGCTGGTGTGAGGATCAGCCCCGGCTGAGTGCCGCGCGCGACACTTCTACGACAACTTTCAGTCCGTCCGGCGCCCAGTCGTGGACGACCCTGCCGCCAAGCTGGCGCCTTGCGCTGAGGTCGATCAGTTGTGCGCCGAACCCCGTGGTTTCCGGCGGGATCACTTCGGGGCCGCCCTGTTCCTGCCAGACCAGCACGATGTCGTTCCCGTCGATCAGGCTGGTGACCGTCACCGTGCCGATGTCGTTCGAGAGCGCACCATATTTGGTCGCGTTGGTGGCAAGCTCGTGGAACAGCAGCGCAAGCGGCGTCGCGGACCGGTCATCGATCGCCACGTCCGCGCCGTCGACCTGGAGCCGCGACGTGGTGGTCGACTGATACGGCAGGAACAACGCGTCGAGCAGGCCATGCAGGCTCGTCTGTTCCGCCTCGGGCCGCGACCGCGCGCTGTGCGGGCGGACGAAGTCGTGCGCACGACCGAGCGCGGTGACGCGGTGGCGCAGGTCCTCCGCGATCCCCTTGAACTCGGGGTGCGCCCGCGCCGCAAAGGTGATCAGCCCCGAGATGACCGCGAAAATGTTCTTGATCCGGTGGCTGAGCTCCTGCGCGATGACCTCGCGCTCCTCGCTCGCGAGCTTCTGCTCGTGGATGTCGGTGCAGGTGCCGATCCAGCGCGTGATCTTCCCCGCCGCATCGGTCATCGGCAACGCGCGGCCAAGCGTCCAGCGGTAGGTCCCGCCGCGGTGGCGCAGGCGATATTCGATCTGATAGGGAAAACCGGTCTCGAGCGAATGCCGCCACACGCCCCAGGCGCGTTCCTGGTCCTCTGGGTGGAAGATGTCGTTCCAGCCGTCGCCGTCGGTCGACCCGGGCTTGGTCCCGGTGAATTCATACCAGCGCGCATTGTAATAATCGTGGAAACCGTCGGGCAGCGTTGACCACACCATCTGCGGCATGCTGTCCGCGAGCGTGCGAAAGCGCCCCTCGCTGTCCGCGATCGTCGCGCGCGAGATCGCACTGGTACGACTGTCGCTCAGCCGGTTGAGCACGTCCGCGGCAAGCACCTTGAGGCCCTGCCGCTGGAACGCGGTAAGCCCGGCGCGCGGGGTCCGGTCGATAATGCACAGCGACCCGAGCGGAATCCCTGCGTCGCTCACCAGCGGGACGCCCGCGTAGAAGCGGATCCCCATCTCCCCCGTCACCAGCACATTGTCGGCAAAACGCGGGTCGAGCCGCGCATCGGGGACGATCATGATGTCGTCGCCAAGCATCGCATAGGCGCAGAACGAGGTCTCGCGCGGGGTTTCGCTGGGTTCGAGCCCGGTGCGCGACAGGAACGTCTGGCGGCTCGCCTCGACGATGCTGACCAGCGCGATCGGCGCGGCGCACAGTTCAGCCGCGAAGTCGGTGATCGTTCGGAGCGACGTATTGTCGCGAAGCGTCTCGATCTGGTGCTCGGCGATCGCCGCCGCGCGCACCGTCTCATCGACGCGCCATCCGTTGCCGATCGGCGCGTCGATAGAAAGGGCATTTATCATTGGTTAAGCTAACGCAACAGGACGGGTTCGGTTCAGAAGGGAACGTCGTCGTCGAGATCGTCCGCGAAGCCACCGCGCGCCGCGCCGCCTGCGGGCGGACCGCCCCGGCCTGCGCCGCCACCACGATTGCCGCCGCCGCCGCCGCCGTAACCGCCGCCGCCGCCGCCCGAGCCGCCACCGAAGTCATCGCCGCCGCCGAAATCGTCACGGCCACCACCGCCGCCGCCAGCACCGCCGCCCGCACCCGGCGCGCCGTCGAGCATCGTCAGCACGCCGTTGAAGCCCTGCAGCACGATCTCGGTCGAATAGCGGTCCTGCCCCTGCGCGTCCTGCCATTTGCGCGTCTTGAGCGCGCCCTCGATATAGACCTTCGAGCCCTTGCGCAGATAGCGTTCGGCGACGCCGCCCAGCGCCTCGTTGAAGATCGCGACCGAATGCCATTCGGTCTGCTCTTTCCGCTCGCCGCTGTTCTTGTCCTTCCAGCTTTCCGAGGTGGCGATGCGCAGGTTCACGACCTTGCCGCCGTTCTGGAAGCTCTTGCTTTCGGGATCGCGGCCGAGATTGCCGACGATGATCACCTTGTTGACGCTGCCCGCCATGTTTTTCGCATCCCGCTGCTAGGGGGCCGTTACAGCCCGAGTCCGATTGCCGCCCAATAAGTGGCACCCGCAGCGATGTAGGCGAGCGTGAACAAATAGCCAACCATGAAGGCGGGCCAGCGCCAACCGTTGGTCTCGCGCCGGGTGACGGCGATCGTGGAAATGCACTGCGGCGCGAACACGAACCACATCAGGAAGGCCAGCGCGGTCGGCAGGCTCCAGCGGCCGCGGAGATTGTCGATCATCTGCCGCCCCCCCGACGCGCTGTCGGGATTGTCGATCGCATAGACCGTGCCGATCGCCGCGACCGCAACCTCGCGCGCCGCCATCGCCGGGATCAGTGCGAGCACGATGTCGCGGTTGAACCCGATCGGGCGGAACGCGGGCTCGATCGCATTGGCGATCCGCCCCGCGACCGAATAATTGACCGGCGACACCGCGCTGCCGACGGGCGGCTTGGGGAAGCTCAGCAGCGCCCACAGGATCACGGTCGAGAACAGGATGATCGTACCTGCGCGCTTGAGGAAGATCTCCGCACGCGCCCACAGCCCGATTCCGACGTCGCGCAGTCGTGGCATCTGGTACTTGGGCATTTCCATCATGAAGCCCGACGACACGCCCTTGGTCACCGTCCGCCGCAGCACCAGCGCGACGACGAACGCGCCGACCACGCCCAGCACATAAAGCGCGAACATCACCAGCCCCTGCAACCCGATGAACGGCAGCACCTGTCGGTTGGGAATGAACGCACCGATCACCAGCGTATACACCGGCAACCGCGCCGAACAGGTCATCAGCGGCGCGATCAGGATGGTGGTGAGCCGGTCCTTCTCGTCCTCGATCGTGCGAGTCGCCATGATGCCCGGAATCGCGCAGGCAAAGCTCGACAGGAGCGGAATGAACGCTCGCCCCGAAAGCCCGACGCTCGCCATGATCCGGTCCATTAGGAACGCCGCGCGGACCATATAGCCCGATGCCTCGAGCACGAGGATGAACAGGAACAGGATCAGGATCTGCGGCAGGAACACGATCACCGCGCCGACCCCTGCGATCACCCCGTCGGTGACGAGCGAACGCAGGATCGAATCGGGCACGTCCGCCTTGATAACGTCCTCGAGCGTCTTGAACCCCGCATCGATCGCATCGGCGGGAATCGTCGCCCAGCTGAACACCGCCTGGAACATCACGAACAGGATCGTGAACAGCAGGATCAGGCCGAACACCGGATGCAGCGCGACCGCATCGAGCGCGTGCGTCCAGCGCCGCACGGGTGCCTCGGACACGGTCGCCGCGGTCGCGATCTGGCGCGCGCGGCGTTGCAGCGTGACGATGTCCTCGCCGATCGCATGGTTGCTCGGGCGCAGTCGGATCGCGGCATTCGAATCGACGATTCCGGCAAGCAGCGTCTTGAGCTCGTCCAGCCCGCGCCGCCGCACCGCGACGGTCGCGACCACCGGCACGCCCAGTTCGGCGGACAGCTTCTGCGGGTCGAGCGTCAGCCCGTCGCGCTCGGCGAGATCGAACATGTTGAGCGCGACCACCACCGGCAGCCCGAGCGCGATCAGCTGGAGCGCGAAGCGCAGGTGATTGTCGAGGTTGGAGGCGTCGAGCACCACCACCAGCGCATCGGGGAGGCGCTCGCCGGTCTGCGTGCCGGTGACGACGTCGCGCGTGACGCGCTCGTCGGGGCTTGAAGGATCGAGGCTGTACGCACCCGGCAGATCAACGAGGTCGACCGTCCGCCCATCCGCGAGCGCGAGCTTGCCCGAATGGCGCTCGACCGTGACGCCGGGATAATTGCCGACCTTCTGGCGTGCGCCGGTCAGCGCGTTGAACAGCGCGCTCTTGCCGGCATTGGGATTGCCGACCAGCGCCACGAGGGGCGTGGCGGTCATTGCTGTGGGGGCACTTATTGCGTGACGGGCGATACGAAGATCGTGCTGGCGACCGCGCGACGCAACGCGACGGTCATGCGACCGATACGGCACGCGATCGGCCCCTTGCCGAGACTGGCGCGGTGGAGAACCTCGATCCCGACGCCCTCATCGAACCCGAGTTCGCGCAGACGGCGCGCTTCGGGAGTCGACAGATGCGACCAGTCGATCGCGGCAACCGTCGCGACCTGCCGATGCGGCAGCGATTCGAGGCTCAGTGGCAGCTTCACGGGATTGGACATGTCCATGCTGCGAGTGATTATCAATAACGGTCGGGAAACGCCAGCACTAAATGCGAGCGGTTCGCAGTTTGTCGCATTCGCACGGCGGGATGACGCAGCCACACGCGGTTACGGCACGCCCCAAAAGCTGCCGTCATGCTGAACGCGTTCCAGCATCCACCGCGCCGCACCGGCTGGCCGGACTTGTTGAGGGCTGGATCCTGAAACGAGTTCAGGATGACGGACGGGTGGGGAGAACGCCCGCACGTAGTCGGAAACGACGCCCGTCTACCCGAGATCACACCGCCGGATAGCGCAACCGCCCGACAAACCGCGACAAGCTCGGCCGCAATTCCGATTGCCCGACGAAGCGGCTCTTGATCCGCTCGAACCGCATGATCCCCCAGATCCGCCGCGCGAGGAACGCGCTGGTGTCGGCATGCCCCTCGCTGTCGTCGTCGAGGAACACCGTCACCGTCGCGGCATAGACCCCCGACAGCAACGTGCGCTTGGTATAATGGTTGTAGTCGGTCGCGGTGTCGCCCGCCGCGCGCCACATCACGTCGGCGGCATGCCAGCCGAGCTTGACCCCGCGCATCGCATTCTGCGGCAAGGCGAGAATCGCAAGCGCACGCCGCAGCGCCTCGCGGTTCGGCGCGACGATGTCGAGCCGCGCCTCGACCAGCGCCGGGATCCGGTCGCGGATCTTCATCGCCATCAGCCGCTCCTGCGGCAGCCGCGCGAGCATCTCGGCGTCGACCTGCGCGAACCACGCTTCGATCATGTCGACCGCGCCGCCCGGAAACGCCAGCCGCGCGACGTCGCGATCGACGCCCGCCTGATCCGCCGCCATGTCACGCGCGGCGTCGCCCCAGCCGTCGAACCCGGCATTGTCCGCGATCGACGGCGCAAGCGCCGCGCGGATTTCGTCGAGCGTCGCATCGGCGAGGCGGTTGACGGGAACGGATGCTGGGACGGGGAGCGGGATCGGATCGGCCATGCGCCCTATCTAGCCCCGCGCGCGGCGGCTTACCAGCACCAGCGCGACCGCGACGAGCGATGCGCCGAACAGGTCGGCAAGCCCGAGCTTCTCGCCATAGACGGTCCACCCGATCGTCGCCGCGACCACCGGCTGGACCAGCAGCGCAAGCCCGACGACCAGCGGCGGCAGCTTGCCGAGCGCGAAGATCATCAACCCCTGCCCGATCACCTGGCTGACCAGCGCGAGCCCGATCAGCGGGCCCCAGTGCGTCGGCCACATCTGCTCGCCGAGCAGCTGTGCGAAGATCAGCAATGGGAGGATGCTCGCGATCGTCGACAGCGCAAGCGCGGGGATCGGCTGCATCGTCGTCCGCGCGCGCGCCATCAGGATGAAATAGGCGGTGTAGAGAACGCCCGCGAGCAGGCAGAGCATGTCGCCCGCAAGGTTGCGCGGGTCGAGCTGGTACGACCGCCCCATCAGCAGCGCCGCGCCGACCGTCGCGAGCAGCAACGCGATTCCCTGGATCCGCGTCGGCCACGCGCGCGCGACGAGGAAGCCGTAGATCGGGAACATCAGGATCGCGCAATTGCCGAACAGCGTGGCGTTCGCCAGCGTCGTGCGCAGGATGCCGAGGTGCCAGCTCCCGAGGTCGGCGGCAAAGCAGATCCCGCCGAGCGCGATCATCCCCCACAGCAGCCGGGACAAATTGGCACCCGACGGCCCGAACGGTCGCCACCCCGTCGCCAGCGCGGCCCCCGTCAGCAGCGGCGCGGCAAGCGCGATTCGCCAGAACGCCGAGGACACCGGCCCGACATCCGCCAGCCGGACGAACCACGGCCCGAACGCGAGCGCGACATTGGCCAGGACCACCGCGACGATCGCGAACGCGGTCGGCTCGACCGGAGTTTTGGTGGCCACAGATTTTCTTTCGGACGGGCGCGGGTGCATGCCGCGCTGTAGCTTCCTATCTGTGCTGCGTCACAGCAAAAGGACTTCGCGCATATGCCCAGCCTGTTCGATCCCATCCAGCTCGGTGCGATCCACGCCCCCAACCGTATCCTGATGGCCCCGCTGACGCGCGGCCGGTCGACCAGAACGTTCGTCCCGACCGAGATCATGCAGGACTATTACGAGCAGCGCGCGAGCGCGGGCCTGATTATCACCGAGGCGACCGGGATCAGCCGCGAGGGTCTAGGCTGGCCGTTCGCGCCGGGTCTGTGGAACGACGAGCAGGTCGACGCCTGGAAGCCGATCACCGAGCGCGTCCATGCAGCGGGTGGCCGGATCATGGTGCAGCTTTGGCACATGGGCCGGCAGGTCCATTCCTCGGTGATCGGCACCCAGCCGGTATCGTCCTCGGCGACCGCGACCGCGGGCCAGGCGCATACCTATGACGGCAAGCAGGACTTCGAGACCGCACGCCCGCTCGAACTGTCCGAGATTCCCCGCCTGATCGACGATTACGCACTGGCAACGCGCAACGCGATCGCCGCCGGGTTCGACGGTGTCCAGATCCATGCCGCCAATGGCTATCTGATCGACCAGTTCCTCCGCGACAACGCCAACTTCCGTGAGGACGCCTATGGCGGCTCGATCGAGAACCGCATTCGCCTGCTGCGCGAAGTGACCGAGCGCGTCGTCAGCGTTGCGGGTGCCGACCGTACTGCGGTGCGTCTGTCGCCCAACGGCGATTCGCAGGGTGTCGACGACAGCAACGCGACCGGCCTGTTCACCGCCGCCGCCAAGGCGCTCGACGAGATCGGCATCGCCTTCCTCGAGCTGCGCGAGCCCGGCCCCGACGGAACCTTCGGCAAGACCGAGGTGCCCAAGCAGTCGCCCGAGATCCGCAAGGTGTTCAAGAACCCGCTCGTGCTCAATTCGGATTACACGACGGTCGCGGAGGCGCAGGCCGATCTCGATTCGGGCGTCGCCGATGCGATCGCCTTCGGGCGCACCTTCATCAGCAACCCCGATCTCCCCGAGCGTCTGCGCACCGGCGCACCGCTGGCGAAGGACGACGCCAAGACCTGGTACAGCCAGGGGCCGGAGGGGTATATCGACTACCCCGCGCTCCAGAAGACCGACGCCTGAGCGTCACGGGACGACCGCCATGCCAGCGATGGCGCGGCGGTCGTCTCCCGTTCACGCGTTCCCGTCGATCCGATACGCCCGTCGCACCAGCCCGCTGGTCAGTTCGTGCGCGAGATCGGCGGCTTCCCAGTCCGCGATGCGGTGTTCCGCCACAAGCCGCGCCAAAAAGCCGCAATCCACTCTCCGGGCGACGTCATGTCGTGCTGGAATCGACATAAACGCGCGCGTATCGTCGTTGAAACCGACGGTATTGTAGAAGCCCGCGGTCTCGGTCGTCGTCTCGCGGAAGCGGCGCATGCCCTCGGGGCTGTCATGGAACCACCATGCCGGCCCGAGCTTGAGGCACGGATAATGCCCCGCAAGCGGCGCCAGTTCGCGCGCATAGACGCTCTCGTCGAGCGTGAAGAGGATGATCGACAGATCGGTGCTCGTCCCGAACCGGTCGAGCAAGGGCTTGAGCGCGTGGACATATTCGGTCCGCACCGGGATATCCGCGCCCTTGTCGCGCCCGTGTGTCGCAAAAAGACCGGCATTATGATTGCGGAACGAGCCCGGATGGATCTGCATCACCATCCCGTCCTCGACCGACATCCCCGCCATTTCGGTCAGCATCTGCGCGCGGAACAGCTCGGCATCCGCCGGCGTCCAGCTGCCGCCAACGATCCTGCCGAACAACGCCTCGGCCTCGACCGGAGTCAGGTTCGCGGTCGCCGCGGTCGGGTGGCCGTGGTCGGTCGCGGTCGCGCCCGCCGCACGGAAATCGGCACGGCGCTTGCGATGCGCGGCGAGATAGCCCGACCAGCTATAGACGTCCTCGCCGGTCAGCTCGGCGAAGCGCGCCATCGCAGGGGCGAACTGTTCATGCTCGACGTCGATCACGCCATCGGGACGATAAGTGGTGACGACCCGGCCGTTCCAGCCCGACTCCTGGATCCGGTGGTGCGCGCCGAGATCGTCCTGCGGCCCCTCGGTGGTCGCGAGAAACGCGATGTCGAACCGGTCGAACAGCGCGCGCGGCCGGAACGCCGGGGTGGCCAGCTTCTCGCCGATCGTATCGAAATAGAGGTCGGCGGTCGCGCCCTCGAGCGCGACGTCGAACCCGAACACCTCGGCAAAGACGTGGTCGAGCCACATCTGCGACGGCGTGCCGCGGAACAGCGCAATATGATCCGCAAAAACGCGCCACGCCGCGCGCGGGTCCGTCGCGGGAACGCCCGACCGGCGCGGAATTGCGAGCGCATCGAGCGGGATCCCCTGGCTGTAGAGCATGCGGAAGATGTAGTGATCGGGCGCGAGCAACAGGCCGGTCGCGTCGGTCCACGGTGCATCGTCCGCGAACCAGCGCGCGTCGGTGTGACCATGCGGGCTGACGATCGGTAAGTCGGCGACCCCGGCATACAGCGTCCGCGCGATCGCGCGGGTCGTTGGGTCAGCGGGAAACAATCGGTCGGGGTGCAATTCCAAGCGCCGCGTCATCGTCTTCCTTCCGAACCATTCTCTCGGGGCTCTGGTAAGCACTGGAGCGGCCACGAACAAGTTGCGAGCACCCATTGCGGCAATTGCTACTGGCCTTGGCCATGCCGCCGAGGCTAACGCTGGGATCTCCCGCGTTGGACACTACGGAAGCGACACGATGATGCAGCAAGACCGCCCGCGCCTGCGCTATGCCGCGCTGGATCAGCTATCGTCGTCGATCGCGCGACCGGACCGGCGGACGCCGCCGCCGGTCGGGATCGTCCATTTCGGGCCGGGTGCGTTCCACCGTGCGCATCAGGCAGCCTATGTCGACACGCTGCTCGCGAGCGATCCGACCTGGGGAATTGCTGCGGTCTCACTGCGCAGCAAAGGCACCGTCGCCGACCTCGCCGCGCAAGAGGGGCTGTATACGCTGGCCGTGCGGGACGCCGCGTCCGGACACCGCGTGATCGGTGCGCACAGCGCGTTTCTCGGCCCCGACGATGCCGCGCAGATCCGTACGCTGCTGGCGGCCGCCACGACGCGGCTCGTCACCACCACCGTGACCGAAAAGGGCTATTGCCTCGCCGCGGACGGCAGCCTCGATTTCAACCATCCCGACATCGCGCACGATCTGGCCGGGGCCGAAGTTCCGCGTAGCGTGATCGGCTGGATCGTCGCGGGGCTGGAGGCGCGTCATGCGGCGGGGGAAGCGGCGTTCGTGGTGATGCCGTGCGACAACCTCGCCGACAATGGCGCGAAGCTCCACGCCGCGCTGATCGCTTTTGCGGGCGCGCTCGACCCGTATCTGGCCGAGTGGATCGCGGGCGAAGTGCGCGTGCCCTGCACGATGGTCGATTCGATTACGCCCGCGTCCGACGCGACCCTTTACGACGATGTCGCGGAAGCGTTAGGCGTGGAGGATCGCGCGGCGGTCCAGCGCGAGGCCTTCACGCAATGGGTGATCGAGGATCTCGGCGACTCCGTCTGCGCGGCGCTCGCCAACGCGGGCGCGACGCTGACCGACAATGTCGCAGGCTATGAACAGGCGAAATTGCGGGTGCTCAACGGCGCGCATTCGACGCTCGCTTATGCGGGATTGCTGCGCGGTTCGACCAGCGTGGCAGACGCGATGCGCGATGCGCTGCTCGCCGCATTCGTCGATGCGATGATCCGTGACGAGATCCTGCCGACACTGCCACGCGTCGCCGGGTTCGATCATGACGCTTATCGGCAGCAGATCCTGGCGCGCTTCCGCAACCCGGCGATCGTCCACCGGCTCGACCAGATCGCGGGCGATGGCAGCCAGAAGATCCCGTATCGACTGGGCGACACGCTCGCCTGGCACCGCGCACGCGGGGAGATGCCGCGGCGCGTGGTCGTCGCGCTCGGGTGCTGGGTCGCCTTCCTGATGCAGCGGTCGCGTGGCGGCATCGCGATCGTCGATCCGGCGGGGGCTGCGCTGGCGACCGCGGCCGCCGAGGGCGACGCCGCGGCGGTGCTCGCCCGGCTGGTCGCGGGCAAGCTCGGGTTCGATCCGGCGATGGCGGCGGATTCCGAAGCGATGGCAGCGATCGCGGCGGCGGCGGACGCGGCCTTTGCCGGAACATGGGAAACGGTGCTCGGCTGCGCTAGCGCGCACCCCGCCGCTTGAAGCTCGCGCGCGCGAGCCAGGCACCGAGCGCGAGCAGCACGAGCGGCGTGATCCACAAGGGCGCGGTCAATGCGCTGAACGGCGGATCGTAGCTGATGTAATCGCCGTAACGCGCGATCAGCCAGTCACGGATTTGCGCGGGGCTCTGCCCGCCTTCGATCCGCGTGCGGACGAGCGAGCGCATGTCGCCCGCCATCTCGGCATTGCTGTCCGCGATCGACTGCCCCTGGCATACCACGCAGCGCAGCGTCGCCATCAACGCCTGTGCCTGGGCTTCCTTGGCCGGGTCCTTGAGCTGGACGTTGGCGAGCGGCGCGGGGGGCAGGCTGCTGTCGGCGAAGGCGGGAGATATGAAGAGGAGCAGCAGCAACGCGGCGCTCCCCCGGCGAAGAAGCAAGCTGAGGTCCCTCACTTCAACCCCCGCACCAGCGCGATCAGCCCCGGCACCTCGTCCTCCCGAATGTCGCCAACGTGCTGCTGGACGATCCGCCCACGTCCGTCGATCACGAAGGTCTCGGGCACGCCCGACGAGCCGAGCGCGAGTTGCAACGAACTGGTCTGGTCGTCGCCGATCGCGGCATAGGGATCGCCGTTGCGCGCAAGAAAGTCGCGGATCGCCGCGGGGGTATCGCGGATCGCGACCGCGTCGATCACCACGCCCGCCTGCTTGAGCCGCAACAACTGGGGTGCCTCCGCCACGCACGGAATGCACCAGCTCGCGAAGACGTTGAGCAACCGCGGCTTGCCGGTCGCGAACCGCGCGGTGGCGAGGCCCGGCTTGGTCGGCACGATCGGGGGAAGATCGAACGCGGGCAGCGTCTGCCCGACCAGCGCCGACCGCACCGTGCGGTCGGCGGGCTTATACAGCCCCCAGGCGATCAGCCCGAGCAACGCCAGCGCCACGACGAACGGGATCCAGATCAGCCGCGCGCTCATGCGTAGGCCTCGGCCCGCGTGCGATCGCGGCGTCCGCGCAGCAGCCGTCCGATCAGCGACAGCGCCCCGCCCAGCGCGACCAGCGCGCCACCAAGCCAGATCAGCGTGACGAACGGCTTCCACCACAGCCGCAATTGCCAGCGCCCCTGCGCATCGGGCTCGCCGAGCACGGTGTAGAGTTGCCCGTCCCAGCGCGTCGCGATCGCGGACTCGCTGGTCACGGTGACGGGGTTGGAGAAAAAGCGCGATTGCGGGCGCAGGTAGAACAGGCCGCCATCCGTCCCCCGCCGCGCGCTCAGCCGCGCTTCGATCGCGGACCAGTTCGGGCCGATCACCGGCTTCACCCCGTCGAGCGTCACGGTGTACGGCCCGACTCGCTGCGGCTCGCCGACGCGCGCCGCGACCAAGGTCGCCTGCGTGAATGCGGTATCGCACGCCATCCCCGCAAGGCTCACCGCGATCCCGAGATGCGCGACGACCATGCCGTAGGTGAACAGCGGCGTGCGGCGCAGATTGCGCTTCCACAAGGGCGCGACGCTCGCCGCCGCCAGCCCTGCCGCGAGCGCGAGCCCGAGCAACGGCAGCAACGCGATCCCGCCGGTGGTCGCCGCGACGAGGATCAGCACCGCGCCCGTCACCGCGATCGGGATCGTCACGCGCGCGATCGCCGCCTGCGCGGTGTCGCGCCGCCAGCGCAGCAATGGCCCGACCGCCATCACCGCGATCAGCACCAAGGCGACCGGCCCTGCGGCCTTGTCGAAAAACGGCGGCCCGACCGACAATTGCGTCCCGAATCCCGCCGCGACGATCGGATACAGCGTCCCGATCAGCACGACGCCGAGGATCACCGTCAGCAACAGGTTGTTCGCGACCAGCGCGCCCTCGCGGCTGACGAAGTCGAACATCGTTCCCGCGCGTACCGTCCCGACACGCAACGCGAACAACAGCAACGCGCCGCCGATATAGAGGGCAAGCAGCGCGAGGATGAAGCTCCCGCGCGTCGGATCGACCGCAAAGGCGTGGACACTGGTCAAAATTCCCGAGCGCACTAGGAATGTTCCGATCATCGACATCGAGAACGCCACCACCGCGAGCATCAGCGTCCAGGCGCGCAGGCCATCGCGCGTCGCCAGCACCGTCACCGAATGGAGCAGCGCGGTCGCGGCGAGCCACGGCATCAGCGA